>CAVOOS010000032.1:0-460573 GCA_963697635.1 uncultured Solirubrobacterales bacterium | reverse complement strand
CCCCCACCTGCTTGCAGGTACAGCGGCAAGCTCTTCGTCGGTCGCAGCAGTAGCACCGCGCCGGCTGACGGCACGTCCAGACCCTCGGACACTAAGTCGCAGACGCACAAGATCTGTATCGCGCCGGTTGACAACTCAGTCATTGCCTGATCACCGAAGGTCCAGGGACATGCCGCCATGGGCCGCCACGGCGCGCCATCCTGCGGCGCGAAATGCTGCGGCGACGCCCTGCGCATGTTCGACAGATACGCAGAAGGCGATGGCAGGCAGGCTTGGCGTATGGGCGGCATAGTGAGCCGCCGCGTCGCCGATGATAGCCGCTCTGCCCATCGCCTCAGCGAGAGCTCCAGGTTCGTAGTCGCCGCCGCGTACGCGAGCACCGATAAATCGGGGCCCTCAACGGGCGCGAACGTCCGGGGTGCTGCAAGGAATTCGCCGGCGATCAGCTCAGCAATGGTCTGGACCATCCACCAGATCATCGAACGGGCCTCCGGCCTCATATGCCAAGCCCTTTTCCATCGGCGCCGGCGCTGGCTGTGACGGCCAGAACTTTCGCCTGTTTCTGCGTGTCCAGTATGCGTTCCCATGAACCGGCCGTCGCGTGATGCGCCTCGTCCAGAACGATCAGATCGAAGTTCGGCATCAGCTCTTCAGCCGTCGCACTACCGTTTGCACCGACCCGACTTGAACGATGTCGTCCGTGGTACGGCGGACGATCCCGTGCGAGACTTGGGCCGCTGTCAGCTTCGCCGACGCCTGCCGAATGAGCTCGCGGCGATGGCGGAGGACCAGCAGCGCCGCCCCTTGTTGCGGGGCCCGCGGTAACGGCCGCGAAATGTGGGTCTTGCCACCGCCGGTCGGCAGCACGAGCAATGGCGCGCGGTGGCCGGTGGCATAGGATCGGCGCAACGCCTCGACCGCGGCCTGCTGGTAGGGCCTGAGGACACAATGGAGCATTTCAATTCGCCGCCTCCGCCCCTGGCCGCGATTTTCTGGGCTTGCTTTGAAGAAGGAGGCAAAAGGTTCAGGGGAGGAGGTGTTGATGTTATATTGGGGCTCGAAATGCACCCATATCCCGTCAGCGCGAATTGGCTGGCATCGCCGGTTCGTGCGCCGCCATGGTGGAGCTTGACCAAAAAGCCGCTGTCGACCAGCCAGTTGCGCGCGCTCTGACGTATCTGCGGGGCTGCCATCGCGGGATCAAGTCGTGCTTGGCCATCGCCTTCGGACTGACCGCGAACGGCTGCCCTGGCCGGGCGCCGATGGGCAAGGCGCAACAACATCAGCAGCGCCAGCGCGTCGAGCTCGGCAAAGAGCGCCGCCGCTTCTTCCGAGCCGACTACCACGTGCGCGGGACCGCCGCACCAGTTTCGCCCCTCCTCTTCCAGTTTCCAGGCGGACGCGGCGACCTTTGCGACTTCATCAACTGGCAGGGGTTCGGAAGCTTTGATTGGCGCCACTGGGCCACGTCGAGCAGATCGTCGAATGTGTCCCAGCCACGCACGTCACGTAGCAGGCGTCGAAACAGCCAGCTCGTTTCGCTGGCCATTCACCCCGCGGCCGCCGGCGATCCAGTGCCAATTGGGCGCGCGTCTCGATCACGGGCACGATCAGGAAGCGCGCCTGGCCAGATCGTCGGGAGGTTATGAAGGTCGTTCCAAGTTCCGGTGAGCAAACGGTCCAACCGGCCTGCAAACGTGCCCGAAAGGCGCACTGACGGCGGAACCACGATGATGCCGCCGCGCCCCTTTAAGTCCGCGGCCAGGCCCTCGCCTCGCAGGTTGAGGCAACCTTCTCCGGCGGAACGGTCAGAAAAAATGTCTCCACCACGCGGTCTACGGCTTGAAAGCGGTGTCGGCCCAAAGCGACTGATCAGGTCATCGGCCTGATTTCCGTAGGTCACAGTCCAGAACGGTGACCTTCGACGGCCCGGCATTCTGCCGAGTCTCGCCCTCCGAAGCGCGTCATCATTCGCTCCAGATATGCCTCGCTTGGCGGGTGCGTCCATTTCGCCCGAACCACCAGGGGCTTCTTGCCGTCCTCGCCGCCGAGTGGCAGCGGCGCGAGTCCGTGAAGACGAGTTCGAGCGCGGCATTTCGAACGGTCCAGTCATGGCAGTGCTCCAAGAAACTGCCCGACAAGGCTTGCTTGGCGCGATCCGTTCGGCTAAAGCGAAGTTCTGACCTTGCTCGTCTCCGAAACGAGCCGCTCCGGTGCATCATTGCCGGGGCGGTTTGCTTTATCTGGATTTGCCGATCTCTGCGTGGGAAGCGCCGGTGACAGGAACGCCATGAACGCACCCGTGGGATTAGGGTGCGCCGACCAAATTTCTTCAGCGGAAAGGCACCTTTGGCCGCCGGGCCGTACCTGAGCGAGGTCTTGCCAATCCGGCCGGATGGTCATCGCGTCTTTGACGGTCAGCAGCTGTGGCAATGGTCCGCCTCGGCGGAAGAGGTCAGCCGGGGCGGGTTTGGTGTAAGTTCATTCTGTTTCGCCTCCGTGGTGAAAGGACGGTGGCGAACCATCGCGGTCCGCAGGGTCGAAATCTCCGGAGAAAGAACTCGTTTGCGGATATGCCAGGGCCCTAGCGCTGCCCTGGGTTACGGCCTTCAAAACTTCCTCTTTCGCCTGAGGGCCGTACCTTTTCCACCAGCCCGCCAACCACCTTCTCGTCCCGCGCGTAAAGAGCTGCGACTGCCTGAATGGCCACTGTCTCACTCAATGGCCTTCGCGCCAAAACCCCTGCCACCGACCACGCCATTTTCTTGTGCTGCTCCGCTGCTGGCAGCCGGCGAGCGAAGAAACCTTGGTTTCCGCTGCCGTCACCCATCCCGCCGAAAAGGCGCGTTAGTGTCGTCGAGTTGAACGAACCCTTCCGATTCATGCGCAAGTAGGTGCCGGATATAGGCAAGTTCAACAACCGCCCACCACGGCACCTTGACGAGATCGTGGCGATCGCGCCCATGGTAAGGATCATCCCTCGGAAAATCGGCACGGTGCATCGATCAGGTTGCCATCGAGCTGCTTGTTCTCAATCAGGATGCCGTCTGCCACGCAGCTCAGGACAGCGAGTGCGCCAAACGGCAAGGGCACGTCGCCTTCGTCGATCGCGGCGCGCAGCATCGCCATCTGCTGCGGAGGGGTGCCCCAGGTGGGGTCCGAAGAGGCCAGCCGCGACCACACGGCCGAACTTCTGGCTTCAGGGACTCCTTTTCGCGCTTCATATATGTCCGGGGGCGGTGCGCATGGCGCCACCGGTGCCCAACGGCAGGGCGGCCAAACCGGGCTTCCCCGGGCGGTTCGCGTCATCGCCGCTCGAATTGGGGCGAACCTAGTGCTAGCGGCAGCTCGGTCGACCGATGCACGGCAAGTTCATATCGCATAATCGAGCTCAGGCGCTCAAACGCCGCAGTTGAATTACTTTACCCGCGGGCGCCGCTCCGGAGCCAAGGAACTCGGCCCACGAATCCATCAGCCGTCGACGCTTCTCGAAGAAGTCGCCACGCTGGTATGCGGCTGCCACCTTGTCGCCACTCACATGGGCCAGCGCGGCCTCGGCAACCTCGGGCGCGAAGGCGGTGCCCTCGGCCGCCCAGGTGCTGAAGCTGGAGCGCGCGGTGCCGTGCGCCGTGTAGGCCCCCAGCCCCATTCGGCGCAGCGTCATCAGCAGCGCCATATTCGAGAGTGGCCGGCCCGTCTTGGTTCCGACAAACACCCAATCGCCGCGTGCTGGGTCGCGCAACGGGAGCAGCCGGCGCAGCACGGCGACCGCGGCCTCGGTCAAGGGAACGCGATGCTCCCGCCCGCCCTTCATCCGCTCGGCGGGCACCCGCCACACGGCCTCATCGAAGTCGATCTCGCTCCATTTGGCGCCGAGCACCTCGCCAGTACGGGCGGCCGTCAGGATCGCGAATTCGAGGGCAAGGCCGCCGACACCTTCCTGCTGGCGGAGCCGCGCCATAAAGCCGGGCATGTCGCGCCACGGGATCGCCGCGTGGTGCTCGACCTTGCGCACCTTCGTACGCGCCGGCAGCAGCTTCGAGAGGCGACCCCGCCAGCGCGCGGGGTTGTCGCCATCGCGCCAGTTCCGAGCGGCCGCGAAGTCCAGGATGCTCTCGACGCGGCCGCGCACGCGGCTGGCCGTCTCCGGCTTGGTGGTCCAGATCGGCTCCAGCGCAGCCATCACATGCTCCACCGCGACCGCGGCCACCGGCAGATCGCCGAAGTGCGGGTAGGCATAGGTCTGAAGCGTCGCGGTCCACTGGGCTGCGTGCTTCGCGTTCCGCCACGCCGCCTCATGGGCGGCAATGTAGAGGACGGCGACTTCCCGGAAGGTCTTGCGCTTCGCCTCGGCGATCTGCGCCGCTGCTTTTGCATCGGCCTCGTCGGCGGCGCGCTTGTCCAGCGGGTCAATCCTCTGCTTGACCAGCTGGTGCAGCTCGCCGGCCTTGTCGCGCGCCTGCGCCAGCGAGATCGCGCCAGTGCCCGTGGCGACGCCCAGGCCCATCTCACGCGGACGACCCTCGATCTGGAACCTGAACGTCCATGTCCGCCGGCCATCAGGCTTGACGAACAGGAACAGACCGCGCCCGTCCCCGTGCCGGCCTGGCTTGGCCTTGCTCACGCCCGCAGCCGTCAGCCCCTTGGCTTTCCTCGGCACCGCCCTCACCTCGGTCGAATGTGGAACGGCATTCCCGTTCCACGTCCTGTTCCACAATCATGGTGCCGAACGGGGGCGAACGCAAGAGGTCGGGGGCGGTCCATGCGGAAGCGGTATCTGGCGGATTTCGGCGGCTGTGTCCGGGGCGTCTGGACCTTCGCGAACGACCACGATTGTGGAACTGGCGGAGGGGATGGGATTCGAACCCACGGTACACCTTTACGATGTACAACGGTTTAGCAAACCGTCGCCTTCAGCCGCTCGGCCACCCCTCCGCGCCAGGAGGCACCGCACACGACGTTTGCCCGGCTGCTTCTAGGGGCTGGCTCCCATCGCGTCAAATCCGCGGCAGCCTGCTATCGGTTCGCGCCCGGAACCCACAGCACGTCGTGCGCGCCGTTGCCGTTCAGCCGGCGGCCGAGCACGAACAGATGGTCCGAGAGCCGGTTCAGGAAGCGCCGCACCGCCGGATTGACGCTCTCGGTGCGACCGAGTGCGACCACCTGCCGCTCGGCGCGGCGCACGGCGACGCGGGCGAGGTGCGCATGCGCGGCCCCCGGCGTCCCGCCGGGCAGCACAAAACTCGTCAGCGGCGGCAACGCCGCGTTCATCTCCGCCACTTCCTGCTCCAGCCGCAGATTCGGCGCATCGGTCAGGCGCAGCCGGTCGCCGCCCGTGCCGGGCACGCACAGATCGGCGCCGACGTCGAACAGGTCGTTCTGGACCCGCGCCAGCATCGCGTCCGCCGCCGCATCGGCGCCGAGGTGCAGCCGCAGCACCCCGACCACCGCATTCGCCTCGTCGATGGCACCGATCGCCTCGAGCCGCGGCGCGTCCTTGGCCACCCGCGCGCCGTCGCCGAGCGAGGTCTCGCCGCCGTCGCCGCCGCGCGTCACCACCCGATCGATCCGCACCATTGCGCTCTCCCCCGATCCGCCGATCAGAGCACGAAACTGACCGGCTGGTCGCGATACGAGGCGACCGGGCGGCCCGCCAGTTCCGCCGGCAGGAAGTGCCATTGCGCCAGCGCGGCGCAGGCCGCTTCGTCGAGCGCCGCGACGCCGGAGGATTGCAGCAGCTCGATCCGCACCACGGCGCCGTCGGCGGCGATATGCAGCCGCAACAGCACCGTACCTTCCTGATGCTGCCGGCGCGCTTCCTCCGGATAATCGGGGGCGTGATTGCCGAAGGCGTCGCGCGCCGGGATCATCTGCGGGTCCGGCCGATCGACGCGCAGCCCCGGATCCGGCGCCGCAGCGGCCGCCGATGCAGCCGGCGCAGCCGGAACGGCCGGCGCGGCCGCCGGCCCGGGTTCCACTGCGTCCTGTGGAGGGAGCGGGACCGGGGCCGGCGCGGGACTCGGCGCCGGGGCCGATGCGGGCGCGGGCGCCGCGTCGCCGCTGGTGCCGAACACCACTTCGATGCGCGCGGGCTGGTCGGGCTGTGCCGGCAGCGACGATCGCAATGCCAGCAGCGACGCCAGCGCGAGCGCATGCAGCCCGACCGACAGCAGCAGGACGCGGTGCATCCGCCCTTCCGCCCTTACCGCCAAAAACGCTGTTCAATGGCCATGCACGACTCCGGGGCGCGACTGCCGGCCCGGCACTGAAGTCCTGCCGATCCGGAGGCTCGCCGGCAACCGGAAAGGAGCGACCGCAGGGTATCCGCGGCGCTATCGCAGCTGTTCACTTCTCGTTGATCGATCGTCAAATCGTATCGGCGCGCGCCTTTGCCGACACGCCGGGCGATTTCGCCAGACGATCTGATATGGTGCAAGCGGGGGTTGCAGTCAGTCGCCGAAAGGGTTGACTGTCGATCGCCAAGACTGAAGCGACGCTCGACTGTGGAGTTGCAGAATTCCGCAGCAAAGCCGAACGCCCTTGGCGCAACCGACGAGCCGGCACCGCCCGCCAAATGCGTGAATGCCAGCACTACGTGCGGAACGACCCTGCGATACAATTGCATCAAACGTGAAAAACGCGTTTTTTCTGCGTATTAACGTCGTGTTAACGCCGTTAATACGACGGTATTCGGACCGGCCTGGATGATGCCGTCATCGCAAACGCGGCGGGCATGGTGGCCCGTTGATGCATCCAGGGAATTTTGCCATGACCAAGCTCTCGCTCAGCACGTTGGCTTCGATCGACGCCGGTAAGGTCCGCCTCGGCGGCATGAGCCCGAGCCTCGCCACCGCCGACGCCGGCAAGGTGCGTCTCGGCGGCATGAGCCCCTCCCTCGCCACCGCCGACGCCGGCCGCGTCCGCCTCGGCGGCATGAGCCCGACCCTCGCCACCGCCGATGCCGGCAAGGTGCGCCTGGGCGGCATGAGCCCCAGCCTCGCCACCGCCGATGCCGGAAAAGTCCGCCTCGGCGGCATGAGCCCGAGCCTCGCCACCGCCGACGCCGGCCGCGTCCGCCTCGGCGGCATGAGCCCCGAGCCTCGCCACCGCCGATGCCGGAAAAGTCCGCCTCGGCGGCATGAGCCCGAGCCTCGCCACCGCCGACGCAGGAAAAGTCCGTCTGGGCGGCATGAGCCCGAGCCTCGCCACCGCCGACGCAGGAAAAGTCCGTCTGGGCGGCATGAGCCCGAGCCTCGCTACCGCCGATGCCGGCAAGGTGCGCCTGGGCGGCATGAGCCCGAGCCTCGCCACCGCCGATGCCGGCAAGGTGCGCCTCGGCGGCATGAGCCCGAGCCTCGCCACCGCCGATGCCGGCAAGGTGCGCCTCGGCGGCATGAGCCCCGTCCCTCGCCACCGCCGACGCCGGCAAGGTGCGCCTCGGCGGCATGAGCCCCGTCCCTCGCCACCGCCGATGCCGGCAAGGTTCGCCTCGGCGGCATGAGCCCGAGCCTCGCCACCGCCGATGCCGGCAAAGTCCGCCTCGGCGGCATGAGCCCGAGCCTCGCCACCGCCGATGCCGGCAAGGTTCGCCTCGGCGGCATGAGCCCCAGCCTCGCCACCGCCGATGCCGGAAAAGTCCGCCTCGGCGGCATGAGCCCCGAGCCTCGCCACCGCCGATGCCGGCAAAGTCCGCCTGGGCGGCATGAGCCCGAGCCTCGCCACCGCCGACGCAGGAAAAGTCCGTCTGGGCGGCATGAGCCCGAGCCTCGCCACCGCCGACGCCGGCAAGGTGCGCCTCGGCGGCATGAGCCCGAGCCCTCGCCACCGCCGACGCCGGCAAGGTGCGCCTGGGCGGCATGAGCCCGAGCCTCGCCACCGCCGACGCCGGAAAAGTCCGCCTCGGCGGCATGAGCCCGAGCCTCGCCACCGCCGACGCCGGCAAGGTCCGTCTCGGCGGCATGAGCCCCGAGCCTCGCCACCGCCGACGCCGGCAAGGTCCGCCTGGGCGGCATGAGCCCGAGCCTCGCCACCGCCGACGCCGGCAAGGTCCGCCTGGGCGGCATGAGCCCGACCCTCGCCACCGCCGATGCCGGCAAGGTCCGCCTCGGCGGCATGAGCCCGAGCCTCGCCACCGCCGATGCCGGCAAGGTCCGCCTCGGCGGCATGAGCCCGAGCCTCGCCACCGCCGATGCCGGCAAGGTCCGCCTCGGCGGCATGAGCCCGAGCCTCGCCACCGCCGACGCCGGCAAGGTGCGCCTCGGCGGCATGAGCCCGAGCCTCGCCACCGCCGACGCCGGCAAGGTGCGTCTGGGCGGCATGAGCCCGAGCCTCGCCACCGCCGACGCCGGCAAGGTGCGCCTCGGCGGGATGCGCCCCTCTTTCTGACCGGCTTGCCGCCGACGCGCGGCCGCCACTTGCTGCCGGTCCGAAACATCCGATAGCATGCCGGGCGGGCCTTCGGGCCCGCTTGCTGCGTTGAACCATCGCCAACCCAGGACAGCGCCCGGATCATGCATGGAAGCCCGCACCAATCTGCGCCGGCGACCGACGGTCGCGGCCAAGCCGCCCCGCATCATCTTCCACCGGCTGATCCCGCAGGCGCGGCTGCCGCAGCGCGCCGACCGGTCGGCCGCCGGCACGCTGCCCACCCGGGCGTTTCGCTACTGCGAGCCGGTCGTGACCGCGTCGGCATTCGGCTACTACGTGTTCCCGCCATTCAATTTCAGCCTGATGTGGGACGGACTCGAGATCACCTGGACCTATGCCGACGCCGACGGCTGGATGCCGCTGAAGACTGCGCAATTCCCGTGGTTCGCGGCGCATTTCGACGAACGCGCTCCGGAAGAAATCAGGGGCTTCTCGCCGCCGTTCCTCGGTGCCTTCCAGGAGCCCGGCATCCTGCAGATGTGGAGCGGCCTGGTCGCCCGCACGGCGCCGGGCTGGAGCCTGCTGGTGCGCCCCTGCGCCAACCTGCCGCGGCACGGCGCCTACGAACTGTATGAAGGCATCATCGAGACCGACCGCTGGTTCGGCCCGCTGATCACGAACATGCGCCTCACAAAGACCGGCGTGCCGATCGAGTTCCGTGCGGACTTCCCATTATTCCAGGTGCAGCCGCTGCCGCGCGAGGTGCTCGAGGAGGCGGGGCAGAACAACTACGAGCTGGTGCCGACGATGGAACAGTTCTCGCCCGAGGACTGGGACGACTTCTACGACACCGTGGTGCGTCCGAACGTGATGGAGAAGCGCCCGCGCGGCATGTACGCCGCCGCCGCGCGCAAGCGGCGCAAGGGCGAGGACGGGGCCGCGCCGACCGAGTAACCGCCGGCGTGCCGCCGCCGGAACCAGCGGAGACGCTGCTTGTCGCCGTGCTGCTGAGCATGGCCGGCGGCTTCCTCGACGCATTCACCTGGGTCGGCCACGGCGGCGTGTTCGCCAATGCGCAGACCGGCAATGTCGTGCTGTTCGGGGTGTTCGCGGCGTCCGGGCACTGGCACGAGGCGCTGCGCCACGTCCCGCCGATCGCGGCGTTCCTGCTCGGCGTGTTCACCGCGCATCGCCTGCGGATGCAAAGCGGGCTGCGGGCGCCGCTGGTCAGCCTTGGCGTCGAGATCGCGCTGCTGGTCGTGGTCGCGGCGCTGCCACGGGCGTTTCCTGACCTGCCGATCGTGCTCGGCATCGCCTTCGTGGCGGCGCTGCAAACCTGCAGCTTCGCCCGCGTCGAGGGCTGCGCGTACAGCTCCGTCATGACCACCGGCAATCTGCGTCGCACGGCGGAAGCGCTGTTTGTCGGCGTCACCGCGCCGCGCGATGCGGCGGCGCTGCATCAGGCAAGGGTGTTCGCGACCATCTGCGCGACCTTCGGCATCGGCGCGACGGCGGGCGGCCTGGCGACCGGGTGGCTTGGCAACGTGGCGCTGATCGGGCCGATCGCGCTGTTGCTGTTGGCGCTGCTGCTGCTGTGCCTGCGCCCGAGGGCCGCCTGAGATGGCGGCGTGAGGTCGCCGCTATTCCGGCACGCCTGCGCGCCGCAGCCCTTCGGCGTAGTCCTGCAGCTGGTCGGCGCGCTCGTAGGCGTTGAGCTGCAGGAAGCGGCCGACGCTGAAGCCCGGCTCGATCGCGATCAGCCGCTGCCGCACCACCGCCGCCTCCTCCATGAGCCCGAGATGGCCGAGCGCCGCCAGATACGGCTTGCAGGCGCCGGAAAACGCGGGGTTCATCTCGCTGACCAGCCGGCCGGAGGCCACCGCCGCCGGGTAGTCCCGCTTCAGCAGGTTCACGATGATGAAGGCGGTATCGAAGAAGAACGCGTGCGGGTCGAGCGGCGACAGCGTCTTGTAGCGGTTGATCCGGCGTTCCGCCTCGTCGACCTCGCCCATATAGGCGAAGGCGACGCCGGACAGGTCCCAGGCCATCGCCAGGTTCGGGTTGAGCGACAGCGCGCGCTCGTGCAGCGCGATCGCCTCGCGCAGCCGGTGGTGCAGGAAGGCGCGCACGTGCCCGGCGATGGTCAGCGCCCTGGCGTCGAACGGATCGAGCACGATGGCGCGTTCGGCCAGCTGGCCGGCCTGCGCGATCATCGCGGCCGGGTCCTCCGCCCAGTCCTGGCCGACCAGGAACACGTGCCAGTAGGCGTACCAGGCGTGCGCCGCGGCGTAGTCCGGCTCCAGTTCGATCGCCTGGCGCAGGTAGCTCGCCCGCCTGCATGAACGGCGCCCGCTCCAGCCGCCCCATCAGCGGAATCGCGCGCAGCACCAGGTCGTAGGCGGTGGCATCGTGACCGGCCGGCGCGGCGACGCGCTGCGCTCTCGATCAGCAGGATTTCCGGGTCGATCTGCGCCACCACCTCGGCGGCGATCTCGTCCTGCAGCGTCAGCAGATCGTTCGCCTGCGCGATCGAACCGGCGCGCCCAGACCACCTGGTTGCCGGCGCGCAGATCGAGCAGCCGCACGGTGATGCGCAGCCGGTTGCGCACGCGCTGGATCGTGCCGTCCAGCAGGAAGTCGATGCCGAAGGTGCGGCGGATCGCGCCCTCGTCGCGGGTTTCAGCGGCGAAGCGGGCGAGCGAGCTGGAGGAGACCACGAACATCCAGCGGAACCGCGCCAGCGCCGTGGTGATTTCCTCGGCCAGGCCGGTGCCGAGATGCGCCTCCGCGTCCGTCGTGCCGACCACCTGCATCGGCAGCACGCCGACATGGGCGCCGCCGCGGGCGGTGGTGCGCGTGCGCGCCCTCGCCGCGCGGCTCCGCCCGCGGCTCGGCGCGCGCGACGAGCCGCGGCTCGACCCGGCGGTGGCGGCGGAGGCGGTGGCGCCGGCGGCGGAGCCGCGCGGGCGTCGTCCGCACGCGGCTGCCGCTGGGCCGCGGATTTCGGCCAGCAGCTTCTGCGTCTCCTCCGACGGCTGCGGCGTCCAGCAGGTCGGCCAGCACGGCGCGGCAGCGGTCGTAGGCCTGGATCGCCATGCCGCGCTCGCCGCGCGCGACGTGCGCCCGCATCAGCGCCCGCCAGGCGCCTTCATGCGCCCGGTCGATCTGCAGCAGCCGCTGCGCCGCCGGGATCGCCGGTTCCGGCTCGGTCTGCTCGCGCAGCAGCGCCTCGGCGACGCTTGCGGGCACGGTCGCGCAGCCGCTCGCGTTCCGCGGCGAGCCAGGCGTCGAAGGTCGGGTCGATCCCGTCCAGATCCTCCAGCAGGTCGCCGTCCAGCAGCGACAGCGACGCGCGGCTGGTCGGTGGTGGCGCGCATCACCTCGTCGACGTCCACCCAGACCGCGCCTGGAGCGCAGCGACAGGTGGTCGCGGGTGACCTGCATGATCTCCGCGGCCCGGCCGGCGACAGCGTCTCCAGCAGCCGGTGGATTTCCTGCCGCAGCGACGCCCGCGCCTGTTCCTCCGGCCGGCGGCTCCACAGCAGTTCGGCGAGCCTGCCGCGCAGCGCCGGGCGCGGCGAGCGACAGCGCGACGACCGCCAGCAGCGCCCGCGTCTTGCGCCCGGCCGGCAGCACGTTTTCGCTGGTGAGCGTCCAGGCTTCCATCTGGCCGATCAACCGCAGCCGGAGCACCACCTGTCCGGACGCCGCGGCTGCCGACTGTGAAGCCCGGCCTGGAGTCTGATCGTTGTGCCTAGCCATCATCACGTCATCGAACACCGTCTCGGTATGCATCGCAAGCTGGATACAGCGACGCCATAGCCGCGTTCTGATAATCTTGTTCATGCCATCGACGGCTTCCGCGAAGATTTCGGCCGTGCATCGCCGGCCCAGGCGCCGTGAAAGCGCTTCAACCAGTGTTCCGCCTGGGTCGGCTCGCCATCGGCCAATCGTCTTCCAGCGGCGCCAGGTAGATGCTATTCGTCACGGCCCGCATGCATCGAGCCGCGCCCGCGCGCGCAGGCCGTCGCGGGCAATCGCGACCACGTCGGCCGCGCCAGGTCGCGCAGCGTGCCGCCGCGCCAGGGCAGCTTCGCAGCAGCCCGCGCGCGGCACGGCGGCGCGCATGCCGCGACATGCCTCCCAGCCGGCGCCGCGCACCAACGCCTCGGCCGCGGCCAGCGCCGCGTCGTCGTACAGCAGCCCGACCCACAGCGCCGACTGCGCCAGCATCATCTCCGGCGTGCCCGGCATCGGCGCCGCGCATTTCCAGGAACCGCTTGATCCGGACGTCGGTGAACACGGTCGTCATGTGGTCGGCGAAATCGCCGATCGTCGCCAGGTCCGGTACCAGGTTCGTGCAAGCGCGCCGGACATGAACGTCGCGGAAACGACTTGCCCGCGAGGTCGATGTAACTGCCGTTGCGATAGACGAAATACATCGGCACGTCGTCCACCAGCCACTGCGACGTAGCGCTCGAAGCCGAAATCCTCCTCGAACAACACCGCCGGCATGCCGGAGCGATCGTTGTCGGTGTCGGTCCAGACATGCGCCCGATAGGACAGGAAACCGTTCGGCCGGCCCTCGGTGAACGGCGAGTTGGCGAACAGCGCGGTCGCCAGCGGCTGCAACAGCAGCGCGACGCGCAGCTTGCGCACCATGTCGGCTTCCGAACCGTAGTCGAGGTTCACCTGCACGGTACAGGTGCGCGTCATCATGTCGAGGCCGAGCGCGCCGACCAGTCGGCATGTAGCGGCGCATGATCGCGTAACGGCCCTTTGGCATCCACGGCATTGTCGGCGCGTGGCCAGTCGGATGGAAGCCGAGCGGGGCGAAGCCGATGCCGAGCGGCGCCGCGGCCGCGTGCACCTGGGCGAAATGCGCCTCCAGTCTCGGCGCTGGTCTCGTGCAGCGTCGCCAGCGTGCCGCCCGACAGTTCGAGCTGCCCGGCCGGCTCCAGCGAGACCGAAGCGTCGCCGCCGCTTCAGGCCGATCAGGTTGCCGTGGTCCAGGATCGGCTCCCAGCCGTTGCGCCGCCATCCGTTCCAGCAGCGCCCGGATGCCGCCCGGCTCGTACGGCGGTCGGCGTGCAGGTCATCGCGGCGGAAGCCGAACTTCTCGTGCTCCGTGCCGATCGCGAACCGGTCGCGCGGCTTGCAGCCCGCGGCGATGTAGTCCGCCAGTTGGCGGATCGACGTGATCGGCGTCGCGTCGGCTTCTCCAGGATTGGACATCTCGTTCCCGTCTGTGTGCCGGCCCGTCTGTGTGCCGGCCCTGATCGCAAATGGGGGCGGCGGTGCGACCTTCTAGCCGCCGCCGACGCCCCGCGACAGGGGCGCCTGCAACAGCGCCAGCCCGACGATCGCGGCGGTCTCGGCGCGCAGGATGCGCGGCCCGAGCGAGGCGTCACAACAAAGGGACGGCGGCGCAAGGCGTCAAGCTCCGCGTCGGTGAAACCGCCCTCCGGGCCGACCAGCAGCGCCGCCGGACCGCGCGCCGGTTCGACCGGCGGCGCGTCCACGCGCTCCAGCGCCGCCGCCAGCCGGCGCTCGGCCGGCCAGCCGTCGAGCAGTGCCGGCCAGGCCGCACGGCTCCTCGATCGCCGGCACGGTCAGCCGCTCGCATTGCTCGGCCGCTTCGATGGCGATCGCGTGCAGCCGGCCGAGGTTGACCCGGTCGGCGTTGGTGCGCTCGGTCAGCACCGGGCATGATGTTCGGCGGCGCCGAGTTCGGTCGCCTTCTGCACCACGAGATCGGTCGCGTCGCGCTTCAGCAGCGCGAACACCAGCCACAGATCCGGTTCGGCGGCCTGCTGGCGCGGACCTGCCGCTCGGCCACGAGGCTGGCGCGGTCGCGCCGCAGCACGCGGATGCGTGCCTCCCACTCGCCGTCGCTGCCGTTGAACAGCCGGATCCGCTCGCCGACCGCGCAGCGCATCACGCTTGCAAGGTAATGCGCCTGCCCCGGAGTTGCGCCGAGGTCGGCGCCGGCGTGCAGCGGCGCGGCGGTATGGAGACGGATTGACCCGGGCATGGCGGCGGCAGATTAGCACCGCATGCCCGGCCTTGCCGAACACGGCCATACCGACATCATCAGCACCGGCTGGATCGCGCGGCTGCCGCGCGGCTGGGCGCCGTATGCGCTGCTGGCCCGGCTCGACCGGCCGATCGGCGTGTGGCTGCTGTTCCTGCCGGGGCTGTGGTCGATCCTGCTCGGCGGCCACGTCGCCGGCCTTGCTGCGTGGCCGACCGTGCGGCTGGTCGCGCTGTTCCTCGCCGGCGCCGTGCTCATGCGCGGCGCCGGCTGCGTGATCAACGACATGTGGGACCGCGATCTCGACCGCCGCGTCACTCGCACCGCCGGCCGGCCGCTCGCTTCCGGCGCCGTCGGCATGCGCGGCGCGTTTTTTTTCCTCGCCGTGCTGGCGGCTCTTGCGCTCACCATCCTCTTGCAACTGGACGAGGAAGCGATCCGGCTCGGCGTGCGCTCGCTGGTGCTGGTGGTCATGTATCCGCTGGCCAAGCGGTTCACCTGGTGGCCGCAACTGATGCTCGGCGTCACGTTCGGCTGGGGCGCGCCGATGGGCTATGCGGCCGCGACCGGCCGGCTCGATGCCGCCGCCGGCGTGCTCTATCTCGGCGCGATCTGCTGGATCCTCGGCTACGACACGATCTACGCGCACCAGGACCGCGAGGACGACGCGCTGATCGGCGTGCGCTCGACCGCCCGTCTGTTCGGGGCCAATTCCCGGCCATTCCTGGCCGCTTGCTACTCCGCGACCGTGGTCTGCGTCGCTCGCGAGCGGCTGGCTCGCCGGGCTGTCCTGGCCGTTTTACGTGGCCCTGCTGCTGCCGGCGGCACTGCTGGCGCGGCAGGTTCTTCTGCTGGACATCGACAACCCCGCCCTTTGTCTGAAACTGTTCCAGGCCAACCGCGACGTCGGGCTCGCGGTCGGACTGGCGCTGCTGCTGGGTTGGCTGTGATCGACCCGGCGGCGTTCGTGCGCGCCAACACGCTGCCCGCGCAGGCCCCGCTGGTGCCGGAACTCACCCTGCACCTGGCCACGGAAATAACCCCGATCTGGCAGGCGACCGAGGACTGGCTGAGCGAACACAACATCGAGCCGCCGTTCTGGGCATTCGCCTGGCCAGGCGGCCAGGCGCTGGCGCGGCACCTGCTCGACCACCCGGAGGTCGTGGCCGGCCGCCGCGTGCTGGATTTCGCCGCCGGCTGCGGCATCGCTGCGATCGCCTGCCGCCCGCGCCGGCGCGGCCACGGTGGAGGCCGCCGAGATCGACCCGCTCGCCATCGCCGCGATCCGGCTCAACGCCGCCGCCAACGGGCAGCCGGTCACCGTCGCTGGCGGCCGACTTGGTCGGGACGCGCCGGTCGCTGGGACCTCATCCTGTGCGGCGACGTCTGCTACGAGGCGCCGATGACCGCGCATATCCTGCCCTGGCTGCGCCATGGCTCGCGCACGCGCGGAGGTGTGGCTTGCCGACCCCGGCCGCGCCTACCTGCCGGATGAAGGGTTGACGTCGATTGCACGCTATCGGCGTGCCGACCACGCTGGAACTGGAAGACCGTCTGGAACGGTTTGTTACAATATTTCGCCTCACGTCATGATTCGACCGTCACAACATCTTATTTGACGCGTGTCACGGCGGATTCCCTCCGTGTTTTCGTGCCAGCGCCGAGAAGATTTGCTAGTGCTTGCCGGCTGGAGCACTTCGGCGACCGACGGCAGCACAGGCTTATTCGACAAAAATGCAGCTTCGCCCCAATAGCGTGGCCTTCACCGTGCTGCTCGGCGCGCTCGCGGCGCTGCCGCCGCTGTCGATCGACATGGGGTTGCCGGCGTTCCCGGCACTGCAACGCGATCTCGCCACCACGGCGGCGGGCACCGGGCTGACGCTCAGCGTGTTCATGGGCAGTTTTTCGGTGGCGCAACTGCTGCTGGGGCCGCTCTCCGATCGTTTCGGCCGCCGGCCCGTCCTGCTGGCGGGGCTGCTGCTCTATGCGGTCGCCGGCGCGCTCTGCGCCGCGGCGGGGTCGATCGGCTGCCTGATCGGCTTCCGGCTGATCCAGGGCGCCTGCGCCGCCTCGGGCACGGTGATGGCCTTCGCGATCACCCGCGACCTGTTCGAAGGCCCCGCGGCACGGCAGCGGTTCTCGTACGTCGCGATGGTGCTCAGCGTCGCCCCGGTGATCGCCCCGACCGTGGGGAGCTGGGCGCTGCTGCTCGGCGGATGGCGGGCGATCTACGGGTTCCTCGGCCTGACCGGCCTGCTGCTGCTGATTGCCGTGAGCGTCGCCCTGCCGGAGACGCGCCGGCTGCCGCGCCGGGTGCGCGGCGTGTTCGGCGGCTACGCGCACATGCTGCGGCACCGCCGTTCGGTCGGGTACGCGGTGGCCAACGCGGCCGGCTTCGGCGCGCTGTTCGCCTACATCTCCGGCTCGCCGATGGTGCTGATGGGCGCGCTCGGCGTGTCCGCCCCGGTGTATGCCGCGCTGTTCGCGGTGATCTCGCTCGGCCTGATGGCCGGCGCCTGGCTCAACGGCTGGCTGGCGCGCAGCGCCGCCGCCTCGCGGGCGGCGCTCGGGCTGGCGCTGGGCGTCGGACTGCTGAGCGCCGGCGGGTTGCTGATCGTCACCCTGGCCGGCACGGAATCGGTGGCGACGCTGCTGCCGCTGCTGGTGGTGCACGCCTTCAGCCGCGGGATCGCCTCGCCGAACGCGACGCAGCGCGCGCTGGAGCCGATGGGTGAGATCGCCGGGGTTGCGTCGGCGGTGGTGGGGTTCCTGCAGATGGCGACCGCCGCGGTGTCCAGCGCGCTGGTGGCGCTGCTGTTCCCGCTGCTCGGCCCGGTCGCGATGACGCTGGTGATGAGCGGGTTCGCCGCCGTCGCCCTGCTGGCGTGGCGCGACGCGGAACGGCCGGTGCCCGCGCCGGTGCTGGGCGCCGCCGACTGACCTCGCGGACCGGGTTGCGCTCAGCGCCGCAACGGCACCAGGTGGGCGGCGAGCGACCCGAGCGCGAGCGCGCAGCCGACGCCGCAGACCGCGGGCCAGCCCGCGATCGTCCAGCCGAACCCGGCCGCCCCGGAGCCGAGTGCGCTACCAATGAACATGCCGGTCATGAACACGGTGTTGATCCGGCCCCGCGCCTCCGGCTGCAGCGCGTAGATCACCGACTGGTTGCCTATCATCGCCGCCTGCACGCCGAGATCGAGCACGATCAGCCCAACGATCAGCCCGGCGAGCGTCGGCCAGACCGCGAACACGGCAAAGCTCACGATCACCAGCACGACGCCGGCGCCGATCACGCCGCGCGCCCCGTGCCGGTCGGCGAGCCGCCCGGCGAGGCTCGCGACCAGCACGCCGGCCGCGCCGACGACGCCGAACAGCCCCGCGACCTCGCTGCCGAGCGCCAGCGGCGGCGCCTGCAGCTTCAGTGCCAGCACCGACCAGAACGCCGAAAATCCGCCGAACAGCCCGGCCTGGATCAGCGTCGCGCGGCGCAGTTTCGGGTAGGCGCGGGTCAGCGCGACCAGCGAAACGAGCAGCCCGAAATAGGACGAACGGGTCTGCGGCCGGCTGCGCGGCAGGGCGGCGGCCAGCATCAGGCCGACCGCGACCGCGATGCCGGCGGCGAGGAAGAACATCGGGCGCCAGCCGGCGTACTTGGCGACGATGCCGGACAGCACGCGGCCGAGCAGCACGCCGAGCAGCAGGCCGCTCATCACCGTGCCCACGGCCCGCCCGCGCGCATGCGGCGGCGCCAGTTCGGCGGCGAACGGCATCACCTGCTGGGTGATGCCGGCGCCGACCCCGATCGCGACCGAGGCCAGGATCAGCGTCGCGGCGCCCGGGGCGACGGCGGCGGCGATCAGCGACAGCGTCAGCCAGGCGAATTGCCGCAGGATCAGCGTCCGCCGGTCCATCCGGTCGCCGAGCGGCACCAGCAGCAGAATGCCCGCGGCAAAGCCGATCTGGGTGGCGGTCGGGATCAACGCGACGGTGCGGCTGGAAACCCCGAGGTCGGCTTCGATCACGCCGAGCATCGGCTGGTTGTACCAGACATTGGCGGCGGCACAGCCGGCCGCGACCGCCAGCGCCAGCGTGACACGCGGCGTCAGCGCCGGAGGCACCGCGCCGGCCGCGAGTTCGGGAGCGAGTTGCATGGACGGCCAGATGGTGCCGCCGCGCGGCGTTGCATCGGTGCGGCCGACATGCGCATTGCGGCGTTGACGGGCCGGGCGCTATTCACCGATGAGTGACCCACGCCACGCTCCGCCAATGCGCCGTGTTGGCCGGCGGCCTTGGCAGCCGCCTCGGCGCGCTGGCCGCCGAGCGGCCGAAGCCGCTGCTGCCGATCGGCGACAAACCGTTCCTGGCGTGGCTGCTGGGCGAGTTGCTGCGGTTCGGCGTCCGCGAAACGATCCTGCTCGCCGGCCATATGTCTGTCCATATCGAACGCTCGCTTGAGCAACTGCACGCGGCTTTGCCGATCGGCATGGACATCTCGGTGAGCGTCGAACCATTCGCCGCCGGCACGGGAGGCGCGCTGTTCCACGCGCGCGAAAAGCTCGCCGAGCGCTTTTTCCTGCTGAACGGCAATTCGTTGCTGGATGCGAATCTTGCCCGGCTGCTCGCCGAGGCCGCCGATGACGGGCCGGACGTGTTCGGCCGGCTGGCGCTGCACCGGCTGGAGGATGCCTCCCGCTTCGGCGTGGTTGCCGCCGATGGCGACCGGATCACCGCGTTCCGAGAACGACCGCCCCCGGGCGAGGCGGGGACGATCAACGCCGGCATCTACGTGCTGCGGCGCGACATCGTCGGGCAACTGGCGCCGCAATGTTCGCTGGAGCGCGATGTGCTGCCCAACCTCGCCGCGCGCGGGGCGCTACGCGGCACCGAGTTGCCGGGCTGGTTCATCGACATCGGCATCCCCGCCGATCTCGCCCGCGCCCGCGCGGAACTTCCGGCGCGGCTGCGGCGGCCGGCGCTTTTCCTCGACCGCGACGGCGTGCTGAACCGAGACCACGGCTACGTCCACACGATCGAGCGGTTCGAGTGGACCGAGGGAGCGCGCGAGGCGATCCGGATGGCGAGCGATGCCGGCTGGCACGTGTTCGTCGTCACCAACCAGTCGGGGGTGGCGCGCGGCATGTACGACGAGGCGGCGGTGCGCCGCCTGCACGACTGGATGGCCGACGATGCGCGCCGCGCCGGCGGCACCATCGACGACTTTCGCTATTGCCCTCACCATCCGGAGGCACGATGCCCGAGTACCGGCGCGTCTGCGACTGCCGCAAGCCGGCGCCCGGGATGCTTTTGGACCTGCTGCGGGCCTGGAACGTCGATCCGGCGCGGTGCGCATTGATCGGCGACCAGGAAACCGATCTGCAGGCGGCGACCGCGGCCGGGATCCCGCGACAGACATTGTTCAGGGGCGGCGACCTGCGCGAGCCGGTCCGCGCGATCCTCGCGTTGGCGGAATCGCAGGTGTTCGGTGCGCACGACGGGCCGGACGCGATGGGAGCACGGGATGCCGTCTAAGCCGAAGAAGCCAAGAGCCGAGCAGCCGTTGCCGGCTGGCGCGGCGGCGCTGCGGACCGCGCCCACCCCGCCCCCGCCGCCCGCGCCGCCGCCCCCGGTGCCGGCGCATCTCGCCGGCCGCACCCTGCCCCGGCTCAACGGCAGCCTCGACCGCGTCGATCCGGACGGCACGCTGGAGGGCTGGTGCTGGTCGCCGGACGAGCCGATGGCGCAGCGTGCGGTCGCGGTGCTGATCGACGGCATCGAGGCGGCGCGGCTGATGTGCGACCAGGAGCGCGGCGACCTCGTCTCCGCCGGCGTCGGCAAGGGGCGGCACGCCTTCCGCTTCCGGCTCGACACCGCCGCGATGGCCGCCGGGCAGCGTGTAAAGGTCACGTTACGCGACCTGCGCAGCGGCCAGCAGGTCGGCGGCACGGTCGAGGTGCAGTGGCCGGAGGCCGCGCCCGCCCCGCAGACCGGGGCCAAGCCCGGCGAGCCGCCGACGCTCTACGGCCATCTCGACCGGGTGTCGCGCGACGGCTGGGTGTCCGGCTGGTGCTGGTATCCGGACGAGCCGGACCTGCATGTCGACGTCGCCGTGCTGGTCGACGAGGAGCGGGTCGGCACCATTCGCGCCGACGGGTTCCGCCCCGACCTGCAGCAGGCCGGCATCGGCGACGGCACGCACGGGTTCAGCTTTCCGCTGCCGTACGCGGTGCTGTCCGACAAGGGCACGCTGCGGGTTTCCGTGCAGGAGGCCGGCACCGGCCGCAACATCGCCGACCCGGTGACGGTGCGGCTCGGCCGGCTCGCCGCGGCCGAGGAGCGGATCATCGACCTGGAGCGGCAGGTGCGGCTGCTGCACGGCCAGATCGAGGAACTCGTGCATCTCGGCGAGGCGCGCGACGAGGAGCGGGCGGCGCGCGAGCTGTTTTCCACCGTCGCCGAGTTCTTCGCCGATCTCGCCAAGGGCGGCGCCGGGCGCGGCGCGGGCGGGTTCGGCGCGGCCGGGCTCGCGGGCGCGCTCGACGACATCGCCGCGCGCTACGCGCCGCTGACCCTGGCGACCCCCGAGACGCCGGACGCGACCGTCGTCATCGCCGCGACCGCGCCGTTCGACACGATCTATCGCGGCCTCGCGGCACTGCACGAAGCCGGCGTGGATCGCACGGCCGAGATCGTGCTGCTCGACGACGGCGGCCAGGGCGGCTCGGCGGCGCTGCTGCCGTCGGTGGTGCGCAACCTGCGCTACGTCCGGCTGCGCGCCAGCGACGGACTGATCGCAGCGCGCAACGAGGTCGCGCAGACGTCGCGTGCGAAGCTGCTGCTGTTCCTGGCGCCGCAGGCGCGCGTGCTGCCGGGCTTCCTCGCCGAGATCGAGGGCACCTTCGCGCGCGAGCCGGAGGCGGGCGCGGTCGGCGGCCGGCTGGTGCGCGACGACGGGCTGATCCAGCACGCGCTGCTGCTCGCGGGCGAGGACGGCGGCCTGCTCGACCCCGCGCACCTCGCGCCGTTCGACGCGCCCGAGCACCGCTTCATGCGCCGCGCCGACGCGCTGCCCGGCCAGGCGATCGCGGTACGGCGTGAGGTTTTGCAAAGTCTCGGCGGGTTCAGCACGCTGTACACGCGGTTCGGCCATGCCGCGGCCGATTTTTCCGCGCGGCTGCGGGCTGCGGGTTACGCCGTGCTCTACCAGCCGCTCGCCACCGCCGCGTGGCCGGCGCACGGCGCGCCCGACGCCGACGGCGAGCCGCCCGATCTGCGCCTGCCCGACGAGCAATCGCTGCGCCTGCGCGCGCGGCTGGAGCACGAAGGCTGGCCCGCCGGCCGCATGGGCGCCCGCTTCGTGGGGCACGCGCTGGTGATCGACGACGACCTGCCGCGGCCCGATCGCGACGCCGGCTCGATCGCGACGTTCGAACAGATGGTTCTGCTGCGTCGGCTCGGCTGGCGCGTCACGTTCTGCCCGGTGCACGCGCTGGCGATCGACCCGACGGCCGCGGAACTGCTGGCGCGCAATGGCGTCGAAGTGGTCGGCCCGCCGGCGTACGGCTCGGTCACGCAGTACCTGCGCGCGTTCGGCGCCGGCCTTGGGCTGGTTCAAGTGTACCGCTACGCCAATGTGGCGATGCTGCTGGATCGCGTGCGCGAACTGGCGCCGGACGCGAAACTCGTGTTCGCGACCGCCGATTTGCATTATTTGCGCGAACAGCGGCGCGCCGAACTGGCGGGCAAGTCGCTGCCGGACGCGGCGCGCGACGAGGAAGTGCGTTGCATGCTGGCCGCCGACGCCACGATCCTGACCAACGACCACGAACTGGAGCTGCTGCGCCGCGACGTACCGCCGGAAAAACTTGTTCTCCTTCGCTGGATCGAACGCCCACGCCCGATCGCCCGGCCGTTCGCCGAGCGGCGCGACATCTGCTTCATCGGCAACTACCAGCACCCGCCGAACCTCGACGGCGTCGAGTGGTTTCTCGGCGAGGTGTTCCCGCTGGTGCGACGCATGTTGCCCGAGGTGCGGCTGAAGCTGGCCGGCAGCGGCATGCCGGCGAGCCTGCGCGACTTCGCCGACGACGGTGTCGAAATCCTCGGCTGGATTTCCGACCTTGCCGACCTGTTCGGCACGGTACGGCTCTCGGTCGCGCCGCTGCGGTTCGGCGCCGGGTTCAAGGGCAAGGTCGCGACCAGCCTCGCCTACGGGCTGCCGGTCGTCGGTTCCTCGATCTCGCTCGAAGGCACCGGCCTCGCCGACGGCGACGGCGTGCTGGTGGCCGACGCCCCCGACGCCTTCGCCGACGCGATCGTGCGGCTGCACGAGGACGCGGAATTCTGGCAGGCCCAATCGGCGCGCGGCGTCGAGCGCGTTTCTGCCCTATATTCGCCCGAAGCCGCGCTGGAGATCTGGCGGCGCATGCTGGAGCGGCTGGGCTGCCCGGTGGGGACGTAGCGACGATGGCCATGGGATGATCAGATGAACGCACGCACCGAGATGCTCGGCAAACTCCGCAACCGGCGGCCCGGCCACACGCTGGCCCGGGAGTTCTACACCGACCCCGACTACTACCGGCTCGACCTCGACAACATCTTCTACCGCGAATGGCTGTTCGCAGGCCACGACTGCGAACTTGCCGAACCCGGCGCATACCTGACGCTGCAGGTCGGCGAGTATCCGGTGGTCGTGGTGCGCGGCGAAGACGGCCGCGTCCGCGCGTTCCACAACACCTGCCGGCACCGCGGCTCGCGCATCTGCTCGGCGGAGCACGGCCGCGCGGCAAAGCTCACGCTGCCCGTATCACCGCTGGACCTACGACCTCGACGGCCGGCTGTTCTACGCGCGCGACATGGGCGAGGGGTTCGACGCCGCGCAGCACGGGTTGCGCCCGGTGCATTGCGAGAGTTTCGGCGGCTACGTGTGGGTCTGCGTCGCGCCGCAGGCGCCCGAGATCGCGCCGTTCCGGGACCAGGCCGAGCCGTACCTGGCACCGCACCGTATGGCGGACGCGAAACTTGCGTTCGAGAGCACCATCGTCGAGGAAGCCAACTGGAAGCTCGTGTGGGAGAACAATCGCGAGTGCTACCATTGCAAGGGCAGCCATCCCGAGCTGTGCCGCACCTTTCCCGAGCTCTCGGGGAGCGCGGACGAAGAACGGGTGCTGCGCGCGCACTGGGACAAGTGCGAGGCGATCGGGCTGCCGAGCACGTTCCGCATCGACGAGCACGGCCAGTTCCGCTCCACCCGCCTGCCGCTGTTGCGCGATGCCGTCAGCTACACCATGTCCGGCAAGGCGGCGGTGCGGCGCAAGCTCAGCGATGCGGTGCCGGACGAGCGCATTGGCACGTTGCTGCTGTTCCACTTCCCGACCACCTGGAACCATGCGCTGGGCGACCACGCCGTCAGTTTCCGCGTGCTGCCGCTCGGGCCGACGCGGACGCAGGTCACCACCAAGTGGCTCGTGCACAAGGACGCAGTGGAGGGCACGGACTATTCGATCGAGGAGCTGACCAAGGTGTGGCTGGCGACCAACGCGCAGGACCGTCGCATCGTCGAGGAGAACCAGCGCGGCGTGAATTCGCCGGCGTTCCAGGGCGGACCGTATTCGCCGGTGCATGAAAGCGGCGTGATCCAGTTCGTCGACTGGTATTGCGGCGTGATGGAGCGCTCGCTCGGCGATGCGCCGCGGCAACTCGGCCGCGTCGCCTGAAGGCAACGCACAGGATCGAAGCTTCCGCCCGCGACAGCCCGTGGGGATCATCCCCGCCCCAGCCTCCCCTACACCGGGAGGGCGGAGCCCCACCGGCCGAGCGCCGCCACGGGCCCCGGGGCACAACACGCCGCCGTGC
The DNA here is from genome assembly GCA_963697635.1 of uncultured Solirubrobacterales bacterium. GTDB lineage: Bacteria > Pseudomonadota > Alphaproteobacteria > Acetobacterales > Acetobacteraceae > CAJCJG01. The sequence continues at coordinate 436,320 of CAVOOS010000032.1, read as the reverse complement.
GTTTGGTTCACGCCGCGGTGGAACGATCGCATCGGTTAGCGGGGCCTTAAGCAACTCCGCCGCACTGTGCCGCCGCGCGCGCTGCCGGCCCGGAAAAATCTCCGTCACCCCGAGGCGCGCGAGGGTCGCAGCAGCGGGGACCGCATGGCCGGAAGGGACAAAAAGAACGGGGTCACCATCGTCATCAAGAAGGAGGAAGTGGTCGAGGGCGGCCATCACGGCGGCGCCTGGAAAGTGGCGTACGCCGACTTCGTCACCGCGATGATGGCGTTCTTCCTGCTGATGTGGCTGCTCAACGCCACGACCGAGGAACAGCGCCGCGGCCTCGCCGACTATTTTTCGCCGATGAACGTGATGAGCCGCAACACCTCCGGCAGCGGCCAGCCGTTCGGCGGCCATACGCCGTACGACGACGGCACGCTCGCCTCCGACCGCGGCGCCGTCGCGGTGCAGGCAGGCAAGGCGCCGCCGGCCGACGAGGATGCCGACAGCGACCAGGCGAACGCCGCCCAGACGGCCTCGCCCACCCAGGGACATGCCGCCGCGAGCGGCCGCGCCGGCAAGACCGTCGCCGCGCACGGCAATGCAGCCACCGAGACCGACCAGCAGGGCGCGCAGGCGCCCGGCGGCGGCATCGCGCCGGCACAGGCGCAGACGCCCTCAAAGGCCGAGTTCCTGGCCAGCGCCGGCGCCGGCACGCAGAAACCCGACATCAAGAGCATCGAGGACGCGGCGCTGCGCGCCGAGGCGGAGCGCCGCGAGCGCGCCCAGTTCGAAAAGGCCGCAGCGCAGATCCGCGAGGCCGTGCGCGCCGACCCCGCACTCGCCGACCTTGGCCGGCAACTTGCGATCGACATCACGCCGGAGGGCCTGCGCATCCAGTTGCTCGACGAAGACAAGCAGCCGATGTTCGCGTCCGGCTCGGCAACGCTGTCCGACAAGGCGCGGCTGCTGCTGCAGATGGTCGCGCCGGGTACTGGCGAAGCTGCCCGAGCCGCTGCTGCTGACCGGGCACACCGATGCCACCCCGTACAACGGCGTCGGGCGCAGCAACTGGGAGCTGTCCGCCGACCGCGCCAACGCGACGCGCCGCGTGCTGGTCGAGGCCGGGCTGCCGGAGGAGCGCTTCAAGGAGGTCTCCGGCCGCGCCGACCGCGACCCGCTGCTGCCGGCCGACCCGATGGCCGCCGCCAACCGTCGCATCGCGATCATCGTGCAGCACAGTTTCCGCGCCCCATAAGCCGGCGCCGCGATGAACACGATCGGCGGCCTGGTGTTCGTGCTCGGCTGCGTGTTCGGCAGCTACCTGCTCTCCGGCGGCAGCATGGCGCCGCTGCTGGAGGCGCTGCCGTTCGAGCTGCTGACCATCCTCGGCGCCGGCATCGGCACGTTCGTGATGGCCAACAGCATGAACGACATCAAACACACGGCCGGCGGCTTCGGCAAAATGCTGAAGGGCGCGGTATTCAAGAAAGTCGACTACGTCGAGCTGCTGAGCCTGCTGTTCTTCCTGGTGCGGCTGGCCAGCACCAAGGGCGCGATGGCGCTGGAGGCGCACATCGAAAAGCCGGACGAGAGCATCGCCTTCCTGAAGTTCCCCAAGATCCTGAAGAACCATCACGTCACCTACCTGATCTGCGACTACCTGCGCATGGTCGGCATGAACGCCGACGACCCGAACCAGATCGAGGACGTGATGGCGCGGGAACTGAAGAAGTCGCTGAACGAGGAACTGCACCCTGCGCACGCGTTGCAGACGCTGGCGGACGGGCTGCCGGCGCTCGGCATCGTCGCGGCGGTGCTCGGCGTGATCAAGACGATGTCGCACATCAACGAGCCGCCGGCGGTACTGGGCGCGATGATCGGCGGCGCGCTGACCGGCACGTTTCTCGGCGTGCTGCTGTCGTACGGCATGGTCGGCCCGTTCTCCTCGCGCCTGAAGGGCGTGGTGGACGAGGAGGCGAAATACCTGGAGGTGGTGCGCGCCGTGCTGGTCGCGCACCTGCACGGCAACGCGCCGCAGGTCAGCGTCGAGACCGGCCGCAAGATGGCGCCGACGCAGCACATGCCGAGCTTCCAGGAGCTGGAGGAGGCGCTGCAGAACCTGCAGATCGGGTAGGCCGCGCCGGACGGCTCACGCTTCGCGCCTTGGCTGGCCTTACTGGACGAAGACGCGGCGGTCCAGCCAGGGCGCGCCGGCACCGCCATTCGCGTCCGACACCCGATCGGCGGCGCGGGCCTGCTCGGCCGCAAGCGCCAGCGCGCGGACGCGCTCTTCGGCGGCCCGGAACGCGGTCACGTCGCTGAACGTGCGCACCACGCCGCCGCCGGCCATCGGCACGTTGCGGACCTCGATGACACGACCATTGGGGCGCCGGCGCTCGAACATTTCCGGCTGCTCGAGCAACGTGCCGGCCCGCACAAGCGCCTGCCGGCCGGCCTCGGTGTCCTCGAATTCGCCGGTTCGCCGCAAATAGGCGAGCACGTCGTCGAGCGCCGGGCGCGTTGCCATCAGGTCCGGCGGCAGCTCCATCATTTCAATCGCATGGCGATTACAGAACGCCACCTTGCGGTCGGCATCGATCATCATGATGCCCTGCTCGATGTGCTGCAGCGTGGTATGAAACAGGCGGCTTTCCTGGGCCCAGTCGCGCTGACCGATGCGCAGCGCCACGACCGCCTGCAGCAGTTCCGCCTCCTGGTCGAGCCGTTGCCGATCGCCGCGGTCGAACTTCACCGTGGCAATGGCGACGACCGTGCTCACGTAGGCGATCGTGAGCACCACTTCGCTCGCCACCAGCACGCCGTTGGCGGCGTCGGTGTAGGCCGAGAGCACCCATCCGACCAGCACGATGGCGGCGGTCGAGCCGATCAGCAACTGCCGCGACAGCTTGCCCGGCACCCCGGTTCCCAGCAGCGCACGCAGGATGCCGTGGTCGGGTTCGGTCAGCAGCGTTGCGAGCGCGGCCAGCAGGCCGCCGATCGCCGTGCCCGGCGTGAGCGCGCCGTGGAACGCCTTGACGCCGTAGAAGTAGCCCAGCAGCGCGATCGCGAACGGCATGGTGCCGAGGCAGCAAATCACCTGCGACGCGGCCCATTGCTTGCGCCACGCGAGCAGCTGGCCGATGCTGATCGCCAGCAGGCCGGCGGCCGAGTTGATGCCGAGGGCGACCGGATGCAGCACGTTCGACTGCTGCGCCAGCAACGCGGCCCAGGGGGTGATGGCCGGCATCAGGTCGGTCCCGGCGGCGCCATCGAGCAGGCACGCCCCGGACACGCAGGCGACGGCGGCGGACACCGACACCGCAAATGCGGGCCACCGGCGTGCCGCGACGGCGACGCCAAGCAGCAGCAGACAGATCGCCGTGAACGGATGGACGACCGGAAAGGTCGGAACCGGCCGCTCGAGGATATCGATATTGAAAACGAAACCGGACAGTACCCAGCAATCCGAAGGCGGCGACGAGCAAACCCAGCCTGCTGCCAAGTACCATAAGTCGCGCGGCCGGTGGCGCTTCCGCCCTTATCCTGGGGGATCGACTTGCCATGAAGATGTTGCTTTCTCGCACGCTTCGCGGCGGCCGTGCATGCCGGGGAGTTTGACGCCCAGTCGAAATGGGTCGTCGCGAGGCAGAAAAGAAGGCCGGTCCTGTCGGAGCCCAAACATGTGATCGGCCGAAACCCTCCGGCCTACCGCGCCGGCGCGGCCTCGAGCGCGGCGGCGATGGCGGCGCAGAGCGGCGTCGGGCGCAGCTCCGGGTCCAGCGGCAGCGGGCGCTGCGGCAGGCCGTCAGCGCGGGGGAACGTGTCGTTGAGCCAGCTGCGCCGGTCGGACAGGCCCCAGGTCAGCATCCCGGACACTGCCGGGTTCGGCAGCACCGCATCGAGCCAGGCGCGGGCGTGCGCGGCGACCGCCTGGTCGCGCGCGGGCAGGCCGGCCGGCAGACCGTCGTCGCGCACGTCGAGCTCGGTGACCAGGATCTTGAGGCCCAGCGCCGCGAGGTCGGCGACGAAGCGGGACAACACGCCGGTGTCGAGTGCGGTTTCGCTGGCGTTGAGGTGCGCTTGCAGGCCGACCGCCTGCACCGGCACGCCGCGGGCCAGCAGCGACTGCAACAACGCCAGCAACGCGACGCGCCGGCGTTCCTGCCAGGGCAGCGCGTAGTCGGTGCCGAACTCGTTGAGCACGCGCAGCGCCGCGGGGTCGGCGGCGGCGGCGGCGTGGAACGCGAGGTCGAGGTAGCGCGGGCCGAGCGCGCGCAGCCAGGGCGAGGCGCGCAGGCCGAGCGGCTGGTTGTCCTCGGGCTTCAGCGGCTCGTTGACGACGTCCCAGTGGGCGAGCCGGCCACGGAAATGGCCGCAGACTTCGGCGATGTAGCCGTTGAGCAGCTTCTCCCCGGATTGCGGCGTCAAGGCGGTCGCGAGCCAGGCGGGGTTGGCCTCGTGCCAGACCAGCGTGTGGCCGCGCGCGCGCAGGCCGTTCCTGGCCGCGAACTCCAGCAGCGCATCGGCGCGCGCGTAGTCGAAATGTCCCTTGCGCGGCTGCAGCGCGGCCCATTTGAAACTCAATTCGCCGACCACCATGCCGCAGGTCTCGGCGATGCAGGCGAGCAACGGCGGGTCGGCCAGTTGGGTGTCGTCGACGGCGCAGCCGAAGAACAATCCGTCGCCCTTGGCGACCGCGTTCAGCGAGGGTAGCGGCGCGGCGGTCTCGGCTTTCGCCGCCAGCGCCGCGCCCGCCAGCGTGGTTGCGGCGCCAGCGAGGACGGAACGGCGGGTCCGGAGCATGCGGGCTTTCGTCGCGGCGTGGGCCGGCAGGATGCACCGGGCGGCGCAATGACGCACCGGCCGCGCCCGGCGTCAACCGTGGCCCGCCGGGGCAGCGGGCAGAAAATCAGAGCGGCACGCCGGCGAGGCTGCGGCTGGTGCGGATGGTTTGCAGCGTCTGCACGCGGCTCACGTTCGGCGCGCCGGTGAGCTTCTGGGTGAGCTGGTTCTCGTGCGCGGTGTCGCGCGCCACCACTTTCAGCAGGAAATCGCCGCCGCCGCGGATCATGTGGCACTCGCGGACCTCGGGCCAGCCGGCGACGAGCTGCTCGAACCCCGAGAGCACGGTCTCCTTCTGGCTCTCCAGCCCGACAATGGCAAAGAACATGATCTCCCAGTCGAGCTTCTGCGGGTCGGTGTCGGCGTGGTAGCCGCGGATGATGCCGGCCTCCTCCAGCCGGCGGACGCGGCGCAGGCAGGGCGGCGCCGAGATGCCGGCGCGGCGCGCCAGCTCGACGTTGGTGATCCGGCCGTCGGCCTGCAGCTCGGCCAGGATGCGCCGGTCGATGGCGTCGAGCATGTTTGCGTCGGTCGGCTGGGTCTTCATGTCGCGGAACATCTCACGGCGGCGGGCCGCGCGAAAGATTATTGCACGGGGCGGCGGCGGCAAGAGCGTTGCAGCGTTTGCTTGTTCTGCCGGCGGCGGCACCGATATCATGTTGCGTTTGGAAACGTGGACCTGCCGCCATGCCGACCGCCGAGACCGTCCACCGCACCCGGGTGCTGATCATCGGCGCCGGACCCGCCGGCTACACCGCCGCGATCTACGCCGCGCGCGCGGCGCTGGCGCCGACGCTGGTGGCCGGGCTGCAGCCGGGCGGGCAACTCATGATCACCACCGACGTCGAGAACTATCCGGGCTTCGCCCAGGCGGTGCAGGGGCCGTGGCTGATGGAGCAGATCGAGGCGCAGGCGCGCCATGTCGGCACCGAGGTGATCTACGACCTGATCACCGGCGTCGATTTTTCGCGACCAGCCGTTCCGCTGCGTGGGCGACTCGGGCGACGTCTACCTGGCCGACGCGGTGATCATCGCGACCGGCGCGCAGGCGCGCTGGCTCGGGCTGCCGAGCGAGAAGCACCTGCACGGTGCGGGCGTGTCGGCCTGCGCCACCTGCGACGGGTTCTTCTTCCGCGGCAAGCGGGTCGCGGTGGTCGGCGGCGGCAACACCGCGGTCGAGGAAGCGCTGTACCTGACCAACCTCGCCGACAGCGTCACGCTGATCCATCGGCGCGACGAGCTGCGGGCGGAGAAGATTTTGCAGCGGCGGCTGTTCGCGAACCCGAAGATCCGGGTGGTCTGGGACAGCATGGTCGAGGAGATCACCGGCGCCGGCACGCCGGCGGCGGTGGACGGGGTGCGGCTGCGCAACGTGCGCACCGGCGTGGAAAGCCGGATCGAGCTCGACGGCGTGTTCGTCGCCATCGGCCACACGCCGAACACCGCGCCGTTCGCCGGCCAGGTGGCGATGGACGCCGAGGGCTACGTCCTGACCGCGCCCGGAACCACCCGCACCTCGGTCGCAGGCGTGTTCGCGGCGGGGGATGTGCAGGACAAAGTTTGGCGACAGGCGGTCACCGCCGCCGGAACTGGTTGCATGGCGGCGCTGGAAGCCGAAAAGTGGCTGGCGGAACTGGGGGCCGAGTCGGCGCTGGCCGCCGACTGACCTTCGGGCACCGGGCGATCCGCGGCGGGGCGCCGCGGCCATAACGCACAGGGACCGATCGGCCACGCGCCGGGCGGAGGAATGGCCGAACGATGGACTGGGACAAGCTGCGCGTGTTCCACGCGGTGGCCGAAGCGGGCAGCTTCACGCATGCCGGCGACACGCTGAACCTGAGCCAGTCCGCGGTGTCGCGGCAGATCTCGGCGCTCGAGGAGGCGCTGCAGGTGCCGCTGTTCCACCGGCACGCGCGCGGCCTGATCCTGACCGAGCAGGGCGAAAGCCTGAACCGCACGGTGCGGGAGGTGTTCGCCAAGCTGGCGATGACCGAGGCGCTGCTGACCGAGAGCAAGGAAAAGCCGGCCGGCCGGCTGAAAGTAACGACGACGGTGGGGTTCGGCGCGTCGTGGCTGGCGCCGCGGGTGCAGGCGTTCCTCGACAGCTACCCCGACGTGACGATGACGCTGCTGCTGGACGACGCCGACCTCGACCTCGCGATGCGCGAGGCGGACGTGGCGATCCGCATGCACCCGCCGAAGCAGCCGGACCTGGTGCAGCGGCATCTGATGGCGATCGAGTGGCACGTGTGCGCGCGCGCAGGAGTACCTAAGCAAGCACGGCACGCCGCAGCGGGCGGAGGATCTCGACGCGCACCGGCTGATCCTGTTCGGCGACTACCGGCCGCCGGTATCGGACATCAACTGGCTGGCCGAGGCCGGCCGGCGCGCCGGCAACCCGCGCCGGGCGCTGCTCGAGGTGAACAGCCTGGCAGGCGATGGTGATGGCGGTGCGCTCCGGCCTCGGCATCGCGGCGATCCCGGACTACATGGCGGCCGAGGAGGAGGCGCACGGCATGGTGCGGCTGCTCGCCGACATCAAGGCGCCGAAGGTGGACGTGTATTTCGTCTATCCCGAGGAGCTGCGCACATCGAAGCGCGTCGCGGTGTTCCGCGACTTCCTGCTGGCCCGGCTGGCGCAGCGGGGTTAAGGCCGCGGGCCGACGAGCGAGCCGGCGATGGACGGCATTCCGCGCGGCGCGTTCGGTTTCCGCGAGCAGCTTGCCCGCATCGACCGGGCGCTGGCCGAGACGGAGAAATTCCGGGCCGAGCAGCGCAAGCTCACGCGGGAAGCGACGAAGCTGGAACGCGACCGCCGGCTGTCGCCGTGGCTGGTCGTGGTGGGGGTGCTTGGTTCGATCGGCGGCATCATTGCCGGCGTTTCGGCGGTGTTGCGGCTGTTGGGAAGGTTGCCCTGATACCGACGAGCGGAATGCGGACTTGTTTCGTCATGCCGGCACACGCCGTTATCCATGCGCTCAAACACACATCTCCGAGCGTGGACGACTGGATCCCGGCCTTCGCCGGGATGACGGACAGGGGTCGGAACACCGACGCGCCGGTTTGACGGGCAGCCCGCGCGACGGCCCGGCAATGCGCGGGGCCGGCGCCCGAGACCCTACGGCGGCGACAGCTTGAACACGGTGCCCTGGCCGGCGGGGCCGCCGGACTGGGTGGTGCCGTAGAAGACCCCGTCCTGGTAGAGCAGCGTTCCGGACGCTCCGGCGGTCCCGGCGGCGGGGCTGTAGAGCACCGTCACGGCGCCGGTCGCCGGGTCGATCTGCAGCAGACTGCCGGCGCTGGTGCCGTACAGCGCGCTGCCCACCCAGGTCAGCCCGCCGGGCGCGGCGGAGCTCAAAATCAGCTTTTCCTTGCCCGTCACCGCATCGACCCGGAACAGCACGCCCGAGTTCGACGCACCGCCCTCCGAGGTGACGCCGTAGAGCATGCCGCCGTGCTCGACCAGCCCGACACCCATGGTCGGATACGCCCCATCGCTGCCGCCCTGGAAACTGTACAGCACGCTCTCGGCCCCGGTCGCGGCATCGACCTTGAACACGGTGCCGCAGCTTAAGCGGCACGTGCCGGTGCCGCCGAACTGGGTGGTGCCGTAGAGCGCGCCGTTCAGGTACAGCAGCCCGGCCCAGGGGCTGCTGCCGTCGGTGCCGCCCTGGAAGCTGTACAGCACGGAATATGCGCCGGTGCCGGCATCGACCTTGAACACGGTGCCGCCGCCATGCGCGCCGCCAAGTTCGGTGGTGCCGTAGAGCGTGCCCTCCTGGTCGATCAGCGAGGCCACCGCCGCTTCGCCGTCGTGCGGATAGCCCTTGAAACTGTGCAGCACGGTCATCGCGCGGGTTTGCAGATCGAGCTTGTAGACGACGCCGTCGACCTTCGTGCCGCCCTCCGGCGTCGTCCCATACAGATAGCCGTCCGCGTAGATCGGCCCCGCCTCGGGATCCGCCCCCTGGGACTTGTCGCCGGTGAAGCTGCGCAGCACCCGCTCGGCGCCGGTGCCGGGCACGAGTTTGAACAGCACCCCGCTGTCCGCGCTGCCGCCGCCATAGGCGCTGCCGTACAGAATTCCCGCATGCAGGACGAGTCCGAAGTCGGGAAATGCCCCGTCGGCGCCGCCGGTGAAGGTATAGAGCGTGGACAGCGTCCAGGTCTGGGCGGCGAGCGGCGACGGCGCGGCACCGGCGGCAAGCACGGCGCAGACAAGCAGTTTCGCGGGTGACATGGCGCGTCCCGTTCGATCGAAGGCGCGAACATTGCGCCTTGGCGAACGGTTTTGCAGCAAGAGATCCGGGTGGACCCTGTTGCGGCGGCGCGGTCGCGCAACCGCGCGCGGGCGCGATGTCACGATATGTCGCAAGTCGCACCGGCGGACGTTCTAATTTAAAAACGTGTTGACAAAAATATCATGGTATGCGCATAAAAATTGAGATCAAATCGTCGTGAAGGTGCATCAAGGTCGTGGCCGATCACCCAGTTTCGACGCCGGCGCCGCGGACGCGGCTGCATCGCCTGACCCGGTTCGCCGACGGCCTGGGCGCCCGCTATCGCTGGCGCGGCGCCCTCGGCGGTGAGGCGGGCGCGGCCTCGATGCAAGTTGCCCGTCGGCCTGGCCCGACCATCGACACGCGGGCGGAGCCGATCGCAAGCACGGACGGCCTGCACGCGACGCTCGAAGCGGAACAAGTGGCGCTGCTGTATCGCTCGCCGACGCTGCTGCTGACCAACCTCGTCGTCGGGCTGCTCGCGGCGGCCGGGCTGTCGCCGGCGTTCCCGCAGCACGTGCGGCTGGGCTGGCTCGGGGTCATGGGTGCCGTCGTGGCGGCGCGGCTCGCGCTGTGGGCGTGGCATCGCGCGGCGCGTGGCGGGCCGGTCGGCGCGGCCGCGCGCTGGGCGACGCGGTTCACGGTCGGCTCGTTCGCGACCGGCTGCGTCTGGGGCATGCTGGCCTGGGTCGTGTACGCGGCGCCCGAACCCCGGTTCGCGGTGTTCGCGGCCTTCGCGGTCGGCGGCGTGAGCGCCGGCGCGGTGCTTGGGACGGCGTGCTACATGCCGGCGCTGATCGCCTTCGTGGCACCCGCGGTGCTGCCGATCGCCGCCGCCTTCGCGATGCAGGGCGACACCGTCTCCTCCGAAATGGCCGCGATGGTCGCCGCGTTCGCGGCCGTGCTGCTGATGGTCGGCCGTTCGCTCAACCGCTGGATCGGCGACAACGTGCGGCTGAATTTCGAGCGCGGCGGGCTGGTCGCCGACCTGAAGCAGTCCGCGCAGGGGCTGCAGCGGGAGATCGCCGAACGGCGCGTGCGCGAGATCGAGCTTGAGAAGGTCACCGGCTCGCTCGGCGAGCGGGCGCGGTCGCTGCGGCTGCTGAACGACCTGGTCGAGCGGCTGCAGGAAGCGCTGTCGGCGCAGGAATTCTCCGAGATCGTCGAGGGCTTCGCGCCGCAGATCCTCGGCGGCACGCCGGGCGCGCTGTTCCTGATGAACAACTCGGAAAACCTGCTGACGCAGGCGGCGGAGTGGAACGGTCCGACCTTGCCGGCGCCGACGTTCCACCCCGAGGATTGCTGGGCGCTGCGGCGCAGCCAGCTGCACGCGGTGACGCCAGGGCGCTGGGAAGTGCGCTGCCGGCACGTGCATTGCGACCACGCCGACAACTACACCTGCATCCCGCTGCTCGGGCGCGGCTCGATCGTGGGCGTGCTGTATCTGGAACGGGGCGTGGCGCTGCGCACCGGGTCGAGCGGCACCTTGCAGCTCGACGACGACACCACGGCGTTCGCCAACACGCTCGGGCTCGCGCTCGCGAACTACCGGCTGCGCGAGCGGCTGCGGATCATGTCGCTGCGCGATGCGCTGACCTCGCTGTACAACCGGCGCTACTTCGAGGAGGCGATCGAGATCGAGCTGGCGCGGGCGGCGCGATCGGACGGCAAGGTCGGGATCATTCTTGGCGATGTCGACCACTTCAAGGCGATCAACGACAAGTTCGGCCACGACAGCGGCGACGCGGCGCTGCGCGCGGTCGGGCAGGCGCTGGCGAAGGCGGTGCGGCCCGGCGATATCGCCTGCCGTTACGGCGGCGAGGAGTTCGTGATCCTGCTGCCCGGCACGACGTTCGAGGAAGCGCGGGCGCGCGCCGAGGAGCTGCGCAACGCGGTGTGCCACATCTCGGTCGCCTCGCACGGGCAGATGATCGGCCCGATCACGATGTCCTTCGGCGTGACCATCGTGCCCGACCTCGCCGACACGTCGCAGTCGGCGGTCGCGGGCGCCGACCGCGCGATGTACCTGGCCAAGCAGCAGGGCCGCAACCGGGTGGTGATGGCGGACCGGCCGGAGGCGAACGGCGCGGTCGCGGCGGCGCACGCCAGCGCGGCAGCCGCCTGATCCGGGCGGACGGATCGCGCGCCCGCCACATCGGCGTGCGCACGGGCCGCCTCGGCGAACCAAATCCGCCCCGGAGCGTTATGGTCACGCGCGGGCGTTTGGCCGGCGTCCTGGGAGGCCGTTTCATGACCATGTTCCGTTCCGTCGCGCTTGCAGCGCTGCTCGGGTGCGGCGCCGCGATGCCGGCCGCGATGGCGCAGGAGGCCGGCCTGATCTACGTGCAGCCGCTGAGCGCCGACGGGGTGCGGCAGGTGCAGGGCAAGCTCAACGCGATGGCCGGCTACGCCGGGCCGCTCGACGGCACCTGGGGGCCGGCGAGCGAAGCGGCGCTGCGCAGCTTCCAGCAGAGCCGCGGCCTGCAGGTGACCGGCCAGATGAACCAGGCGACCGCGGCGACGATGGGGCTCGACCCGACCTCGCTGGTCGCCAGCGCGACCGCGGCGCCGGCGGCACCCGCGGCACCGACGACGTTCGCGCTCAGCGGCGATTCCACGCGGATCCTGCAGGCGCGGCTACGCCAGCTCGGCTTCTACAACGGCGCGATCGACGGCGCCTGGGGCGCGGGCTCGCAGGCGGCGCTGCAGAATTTCCAGGCCGCGCGCGGGCTGCCGGCCGACGGCCGGATCACCGCGGCGACGGTGCAGGCGCTCGGCATCGATCCCTCGACGATGCAGCCGCAGGGCTAGGCCCCGCGTCCCACGGCTGTTCGTGCGGTCGGCCGACCGGATTCCGTGCATCGCCGCCAACGCGCCTGATGCCGTCGCGCCGAAATTGCCTGCCGCGCGCAGCATCTGCCCGAAACCGAGGCACATCCTGCGCGTTCCGCTCCGCGACGAGCGACGGGTGCCGCCGGCGGGCTGAAATCCTCGGCTTCAGAGCGGTTTGCACGCGCGCGGAAGGACCGCCCGGCGTCCTTGCGGGGTCCGCAAATCTGTGAGACCGTCTTCAATACATGGAGCGGGCTCCCCCACAACAGACGCAAGCCAATCTGGAGGCGAACCGATGACTGTCCGCAAGGAACAGGAATACGTGCTGCAACAGGCCGCACGTGCGCAGTTGTTGCGGGGGCAGATCGACCGGCGCGAGTTCCTCACCCGCAGCCTGGTCGCCGGCCTCGGCACTGGCCGGCGTCGGCGCGGTGGCGAAGGGCGGCATCGGCATCGGCCTACGCGGCCGACCGGCCGCTGACGCCGACGTTCTATCAGTGGATCCAGGACCTGCATCCCGGCATTCCGGCAGGTGAACGCCAAGTTCCCCGGCATCAACTATCAGATCGCGCCGGTCGAGGGTTTCGGCATCGAGCGCTTCGTCGCCGAAGCCAAGAACGGCGAAAGCACCTGGGACGTCTATGTCGGGCAGACGCCGTTCGTCGAAATGTCGGCGTTCATCAAGGCCGGCGTCATCGAGCCGTGGGACAATTACATCCCCAAGGACGTGATCGACGACATCATCCCCTCGATCCGCGCGGAATGCACGGTCGACGGCAAGCTCTACAGCTGGCCGTTCCTGCTCGACGTGATCGGCTGCGGCTGGCATTCCGGCATCACCGCCAAGGCCGGCCTGCCCGACGCGGCGCCCGCCGACCTGGGACGACTTCCTCGACGAGCGCGAAGAAGATCGTCGACTCCAAGGCCGCGCCGTGGGGCGCCACGTTCGACTGCGCACGGCTGGCGCTCGCTCGCGCCGATCACCCACAGCATGAGCACCAAGGTCTACACGCCCGAAGGGCTGTTCGACTTCACCAGCGAACCCGCGATCGAAGCGCTGAAGCTGATGAAGCAGATCATGGCGTATGTCGAATCCCGACATCCTGCTGGAAGGCGCGTCGGACGCCGGCGTCAACGGCACGCCGGACGAGGTCGCCTTCGCCGCGCAGCGCGTCGGCCTCTACTTCAAATATTTCAACGCGCCGCTGCGCATGGCGCGCGAGCTGGGACGACCCGAAGCTGCTGCACCTGGGCCGCTGCCGAAGTTCACCAACGGCGAGGGCTCGACGGTGTTCTGGACCACCGGCTGCGCGCTGTTCAAGTACGGCCAGAACAAGGAGAAGGCGGCCGAATACATCAAGGCGCTGACCTACGACCAGCAGATCTGGAAGGACTCGATCGTCGGCACCGAGAGCGGCCATCCCGGCCAGTTGCCGCCCTACAAGTCGATCTACGCCGACTGGAACGCCAACAAGCCGGACTGGATGCCCGCCGTTCGTCGGCGCTGGTCCGCGGCCAGCTCGACAGGGCCAAGGCGATCAACAACAACCTCTTCGGCCTGTAGCAGTTCGTCAGATCGGCAAGCCGATCTGGGAGACCTATCTCAAGGGCGAGGAGCCCGATCCGAAAGTCGCGATGCAGAAGGTCGTCGACGCCGTCCAGGCCGAGATGAAGAAGGGCTGAGCCGCTTCGTGCGGCGGCGACGGACGCATGCGACACGCCCCGCTCCCGCAAGTCGGCGGCGTTCGCCGCCGCCGCCGTGGCATCGCCGCTTGCTAGCCTCGGCATGATGTGAACGGCCGGGGCCGGCTGACGGCCTGGTTCGTGGTGCGTCTGACCGGTAACGTATCGCATGGGACAGTCGATTGCTTCCGCGGATCGGCGTGACGCCGATCCGGCGCGCGGCACGGTGGGCAGGCGCGTCGACTGCTGCGGCAGGGCCTCGGCGCTGGCTGTTCCTGCTGCCGGCGCTGGTCTTCTTCGTCGGCTATCAGGTCTAGCCGATCTTCCGCGTCCTCTGGATCAGCTTCACCGACTTCCAGTTCCTGTCCAACAAGCCGGCGCACTGGGTCGGCTTCGCACAATTACGCCGAGGCGCTGCACGACCCGCTGATGTGGGCGAGCCTGTGGCGGGCGGCTGTAGTTCACGATCATGTTCCTGCCGGGAACGATCATCCTGCCGCTGCTGCTGGCGATCCTGGTCGACCGGGTGACGCAACCAGCGCCTGGCCACGCTCTATCGCGTGATCCTGCTCATCCCGGCGGTCATCCCGAGCACGCTGATCTTCGTGCTGTGGAAGTGGATGTACAATTACCAGAGCGGGCCGATCAACCATCTGCTGGTCGACGACCTTCGGCCTGTTCACCCTGCAGAACGCGCCGCAATGGCTCGGCGGCACGCCGCTGACGCTGCCCTCGATCGCGGTCATGGAAGTCTGGTGGGGCCTCGGCTACCACACGATCTTCTTCCTCGCCGGCCTCGCGGCGATCCCCAAGGATCTGCCGGACGCCGCGCGCATCGACGGCGCCAACGAATGGCAGGTGTTCTGGCATGTGACGCGGCCGCAGCTCGCGCCGATCATGATGATCCTGGTCGTGCTGCGCTTCGGCACGGCGATGGCGGTGATCGACGAATATCTGATCTTCGGCGGCTTCAACCGCGCCTCGCCGACCTACACCTGGACGATCTTCATGTACGACCAGGCGTTCAAGCTCGGCCTGTGGCGGCAGGGCTACGCCGCCGCGATCGGCATGATCGGCGCGATCGCGATGATGTTCGTCATGGTCGTCCTGCTGCGCATCTTCCGACCCAGGGGCTGAGTCGAACCGATGTCGCTGCGAAGCCGATCCATCGGCGACGCCGAAGTCTCGCTGGAGCCGCGCCGGGCTGGTTCGAGCGGCACCGCAGCGGCGATCGTCCGGCACGCGCGTGATCAACGTCTTCAATCTGATCATCCTGCTGCCGCTGGCCTGGGTGCTGCTCATGTCGGTGAAGTCGCTGCCCGACGCGATGCGCGGCGACTTCTGGCCGCGCAAGTTCGATTTCACCCACTACACGCTATGTGTTCGAGCGGATCGCCACGCTGCCGGTCAACCTGTTCAACAGCATCTATGTCACCGCCGGCACGGTGCTGATCACCACGGTCTGCGCGGTGCTCGCCGGCTACGCGCTGGTTCACATGCGGCCGCGCGGCGTCGGGCGTGGTCGATCGCGGCGCTGCTGGTTTCGCTGTATTTCCCGGTGCGCGTCGTCTCGATCATCAGCATCTACGAGACCCAGCATTTCCTCGGCCTGATCAACAACACCAGCCGGCCTCATCCTCCCCTATGTCACGCTGCAACTGGTGATCAGCATCCTGATCATGCGCAGCATGTTCCAGCTGGTGCCGCACGAAATCATCGAATCGGCGCAGATCGACGGCGCCGGCCATTGGCGGACGCTTGTGGGAGGTCGGCCTGCCGATGGTGCGCAACGGCCTGGTCGTCATCTTCATCGTCAATTTCGTCACCGCCTGGGGCGAATATCTGCTGTGCGTGACGCTGATCGACGACGAAGCCAAGCGCACCATGCCGGTCGTGCTCGCCGCCGCGCAGGGCGGCCAGGGGCAATGGTCGTGGCCGAACCTCGCGGCCGTCTATGTCATCGTCGTCACGCCCGGCATCATCGCCTTCACCTTCGCGCAGAAACTGTTCTTCAAGGGACTGATCGAAGGCGTGATCAAGGGGTGAGCCATTCCCTCTCCGCCCCCGAGGGCGGAGAGGGAGCAGCCGACGCGGTCAGGACGCCGCCAGCTCCGCGTTCGCCTGCAGCAGCGGCACCGCGGCCTGCGGCGAGATGTTCCAGAAGGTAAAACTCTCCTCGATGTAGAGCCGCACCTGTTCGGCGTCGTGGCTCAGATAGCCGATGGAAAAATCCTGGCCGACGGTCAACTCGAAGTCGCCGCCGCGCAGCGACAGCACCACGGCGCCGTCGAGGCCGGGCGCCCAGACCAGCGGCCCGTCCAGCAGCCGGCGCACGTGCTCCAGCACCGGATAGCCGGCCTTGGTCGCATCCGTCAGGTCGGTATAGCAGCGCTCGCTGAGCGCCAGCGCGTACGGCCCATTGACCCCGCGGTCGCGCAGCCGGTTCAGCGCGGTCGCGATCAGCACCGGGTAATTTTCCACGTCACCGCCGAGCTTGATCGCCGGCTCGTCGATGCCTTCGCAGATGCCGTGGATGCCGGCGGCCGAGTAGCCATGAAAGATCGCGCGGTCCTCGGCGATGGCGATCGCGCGCGCGGCGGCGATCGCAGGGTTGGTGTCGAGATCCTTGGCGCCGCGGTCGACCGCATCGAGTTCGCTGCGGGCGATGGCGAACGGCACGCGCAGTTCGACCAGCGGCAGCACCCGGCGCAACCGCGCATCGATGTTCCCCGGCGACGGTGGAGCGATCGGCTCGACGCGGCCGATGCCGACGCAGGACGCCTCCCAGCCGAGCGGCCCCTTGAAATCGACCAGCTTGCGCCCCGCCAGCATGGTTTTCAGCGTCAGCGTCGCGTCGCCATCGATCTTCTCCCAGCCGGCAGCCGGGACCGGGGCCAGTTCGCGGAACAGATGGTTCATCGTTCAGCCCCCGACTTTGCGCAGGCTGCCGACGCCGAGACTGCCGTCGCCCGCGCCCGCAGCGTGGCCGCCTTGCGCGTTGCCGCCGACGTCGTGGATCGGTCCCGGCTTGAACAGGTACGTTGCGCAACTGCCGGTCGAACGCGGGATCGTGGCGGCGCAGCCATTCCAGCACCATCGAGGCGTGCTCCTTCTCCTCGTCCCGGTTGTTGGTCAGGATCGCGCGCAGCTGCTCGTTGTCGCTCGCGCGGATGCGCTGGTCGTACCAGTCGATCGCCTCCAGCTCCTCCATCAGGCTCGAAATCGCGCGGTGCCGGTCGAGGATCTCGGGCGTCAGGTCGGCCCGGTCCTCGTGCATCGTCTCGCCTGCCATCGCATCCCCCTTCGATCGTGCAGAGCGATAATGTCGCGCCCTGGCTCCGGTTGCGAGGGCGTTCAGATAATGCGCGAACCAGGGGGCACCGGCCGTTGCGGCAAGCCCGCAATCCCGCCACACTCGCGCAGCATGCGGCCGGGCAGGACGCGCCGCCGAGGGGGATCGATGCAAAAGCCAGCGATTGCGCGCGGATTGGCGCTGCTGGCCTGGATCGCGGCCGCGGCTCCGGCGGCCGCCCAGCAACCGGCGACGCCCCCGCCGACCGCGACGCCCCAGCCGTCGCCGCCGCCAGTCGTCAAGCCAGCCGCGCCTGCGCCGGCGACCGCCAAAGCCCCGCCGGTGGTGCCCGCCGAACAGGTCGCGCCGCAGGAATTGACCGGGCTGCTGGGCCACGACCGTCGTCGGGACCAAGGGCAACGATATCGGCCGCATCGTCGATCTGCTGGTCGACGGGCAAGGGCGCGTGCGCGCGGCGGTGCTGGACGTCGGCGGCTTCATGGGCGTGGGCAACCGCAAGGTCGCGGTCGCCTGGGCGGCGCTGCGCTTCGCGGCGCACGACAAGGAGCCGGTGATCTCGATCGAAATCCCGCCCGACCGGATCAAGAGCTGGGCCGACTACATCGCCGGACGGCCGGTCGCGATCCTTGGCTCGGCCGGCAGTATGCCCGTAGCTTTCCGGGATGGCATCGCGGCGTCTGCTGCGCGGGTTGGACTGGCTGTTCTTCTTCGTCGCCGACCTGCAGACCAGTTTCGGGCCGTTCATCGCGGTCTATCTGACCGACCACCGCTGGACCCAGGCGCAGCTTGGCGTGGCGCTGGGCGTCGGCTCGGCGACCGCGATGCTGGCGCAGGTGCCGGCCGGGCTGCTGGTGGACGCGCTGCGCAGCAAGGCATTGGCCGCGGCGGTGGCGCTGGTCGGGATCTGCGGCAGTGCGGTGCTGCTGGCGCAGTCGCCGCACGTTCTGGCCGGTGCTGCTGGCGCAGTCGCTGTTCGGGTTTGCCAGCTGCATGCTGGGCCCGTCGCTGGCGGCGCTGACGCTCGGCTTGGTCAGCCGGCCGCAGATCCCGGAGCGGCTCGGCCGCAACGCGCGGTTCGCCGCGGTCGGCAGCGCGGTCGGCGCGGGCATGATGGGGGCGTGCGGCACCTGGGTCTCGACGCGCGCGGTGTTCTGGCTCGCCGCCCTGCTGTGCCTGCCGGCGCTGGTGGCGCTGCGCTCGCTCGGGCGGCAGGCGGGCGCGCCGCCGACCGCGAGCTGGAGCCGACGGAGCACCTGCTCGCGGCCTCCCACGAGACAATGCGGCACGTGCTGCTGGACCGGCGGCTGCTGGGCCTATATCGGATGCGCGTTGCTGTTCAGCTGGCCAACGCGGCGATGCTGCCGCTCGCGGGCGTCGAGATCACCAAGCGCGCCGACGAGCACGCGAGCCTGATCATCGCGGCCTGCATCCTGGTGCCGCAGTTGCTGGTGGCCGCGCTGTCGCCGCTGGCCGGGTCGGCGGCGCAGCGCTGGGGCCGTCGCGCGGTGCTGGTGGTGGGGTTCTGCGCGCTGCCGGCGCGCGCCCTGCTGCTGGCGACGGTGACGGATCCGTACTGGATCGTGCCGGTGCAGGCGCTGGACGGGCTCGGCGGCGCGGCGTTCGGGGTGATGACGCCGCTGATCGCCGCCGACATGTCCGGGACCGGCGGGCGGTTCAATCTGCGCATGGGCATATTGGGGCTCGCGGTCGGCGTCGCGGCGACGGTCAGCAACACCGTGGGCGGGGCGATCGCCAGCGACCTCGGCGCGCAGACGGCGTTCCTGGCGCTGGCGCTGGCTGGCTTCGGCGCGGTGCTGACGGCGGCATTCGCGATGCCGGAGACGCGGCCGGCGGCGGCGCCGGTTCGGGTGGACGGGTGACGCGTCAGCGGCTCGGCGCGCGCTGCAGCGAGCGGGCGGCGAACAGCGCCAATGCCCCACACCCGGTGCCGGCCACCAGCGGCTGCGCGCCGGCATGTTCGTGATCGGTCCCGGCGCCGAGCCGCCGCACCACCGAGAACGCCACCACGACCGCGGCGAGCCCGAACAGCACCGAGCCGCCGGCCTGCCCGATCAGCACGCCGGCGGGCCCGTAGCCGGCGCCGATGGTGACGAACGGGATCGTGCCCAGCGTCGCACGGCCCCAGTTGAAGCCGGTCGACAGCAGCGGAAACCCCAGGTTGTTGAACGCCGTGTTGGCGACGAACAGCGCCCCGGTGAACAGGAACGAGGCGGCGAGCCAGGTGCAGAACAGCCGGATCAGCACGGCCGTCTCGCCCTCGGCGTGGAACGCGTAGACGATCGCGCCCTGCGCCACCGCCAGTAGCGCCCAGGCGCCGCAGACCGCGACGATCACGAACACGAGGCTGTCGCGCAGCGCCGCGTTCACCCGGTCCGGCCGGCCGGCGCCCAGGTTCTGCGCCAGGATCGGCCCGACCGCGCCGGTGAGCGCATACACCAGCCCGAACGCGACCGGCGAGAGGCGGTCGATCGTCGCCTGTCCGGCGATCGCCGCGCTGCCGAAGATCGCCATGCTGTGGGTGACGTAGGAGGCGCCGACCGGGGTTGCGAGGTTGGTCAGCACGGCCGGCCCGGAGACGGAGGCGACCAGGCGCAGATCGGCGAGCAGTTTCGCGGGCTCGATCGGCCCGAGCAGGCCGTGCCGGCGCACCACGCCCTGCCACGCCATCCCCAGCAGCACGCAGCGCGAGATCACGGTGCTGATCGCGGCCCCGGTGAGGCCGAGGTGCAGCCCGAAGATCAGCACCGGGTCGACGCCCGCGGTCACGAACGCCGCGACCAGCGTCACGTTCATCGAGCGCCGCGCATCGCCGACCGCGCGCAACAGGCCGGTCATGCACATCCCCGCCGCGATCAGCGGCAGCGCGGGCGAGGTGATGCGCAGGAACCCCGCCGCCATCTCCCGCGTCTGGCCGACCGCGCCGAGCAGGGTCAGCAGCGGGCCGAGCGCCGCGACGGTGAGCAGGCCGAGCGCCAGCATCAGCGCCGTCATGACAGCGAGGCTGCCGGAGGCGATGCGCCGCGCGTCCGGCATCCGCCCGGCGCCGATGGTGCGAGAGACGACCGCAGAAATGCCGATCATCAGCCCGATCGCGACCGAGGTCTGCAGGAAGCCGACCACGCCCGCGAACCCGACCGCCGCCGCGATCGGCCGCTGGCCGAGCAGCGAGATGTAGAACAGGTTGAGCAGGTCGACCGAGAACACCGCGATCAGCCCGATCGCGCCGGTGCTGGCCATGACCACGACATGGCGCATCGTCGAGCCGGTGACGAAGCGCGGCGGTGCGGGCGGCGCGTCTGGCACGGGAGTTTCTCCATTGGCGGGCGGCGCGGCCGCCTCAGATTGCGGCAGGTCGGCCGCCAGGCAAACCCCGCTACTCGGCCGGCAGGCGGTGGGCTCGTGACCCCCGCACTACTGCCCGGGCATTCGACAGAGAAAAGTCACCTCGCGCAGGCCGAATGCGGCTTCCGTGGAAGGCTGCGGCACGGCCACCTTGGCGTATTTCGCGCAATGCGTGCGGGCGAGGCCCAGTATCTTGTCCACGTCGGCCTGATAGGGATCGAAATTGATTCTGATCGACGACGGATTTTCGGACGCCACCTTGTAGGTCTGCTGACCTGCGCCCGAGCAGCCCGCACAGCCGGCCGCCAGTGCGACAACCAAGGTGCGCATCGTGCGCATTCGACCTCCCCAATTTGCTAAGCGCCGCGCCGCTTCACCAGGCCCCGGATCGCGGAGCGGGTGGCGTCGTCGTGCGCCGGCAAGCGTTCGGCACGAGACGCAAGCCGCCCCGCCTTCTCGGCCAGTTCGAAGACCTGCTCGGCCGACTGGATGCGTTGCTCGGCTTCGAGTATGCGCAGGAAATCCAGCGGGCTGAGCTCCACGATCCGATCGCGGTCACGGACAACGACGCGCCGGAGCACCGCCGTCTCCTCGCACAGCAGCACGCCGCGCTCGTCGCCGCGCAGCCGGTCGGGTTCCTCGATGACCTCGACGGCAGCGCGCTCGCCGAGGTCGGGTTCGCGCAGGTTCGGGATGTTGGCCCGCGCCGCGTCGAACACCTGGTATGCCTTCGTCGGCGCGACTTCTACCTGCGTGCGATGGGCCTTGAACCAGTCGATGATGTCCTGCGCGCCGAGGCAGGCCGCATCGAACGTCGCCTCGTGCAGGACTGCGTCGGGGACGACGACGTCCGCCTGGACGAACAGGAGGTAGTCAAGCGACTGCGCCACGGCCAGCGTGATCAGCGGGCCGATATCGACCACGAAGATCTTCAGCTCACGCGCCATGTTTCGGAAACATCCACGCGCGGGCACGGGCGATCGTCTCCTCGCGCCCCGCTACCGGTGCGCGCGGCAGCGGCAGCCCGGCCTCGCCCAGCAGCCGCAGGACATCCCCGTAGCCGACGCCGCCAAGCCGCCGGCGCAGTTCGATCGCGGTCATCTGGCCGCGGGAATAAGCTTCGAGCGCCAGCTTCGTGTCTTCCTCCATGCGGCTCGGCTCTCCCCTCATCTGCTGGCTTACCACGAATAGATGCGCCGGGGTGTTTGCCGACTGATGCGCAAGCCGCCGCCGCCTAGAACCCGAACATATGGTCCAGCGAAAACCGGCCGGACGCATCCATCAGCCCGTGATAGCCGAACAATCGGCACGTCGCGTCGCGCACGATCACGTAGCCGCGCGGGCCGGCCGCCGTGATCTGTGCCGCGGAGAAATGCTCGTCCGGGAACACCATTGCCGAACCCGAGCACGCGATCTCCAACCGCGCCGAAGCGATCTGTGCCCCGTCGCCGTCGTGCAACTGCAACTCGGTCGCCGAGAACGGATGCCACGCGGCCGATGCGGGAAAAATCAGCACCGCAAAACTGCGGCGCGCGGAAGAACCGAGTTTCAGGAACAGCCGCGTCGACAGGCCGGGCGGCGGCCCCACGTAGGACTGCGGCTCATCCCGATAAGTCATCAGCGTGTTGAAGATGTGGGCGCCGAAGCTGCTCTCCGCGACGTGGCCGCTGCGCCGGTGCTCGGCGCGGACCAGCGTGTGCAGCCAGCCGTCCGCCTCGCCACCGTCACGAAAGTCGTAGACCAGGTCGACGTGTCCGCCCTGCGCCAACGCCCCCGACGGCGCGATTTCGTCGATGTCGACCGCGACGTCGTGGTCCCGTTTCAGGCACCCCAGAAAACGCTCCGCGACCTTGCTGCCATCGGGCGCAAACACATCGAACCGCACGGGAAGAGAGGATTGCGTCGTGGCCATCGGCGTCGGCTGGATCAGGGTGCGAAATTCCTGCCGCGGCAGCACGGGCACAGGGAGCAGGAATCCGCGGCCGAGTTGCTTCGGCAGCGATGGGATTGCCGGGTCCGGGCGCAGGTCGGCGCGCTCGACATTGGCGTGGGCGATCCGGGTACGGCCCTCGCGCACCACCTCGTAGCGCGGCCGCACCACATGCCGCCCGCTCCGCATTTCTACCTGTGCCGGCCAGCGGACGCCGGGCAGCAGTTCGGCCACGTCGAGCGCCTCGCTGGCATACGGGGCGATCGCGCGGGGCAAAGCAACCGGCCGCTCCGCCCCCATGCGGTCGAGCGCAATCGCGCCGGCCGGGATCGGCGCGGCGTGGCTATTTTGAACCCATACGAACACCCGCTCGCCGGCGGCGGGCGCGGGAATGCCGGCGTAGCGGTCGGACGGCCATGCGTTGGCGTCGTGGGTCACGGACAGGCTGGCGTCGTTGCCCGCGCCGAACGTGTCGAGCGCATACTTCACCACGTCATGGCCGGCCGCGCCGATCGCATGGATGAAAAGCTGGCCGGTGAACTCGGGCAGGCCGAAGCGGGCGCGCACGTCGGCGCTGTCGATCGCGATGCCGGCCGGGCCGGACGGCAGTTCCTCCTCCCAGGTCGCGAGCGGCATGCCGGCGCCATCGAACAGCCGCAGCCACAGCCGCATTTTTTGGGCGCCGTAGTTCGCCCAGTAGTTGGCGGTGACCAGCCGGGTCGAGAGCCCGTTCGCCTCGCGGAAGAACGCAAAATTGGTCGCGAAATTCAGCCGGTCGAGATAGCGCCGCGGATTGGTCAGCAGCGCCGGGGGCAATTTTATCTTGTCAAGCGTAACGACGGTTGCGCCTAGGGGCAGTAGCAGTTGCAGCCGCTCGACCAGCTTGCCGGCGTCGAACGCCGCGACCAGCACGGTGTTCGCGCGCGCATCGGCGAGCGCGGTCACCGGCCGCGCCGCATGACCGGCGCGGACGCGCCCGATCGCCTGCACGTCGGTGACGTAGAGACCCTCGATCGCCGGCGCGTCCGGGTGCAGCGCCAGCAGCGCGGCCGTGACGTCCTCGGGATCGACGACGCTGACCGGGCCGGCCGCCGCGAGTTGCGCGTACAGACCTTGGATCTTCTCGGCCGCCAGCGGGTGGGCGAGCGCCTTGTACAGGACGTTGCCGCCGGCGCGGGCGTCGAACGTGGTGATGTCCAGCATGCAGCGCCCCCTCAATAACCGAAGCGGCGGCACATCTCCGCCGCCGCCGCGGCGGTGTCGTCGAGCGGCTCGACCGGCCAGTGCTCGAACCGCCCCTGATACGGCCGCGCCCGGCCGGCGTCGACCAGGTCCTTGAGGAAAAACCCGATCCGGCGCGACCGGCCCGGCAGATCCGCCAGCAGCAGCGGCGCGCGGGTCGCCGCCGCTTCCGAGACCATCGAGACGCTGTCGACCGTCACCACGATCGCATCGGCCAGCGCCAGCATGCCGAAATACGGATTCTCCCCGGCGCCGTCCCAAACGAATGCGCCGAGCGGCTGCAATGCCTCGGCAAACGCGCGAGTCGCGGCGGGGTCGGTGCGGCGGGACGGCGTCACCGCCAGGCCCACGCGGTCGCGCCGCATCATGGTTGCCAGCTGCCCGGCCAGCGCCTGCGCTTCGCGCAGCCCGAGTCGGAAGCGCCCGTTGGTGCCGCCGATCAGCACCGAGACGAGCGGGCGCGGCAGATGCGCGAAGAACGGTGCCCAGGCCGCCGCCCCCGCGGCGAGCCGGGCCGGGCGGGCGCGATGCAGCGCGGTGCGCGCGACGAACACGTTGCCGCCCGTGAGTTCGTCATGCCGGCCGACGACAATAAAGTCGAATTTGCGCGGGTCGATCCGCGGATGCTGGATCGCCACGCCCCGCACCCGGGTGCGCAGCGCGGCCAGCACCGCCGCCGCCTTGCCGCCGCAGCCGACCAGCAGTTCCGGCAGCGGCGGCGCCAGCGCGTCGGCCGTGACAGCCGCGAGCGGCGCCGGCCAGAACGCGGCGGGAATGTGCCGCCAGAGCCCGCGCGGCGCGATCGGCCGCACCTCCGCGGCCAGCCCGGCCGCGTCGGTGAGGCCAAGCGCCTGCGCCTGCAGCCCGGCGTAGGACTTCGGCGACGACCCAGGTGGAGGACGGCAGCATGCCGGTCCTTTTCCGGTCCTCGCATCGCGCCGTCAATCGGTGGGCGCTCCAGCGAGCCTCGGGTTTTGAGACCGACATCAGTTTTTAGGTCCATCACGAATTCTTGATCGTATTTACCTTTTTTTGAGACTCGCACGCCAAATTGATAATCACGTTATCGAGAGGTCCAGGCCGACAGCCGCAACGGCATCGGGCACGGGACCTGGAACAAGGAAGCGCGATCATGGCCACCGACATCACCGAAGCCCTCGCCCTCGCCGGCATCGACGAAAACACCCGCGCCGTGCTGCGCGAAGTCCTGGCCGCTGATCCGCGAGGGCGTCCCATACGCGCTGCGCTGCGCCTTCGTCCCGGCGATGGGCCGCGACACCGGTGCCGGCGGGCCGACCCGCGAGCAGATCGACGCCGCGCGCGACGGCCAGGCCAAGCACTGGGAAGCGCTGTTCGCCGCCGAATTCGACGAGGCGTACGCGACCTCGCTGCGGCGGATCTCGGTCACCCACGCGCGCGTCGGCCTCGACCCGCGCTGGCTGATCTCCGGCTATCTGACCACGCTGACCGAGCTGCATTCGCTGATCCTGGCCACGCAATGCTCGTCGATGATGTCCTGGGCCTCGCGCAGCCGGCTGGAGCGGGCGATCCGCGCGGTCGACCAGGCGGTGCTGTTCGACCTGCAGCTCTGCCTGTCGGCCTATACCGCCGAGGTCAAGGCCACCGTGCGCGCCCAGGCCACTGTCGAGGCGCCGCCCGTCCCGACCTCCGGCCAGCTGGTCGATGCGATCATGCCGGTCGACGCCGACGCGCGACGCACCGCCAACCAGTTGTTCGTCGCCGGCCAGCGCCGGACATTCCGCAGCGCGGCGCGGGACGCCGCCCAGGAAGACGAGACGGTGACGCCGCTCAAGGTGCGGGAACGGGTGGCTGCGTGAAAACTGTTGACAATGCTGCGGCGCAACACCAGTTTGCGATCGCGCGCCACGATGCGGTTTTGTGCGCTGCCATCCCGTGTGACC
Organism: uncultured Solirubrobacterales bacterium; assembly: GCA_963697635.1. Classification (GTDB taxonomy): domain Bacteria; phylum Pseudomonadota; class Alphaproteobacteria; order Acetobacterales; family Acetobacteraceae; genus CAJCJG01. The sequence goes on along the minus strand of CAVOOS010000032.1, from coordinate 410,928 downwards.
CAGGGGCCCCCGATGCGGTGGCCCGCCACGGGCGGAGCGGTCTCCCGGTAGCTCCTTTCCCTCTGACGTCTGCGCCGGTTCGCGGTCCTGCCGACCGCGATCAGCCACGCCCCGGCCATCAACGGCCGGGCCTGCGGCTGTACGCGAAAGACACTACATGACCTCCTTTTCCGACCTCGGCCTGTCCGCCCCGCTGCTGAAGGCGGTGGCCGCGGCCAATTATACCGTGCCCACGCCGATCCAGGTGCAGGCGATCCCGCCCGGGCTCGCCGGCCGCGACGTGCTGGGCATCGCCCAGACCGGTACCGGCAAGACCGCGGCGTTCGCGCTGCCGATCCTGCAGCGGCTCTCCAGCACACCGCGCCGCGGCAGCGCGCCGCGCGCACTGATCCTCGCCCCCACCCGCGAACTCGCGAGCCAGATCGCCGAGACGTTCCGCGTGCTCGGCCGCCCGGTCGGCGCCCGAGTCGCCCTGATCTTCGGCGGCGTGCCGAAGGGCCGGCAGTCGCGCCAGCTTGCCGCCGGCGTCGACGTCGTGGTCGCCACCCCGGGCCGGCTGATCGACCACATGCAGGACCGCGCCGTCCGGCTCGACCAGGTCGAGGTGCTGGTGCTCGACGAGGCCGACCACATGCTCGACCTCGGCTTCATCATCCCGATCCGGCGCATCGCCGGCGCGGTGCCGGCGCAGCGGCAGACCATGTTCTTCTCGGCGACCATGCCGAAGGAAATTTCCCAGCTCGCGGACGGCATGCTCAAGGACCCCGCCCGGGTCGCGGTCGCCCCGGTCGCGACGACCGTGGAAAAAGTCGAGCAGTTTGTCATCTTCGCCGAGCAGAGCCGCAAGCGGCACGTGCTGACCGGGCTGCTCAGCGAACAGGTCGATGGCCGCACGCTGGTGTTCACCCGCACCAAGCACGGCGCCGACCGGGTGGTGAAGCACCTGTCCGAGGACGGCATCGGCGCCGAGGCGATCCACGGCAACAAGAGCCAGCCGCAGCGCGAGCGGGCGCTGGCCGCGTTCCGCGCCGGGCAGACCCGCGTGCTGGTCGCGACCGACATCGCCGCGCGCGGCATCGACGTCGTCGGCATCACCCACGTGATCAACTTCGAGCTGCCGAACGTGCCGGAAAGCTACGTCCACCGCATCGGCCGCACTGCGCGCGCCGGAGCGGCCGGGATCGCGATCAGCCTGTGCGACGGCAGCGAGCGGGCGTTCCTGCGCGATATCGAGAAACTGATCCGCAGCCGCGTGCCGGTGATGCAGCCCAAGGAAAAGCTCGCGCGGGCGGCGTAATGCCGGCCGAAGCCGGCGATCCCGCGAGGGCTCGCCGGCTCCGGTCCGCGTGAGTGCTTGCCGCGTCTCGCCGGCTGTCGGCAGATTGCCGACGTGGACAGCATCCCGGCGCCCGTGACACCAGAGCCTTCCCACTCCGAACCGGCGCCCTACAGCCGCCGGTTCCTGCGCTACTGGTCGCTCAACGTCGCGCTGGCGCGGCGGCAGGGCTGGGCGTGGATCCCGGGCTTTCCGTACTCGGACGCCGAACTCGCGCGCATCGAGGCGATCGCGGCGAGCGTGTCGTTCGGCGCCACCGCCGTCTGGCTGCTGGCGACGACGATTCTGTTCATTGTGATCGCGGGCGCCGCCATGCTCGGCGTGATGTGGCCGATCGTGACGGTGGCGTGGCCCGACCCCGCGACCATGCCGGCGGCGCCGTTCTTCGTGCTCATGGCGATGCAGATCGGCCTCGCGCTGTGCATCGTGCTGCCGCTGTCGCTGACCTTGGGCGGCGCGATCGCCGACCGCGCGAACACGGCGCCGCCCATGACGGACGCGCCGGAGGATGCGGCGCTGTGCCGCAAGATGCGCGCGCAGTTCTGGCGGTTCGGCGCGGTGTTCGCGGGCCTGTTCGTGCCGGCCGCGCTGGTGTTCTCGGCGCTCGGGATCGAGGCGCACTGGGTCTCGACCGCGCTGCACGCCGCCTCGGTGGTGCTGTTTCTGCTGGGCGTGCTGTGCTACCGCGCGAGCCGACGGCTCGCGCGATAGCACGTCCCGGGTCGCCGGCACCAAGACATCAGCGGCGTTGCGGCCCCGCCAACCGCATCACGATTGCCTGCAGCGTTGCCGGTGCGGTCGCCAGCATCAGGTGGGCGCCGTCCACCTCGACGATCTGCGCCAGCGGCTCGTGCAGGAAACAACTGTCCCAGGCGACGATCCCGTCCCGGCGCGAAAAGATCATCGTGGACGGCATCGGCAGCGGCAGCCGCAGGCGGGCAAGCTGCAGATCGGGGCTGTAGCGGCGCGCGAACAGCCGGACCAGCGGCTCCAGCGGGCTTGCCGTCGGCAGGCTGATCGGGCTGGCCACGGTGACGACGTGGCTGATCTCGGCCGGATGGTTGTGCGCGGCGTCGCGGGCCAGCAGGCCGCCGAGGCTCACGCCGATCACGGCGATCGGGCCGTGCTCGCGGCTCAGTTGCCGCACCCGCGCATCGAGGCCCGCCAGCAGCCGCGGCGTCGGGCCGATGTTCACGCCGAGGCCCCAGCCGAAGGTGCGGAATCCATAGCTGTCCAGGCAGCGGCGCAGGCCGCGCGTGATCGCATCGCCGGTGAGGAAGGCAGGCACCACCAGCACCGGGCGCGCGCCGCCGTGCGGCAGCGATGCGGGCGCGGGCGGCGCGAGCCGGCAGGTCGGCAGCGACCACAGCTCGGCGAGCAGCCGGCGGCCCGAGGGCCGGCGCGACCGGTCCCGATCGAACACCAACGCGAGGTCGAGCCGACGGATGCGAGGGCCATCCTGGTCGGGCGCGCCGATCACAAGAGCAGCTCGAGCGCCGATTCGGGGTAGTCGAGCATGAGCTGCCGTTGCTCCGGCGATTGGCGCCAGTCGCCCGGCTGCGTGTACTGCCCGGCGCGATCCCGCACCAGGATGGTTCGTCCGACCGAGGGAATGCCGACGTACTCGCGCGTCTTCATCGACTCGAACAGGAACAGCGTCTCTATTCGGTGCGACAGCAGGCAGGCGGCGACGCCGAACGTGCCGTAGCCGAAAACCACATGGCGCGCATCGATCAACGCCGTCAGGTCTTCGGCCAAGCTGCCGCTCTGCAGGCGGCATGTGATGCCCATCGACTGCGTGAACGCGATGAATGCGTCGACGCAGGGGTTGCCGCGGTCTTCGAACACGAGCCTCACGCGGCTGATCCGCCCCTCCCGCAGCAGGTGGCGGGCAATGATCGTGTAGAACGACAGCGGAGGCTGCGTGTATCCGGCGTGTGAAGGGTCGTTGAACACGTCGCCGGAGCGGAAGTGCACGGTCAGCTCGTCGTCGTATTTCACGTCCGGCAGGGTCGCGAATTGCTGCATCATGCGCGGGCGGATGATGTCCTGGACGATCCGATAGCGTTCTTCGTCGGTCGAGTTGCCGAGCAGCTTGGACAGGTCGTTGGTGAAGAAGAAATTCCCCTTCAAGTAGCCGCCATGCTCGGGAGCATGGAAGATGTCAGAAATATAGCTGACGCCATTCGACTGGAACGCCGCCGGCAGACGGATCAGGCCGCCATCGCGCACGACCAGGTATTTGAGGCCGAGCCGACGTGCGATCAGGGTCGCATTGATCAGCTGTATCAGCTGGTTTCCCAGCCTGCCGATATAGACGACCTTCACGCCGATGAGCTTGAAATCGCGATCGGTGATCGGCTGACCTTCGAACCTGTAGGTCAGGCCCATCTTGTTGAGGCTTTCGCTTTGCAGCGTCGAACGGTCGCCGGCAAAACCCGGCATGTCCAAACCGTAGCGATCCCGAACCTCGGCCATCGCCCGGAGCCGAGGATTGACCGGGACTTCGGCGAACACCTCGACCTGCGCGAGATGCAGCACCTCCGGCCCCGCCAACGATATCCGGACGTAGCGCGCCGATACCTGCTTCCCCAGCGGCAGCACGAGCGGCGGACCGGCATCGCCGCCGAGGAAATGCGCGCAGCCGGCATGGATCAGCAGCCACGACGTTCCGTCCTTGGAGACCTCGACGCGGCAGCTGCGAGCGCGCTCGGCATAGGCCCGCAGACGATTGTGGATCACGATCCGATCGATCGCGTGGATTCTTTGCAGGTCGACCATCCACCAGGGATCGGGCTCGTACTCGGTGTGAATGCCATAGTCCATGGGCATTGTTCCGGTGACCGCACCAGCCGCCCCGAGATCGGTCGACCACTGCGACAGACTGCTTTGGCGCGCGGGCTTGCCAATTGCCACATTCACCGTCATGGACACCGGACTCATGATTTCTCCCCGACAGGGCACCGATTGACAGGTCGTATAGCCATGCGCGCCGCCACCGCCATCCCGGATCGCGCGGCCGGATGCGGCCCCCAGGATGCGCAGCACGTCACGGAGGTCGAAATGCCAGCCGGGGTCGGCGAATGAGGACGGCGTTGGTGTGCGGCGCCGGCGGCTTCATCGGCGGACATCTGGTCAGGCGGCTGAAGCGGGACGGGTACTGGGTCCGCGGCGTCGACATCCGGTTGCATGAATACGCCGAAACCGCCGCCGACGAGTTCGTGGTCGGCGATCTGCGCGACCGGGATTTCTGCCGCGCGGCGCTGGATCGCCGGTTCGACGAGGTCTATCAGCTCGCCGCGGACATGGGCGGCGCCGGCTACATCTTCACCGGCGAACACGACGCCGACGTGATGCACAACTCCGCCACGATCAACCTGAACGTGCTGGACGCATGCCGCGGGCGGGCGATCCGAAAGGTCTTCTTTTCGTCGTCGGCCTGCATCTATCCCGCCCACAACCAGCAGGCGCCGGACCATCCCGAATTGCGCCGAGGACACCGCCTATCCCGCGGCACCCGACAGCGAATACGGCTGGGAAAAGCTGTTCAGCGAGCGGCTCTACCTGGCCTATCGCCGCAACCACGGGCTGCTCACGCACATCGCGCGCTACCACAACATTTTCGGCCCCGAAGGCGCCTGGACCGGCGGCCGGGAAAAGGCGCCGGCGGCGATCTGCCGCAAGGTGGCGGTGGCGAAGGCCGGCGAGGAGATCGAGATCTGGGGCGACGGGGAGCAGACCCGGTCGTTCCTCTATGTCGACGAATGCATCGAGGGCACCACGCGGCTGCTGCGCTCGGATTTTTCCGGCCCGGTCAACATCGGCTCCGAGGAGATGGTCTCGATCAACCAGCTCGTCGAACTGGTCTGCGACATCGCCGGCAAGCCGGTCCGCCGACGCCACATCGCCGGCCCGACCGGCGTGCGCGGCCGCAACTCCGACAACCGCCTGATCCGCGAAACGCTCGGCTGGGCGCCGAGCGGGCCGCTGCGCGAGGGGCTGGAGAAGACCTACGCCTGGATCGAGCGGCAGGTCCGCAGCATCCGGAGCTGAGCCGCTGCGCCGCGGCGCTGGTGCAACCGGACGATCGCCTCGGGGTTTGATCGCGTCGGCTACGGGGGCTCGATCAGTTCGGCCGTGCTGCTGAACTGGAACACGCCCTGGGCGGTCCCCCGGTGGATCATGGCCCAGAGTGCAACGTTGCCGGTGTGATTGATCAGGAACCTGCAGCCGGACAGCAAGATCGTCGCCGCCATCAAACGAGCGGTGAACTCGCAGCGCCCAATGCCGTAAATTTCCGGGATATCGAGCTCATGGATGACCGTATCGGCGTCGGTGACCGGAAGTTCCTGAAAGAATTTCGCTTTTCCCGGAAACGCCTGCAGCACCGCGTCCCTGGCCTGAAGCTGATCGGTCTGCACGAATACCTCGAATTCCGGATTTTCACGCATCAATTTCCAGGCCACTTCGATGTAGTCTTCGATGGGCGCGAGAGCTACCTCCTTGTATTTGTCCGTCCCGCGGTACAGGATCGCGATCGGTACGGTCGGCACTTAATCCGGACGAAATGCGCAGCCGATCGACACGGTCCATTACCAATTTCGAGGGGGCGAAGAACGCCATGGCCGCCTTGTGGAGATCGGCCAACGGCAGAAGCTTGTACGCCGTATTGACGTCCTCGCTGCGAAACTCCGTGTTGCGTAGTCTCGCCCACTCCGGCCGGCCGGAGATCTCGATATTTCTTAGAAAAAACAATGCATAGGCATCGTCGAATGGATGGTCCTTGAAGGCCCTGAAGGAAATGGAGAAATCTATGTTCTCGACCGATATTCCGCAGCAGGAGATGGTCAGAAAGATCCTGCAGCGCCGTCGACATGTTGGCATACAATCCGTGGTTGAACGATAGAAGATAATCGCAGGCCACGTCGCCGGACGATGATTTGCGAAGATTGACCATGCTGCCCCATTGCATCCTGGGGGCAAATTGCCCCACCTGTACATAATACAGATGCAGGTAGGTCTCCTTCTTTACCGAAAGTCTGATGTATCGCGCCTTGATGCCGAACGCCCAGTCGATCGACAACGGCGCTCCTTCAGGCCCATCGAACGCCTCCTGCCATACAATGGAGTCGGTCCAGACCGAACCGTCAGCCGACAAGGAGACGAGCAGAGGCAGCGCCCGCGCGAGGAATTCCGGCCTGCCGCTGCGCCGGTTCCAGACCGTCAGCCGGCCAAGCGTTCGCAGGATCCCGAGGTCGATCAGGATCCAGGGGTTGGTTTCAAGCGATGTGTGAAAGAAAAACTCGCGGTCGCGCGCCGGTGGGTACAGGCGGATTGCCCGATACTCGGAAGACAAGGCACTGCTCTGGGTAACGTACTCGCCGAACCCAAGATCGAGCTCAAGCAGCGAAAATTGCGGGAATTTCGCCGAAGGCGCGCCAGCGGGCACTCAGTAACTCCGCACAGTCAGCAAGGTCGATCCGCCCTTCCCGCGCCGAGAGCATGCCAGGGACCTGCCGTTCCCGGCAAGCCCGGCCTCTTTGGCGGAGCGGGTATCGCGCCCGGCGCCGACCGGCCAAGTCGCCCGCTCAGCGCACCGCTGGTCTTCGCCGGCTGGCGCATGGGGGACTTCTTCATCGTGGGGCACCCGGATCATACTCCATCGACGACGCGGGAGACGTACCGTGACACCAGCCCAGCCGGTTCGCACCGAACGCCACGGCGATGTGGCGCTGATCATCATCGACCATCCGCCAGTCAACGCATTGTCGGCGGTGGTGCGGCAGGGGCTCTTGGCGGCGATCCGGTTCGTCGCGACCGAGCCCGGCATCCGGGCGGCCGTGCTGGCCTGCGACGGCCGCACCTTCGTCGCCGGCGCGGACATCCGCGAGTTCGATCAGCCGCCGGTGCCCCCCGGCCTCGGCGAAATCCTGCAGGCGCTCGACGACTGCCCGCGCCCGGTGGTGGCGGCGATCCACGGCACGGCGCTCGGCGGCGGGTTCGAACTGGCGATGGCCTGCCACGCCCGCATCCTGGCGCCGGACGGCCGGGTCGGGCTGCCGGAGACGCGGATCGGGCTGATCCCCGGCGCCGGCGGCACGCAGCGGCTGCCGCGACTGGTGGGCGTGATGGCGGCGCTCGACATCATCGCCAGCGGCCGCCACGTCGCCGCCGACGAAGCGCTGTCGCTGGGCATGGTGGACGAGATCGCGACCGACATCCGCGCTGCCGCGACCGCGCGCGCCCGCGCGCTGGCCAACGGCGGTGCGCCGCCGCGCGTGCGCGACCGCGCCGTGCCGGAATTCGATCGCGCCGCGTTCGTCAAGGCGGTGGCGGCGATCCAGGTGCGCGCGCGGGGCGCGCTCGCCGCGCCGGCCGCGGCCGAGGCGATCGGCTGGGCCGCCGACCTGCCGTTCGACGATGCGATCGCCAAGGAGCGCGCCCGCTCCTTCGCGCTGCGCACCGGCCCCCAATCGCGTGCGCTTCGGCATCTGTTCCACGCCGAGCGGCAGGCCGCGCGGCCGCCCCATGAAGGCGGCCAGGAGCCGCGCGGCTGGGCGGTGCGGCGCGCCGGCGTGGTCGGCGGCGGCACGATGGGCTCCGGCATCGCCATCGCCCTCGCCGACGCCGGGTTCCGGGTGACGCTGGTGGAGGCCAACCCGGATGCCGCGCGCGCCGCCGAGGGCCGGCGTCGCCGCGGTCTACGACCGGCAGGTCAAGGGCGGCCGGCTCGCCGAGGCGGCGCGGCGCGAGCGGCTGGACCGCATCACCTTCACCGTCGGGATCGAGGCGCTCGCCGACGCCGACCTGGTGATCGAGGCGGTGATCGAGGAACTGCCGGCCAAGCAGGCGGTGTTCCGCCAGCTTTCGCGCGTGACGCGGCGCGACTGCGTGCTGGCCAGCAACACCTCCTACCTTGACCTCGACGGCATGGCCGACGTGGTGGACGCGCCCGAGCGGGTGGTCGGCATGCACTTCTTCAGCCCGGCGCACGTGATGCGGCTGGTCGAGGTGGTGCGCGCGCGCCGCAGTGCGCCGGAAGCGGTGGCGACGGCGCTGGCCGTGGTCAAGCGGCTCGGCAAGCAGCCGGTGCTGTGCGGCAACGGCGAGGGCTTCATCGGCAACCGGATGCTGAGCCGGTGGCGGCTGATCTGCGAATTCGCGGTCGAGGACGGCGCGCTGCCGCACGAGGTGGACGCGGCGATGGAAGCCTACGGCATGGCGATGGGCTACTTCGCCGTGTCCGACCTCGCCGGGCTCGACATCGGCTGGGCGACGCGCAAGCGCCTCGCGCCGACCCGCGACCCGCGCGCCCGCTACGTGCCGGTCGCCGACCTGCTGTGCGAGCGCGGCCGGTTCGGCCAGAAGACCGGCGCCGGCTGGTATCGCCATGTCGACGGCAGGCGCCAGCCGGACCCGGAGGTGACCGCGCTCATCGAACGCGTCTCGGCCGAGAAGGGCATCGTGCGCCGCCCGGTGTCGGCCGAGGCGATCCAGCATGGCGTGCACGCGGCGATGGTGAACGAGGGCGCGAAGGTGCTCGCCGAGGGGATCGCCCAGCGGCCGGGCGACATCGACGTCGTGCTGGCGCACGGCTACGGCTATCCGGCCTGGCGCGGCGGCCCGATGCACGCGGCGGACGAGGTTGGGCTCGGCATCATGCTGCGGCGGGTCGAAGCGTTGCACGCCGCCAACGGCGTCGGCTTCGAGCCGGCGCCGCTGCTGCGGGAACTGGTCGCCGGCGGGCGGAATTTTGCCGACCTGAACCTGTAGAGTCAGGCGCGGAACAAAACCCGCCGCGAATTCGTTTGGGCGACTTCCCGGGCGTGCCCCTGCGGCGCGCTAGGGATCGTTCACCGGCGCCACCGCCAGCAGCCAGACCTTCAGGAAGTTCTGCACCTGGTGGTAATCCAGACCATGAGTTGTCAGGTCGTAGTAGACGTTGGACGTGGCGGGAATGGTCGTGGTTTTCTTGACGCAATCGTCGCCCGTCACTTCGACCGACTGTTGATCGCTGTCGACGTACCAGACGCGGCCGGTGATGCCGGTCGGCACCTTGTCGTCCGCCAGCACCGCATCCAGCTCGTCCCCGGCCTCGGCGGCGGTGGAATTCGTCGCGGAGCTCAGATCCGCGCTGGCGTCCGCGCTCGACTTTTCGTTGTAGCGCACACTGAATTCGTAATATCCGGTCGGCGTGATCGAGGTCGAGGTCGGCGCACCGGTTTTCCCATTGATGCCGGCGACTTTCATCTCCTTGGCGCCGCTGTCCGGCTCGCTCACATAGGAAATGAAGCCGGACACGCGGTCGTCACCGATGGTCATGGCGTTCAACGCCCAGGTGCCGTCTTCCGAATCCGGCTTGGTGTAGCCATAGATCATGCTGCCGCCAATATTCGCGCCCGGCGTCGACAATGGTCCGGCGCCGATCGACACGTTGAGGAATTTAAGCTGGTCCGGCCTGGTCAGGATGATCTTGACCTGCCGGCCGGCAAACACGGTGTTCACGGATGCCGGGGCCACCTTCTTAACAGTGCATTTGGCCTCGCCGGTGAGTTTTTGCCACCAGGCTTTCGTTGCTGGTTTTTTGCCCTCGATCTTGCCGATGTACGACGACTTGCCCAGCGACTTCATGCCGCTCAGGCGCTCGATATACAGGCCATCCTCGCCGCCCGGAAACGAATAGACACCGTTGGCATCAAGGTTCATGACCCCGTTCAGCTTGGCAACATCGATCATTTTTCCATCGAGTTTGCCATCCTTGGTGAGTTTCCCGCCGGTCACCGCCAGATTGTCGAAGCGCAAGCCGATCGGCGACACGCCGTTGTAGACGCGGTCGATGTTGCCATTCCAATTGAAGGTGGTTGCGCCCTGCGTAAACGAAAGATCCGTGACATAGGTATCGGTCATGTCACCATTGTCCTGGTGCACCCAACTCTTGAAATCGATGGTAAACGTGCCCGTAATCTTGCCGTCCGGCGCAGCAACCGTGTCCGCGTGTGCCGATGGCGCGGCCAACGTCGCAGCGAGCAGGCCTGCCCAAAGGAGTCTACCGAACGAAATCATATTGCTTTCTCCTTATCCGACATTTCCCAGATCGCCGACCGATTGGCCTCGCTGGAGCCAAGCGTAGGCTTCGCCCGGGTCGTCCGCAATGCGGACGGCGGGCGATCGTCCACTGGCCGCGGTCGCCGACCTCGGTGACCGCCTTCGACCGCGCCGGCGCGGCGGCATCGCCATCCGCCGCCCTTGATGCGAGGATGGCGCGGATCGAGGAGCAGGGAGGCGGCGCCGGTGTCGGAGCAGGTCAAGCAGGCGGTCGCATCCGCGCAGGCGTTCTTCGGGCCGCGGGAGCGGCCGCAACGCTACGCCTCGACCTATTTCCGCTATCTGCAACGCGGCGGGCTGCTGCGGCCGGAACAGGACGCCGGCGGCTACTGGGCGCTGACGCGCGGCGGCGACATGAGCCGTTTCTGGTCGCTCTGCCTCGTGTTCGATCAGATCGTCAAGGAACGCATTGCCGGAGATTTCGTCGAACTTGGCGTCTACAAGGGCAAGACCGCCACGGTTCTTGCCTCATTTGTGCGACGCCTGGGCCGCATGCTCTATCTGCTGGATACGTTCGACGGCTTCGCGGCGTCCGATCTTCAGGGTGTCGATGCGCACCAGCCGGTCAAGTTCACCGACACGTCGCTCGAGGCAGTTCGTGCGCTGGTTGGCGAGCAGAACACCGGCTTCATCAAGGGGCGCTTTCCCGAGACGGCCCGACAGTTGCCGCCCCAGGCGACGTTCGCGCTGGTCCATATCGATTGCGACCTGTACGCGCCGATCATCAGCGGGCTCGAGTATTTCTACCCGCGCATGTCGCCGGGCGGCTTCATGATCGTGCACGACTACACGAGCCTCGCTTGGGACGGCGCGGAGAATGCCGTCGACGACTTCTTCGCCGACAAGAACGAGGCGATCGTGCCGTGGCCGGACGTCAGCGGCAGCATCGTCGTCCGGAAATCCTTCCAGCGGATCGCGCCGTAGCCGGCACAGCGGCGTGATCAGGGCGGTGGCAAAACCCTGCTGGCGCCGCGCCGGTTCTGCGACATAGTGCCGGCACCCAAACCGCCCGGCCGGAGGAGGCTTCATGCACGACAGCCAACACGATGCGGCCCCTGCCGCCGTGCGGCGCGAGGCCTACCGGCCGCCGGCGTTCCTGGTCGATACCGTCGAATTGCACTTCGACCTCGATGCCTCGGCGACCGTGGTGCGCGCGCGTCTGGCACTGCGGCGCAACCCCGCGCATGGCGACCCGCAGGCGCCGCTGCGGCTCGACGGCGAGGCGCTGACGCTGCTCGCACTGCGCTTCGACGGCGCTGACCTGCCGCCCGACGCGTTCGCGCTGGCGCCGGATGGCCTGATCATCGCCGACGCTGCCCGACGCCTGCGTGCTGGAAACCGAAACCCGGGTCGCGCCGGACCAGAACACCGAGTTCAGCGGCCTGTACGTCTCCGGCGGCAACTTCTTCACCCAGTGCGAGGCCGAAGGCTTCCGCCGCATCACCTACTTCCCCGACCGCCCGGACGTGATGTCGCGCTACACCGTGACGCTGGTCGCCGACCGTCGCGCCTGCCCGGTGCTGCTCTCCAACGGCAATCCGGAGGCATCGGGCGATGCCGGCGACGGCCGCCACTGGGCGCGCTGGGTCGATCCGCACCCGAAGCCGAGCTACCTGTTTGCCCTGGTCGCCGGCGACCTCGTGGCGGTGCGCGACAGCTTCACCACCCGCTCCGGCCGGCACGTCGACCTCGGCATCTGGGTGCGGCGCGGCGACGAGGACCGCTGCGACCACGCGATGCTGGCGCTGAAGACGTCGATGAAATGGGACGAGGACACTTTCGGCCTCGAATACGACCTCGACGTGTTCAACATCGCCGCCGTGTCGGACTTCAACATGGGCGCGATGGAGAACAAGGGGCTCAATGTCTTCAACACGAAATACGTGCTGGCCAAGCCCGGAGACGGCGACCGACATGGACTATCAGGGAATCGAAACCGTCGTCGCGCACGAGTATTTCCACAACTGGACCGGCAACCGCGTCACCTGCCGCGACTGGTTCCAGCTCTCGCTGAAGGAGGGGCTGACGGTCTTCCGCGACCAGCAGTTCACCGCCGACCAGGGCAGCCGCGCGGTCAAGCGGATCGCCGACGTGCGGCGGCTGCGCGCGGCGCAGTTCCCCGAGGATGACGGCCCGCTCGCCCACCCGGTGCGGCCGGACAGCTACATCGCGATCGACAATTTCTACACCGCGACGGTCTACCAGAAGGGCGCCGAGGTGGTGCGGATGATGCACACGCTGCTCGGCCCGCAAAAGTTCCGGCGCGGCATGGACACCTACATCGCCCGCCACGACAACTCCGCCGTCACGATCGAGGATTTTGTCCGTTCGCTGTCGGACGGCGGCGGCACGGACCTCTCGCCGTTCATCGCGTGGTACGCGCAGGCCGGCACGCCGCAGCTTTCCGTCACCGACCACTTCGATGCCGCGAGCAAAAAATACACGCTGACGCTGCGGCAAGAAACCGCGCCGACGCCGGGGCAACCGGACAAACGGCCGGTGCCGATCCCGGTCGCGATGGGCCTGCTCGGCCCCAACGGCGGCGAGTTGTCCACGCGGCTCGCCGGCGAAGCCGCGCCCGTCGAGGGCACGCGGGTGCTGCTGCTGACCGAGCCAGAGCAGACGTTCGCGTTCGAAGACGTGCCGGCCGCGCCGGTGCCCTCGCTGCTGCGCGGCTTCTCCGCGCCGGTCAAACTCGCGGGCGTGCCGCGCGAACGCCTGCGGTTCCTGGCCGCCCACGACACCGACCCGTTCGTGCGCTGGGATGCGCTGCAATCCTACGCGACCGGGCTCATTCTCGCCGACGTCGCGGCGGGCGGCGGCGGGCGGCTCGACGACGGGCTGGCCGAGGCGCTCGCGGCCACCCTCGCGCACGCGGACGCCGACCCGGCGTTCGCGGCCGAGGCGCTGGCGCTGCCGTCGGAAGCCTACATCGCCGACCAGATGGCGATCGCCGACCCGGACGGCATCCACGCCGTGCGCACCGCTCTGCGCGCCGCGATCGGCGCGCGGCTGGCCGGGCCGCTGCGGCAGACCTACGAGCGGCTGACCGACCGCGGTCCGTATCGCGTGGACGGACCTTCGATCGGCCGCCGTTCGCTGCGCAACGCTTGCCTGGTCTATCTCGCCGCCGCCGGGCCGGACGGCATCGAGCTGGCGCGAAACCAGTTCGCGGCGCAGGCCAACATGACCGACGTGCTGGCGGCGCTCGACGTGCTCGCGGCCACCGACACGCCGGCGCGCGAGCAGGCGCTGGCCGTGTTCCATGCGCGCTGGCGCGGCGACGACCTCGTGCTCGACAAGTGGTTCGCGATCCAGGCGATGTCGCCGCGGCCGCAGACGGTGGCGGAGGTGCGGGCGCTGTCCCGCCACGCGGATTTCGACCTGCGCAACCCGAACCGGGTGCGTTCGCTGGTCGGCAGTTTCTCCGCCGCCAACCAGGTGCGGTTCCACGATCCGTCCGGCGACGGCTACCGTTTCCTCGCCGACATCGTGATCGCGCTCGACGCCAGCAACGGCCAGACCGCGGCGCGGCTGATCAACCCGCTCGGCCAGTGGCGCCGCCAGAACCCGGCGCGGCAGGCGCTGATGCGCGGCGAATTGCAGCGCGTGCTCGCGACCCCGAAGCTGAGCCGCGGGACGTTCGAGAAGGCGTCGAAGGGGTTGGCGTGATGCACGCGGCGCGGTTGAGATGAGCCCCCTCCCCTTGCGGGAGGGGGTTAGGGGAGGGTCGGACGGCAGGAGACTGCAATCGCGGCACCTCTCCCCCCGCCCCCCTCCCGCAAGGGGAGGGGGAGAAGTGCGCCAGATGAAAGGGCTACAACCATGCCGGTGAGCGGCCTCGGGCCATACGACGACCAGAACATTTTCGCCCGCATCATGCGCGGGGAAATCCCGAGCCGGAAAGTGTTCGAGGACGAGTGGGCGTTCGCGTTCCACGACATCCACCCGCAGGCGCCGGTGCATGTGCTGGTGATCCCGAAGGGCCGCTTCGTGTCGCTCGCGGATTTCTCGGCGCGCGCGAGCGAGGCGCAGATCGCCGGGTTCTGGCGCGCGGTCGGCGCGGTCGCGCGCGACCTCGGGCTGGAGATGCCCGGCTACCGCGCGCTGCTCAACGTCGGCGAGCACGCCGGCCAGGAAGTGCCGCACTTCCACGTCCACATCTTCGGCGGCCGGCCGCTCGGGCGGATGCTGGAACGGCCGGCGTAGCACCCCGCCCTACAGCGTCAGCCGCGCGCCGCTGTTGAGCGCGGCCTGCACCATCGACTGCAATGCGGCGGTGATTGCCGCCGGGCTCGACGCTTCCGCGTAGTTCCCCGGAGCCGAGGCGCAGCCCTGCAGGTTGCCCTGCAGGTCGTAGGCCGTGTTCGCCTCCCCGCTGCCGGTGACGTACGGCACCAGCGACTCGTTGTAGATCACGATCGAAGTCGGGGTGGTTATGTAGGTCGTGTAAAGCACGTAGACGGTGTAGCCGAGCGCCTTGATCGCGTCGCAGTCGTGCAGGCTGATCGGGCCTTCGGCACCGTTCGCGTTCGAGCCATCGCCCGCCGAGAGCGAATAGTTGTCGACCATGCTCCGCCCGCCCCAGTCCTGGATGCCGTCGGTGACGATGATCAGCGACTTTTTCGCCTTGGCCTGGGTCGAGCCGTCGCCGGCCGCTGCCGACCCGGTAACCAGGCTTGACATCGCCGCGGGAAAGTTGGTGTCGGCCGCGTCGCTGACCACCGGCGTCGTGATCGCCTGGGCCGCGGCAAGCGCGTTGCCGCTGCACCCGGTGGCCGTCGTCTGCAGGCAGGCCATGTCGGTGATCGCCTGGCTCGCACTGTCGCCGGTGGGCGGCCATATCTGGGTGAAGTTGGTGTTGAACTGGTACACGGCCGCGCCGAACTGGTTCGGGATATTGTCCGCTGTCTCGCTGGTCTGCATGTACTGGATGGCGGTCTCCACCGCCGATTGCACGACGTCAAACCGAAGCTGCACACCGAGCGAGCGGGCGATGCCGTAATAGTCCAGGCTGTAGGTGTTGCCGCCGCTGGTGAAGGTGTTGCCCGCGGTCGGGGCGACCCAGTGGCAGGCAAAGGCGCACTGGCAGCCCTGCAGAGTGTTGATCCCGTAAGAGGTGTTGCTCATCGAGGAGATGATCGTGCTCCCTTGCGTGCAGGTGTATGCACCAATAGTCCCCGAATCGCAGTAGCTGATCGCAGTCTTACCTCCCGTTTGCGGAAGGCCGGTCGTTGAATTGATGCCTCCGGCATATGTCGATGTAGAGCCTGACGCGATCCAGGGAGTAGCGTGTGGACCTGTGGCACTCGGCAGAAAGCCGCCGGGACCGTTGGTTGCCTGAAAGCAGCTCGAACCCGCGGTCGCCGGCTGCAACTGGGTCACCCCGGCGGTTGTCGAGGCGATCAGCATCGAGGAGGAATTGTCCAGCAGGAACGTCACGTCGACATAGGCATTGGCAACAATCTCGGCGGCGGACGAGTCGCTGACCGACTGGAACGGGATGCCGAACAGCGCCTGGAACATCGACTGCACCTGCACCGTGTGACCGAAACCGTCGCGGTGAATGCGTTGCCGGACTGCGCCACGACCACACACGGATCGGAGGTGCAGCCCGAAACGGCGCCGGTGACGGTGGCATTCGGGATGGTGCCGACCTGCGCGTTGAACCACGCAAGGCCCGCGGCCTCGCCCTGGCTGATCGGGGTGGGCGCGCCGGGGATGTTGGCGACGAAGGCCTGGCCGGCGGTCTTGGCGGCGGTGAGCGCCGCCGTGTCGGCCGCAAGGTCGAGCTGGGCGCGCGCCTGCGAGACGAACGCAAAATCGACCGCGAGCCCGACCAGCAGCAGCAGCGGGATCGCGGCGATGCCGAACATCATGGCAACGGCGCCCTTGTTGCCGCGCATCGATGTGAGGGCGCGGGCGACGCGGCCAGCGCGACGGGACGAACGGTTGCGGTCCTGGGTCATCGAAGACCTCCGGTCATGCGATTGTCGAGACGTCCAGACGAAATGCAGCTCAATTGTAACCCGAGCAGACACCGCCGGCGGTGGCGGTCCAGGCGGAAGCCTTGGTGGGGGGCGTGCCCGTCGCGGTGACGTAGTCGATGTACTGGTCGTCGGCGGAGGGTGGCGTGAGGCGAGGCGGCAGCAGGGCCGTATGCATGAACGTCTGCGGGCCGACGAACACCTGGGTGAACAGCGGCTGGTACCTGAACGTAACGTCGACGACCAGGACGGACGACAGGTTGGTCATGCCCGCGGTCGGAATGGAGGTGAAGGTGGCCGCCTGTGATTGCGCCACCTGCGAGACCAGGCCGCACTGCCGCAGCGGCACCGAGGGCGTCGTGAGGCCGAGATAGGTGCCCGCCGCCACCTGCCCGGTGAACGTCGAAAGTGGCACGCTCCAGGCGACGTTGGCGGTGTAGGAAGTGCAGGGATAGAGTGTGCCGCTCGCGACCGTAATGGAGGGGGTGCAGCCGCTCGGCGTGCCGACGAAGACGATGTCGGACACGGTGACGGAGAACGGCTGTGTGGCCCCCGCCGACTTCAGGCCGGGGATCACCCCAAAAATCGCCGTCGCGGCCACGTAGAGCGAACTGGGCGAGGTGGTGGGCGTCAACTGGAGCGTGTTGTCCGGTTGGACGCTGAGCTCGGTTGCGATCAGCGCCGTTTCCTCAGCCGCGACGGTAACCCGCCGATAGTTGACCAGCCCCAGGCAGGCGTCGGTCATGCCGAACATCAATGCCACCATGACGGGAAACAGCAGCGCGAATTCGACCGCGGCCGTACCGCGCCGCCCATCGCGCAGCCGTTGCCGCACGCCGGCGGACCCGAACCATGTCGGGCATCGCCGTGCCGCCGCCAACCTGCCGATCACGCCCATCGCCACCCCTCAACAGCCCGGCGTTGCGGTCGGCGTGAACTTCTCGTTGACGAAAGCGGACGCAGACATCGTCGAGTGCATGAAGTTGCCGCCGATCACGCTGCCCATCGCCGGAACGAAGGCTGCAACCAGGCTCGGCGACTGGTAGATCGCGGTTGCCAGGATCACGCTGTTCGGGCCGCCTGGGCAATAATTAAAGCCACTGGTGCTCGAAGGCAAAACGCTCGATGTATAGTAGTCGGTCACTTCGATCACGTTGACGTAGATGCTGTTGCAGTTCAGCAGTCCGCCGACGATCGGGCAGAAGAAATTGGTCACGAACTGCCCGGCCGTGGTCACCGATTGCGCGTTGCCGATCTGGATTCTGCCGCGCCGCGTTCTGCATGCCGTAGTCGAGGATTTCCTGCGCATACAGGTCGTAGCCAAGTTCGAGCATGAATACGAGACAGAACAGGAACGGCGGCCCGATCAGCGCGAACTCGACGAACATCACGGCCCGCCGGCCGCGCGCGCCACGGCTCCGCGCGTTCGCCCGCCACTTTCTCCAGAGCCAGCCGATCCGCTTCACCTGTCTTCCTCCGCGTCCCGTGAGTTGCAATCTCAGCGACGCTGTGTCGCTTATATGCGACATTGCATACAATTAAAAGCATGAATCTTCACGGGGCCGTGTTGCGCCCGCGGCATTGCCACGCCCTGGTTGCCAAAAGCTGAATTGACAGCATCGAGGCCGGTCCCCACTCTATCCGGCTCCGAGGGGTGCCCCGGCAAGGGGCTGAGAGACCGCTGGGCGAGTTGGCCGGCGCGGAAACCCTTTGAACCTGATCCGGGTCACGCCGGCGTAGGGACGGGAACCGCTCGCAACGCACCCGTCCTCGCGCCGGCCCCAGCCGAGAGGTGCGCGCATGAACGTCCAGGCAAAGCCGGCCGCCGTCACCACCGGCCCGCTCGCGGGCTCCCGCAAAGTCTATTCGTACCCCGAGGGCCGGCCGGACATCGCGGTGCCGTTCCGCGAGATCGACCTGCATCCGTCGGCCGGCGAGCCGGCGTTCCGGGTCTACGACACCTCCGGCCCCTACACCGACCCGGCGGCGCGGATCGACCTGGAGGCGGGGGCGCCGCCGGTGCGCGGCGACTGGATCGAACGGCGCGGTTTTTCCGCCGTCTCGCCGCGGGCGATCAAGCCGGAGGACAACGGCTTCGTGCCGGTCGAAAAACTGGTGCCGCACTGCCCGGCGCCGCACATGGTGCGGGCGGGCGCCGGCAGGCCAGCCGGTGACGCAGCTGGAGTTCGCCCGCGCGCGGCATCGTCACCGAGGAGATGACGTTCGTCGCCCACCGCGAAAACCTCGGCCGCAGCGCGATGCTGGCGGACGCCGAAGCGACGCTCGCCGACGGCGAAAGCTTCGGCGCCGCCATCCCGCCGTTCGTGACTCCGGAGTTCGTGCGCGCGGAAATCGCCGCGGGCCGCGCCATCATCCCCGCCAACATCAACCACCCGGAACTGGAGCCGGTGATCATCGGCCGCAACTTCCTGGTCAAGATCAACGCCAATATCGGCAACTCCGCCGTCACCTCCTCGGCCGCCGAAGAAGTGGAAAAAATGGTGTGGGCGATCCGCTGGGGCGGCGACACGGTGATGGACCTTTCCACCGGTCGGAACATCCACAATATCCGCGTCGTGGATTCTGCGCAACGCGCCGATCCCGATCGGCACTGTGCCGATCTATCAGGCGCTGGAAAAAGTCGGCGGCGACCCGGACAAGCTCGACTGGGAGGTGTTCAAGGACACGCTGATCGAGCAGGCCGAGCAGGGCGTGGACTATTTCACCATCCATGCGGGCGTCCGGCTCGCCTACGTGCCGCTGACCGCAAGGCGCGTCACCGGCATCGTTTCCCGGGGTGGTTCGATCATGGCGCGGTGGTGCCTGGCGCATCACCGGGAGAGCTTCCTGTACGAACGCTTTGGCGACATCTGCGACATCATGCGCGCTACGATGTTTCGTTCTCCCTTGGCGACGGCTTGCGCCCCGGCTCGGTCGCCGACGCCAACGACCGCGCGCAGTTCGCCGAACTGGAGACGCTCGGCGAACTGACCAAAATTGCCTGGGACAAGGGCTGCCAGGTGATGATCGAAGGCCCCGGCCATGTGCCGATGCACAAGATCAAGGTGAACATGGACAAGCAGCTGCGCGAATGCGGCGAGGCGCCGTTCTACACGCTCGGGCCGCTGACCACCGACATCGCGCCCGGCTACGACCACATCACGTCCGGCATCGGCGCCGCGATGATCGGCTGGTTCGGCACGGCGATGCTCTGCTACGTCACGCCGAAGGAGCACCTCGGCTTGCCCAACCGCGACGACGTCAAGACCGGCGTGATCACCTACAAGATCGCGGCGCATGCGGCGGACTTGGCAAAGGGCCACCCGTCCGCAAAACTGCGCGACGAGGCGATCAGCCGGGCGCGCTTCGAGTTCCGCTGGGAGGACCAGTTCAACCTGGGGCTGGACCCGGACACCGCGCGCCAGTTCCACGACGAGACGCTGCCCAAGGATGCGCACAAGGTGGCGCATTTCTGCTCGATGTGCGGCCCGAAATTCTGCTCGATGAAGATCACCCAGGACATCCGCGCCGACGCCGAGCGGATGGCCGGGATGGAGCAGATGAGTGAAGCGTTCCGCGCCAAGGGCTCGGCGCTCTATGTGCCGGAGGCGGCGGCGGCAGGCGATCCTACAGGGTTCGAATGACGCCGGAGACGAGCCCGGCCGCGCCGCCGAAGACGGTGCGGAAGATCGCACCGATGAACTGGGCCGTGGTGCGGAAGAGGCCCGGTTCGCCCGGCTGCTGGTCGAAGCGTTGCTGCGTCTGGCGGATCGCCTCGCCCCAATGGCCAACGAAGCTATCGAAATCCTTGGCATCGTAGCTGGAACCGTCGACACCGACCACTTTGAACCCGTCGCGCTCGACCATCATCAGCAGCAGGAACGGGCCGCGCCCCTCCAGGCTGCCTTGCTCCAGCAGCGCCATCCGCCGGAGCGCATCGACACGCGCAAAGTCATAGTGGGACACGAGATAGTTGCAGTCCTCGGCACGCTCCGGCGGCACGTCGGCGCTGTTCACCGGCCACCGTGTCAGCACGATGTTCGGCGCGACCGCGGCGGCTTGCATCACGGCCTGCGGGGTGGGGAGGCGGGCGAACGCCTCGCACAGCGCGAGGTTGCGGCCTTCGTCGGCATCGGTGAGCACGACGAGCGCGGTCGGCATCGGCGCGAGATAGGTTTGCGGGCCTGCGAGCTGCCGGGCAAACACCTGGTGCCTGATCGGTCCCATCCCGACCGGGCCGTGGTCCTCCGCGCAGCCGGCCAGCAGCATCGCAAATGCCGCACCGAGCCCGACCATTCGTGCCAATTGGCGCATGACGCCCCCTGACTGCGAGGCCGCAATGTTCCCGCATGCGCCAGCGGTCGGCAAGCCTGACGGCCGCCGTGCGCCGGCAACCGGGCGGCGCGACGATGTTTTTCCGCGGGGGTTTGGCGCCGGCGCCGAAGCGGCCAATATGGCGCCCATGACCGACCCCCGCTCCGCGCTGGACGCGATCGGGCTGCTGCCCGACAGCGAGATCGACCTCGCCGACGCGGCGCTGCACCTGGCGCGCGTCGATGCGCCGGACGCCGACTGGCTGGCCGCGCGGGCCAGCCTGTCCGATCTGGCGCGCGAGGCGGTGCAGCTCGGCGCACCGATCGGCCCGGACGACCTGCCCGCGCAGGCCGAGGCGCTGGCGACCCTGCTGGCCGGGCGGCACGGCTATCAGGGCGACACCGAGACCTATGAAAACCCGGACAACGCCAACCTGATCCGGGTGATCGAGCGGCGCCGCGGGCTGCCGGTGGCGCTCGGCATCCTGTGGCTGCACGCGGCGCGCGCGGCCGGCTGGGGCGCGCACGGCATCGACTTTCCCGGGCATTTCCTGGTCGCGCTGGAGGGCGCCCGCACGCAGATGGTGCTCGACGTGTTCAACGGCGGCGAGCCGCTCGACGCGCCCGACCTGCGCGCGCTGATCAAGCGCGTCGAGGGTCCGAAGGCCGAGCTGCGCCCCGGCGTGCTGGTGCCGATGCCGGCGCGCGGGGTGCTGCTGCGGCTGCAGAACAACATCAAGCTGCGCCGGCTGCGCGCGCCCGACTTGGCGGGGGCGCTCGACTGCACCCAGAACATGCTGCGCATCGCCCCGGACGAGGCGCCGCTGTGGCGGGAGGCGGCGCTGATGCACCAGCGGCTCGACCAGGTTTCTGCTGCCCTGCGCTGCTACGAGCGGTTTCTTGAACTCGTGCCGCACGGCGACGCGGCGGCCCGGGCGCGGGCTGCGATGGAGGAGTTGCGTTCGCGGCTGAACTGAGTGACGAAGAGCCCTCACCGTCCCATCGCTTCGCGACGGGCATGGAGACGAACGCATGGCGCGCGCGCTGAAGGTGGCGGTCCAGATGGACCCGATCGAGACCGTCAACATCGATGCGGACTTCGACGTTCGCCCTGATGCTCGAGGCGCAGGCGCGCGGCCATGCGCTGTGGCACTACGAAGTGCGGCACCTCGCGTTCTCCGAGGGCGTGCTGAAGGAAGGCGCGCGGCGCGAGGAGCGGCTGCGGGCGATGGCGCGGCCGGTGACGGTGCAGCGGCTCCGCGGCGCGCACTACACGTTCGATGAACCGCAAGTCGTCGATCTCGGCCGCATGGACGTGGTGCTGATGCGGCAGGACCCGCCGTTCGACATGGCCTACATCACCGCGACGCACATGCTGGAGCATATCCACCGCGACGACGGCAACGGCGGGCCGCTGGTGGTGAACAACCCCGCCTCGGTGCGCAACGCCCCGGAAAAGCTCCTGGTGATGCATTTTCCGGAACTGATGCCGCCGACACTTGTCTCCTGGGATGTGGCGGCCATCAAAGGGTTCCGCGCGACGCACAAGGACATCGTCGTCAAGCCGCTGTTCGGCAACGGCGGTGCCGGCGTGTTCCTGATCCGCCACGACGACCCCAACCTGAACGCACTGCTGGAGATGCATTTCGCGCGCTCGCGGGAACCGCTGATGATCCAGCGCTACGAGCCTGCGGTTCGGCAGGGCGACAAGCGCATAATCCTGATCGACGGCGAGGCGGCGGGCGCGATCAACCGCGTGCCGGCGCTCGGCGAGGCGCGCAGCAACATGCATGTCGGCGGCCGGCCGGAACGCTCGGAGCTGACCGCGCGCGACCAGGAAATCTGTACGGCGATCGGGCCGCTGCTGAAGGCGCAGGGGCTGATGTTCGTGGGCATCGACGTGATCGGCGAGTGGCTGACCGAGATCAACGTCACCTCGCCGACCGGCATCCAGGAGGTTTCGCGGTTCGACGGCACCGATCTGGCGGGACGGATCTGGGACGTGATCGAGGCGAAACTCGGGGCGTGAGCGGGTGCCGATGTCCAAAACAACGGTCGGTACGGCCAGTATTCCCAAATTTTGATACGAAATTCGATTAAGTAAATCTTGCATCGCCAACGCTTCGGTATATTATTAAACCAACGAATTGATTGAACTCCGTTAATCACGGTCAAAAACCTGCAGGTCGAAACGCACAAAAAACGACGTTTTCTGACAGGTCGTAGCACTTCAGTGCAAAACTTGGCTGTGAGATCATCTCGCCTATGCTGAAAATCCGCACTGCAAAGAGGCGAGGTCCGCAATGGAGCCGCGCCTCGGGGTCTCAACATAAGCGGCGGAGAAACGGCAATGTTCCTGAGAGTTATGGTGGTTCTGCTGGTCGGCATCGGCCTCACCGGGCTGGTCGGCGCGTATCTGCTGGCGCAGCAACAGGCGCAGCCGCCGGCGCCCCTGGTCGTCAATGCCCCGCCGCCGGTGCATATCATGGTCAGCGCCCGCCCGGTCCGGGCCGGCAACCTGATCGTTCCTGAAGATCTCGAGATGGCGACCGTCGATCAGGACAAGCTGCAGCCCGGCGCCTTGCGCGACACGCCGGAGAGCCGGCTGAAGCTGCGCGGCGCGATGATGCGCCACTCGCTCGCCGCCGGCGATCCGTTCATGCCCGGCGATTTCCTCTCACCCGGCGACCGCGGCTTCCTCGCGGCGGTGCTGGAGCCGGGAATGCGCGCCGTCACCATCAGTGTCGATGCGGTCAGCGGCACCGCCGGGCTGGTCTGGCCGGGCGACCATGTCGATGTGCTGTTGACGCAGAACATCGAGGATCAAACACTGCCGGTAAATCATCGGGTCGCGGGCTCGACGTTGCTGGAGAATACGCGGGTGATCGCGGTGGATCAGCAACTGGTGCAGGGCGGGCAACTCACGGTCAACGGGCAGGTCGCCGCCAACCGGACGGTGACGCTCGAAGTGTCGGCGGTCGATTTGGAGCGGGTCGAGGTCGCGGCCCGGCTCGGTCGGCTGTCGCTGGCGGTCCACTCCGCAGCACTGCCGCCCACCGCCGCGGGCGAGCCCGTGATCCACACGGAGCCGCCCCAGCCGGTGTTCGGTGGCGACGTGTCGCCGATGCCGCCCGCGCACCCGTCGAACAAGGCGGAGATCGCGACGGTGAAAGTGTTCCTCGGCGGCGGCGGCGACCCTGTCGAGTATAAATTCGCCTCCGTGGAGGACCGGCGGAACCGCTTCGAGGCAACCACGAGCCAGTCCGCGGCCGCGCTCCGCAACCTGCGTCGCCCGACCTTCGTGCATGGCACCGATCACAAGGCGGCGAAGCGCCGGTCGCTTGAGATCGCCTCCGCGAACCGGGTGGCAGGCCAGCCGGCCTTGCCGGCCGCTGCCGGACCCCGCCGCGAGAGCTTCGCCGAGATCACCGGCTCCAGGTGATGCGGATCGGCCCGCGCATCGGGCCGACCCACCCCCCTTCCCTGCGCTCGGCTTCGGAGAAAGGCGCCGCCCCGCACCGTCAGTGCGGGGCGGCGTCAGCCATGAACGGCGCCATTCCCGTGCTCCTGTCCCGCGCGCTCAGGACGCCGCCGCGGCGTCGCAGACCATCGCCGGCACGACGCCGCCGACCCGGAGCGGATTGCCTGCGCCGCCGTGCCGCGCGGTCAGCGCAGTTCGAACAGCGAGCCGTTGGTCGAATCGCCGCCCTCCAGCACGCCGAACAGATTGCCGCCGCGCCCGGTCACGACATTGAGCGGGTTGCGGTCCGGGCCGCGATCGAAATCCCAGAGTTCGGCGACGGTCCACAGGCCGCCGACCGGCGGCGGGACCAGCCGGAACACGCTGCCGGCGAAGAAATCGAAATCGCCCTCGATCGCGCCGATCAGCGTGCCGCCCGCGCCCGGCGCCAGCGACATCGGGCCGTAGCCATGATCGCCGATGTCGGCGATCCGCGTGCGCGTCCATGTCGTGCCGTCGCCGGCCGGCGGTGAGAGCGCGAAGGCGATGCCGGTGCGATGCGCGGTCGCGAGGCCGTACAGCGTGCCGTTCGCCAGCACGAGATTGCCGGGTACGTCGCCGTCGTCGCCGCCGGCGAACCGGGTGGCCACGCTCTCGGTCCAGCCGCCGCCCGTGGCATCGGGTGGCGCGAGCCGCACGACCGCCCCGTGCCCGAGCCCGGTCGAGACGTACAGCGCGCCCGCGGCATCGGGGCCCACGATCCAGGTCGGCGCGCCGCCGGTGCGGGCGCCGGTGAAGCGGAACAGCGTCTCCTCGGTCCAGTTGCTCGCGCCTTGGCGGAGCACGAGGCGGAACACGCTGCCGCAACCGGACTGGCCGCACGCCTTGGGGGCGCCGCCGGACGCGATGCCGTAGAGCGCGCCGCCGTGCAGGATCAGCGGTGCATCCACGGCCTCCAGGTTGCCGTCCGCCTTGCCGGTGAAGACGTAGAGGATCCGGAATTCCCACGGATCGCCGGCGGTCGTCGGCGGCACGAGCTGCCAGACCGTGCCGGGCGTGCCGCCGGTCGTGCAGCCGACCACGCTGCCCGCGGGGCCAAGCGTCAGTTGCGCATAAGGCGAGGAGCCGTCCCGGCCGCCCCGGAAATCGTACAGCTTGGAGAACGCCCACGCCGAGCTGCCCTGCGGTGGCGGCGCGAGCGCGTAGACCGTGCCGCACCCGGCGCCGCCGGTGCAGGGGCCGGTTCCGCCGATCGATGTCGTGCCGAAGATCGTCCCGTGCTGGTTGACGATCACGCCGGCCCCCGGGGCGTAGCCGCTGGCGCCGTCGAACTGGAACAGGCTTCTGGCGGGCTCGGCGCCGTGCGCCACCCCGGGCAGCGCAGACCCGATCGCGACGAGAGCGGCGCAGACACGCCCGACCAGCGCGGTTGTCATTGTGGCGGTTCCCCAGCGACGCCGGACGAAATCGTAGGCTTGCCGGCGCCGGGCGACAACGCTCGTCTCGATGGCAAACCGCTGTGCCCGCGCGGCGCTAGGGCTCAACCCGGCGCCGGCTCCTCCGGCTTGCGCACCGCCGGGACCAGCACCGGGTTGCCGCTGAGCGCGCGGAAACTGGTGATCGGGCTCTCGATCGCCAGTTCGTCGAAGCGCATTTTGACGCGCCGGTTCAGCTCGCGCGAGACCGCCCAGCGCTGGCCCGGCAGCGTCATCACCCGCGCGCGCAAGACGTAAGCAAGATCGACGAATTTCTCGACGCCCATGATCTCGACGTCGTCGCGGATCGCGCTCGCCCAGCGCGGCTCCTCGCGCAGCGTGCGCACGACGTCGCGCACCACGTCGGAGACGTGGTCCGGCTGCTCGTTCAGCCCGATCGGAAGGTCCAGCAGCGCATACGCGTAGTCGCGCGTCATGTTGGTCACGGTCGTCACCGCGCTGAACGGGATGATGTAGACCGATCCATCAAGCGCGCGCAGCCGGATGGTGCGGACCGAGAGGTATTCCACCGTGCCGCTCAGGCCGCCGAGCGTGATCACGTCGCCGACCTGCATCGCGTTCTCCAGCAGCAGGAACAGGCCGGTGATGACGTCCTGCACCAGCTTCTGCGAGCCGAAGCCGATGGCGATGCCGACCACCCCGGCGCCGGCCAGCAGCGGTGCGATGTTGACGCCGATCTCGCTCAGCACCATCAGGCCGGCGATCAGGCAGATCGCAACAAGCAACGCCGTGCGCAGCATCGGCAGCAGCGTCAGCAGCCGGGCCGATCGCGCGGCGCGGCCTTCGCGCGTCACTTCGGCAAGGCGGCGCTGCACCGCGGCGTTGGCCAGTTCCCAGGTCGCCAGCGACACCACCAGCGTGACCGCGATGCTGACCAATGCCGAGACCAGGCGCCCGCCGAGGCCGCCCTGTTCGAACCACGCCAGGCTGTCGATGCCGTACGCCTCGAACAGCACGATCGCGGCGACCGCGGCGATCAGGCCGGTCGTGACCCCGCGCACGACCGGATGGTAGCGGCGCAGCCGTTGCTCGAGCCCCGGGTAGCGCTCGTGCAACGCGGGATCGACCCGCATCCAGCGCTCGAGCGCGCCGTGCGTGCCGGCGATCAGCAGGCGTGCGACGACGACCACGACGACGGTCGCGATCGAGATGCGCAGGATGCGGGCGAAACCGTCCTGAACGTCGAACGCCCAGACCAGCCACATCGCGACGAGGTAGAAGATCGCGATGAAGTGCCAGCGCTGCGCGAGCAGGCGGCGGCCGACCGCGAACGAGCCGGCGGCGTCTTCCCGCCCGCGGATCCAGTGCGCGACCGCGCGGCGCTTCTGCAGCACGATCACGATCAGCGCGACGTGGATCGACAGCACGACCAGCTTGATCAGCGTGTCGTGGGCGACCCGGTAGAGGCCGAACAGCAGCGCGACCTCGGCGAACGCGTAGCCGAAGATGCCGGTCACCGCCATGCGGCGGAACCAGACCAGGACATAGAGGGCCGCCTCGTCGCCGAACGGCAGCAGGCGCAGGCGCGGGGTGGCCGGGGCGACCAGCGCCCGCACCACCGTCACCGCGGCCCGGCACAGCACGTAGGCGTTGACCACCGCCAGGATCACCAGCCGCGTCGTGCTCGGCGCGCCGAGCGGGGTGCTCAGCAGCGGATAGGCGACCGCCGGCACCGCCAATACCGCCAGCATGTCGAGCGCGAGGCGGCCGAGCATGTACGGCAGGCGGCGCACCGCGAGCACCACCACGGGCCGCAGCCGCGGCTTCCCGGATGGCCGATCCGGCGCGTTGCCGGGTGTGGCGCCCTCGGCCGGTGTCGGTGCGCGCCTGGCGAGCACGTGGACCGGCTGCGCGACCAGGCGGCGGACCAGTCGCTCCACGATCAGGCCGGCGCCGAGCACCAGCGCCAGCTTCCAGGCGGCGTCGAGCATGTCGGCACGGGTGTCGGGGTCCCTCGCCACGTGCACGAGCCAGCGGGCGAACAGCGGGAAGTCGGTGAGCGAGCGGGCGGCGTCGTCGACCTGGGTGGAGAGGAGGCTGAGCTTGTTCGACGCGTCGACCAGGATCTGCGCGCCCAGGCTGTCCGGCGCGAGCGGAATGAGCTTTTCGGGGGTCTTGCCGGCGCCGTGCGCGGCAGCCGCGGCGGGCGCGGTTGCGGCAGCCGCCGGCGGCTTGGCCACGGGCGCCGTTGCCGCCGCCGGAGCCGGTTCGACTGCCGCGGCGGGCAGCGTCTCCGCCAGACCTTCCAGCACCGACAGGAATTGCGCCCGCTTTGCGTCGTCGCGCAGCACGTCGAGCATCTGCTGCGCCTGCGCGGCGGTCAGCGGCGGCGCGCCTGCCGGTGTGGCGGATACAGCGGGGGCGGCGGGCGCGGTCTGGGCGGGCGCGGTCTGGGCGGCGGCGAGCGTCGACGCGGCCGCTATCAGCCCGGCCACCAGCAGTAGCATGCGGAGCATGGCCGGCAGGCGGACCACACGCGGACGCAGCCTGTCAACCGAGCGCGCGGGGGATGGCAAGGCCGCGAAACCGCCCCTAGTTTGAGGGATGAAAACCTTCCTGGCGATCCTGGTCGGGATCGGCATGCTGGCGACGCTCGGGGTGCTGGTCGCCGGCATGGTCGGCCTCGCGCGCCAGAACGACCCGGCGCGCTCGAATTGGCTGATGCGCTGGCGCGTGCTGCTGCAGGCGGCGACGCTGCTGCTGTTCGCGCTGCTGGTGATGCTGCTCAGGTCCTGAAACCGGCAGGTCCGTTGCGCGGCCAGCGCGTTTGACAGCGCCGCGGCGCCCGACCTAATTTCCGCCGCCCTATTGCAGGTGCGAACGGGCCGCGCGGATGGGCATCGGGCGCCGACAGGATGCCTCGCGCATCCGGGCGCCCCGCCCCGCGCCATCACAGCTGGTTCAGGAACGGCACGAACGCCATGAAGGTCCTCGTCCCCGTCAAGCGGGTCGTCGATTACAACGTCAAGGTCCGGGTCAAGTCGGACGGCACCGGGGTCGAGACCAACGGTGTGAAGATGTCCATGAACCCGTTCGACGAGATCGCCGTCGAGGAAGCGGTGCGGCTCAAGGAGAAGGGTGTCGCGACCGAAATCGTCGCGGTTTCGCTCGGCATCGCCGCGTGCGCCGAGACCATCCGCACGGCGCTGGCGATGGGCGCCGACCGCGGCATCCTGGTGGAGACCGACGTCGAGCTGCAACCGCTGGCGGTGGCCAAGCTGCTGGCCGCAATCGCCGGGCGCGAGCAGCCGAAGCTGATGATCCTGGGCAAGCAGGCGATCGACGACGACATGAATGCGACCGGGCAGATGCTGGCCGCCTTGCTCGGCTGGCCGCAGGGCACCTTCGCCTCCAAGCTCGTCTTCGAGGGCGACGGCCTCACGGTGACGCGCGAGGTGGACGGCGGCCTGGAGACCGTGGCGCTAAGCCTGCCGGCGATCGTCACGACGGATTTGCGCCTCAACGAGCCGCGCTACGCGAGCCTGCCGAACATCATGAAGGCGCGGAAGAAGCCAATCGAGACGCTCAAGCCGGCCGATCTCGGCGTCGATCCGACGCCGCGGCTGAAGCTGGTGAAGGTCGTGGAGCCGCAGAAGCGCAAGGCGGGGGCGAAGGTCGCGTCGGTCGCCGAGCTGGTGGCCAAGCTCAAGACCGAAGCGAAGGTGATCTGAAATGACCGCTCTTGTCCTGCTCGAATACGACGCCGCCGGCATCAAGCAGCCCGCCCGCTCGGCGCTCGCGGCCGCAGCGCAGCTCGGCCCGGTCGACGTGCTGATCGCCGGCGAAAACGCCCGCGCGGCGGCCGAGGCAGCGGCGAAGCTGCCCGGCATCGCGAAAGTGATCCTGGCCGATGGGCCGGCATTCGCGCACGGCCTCGCCGAACCGATGGCGGCGCTGCTGGTGGCGCTCGCGCCCGGTTATTCGCATTTGCTTGCGGCCTCGACCGCGTTCGGCAAGAACATTTTTCCCCGGGTTGCCGCGCTGCTCGACGTGCAGCCGATCAGCGACATTTCTGCGGTTATCGACGCCGATACGTTCGTGCGGCCGATCTACGCTGGCAATGCGCTGGCAACCGTGCACAGCAGCGATGGGAAAAAAGTAATCACGGTGCGCGCCGCGAGTTTCGATCCGGTGCCGGCCGAGGGCGGCAGCGCGCCGATCGAGGCGGCGCCTGCGGTGGACTTGCCGACCATGTCGCGGTTCGTCTCCTCGGAACTGTCGCGCAGCGAGCGGCCGGAACTGACCGCCGCGCGCGTGGTGATCTCCGGCGGCCGCGGCATGCAGAGCGGCGACAATTTCAAACTACTGGAGCCGATCGCGGACAAGTTGAACGCCGCGGTCGGCGCCTCGCGCGCCGCGGTCGATGCGGGGTTCGTGCCGAACGACTACCAGGTCGGGCAGACCGGAAAGATCGTGGCACCCGACCTGTATGTCGCGGTCGGCATCTCCGGCGCGATCCAGCATCTGGCCGGCATGAAGGACAGCAAGGTCATCGTCGCCATCAACAAGGACGAGGAGGCGCCGATCTTCCAGGTGGCCGACTACGGGCTGGTCGCCGACCTGTTCAAGGCGCTGCCGGAACTGGCGGCGGAACTGGAGCGCGGCTGAACATGACCGTGCAAGCGGCGCCGATCCCCGCGGCCGGCGCCGCGACGACGGACAAGCCGGCGATCAGCCATCTCGGCATCGTCGGCGCGGGGCAGATGGGCAGCGGCATCGCCCATGTGAGCGCGCTCGCAGGTCTCACGGTCGTGCTCGGCGACGTCAAGCCCGAGGCGCTGGAGAAGGCCATCGCGCTGGTCGGCAAGTTCCTCGACCGGCAGGTCGCGAAGGGCACGCTGTCCGCCGACGAAAAGGCGGCGGCGCTCGGCCGCATCACCACCAGCATCGACTACGCCGCGTTCGCCGACTGCGACATGGTGATCGAGGCTGCGACGGAGAAGGAGGAGGTCAAGCGCGCGATCTACAAGGCGCTGACGCCGCATCTGAAACCCTCGTGCATGTTGGCCTCCAACACCTCGTCGATCAGCATCACAAGGCTCGGCGCCAGCACCGACCGGCCGGCGAAATTCATCGGCATGCACTTCATGAACCCGGTGCCGGTGATGAAGCTGGTCGAGGTGATCCGCGGCATCGCCACCGACGAGCCGACGTTCCAGGCGACAGAGGCGCTGGCCGAGCGGCTGCACAAGACGACCGCCGTCAGCGAGGATTTCCCGGCGTTCATCGTCAACCGCATCCTGGTGCCGATGATCAACGAGGCGGTCTACGCGTTGTACGAAGGCGTCGGCAACGTCGCCGCGATCGACATGGCGATGCGGCTCGGCGCCAATCACCCGATGGGGCCGCTGGAGCTGGCCGACTTCATCGGGTTGGACACGTGCTTGTCGATCATGCAGGTGCTGTATGAGGGCTTGTCCGACAGCAAGTACCGCCCCTGCCCGCTGCTGGTGAAATACGTCGAGGCCGGCTGGCTGGGGCGCAAGGCCAATCGCGGCTTCTACGACTACACCCAGACGCCGCCGCGGCCGACGCGGTGATGGTTGGCCGATCTTCTGCAACTGCCTAACCAGGAGCATCGGGACGGCGAAGCGCCGTGATGGAAACCAGCAAAGCCACACTGTTGACCCTGTCCGAAGCGCGTCTTGCGGAGGCGCGCGCGCTGCTCGCCGCTCGGCTGTGGTCGGGCGCCTACTACCTCGCCGGGTACTCTTTGGAGATGCTGTTAAAGGCGCACATCGCGGATCGGTTCAAGGCTGGTGTGATTCCCGAGTTGGCCGAGGTCAAAAGGGTCTACACGCACAAGCTGGTCGAGCTGGTCTCGCTTGCCAAGCTGCAAGAGACACATGTCAAGGCACTGCAGTCGAACAGGGAATTCGCCGCGCACTGGTCGGTCGTAGCTGAATGGAACGAACAGAGTCGCTATAGTGTCTGGGATGAGACTGCGGCAACGGCGCTGCTCCACGCAATCACGGCGCCCGGGAACGGAGTGATGGCATGGCTGATTCAGCACTTATGACGGCTCGCATCGAGGCAGGCGCTGCACTGGTGCGCGAACTTGACGCACGGAACATTGCGCCTCAGACCGCCGCATGGGTGTTCTTCGTTGACCGCGATGAGTGGAAACTCATCCTGCAATTCGACGAATCGCGCGAGAAATTCGCGACCCTCGTCGAGATTGCCGGCCTCATCGCGGGCCGCGAGGACATCTCGCGCGAGATTTCGATGGGGGATATCACCATGGCCAGACCCACCGACGCGATTGTCGGCGCACTGAGGGCGCTGGTCCACACTGATCGGTCCGTGAGCCACATGCGCCTTGGTCCGGTAAGCGCGAACGGCGTCTATTTCGAGGACGGGCTGGTCTATCGCGCGCTTGATCCGCTGATCCCGGCGCTCCAGTAGTTCCGTCTGGTACGCCTCGCCTCGAACGAGGCGGGAGGCGTCGTCCGCGCCGCGCGCCCGCGGCGCGCCAACACCGTTCCTTAACGCCCGTCGCATATCCGTGACCCGCGTCATTGGTGCGGCAGATCCCTGTTGGCATGATCCCCCGTGGCAACCCAGGGTGCGCCGAGGCGAACGGCCCGGCGGCGCCCGCCCCCTCCGCGGACGCACTGGTCGCGCGCGACCGGGCGACCATGCTCTACGAGCACGGCACCGGAAACCTCGTGGTGACCGTGGTCGCCAGCAGCTTCCTGGTGCTGATGGTCGCCTCGCCAC
The DNA here is from genome assembly GCA_963697635.1 of uncultured Solirubrobacterales bacterium. Classification (GTDB taxonomy): domain Bacteria; phylum Pseudomonadota; class Alphaproteobacteria; order Acetobacterales; family Acetobacteraceae; genus CAJCJG01. Next base: position 378,511 of record CAVOOS010000032.1, on the reverse strand, counting down.
AGTCGCGGCCCCGATTGCTGGAGTGGCTGGGCGTGGCTGCACTGGTGTTCGCCGCGCGCGCGCTCGACGTCTGGGTGCTGCACCCGATCCGGCGCGCCGGCGCGTTCGACGGCCGGCGGGAAATCGCGCTGTTCGCCGCGGGCGCAATGGCGGCGGCGCTGGTCTGGGGGGTGTTTCCGCTCGTCTTCTTTCCCGTCATCAGCGACACCGGACGCACCGCCGCCGCGGTGGTGCTGGCCGCGCTCGCGGGCGGCAGTGCGACGGTGCTCGGTCCGTCCTTCGCGCTGGCGGTCGCCTTCTGCGCCGTCCTGTTGCTGCCCACCGGCATCGTGTTCCTGCTGCTGCCCGGGCGGGACAGCCACTTCCTCGGCATTCTGGCACTGGCCATGCTGGCCGCGCTGATCGTCGCCGCGCGCGTCGCCAACCGCACCGTGGTCGACGCGTTGCGGCTGAGCCGCGTCAACGAGGCGCTGGTCGCCCAGACCGAGCGGCAGCGGTGCGAAACCGAAGCCGCCAACCGGCAGCTCGCCGGCGCCCAGGTGGCACTCAGCGAGGCGAACAACCTGCTGGAGCACCGGATCGAGGCGCGCACGGCCGACCTTGCGCGCGAGGTCGCCGAGCGGCAGCGCTACGCCGAGGCCCTGGCCCAGCTCGCCGCGATGGACCCGCTGACCGGCCTGTGCAACCGCACCACCTTCGCGCAGCGGCTGGCCTGCATGCTGGCCGAGGCCGAGCAATGCGGCACCTCGCTCGCGGTGCTGTTCCTCGACCTCGACAATTTCAAGCAGGTCAACGACGTGCGCGGCCACGCGACCGGCGATCGCGTGCTGCAGGCCGCGGCGGAACTGCTCAGCGAGCGCGCCGGCGTGGGCGTGGAACTCGCGCGCTGGGGCGGCGACGAGTTCGTGATGGCCATGCCGGCCGGCCACGACCCGACAGCCGCAATCGGGCTTGCCGAGGATCTTCGGCGCGCGCTCGAAGCCCCGTTGAACGCCGGGCTGGAAAACGTCCGCATCGACGTGACGGTCGGCATCTCGGTGTTTCCGGGCGACGGCCGCACGCAGGACGAGCTGATCCGCGCAGCCGACGTCGCGATGTACGAGGCGAAGAAGGAGGGCAAGGGCCGCACCAAGCTGTTCGACCCTGCGCTGGCCCGCAACGTGGCCGAGCGACACCTGATGGAACAGGCGTTGCGGGATGCCATCGGCAACGGCGAACTCTCGCTGGTCTATCAGCCGATCGTCTCCACGCGGTCCGGCCGGTGCGAGGCGTTCGAGGCGCTGCTGCGCTGGAACCATCCGCAGCTTGGGCCGATCAGCCCGGTGCATTTCATCCCGATCGCCGAGCAGTCCGGCCAGATCGGCGCGATCGGCCGCTGGGTGCTGGCCGAGGCGTGCCTCGCCGCCGCCGCGTGGCCGGCCGCCGCGCCGTCGGTCACGGTGAACGTTTCCGTCTCGCAAGTACTGTCCGGCACGCTGCTCGACGATATCGACGCCGCGCTCGCCCGCAGCGGCCTGCCGCCGACGCGCCTGCACATCGAAATCACCGAAAGCATGTTCGTCGGCGACCATTTGCGCGTGACCCCGGTGTTCGAGGAGTTGCGCCGGCGCGGCATGCGCATCCTGCTCGACGATTTCGGCACCGGGTTCTCGTCGCTGGCGTATCTCGGCAAGCTGCCGCTCGACGTCATCAAGATCGACCAGAGCTTCGTTCGCGTCGCCGAGAGGGACGGCTACGCGATCATCCGCGCGATCCTGTCGATCGCCCGCGCGCTCTCGTTGGGCGTGACCGCCGAGGGCGTCGAGACCACCGCGCAGCGCGCCATGCTGAGCTCGCTCGGCGTCGAGCGGCTGCAGGGGTTTCTGCTCGGCCGGCCGATGCCGCGCAGCGCCGTCGCGGGCTGGCTGGCGCAGCATGAGCCGGGGTTGGACGTCCAGTTCGCGCTCTCGGACGGCGGCTGAGGGCAGCGGATCAAGCCGCGGAGCCGCCCAGCCGGCGCACGGCACTCGCCGAGGTCTCCAGTTGCCGGGCGACGCGGACCAGGGCGTCGCATTGCGGGTCGCCCTCGGGCAGTTTCGGGCGCGGCGGCAACGTCGGCGAACCCTCGGCGATGTGCCGGGCGGCGCCTTCGATCCACTCGGCCCAGGCGTGCCAGGCCGCCGGATCATGGCCCTGACGTGCGTCCAGATGCATGGCGGAGAGGCGGCCGGCCATGCGGCGCAGCGCCGCGTCCACCGTCATCGCCGCGTCCAGCCGGCCGGCCGGGCCGGGCTCCAGCAGCGCGCGCTGCAACGTCGCTTCCAGGTTGTTGCTGGCAACACCGGCGCCGCGCCGCGCCGCTTCCACCTGGGCCGGCGTCGCCTCGCCCAGCAACACGCCGATCTCGGCCCGCGCATAGGCGCCGTGTGCGAGGATCGCGGCCTTGAGGTCGCGTGCCACCCGCCCCGGCTCCCAGCTCGGCCACAGCAGCAGCGAGGCCGCGACCGCCAGCCCGCCGCCGATCACGGAATAGAGCGCGCGCATCCCGGCGATCGCCAGTTCGCTGTCGCCGGGGCGGCCGAGTTCGGAAAGCAGCACGACCAGCGGCGTGATGCAGGCGATGAACAAGGCGAAGCTCGCCGGCCGCATCGCGAGCGCGATCACCGCCAGCGGGAACAGCGCCGCGGCGATCGCCAGCGGCGTCGTGCAGAACGTGGCGATCACCGCCGCGACCAGCCCGCCCGCGATGGTGCCGCCGATCCGCTCCAGCGCGCGCACATAGGTCAGCGCGACATAGGGCTGCATCGTCATCACCAGCGTAATCGTCAGCCAATGCTCGTACGGCTTCGGCCAGTGCAGCGTGATGAAGAATGCCGGCGCGGCGGTGACGGCGTTGCGCAGCGCGTGACGCAGCGCTTCCGACTGCCACGTGAGGTTGCCGCGCACGTTGGCGACGATGCGCGGCAACCACGGGTCCGCCGGCGGCTGCACCGGCAGGCCCGGCCGCCAGCCGTCCGGCGCCGCCAGCGTGATCGGCACGCGCAACCGCTCGACCAGCACGTCCGCGACCGGATGCAGTGCCGACCCCTCCGGCGCCGCCGCGGCAATCGCCTGCACCGCGCGTTCCAGCCGATCACGTGGCGAGCGGTCGTCGGCGATGATCGCGCGCGCCAGCACCACCAGCAATGGACGCAGCAGCCGCAGCATCCGGTCCGCCGCCGCGCGCGCCGCCGGATCGGGGTCGCTCGCCAGCAGGTCGGAGAGTGCGATCAGCGCGCCGAAGATCTGGTCCGCCGCCTCCAGGCGGATGAACGTCTGGGAGGCGCGGCCACTGACCGGGCCATGCGCGCGCACGGTCGCAAGCACGGCTGCGCGGGCGCGCTCGATCGCGTCGCGCACCGTGCGCCGATGCGCGCTGAAGTGCCGGTCCCACACCGTCTCGTGCGGCTCCGGGTGGCGCAGCACGAGGCGCATGTCGTGCACCAGCCGGGCGAGTTCGAGGTAGGCGGTGGCGACCGCGCGACGCGCCGGCGCGTACGGGTGCAGCCGCCAGATCACCAGCGTCAGCAGCGCCGCCCACAGGCTGCCGCCGACGAACGCGCCGCCGAGCGCCGCCGCTTCGCTTGCGCTGCCGATCGCGCGCGTGAGCGCCAGCACCTGCACGACCGTGAGCAGGTTGCCGACGAGCTGCGCCGACGGGCCGTGCACGCGGGCGAAGCTGCTGCAAAAGATGCCGGCGCAGGCCAGCGGGATCACCACCGCGAGCGGCGCGTTGCGCAACAGGCCGAACGCGACCGTCACCAGCGCGCCGAGCACGCCGAACGCCAGGATCGTGGGAATACGCCGGCCGATCGGCCCGCCCGGGTCGCACAGGCAGGTCAGCAGCGCCCCGAGCGCCGCCTCCATGAGCGGCGGCCACTCGAACACCTCGTTCAGCGCGACGATCACCGCGACCGAGAGCGCCGCGCGAAATCCCTCGGCGATGCTGACCTGGCGCAGATCGACCGAAACGAGCGCCCAGAGCCGGCCGAACGTGGTGCGGAAGACCGGATCGGCGGCTGCCTGTCCGGCCTGCATCAGCGGGTCAGGCCGCCTTCGCCATGCCCCGCAGCACATAGTGCAGAATGCCGCCGTGGCGGTAATACGCCACCTCGTCGACGGTATCGACACGGCACAGCACTTTCACCGTGTCCACCGTGCCGTTCGGCCGATGGATCACCAGGGAAAGATCCATGCGCGGACTGAGGTCTTCCAATCCGACGATGTCGAGGATTTCCTCGCCGGTGAGGCAAAGCGTCTTGCGGTCCACGCCGTCCTTGAACGTCAGCGGCATGATCCCCATGCCGACAAGATTGGAACGGTGGATGCGTTCGAAACTCTCGGTGATCACGGCTTTGACGCCGAGCAGCAGCGTGCCTTTCGCGGCCCAGTCGCGCGACGAGCCGGTGCCGTACTCCTTGCCGCCGATCACCACCAGCGGCACGTTTTCCGCTGCGTATTTCATCGCCGCGTCGTAGATCGAGAGTTCCTCGCCGTCGGGCAGGTGCTTGGCGTAGCCGCCCTCGACGCCGTGCAGCGTCTCGTTCTTGATGCGGATGTTGGCGAACGTGCCGCGCATCATCACTTCGTGGTTGCCGCGCCGCGCGCCGTAGCTGTTGAAGTCGTTGGGGCGGATCTGGTGCTCCAGCAGATACTCGCCGGCCGGCGAGGTCTTGCGGATGTTGCCGGCGGGGCTGATGTGGTCCGTCGTGATGCTGTCGCCGAGCACCGCGAGGATGCGCGCGCCGACGATGTCGCCGCGCGGCGCGGGTTCCATCGTGATGCCCTCGAAATACGGCGGGTTGCGCACATAGGTCGAGCTGTCGGACCATTTGTAGGTCTCGGTGCCGCCCTCGACCTCGATCGCCTGCCACTGTTGCGGGCCTTTGAACACCTCGCCGTAGCGGTGCAGGAACTGCTCGCGAGACAGGCTGGCGCCGACGACGTCGGCAATTTCCTTGTTGGTGGGCCATACGTCTTTCAAATACACCGGGTTGCCGTTGCTGCCGGTGCCGAGCGGCGCGGTGGCAATGTCCTCGGTCATGGTGCCGAGCAGCGCGTAGGCGACCACCAGCGGCGGCGACGCGAGATAGTTGGCGCGCACGTTCGGATGCACGCGGCCCTCGAAATTGCGGTTGCCCGACAGCACGGAGACCGCCACGAGCTTGTTGTCCTCGATGGCTTCGGCGATCGCGTCGTCGAGCGGGCCGGAGTTGCCGATGCAGGTCGTGCAGCCGTAGCCGACAAGGTTGAAGCCGAGCGCATCGAGATCGGCGGTCAGGTTCGCCTTGTCGAGATACTCCGTCACCACCTGCGAGCCGGGCGCGAGCGAGGTCTTGACCCACGGTTTCGGCTTCAACCCGAGTGCGCGGGCTTTGCGCGCCACCAGTCCGGCGGCCACCAGCACCGACGGGTTCGACGTGTTGGTGCAGGAGGTGATCGCCGCGATCACCACGTCGCCGTGCCCGATATCGTAATTCTTCTCGGCAACCTTTGCGCGGACGCCAACGTCGTTGGCTGGCACGCCAAGGCTTTTCGTCAACTCGATTTTGAACGCGGAGGATGCGTCCTTCAGCAGCACGCGATCCTGCGGCCGCTTCGGCCCGGCGAGGCTCGGCTGCACCGTCGAAAGATCGAGTTCCAGCACATCGGTGAACACCGGGTCGGGCGTCGAGGCGTCCCGCCACATGCCCTGCTCGCGGCAGTACGCCTCGACCAGCGCGATCCGGTGGGTGTCGCGGCCGGACAGGTGCATGTAGGCCAGCGTCACCTTGTCGACCGGGAAGAAGCCGCAGGTCGCGCCGTATTCCGGCGCCATGTTGGCGATCGTGGCGCGATCGGCGAGCCCGAGATCCTCCAGGCCGTGGCCGAAAAACTCGACGAATTTTCCAACGACGCCCTTCTTGCGCAGCATCTGCGTGACGGTCAGCACGAGGTCGGTCGCCGTCGCACCCTCCGGCATTTTTCCGGTCAGCCGGAATCCGATCACGTCGGGGATCAGCATCGCGATCGGCTGGCCGAGCATCGCCGCTTCCGCCTCGATGCCGCCGACGCCCCAGCCGAGCACGCCCATGCCGTTGACCATCGTCGTATGGCTGTCGGTGCCGTACAGCGTGTCCGGATACGCGAATTCTTTTCCATTGATCTCGGCGGTCCACACCGCCTGCGCGAGGTACTCGAGATTGACTTGATGGCAGATGCCGGTGCCCGGCGGCACGACGCGGAAATTGTCGAACGCGGTCTGGCCCCAGCGAAGGAAAGAATAGCGTTCGCCGTTGCGTTCGAACTCGATGTCGACGTTCTTCTGCAGCGCGTTGGGCGTCGCGAACGCGTCCACCATCACCGAGTGGTCGATCACCAGATCGACCGGCACCAGCGGGTTCACCTTTTCCGGTTTGCCGTGCAGCCGCAGGATGCCGTCGCGCATCGCGGCGAGGTCCACGACGGCGGGAACGCCGGTGAAATCCTGCATCAGGATGCGCGCGGGCTTGAACGGCACCTCCTTGGTCGAGGACGCCGCCTTGAGCCAGTCGGCGACCGCGTGCGCGTCGGCGACGTGGTAGCTGTGGCCGTCCTCGAAGCGCAGCACGTTCTCCAGCAGCACCTTCAGGCTCACCGGCAGGCGCGCGATGTCGCCGATCGTCTTCGCCGCTTCGGAAAGAGAAAAGTATTCGTAGGCGCGGCCCTCGACCGTGAGAATGCGCCGCGTCCGAAGGCTGTCGTGCCCGATCGTCGTCATGGGGGTGCTTTCGCTGCGCCACGCGCGTCGAGGCGGGGTCTTCCCCGCGGCGGGCGGGCGGTGTTTGTTTCCGATGAGCGGCTTAAACCACACAAGCGACGGCAGGTCCACTCGCCGCCGCAGTGCAGCAAGAACGGAAAAGACGTGCTGGAGGCGGAGGGGCTGGCGGCGATCCGGGGCGAGCGGCTGGTGTTTTCCGGCCTCGGCTTTCGCGTGCCGGAAGGCGGGGCAATGCTGCTCGTCGGGCCGAACGGCTCCGGCAAGAGCACATTGCTGCGACTGATCGCGGGGCTCGTGCGGGCGGAAGCAGGGCGGCTGCTGTGGCGCGGCGCGGATGCGTTGGCCGACCTTGTGGAGCATGCCGGGCGCGTCGCGTATCTCGGCCATCTCGACGCGGTGAAGCCCGGGCTGACGGTCGCCGAAAACCTGTTGGTCTGGGGTGCGCGGGCGCGGGTGGCGCCGGCGCTCGACGCGGTCGGGCTGGCCTCGCTCGCCGATCTGCCGGCAAAAATGCTGTCGGCGGGGCAGCGGCGGCGCCTCGCGCTGGCGCGGCTGGCACTGCGGCCCGCCCCGATCTGGCTGCTCGACGAACCGACGCTGGGGCTGGACACGGCCTCGGTCGCGCGGTTCGGCGCGATGCTGGCCGATCACTGCGGAAGCGGCGGCGTGGTGGTGGCCGCCACCCATCTGCCGCTGCCGCTGCCGGGAGCGGCGGAATTGGCGCTGGCGGCCTGACCATGTGCGGCCAAGCGCGAACAGCATGACCCTGTTTTTCGCCCTGCTCCGCCGCGAACTCCGGCTGTCGCTGCGCCACGGCGCCGACACGCTGGCTTCCGTGTTGTTCTTCCTGCTGGCCGCGGCGCTGTTCCCGCTGGCGATCGGGCCGGCGCCGGAAACCCTCGGGCGGATCGCGCCCGGCATCGTCTATGTCTGCGCGCTGCTGGCGGCGCTGCTGCCGCTCGACCGGCTATTCGGCGCCGATTTCGACGACGGCTCGCTCGACCTGCTGCTGTTGTCCGGGCTTCCCGCCCCGGCGGTCGCCGGCGCCAAGGCGGCCGGGCACTGGCTCGTCACCGGCTTTCCTCTGCTGCTCGCCGGTGCGCCGATCGCGGTCATGCTTCGCATCAACGGCGCGGCGCTGCCGGTGTTGCTGTTGGGCCTGCTGCCCGCGACGCTGCTGCTGTCGCTGTTCGGCACGGTGGGCGCCGCGGTCGTGCTCGGCGCACGGCGCGGCGGCGTGCTGCTGCCGCTGCTGGTGCTGCCGCTCACCACGCCCGTGCTGATCTTCGGCGTCGCCGCGGCCGATGCGGCGAGCTTCGGCCAGACGCCGCGGCCGCATCTGCTGCTGTTGTCTGCATTGCTCGCGGCCGCGCTGCCGCTCTGCCCGATCGCTGCCGGGGCGGCGCTGCGGAGCGCAGCGGAGTAACCCCGGATAGCCAATCCGTTGTCGTCATTGCCGGGCTTGACCCGGCAATCCACGACGCGGCCGCCGCGTGGATCCCCGGGTCAAGCCCGGGGATGACGACTGATTGGATTGAAGAGGTTATTTCGTCTCGAATTCTGGCGCCGCCATTACAGCTTAGGAGAAACTTTTCCTTCTCCGCTACTTGTCCGCTCCATTGAACAGATACTTCGCGTAGACCATCCCGGTCGTCTCGTCGAACGCTGGAGAATGGGCGAAGTTCACCTTGCCGCCGACATGCAGGCTCGGGGTCACGCGATAGTCGACCAGCCCGTGCGCGGTGCCGGAGAAGCCGGACTGGCTGCTCGACGGGAACTCGCTGTCGACGCCGGGCACCGCGCCCGAACCGGACTGCTGCGCCACCAGCGCCGCCTGCAGCGCCGGGTCGATCGGGTAGTACGGCTGCGCGCTTTCGCGGAAGCTGGCGAAGCCCGCGGCGGCGCCGACTTCGTACGACAGATCCGGGTCCACCTGCTCCTTGTAGGTGACGGGCACCAGCGCTGAGGCGAACGACTGCGGGCTGAAATAGCCGCCCTGGCCGAGCGTGAAGAAATCCTGGTTGTGCTGGAACCCGAAGTAGATCAGGTCGAGGCCGACGCGGACTTCCTGGCTCGGCGTGCGCCAGGCCGGGAAACTGGCGCCGGCGCCGGCCTCGAACTCGCTGTTGTTCTGCACATGCGTGCCGGTGAACGTGGCCCAGCCGCCGAGCGCGTAGAAGTCGGCCTTCCCGGCGCTGAACTCCAGCGTGGCGCGCGCGTGGTCCTGCACCACGCCGCCCCAGGTCTGGCCGGTGCGCGGATCGACTGTGCCGGCGAACGCCAGAATGCTGTCCGGCACCGCGCGCCGCTCGGCCAGCAGCCGCAGCCGGACATGGTCGCTGAGCTGCGGCGCCCACTCGGCGCCGCCGACCACGTTCTGCTCGCGGAAGCCGAACGGGCTGCTGCCGACGTCGAGCTTGAAGTTCTGCATCGAATAGGCGGCGTCGAGCCCGACGCCCTGCGCGTTCTGGTCGCCGGCCGAAGCGCCGGCGAGCGTGGTGACGCCGGTTGCGCCATTGGTGCTCAGCCCCAGCGCCTGGGTGCCGAAGCGCTGCTGGTTGGTCACGCCGCCGCCGATCGAGCCGGAACTCAGCAGCGTCGGCGTGACCGTGAGCTTCACCTGCCCGTAGCCGCCCGGCGAGTAGGTCGCCTCCATCGGCAGCGTCGCGGCATCGAGCGCGTCGAGACCCGACGACCCCGAGCGGCTGCGATAACCGAAGCCGGCCTGCGCGCTCGGCGCGACGGCGTCGCGCAGGGCGGCGATGTTGCGGTCGATCTCCTCGGTTTCGGGGTCCGGTGCCGCCGCCGGCAGCGCGGGCGCGGGCACGGCAGTATCGGCCTGCGCCGCGGGCGCCTCGGCCGGCGGCGGGCGGAACGGGTTGGCGTAGTATCCGTCGGTCGCGCCGCCGGGCGGCGGGCTGGCGGTGAACGGGTTGACCGATTGCGGCGGGGGCGCCGCCGGGGGCGCCGCCGGCGGCGCCCGGAACGGCGCATAGCTCGGCTGCGCCGGAGCAGGCTGGACGCGGCGGCGGGTATCCGCGATGGCAGCGACGGCTGGTCGGCCTGGGGCTGGTCGGTCTCCGGCGCGGCCGGCGGCGGCTGCACCGCCTGCGCCTGATCGACCGGGCGCTGGAACGGCGGCGACGGATACGGCGGCGCCGCGTCCGCGCCTTCGTCGCCCGCCGGCGCAGGCATCGGCACCGGGCTGGTCTCCTCGTCCGCCGGCGCCGGCGCCGCGCCCGGCGGCACGACCTCGGAGGCGCTGGTGTCCAGCAGCCGATGTTGCGGCGCCGCGTCGTCGGCCGAAACGGCCGCGGGCCGGTAGGTCGGCCACACGCCGAGTGCCGTGACCGGCTGCGGCGTGAAGGGCGCGGGCGGATCGGCCGCATCGGTTGTCGCCGGCTCGCCTTGCAGTTCCGGCGGGACCGCGAGCGACTGCGGCTGGTCGGCGCCGCCGTCGGCGTTCGGCAGCGCGGGCGGCCGGTACGCGGGCGGAAGATACGCGGGCGGGCGGTACATCCGCTGGTAGGTCGGCGCCGTCCCCGGCTCCAGGCTCACGCCCGGCGGTGGCGCCGTGTCGGCCCCGGTGTCGGCGCCGGTGTAGCCGAGCTGCTGCAACCGCAGGTCGCGCGCCCGCTCCAGGTCGCGCAGCGCCTGGCCGTTGTCGCCGCGCGCCTTGTCCACGTCCGCCGACATGATCCAGGTCTTCGGATCGTCCGGCGCGATCTGCTGGCCTTCCTGCGCCAGTTCGTCGGCGCGCCGCCGATCGCCCAGTTGCAGCGCGGCCGCCACCGCGCCCCGGCGCGCCTCGATGTTGCCGGGGTCGCGGCGCAGCATCGCCTCGCTGATCTCCAGTGCCTCGCGCGGGTTTTTCGCGCCCTGGTACAGCCGGGCGAGGGCGAGGTTGAGGTCGGGGTTCTGCGGCTGCTGCGCCAGCACGGGCGCCAGCCGGTCGTAGGCGTCGGCCTGCTTGCCCTGCTCGTTGAGCCGGTCGGAGGCGCGCACCGCGAGCCCCGCCTGCAACTGCACGAGCTGCCGCCGCTCCGCGGCGCCGAGGCCGCGGCGCGAGCCGATCAGCGCCAGCATGTCCTGCGCGCCCTGCGCATCGCCGATCGCCAGCAGCGCCCCTGCGTAGCGCAGCTTGGCGCCCGCCCCCTGGCTCGGCGAGGAGGCTTGCGCGGCGACCACCGCCTCGCGCGCCGCCTCCTTGTCGCCGATCTGGCCGAGTGCGCGGGCCAGCGCCGCGCCGCGCACGCCGTCCGGGTCGGCGACCGCGGCCATCGCCAGCAGCCGCTGCCGCGCCGCCGGGCGCGACAGCAGCAGCGCCATGTCGATCTCGCGCTGCACCCTTGCGCGCACCTGGAATGCGCGCATGTCGGCAGTACGCATCGAGGCCGGCAGCCGCGCGATCAGCGCCGCCGCCGCATCGGGGTCGGAGGTCTCGTCGGCGAAGATGATGCCGGCCTTCAGCGCGTCCGGTGTCGCCTTGCCGCCGACCAGGTCAGCCATCAGCCCGCGCGCCTCGTCCGCCTGGCCGCTTTTGGCCAGCGCCCGCGCCAGATCGAGCCGCAGCCACGGGTTCGAGGGGTCGGCCGCCGCCGCCGCACGGTACAGGCCGAGCCGCGTCGCCGGATCGGCGGCCGCGGCCGCCTGCGCGCGCAGCAGCACCGCGCGCGCCTGCCCGACCTGCCGCGTGCTGCCGCCCGCGGCCGCCTGCGCCCGGTCCAGCAGCTCCGAGGCTTCCTGGCGCCGGCCCTGCCGCGTCAGCACATCGGCGAGCCCGACCAGCGCCTGCGCGTTGTTCGGCGCCCGCCCGAGTGCGGCCCGGAACGTCGCCTCAGCCTCTTCGAGCCGGCCGCTGCGCGCCTCGGCCTCCGCCAGCATCGCCTGCAGCCCCACCACGTCGTCGCCGTGCGCGAGCTGGCGGTTCACCTCGCGCTGCGCCGCCTTGAAGTCGCCGTGGTTGATCAGCGCCAGCGCCGGGTTCGGCCCGCCGCCCGGGTTGCTCGCGGCGAGCAGCGCCGACTGCCAGCGCGCCTTGTGCTCGGGGTCGAGCGCGATCGCGCGCGCCAGCAGCGCCTTGGCGTTGGCAAGGTCGTGCAGGCGCAGCCGCACGATGCCGAGGCCGCCGGTCGCGTCGGCGTCGTTGGCATCGCCGTCGATCGCCTGCCGGAACAGCTTCTCCGCGTCGGCGAGCTTGCCCTGGTTCAGCGCGATGAAGCCGTCGATCCGCGCCTTGGCCGGTCCGCTGATCGTCTGCGGCGGGTTCTTCGCCTGCTCCAGCTTGGCGGTGATGTCGGCGTCGCCGGGATGGGTCGCGAGGAACGTTTCGAGCGACGGGATCGCGTCCTTGGCGTTCGGCAGCCAGTCCAGCGCCCGCCGCCACGCCGCGGTCGCGGGCTCCGCGACCGGCGCGCTCTGCGACAGCGCCGCGAGCCGCTCGATGCCTTCGAGCCTGGTGCCGTCCCGGTAGGTCAGCAGCTGGGCGTAGGCGAGCTGCGCCGCGCAGGTCCTGCGAATTCTGCCGCACCAGTTGCGCGAGGCCCGCCTTGGCGCGGTCGTAGCCACCCTCGGTGCCGGCCAGCGTCTGGTAGTATTCGACGCCGAGCGCGTCCGGCGGCGGGTTGCCCCTGAACAGCTTGTTGTAGCGCTCGATCGCCTCGGCGCGCCGGCCGGACTGCGCGAGCCGCCGCGCCTCGGCGAGCTGGTCCGGGTTGATCGCGCCGACCCGCATCGCCTGGTCGAGCTTGGCAAAGCGCGGATCGTCCGGGGCCACCTTGCGCAGCCGCTCGAGCGCCGCGGCCGCCGCCTGCTGGTCGCCCTTCGCCGATTGCAGCTCCACCATCAGCGCCAGCGCGTCGGCGCTGTTCGGCGCGAGGCTCAGGGCGCGGTCGAGGCTGGTGATCGCCTGGTCGTAGCGCTGCCGCGCCTGCCAGTACCTGGCCTGGTCGAGCAGCACGCCGAGCGCGCCGCCGGCAATGGCGTCGGCCGGCGCGGGGGTGGGGGCCGGGGTCGCGGTGGGGGCGGTGCCGGCCGGCGGGGGCGCGGTGTCGCCGGTTGCCGGCGGCTGCGGCACCGCGGCCGGCTGGGCCCACGCCTGCGGCAGCGGCGCCATCGCGTCGCCGCGCCACAGCGCATAGGCCGCGATACCGCCGAGCGCCGCCAGCGCGGTCGCCGCGTACAACGCCCGGCGGGACTGCGGACGGTCGCGCCGCGCCGGCCCGTCCACGCCCCCAGGGGGATCGGCCTGCGGGTCCATCGGGCGCGGCTCAGTGCCGGGGCGCATTGCCGCCGCCCGGCCCGTCGAGGCGCCTGGCGCGCGTCGGGTCCGCCGCCTCCAGCCGGCGGTCGGCGCGACGGTGCATCGCCCAATACAGCGCGCTGCCCAGCAGCGCACACCCGACCAGCATCAGCACGACCAGCACGTACGGCTCGTCGCGCAGATACCAGCTCGGCCACATCCAGAACGGCAGCGATCCGATCGTGTAGGGCGTGGTCACCCGGAACGAGGTCACGTGGTCGGACGCCAGCAGCGCGAGGTCGCCCTGGATCTGCTGCGCCTGCTGGCTGTCGCGCATGCTGGCCACCACCGCCTCCAGCGCCTGCGGCGCCGACGCCAGCATCGCCACCACCGAGCGGCCGGCGTGCAGCGGGCTCTGCCCGCCGACCAGCACCGCGCCGGTCTCCGACAGGCCAGTCTGCAGCGTCGCGGTCGCCCGGTCGCGCTCGCGGCCGGGCCGGTCGTCGAACAGCCGGCGCACGCTGTCGAGCGGATCGGAGACCGAGATCGTCAGACGGCCGTTGTCGAGCCCGACCGCCGAGCCGTGCAGCAGGTCCGCGGCCTTGCCGAGCCGCGACAGCGTCGACATCACCAGCAGGTCGCGGTCGGCCACGGCCGCGAGCCCGTCCGGCCGCACCACCGCGACATGGATCGCCGGATAGCCGGTGAGCGCGCCGAAGCGACCCAGCATGTCGAGGAACGCGCTGACCTCGACGCCGCTCGGCCGGTCCGGCAGCACGACCGCGGTCTCCGACAGGTCCGCCATGCGGGTGAACGGGAACCCCGAATTGACGAAGAAGGCGAGGTTCGGCATCTCGGTGAAGCGATGGCCGCGCCGCAGGTCGATCGTGCTGTCCGGGTCCACCGACATCTGCAGGTCCTGCGGGATGCCCTCGCACTCGCCGCGATGCATCGGCCGCGCGTCGAAATAGAACTGCATCTCGTTGACGCCGAACACGTCGTAGACCGGGATGCCCACCGTGGCCGCGGCCGGAGCGGCGGCAGCCGACCACGCACCCATCGAGAACAGCCGGGACAGCCAGCCGCGTTGCGCCGGGGACTGGCCGAGCGAGAGCGTGTCCAGGTAGATGCCGTTGATGCCGACGTCGAGGCGGGACGGCTGCAGGTCGATCACCGGCCCCGGGGGCGCACGGTAGCGCAGCCGCAACTCGAACGGCCGGTCGCGCCACGTGTAGAAATCCGGCGCGGTGCGGAACGGCACCTTGAGCAGCGCCACGTAGCCGAGACCGCGCAGCGCCTCCTTGTCGACCAGTTCGCCGAGCTTCACCGGCCGGTCGGTCGGGATCCAGCGCGGCGCGTCGTACGGCTCGCGCGGCGCCACCTGCGGCGGCTGCACCGTGGCGAAGGCGCCACCCAGCGTCTTGCTGCCGAGCGCCAGCAGCGTCGCCGCGGCCGCCGCCTCGTCGCCGTTGCGGCCCGCCACCACCAGCAGGCTCCCCAGCGGATCGTTCGGGTTGGGCACGATCGCGAGCGTCGGGCCGTTGACCCGCGGCATCCCGGCAATGCCGGCGGCGCCCTCGTGCGCGACCACCACGACGACCGCGTTGCCCTCGGCCGGCGGCTCCGTCACCACCGGGAAATTGGCGCCGCGGTAGGACGCGAGCCCGCCGAACCAGGAAGCGACGATGCCGGCCGACTTCAGCGATTCGGGGCTCGGGTTCGCCGGCAGCACGAACGGCAGCGACAGCAGGTCCTTGACGTAGCTGTCGAAGAACGGCTGCGGCAGCCGCGACAGGTCGCGCTGCGGCGGCAGCCGCTCGACCGTGAGCGTCAGCGTCGAGGTGTCGGAGACCGTGCCCCACAGCAGGCCGCTCAGCGGGTCGTTGCATTCGGTGGTGTAGCGGCCGGTGAAGAAGAAGTTCAGCCGGTTGTTGTCCTGGAAGAACACCGGGTTGACCGGCATGTCGATCTGGAACGGCTGCTGGTCGCGGCTGGTCGGGATGGTGCCGACATACTGCTCGTTGAGCCGGACGGTGATGTTGCTGACCTCGGGGATCAGCGACGGCGACATCGCGCCGCTCAGCGAGAGCTGCGCCGCGGTCACCACCTCGTCCGAGCGGATGCCGAATTCCACGCCCTGCAATGCGCTGGTGCCGCGCAGCGCCAGCGGGCCGGCGGCGCCGAGCTGGCGCAGGTTGTAGACGATGTGGCGCGCGCCGGGCCGGTTCGCCGCCTCGGCGGCCTGCGCCGCGAGCGCCGCCGTCGGGCTGGGCGCCGGCGCCGCGACGATGGGCGCCGCCTGCCGCGCCGGCGGCGTCAGCGTCAGCGGCTGCACCGGCTGCGGCATCACCCGCACCGTCATCCCGCCGTTCTCGCGCCGCTGCGTCGCGCTCTGTCCGGACGCCGGGGCCGCCGCCAGCAGCGCCAGCACCACCGCGCCCACCGCGGTCGCGGTGCGCGCGGCGAGCTGCCGCTGGCCGGGCTTGGACGCCGGCGACGCCGCCGCCCCGCCGGTCTGCCCGGAGCTGGGCGGCCGCAGCACGGTCCGGTCGGGCGGCCGGAACAGGCCCTGGATCGAGACCAGCACGCGCCACAGGCTCGCCAGCGGCCGATCGACCGCGTAGGCGGACCAGTCGGTCCAGGCATCGGCGCGGCCGAACACCACGCGCACGACGCGCGCCTCGTCCATGATCGTCGCCGGCGTCCATTGCAGCTGCATCGACGTGCCGTCCCAGCGCACCACCCGCGCCGGCAGCGCGAACTCCTCGCCGCCCACCGCGATCTCGGCGTACACGTCGCCCGCCTCGGCGACGTCGTCCGGCCGTTCCGAAATCACGCTGGCGCCGCCCTGCGACAGATCGACCGTCGTGCCCGGCACGACGCGGCCGTCGGCGAGCCGGATGCCGAGCGGCAGGCTCGCGTTCACCCGCGCGCGGCTGCGCACCTGCCGCGTCTCCCGCCCGACCGCGAGCGCCGCCAGCACGATCAGCAGGCTGAACGTCGCCCAGATCGCATTCAGCGCCAGCGCCTGGAAGGTCAGCGTGTCCTGCTTGAAGAACCCCATGCTGACGACGCCGCGGCCGATGCCGACGACCAGGAGGAATGACAGGATCAAATTCGGATAGACCGCGCGCAGGTCGAAGAACCCGTTCTCCAGCAGCCCGCCCTTGGCGGTGACGTTGAACTTGCCGCGCTTGGGAAGATCAGCGTCACGATCGTCACGCGCACCAGGAACAGCGCCAGCACGGTCTCGTAGATCTCGCTCCAGAACGAATGCCGCCAGTTGCGTTGCAGCCGCGAGTTGGTGGCCACCGAGTGGAAGATGTGCGGCAGCGCATAGGCGGTGATGGCCAGCGGCGAGGCGGCGATGACGTTCTGGCCGAGCAGCAGGAAGGCGAGCGGCGAGGTCAGGAACACCACGCGCGGCATCGCGAACAGGAAGTGCCCGGTCGCCTGCAGGTAGCAGATGCGCTGGCCGAGCGTCAGGCCGGGGCCGAACAGCGGATTGTCGATGCGCAGGATCTGCAGCATGCCGCGCGCCCAGCGCATGCGCTGGCCGATATGCAGCGCCAGCCGCTCGGTGGCCAGCCCCGCCGCCAGCGGCACCTTCGATGTAGGCGCTCTCCCAGCCGCGGCGATGCAGCTTCAGCGATCGTATGCGCGTCTTCGGTGACCGTCTCGACCGCGAAGCCGCCGATCGACTCCAGCGCGCGGCGCCGGATGCACGGCGCACGAGCCGCAGAAGAACGCGGCGTTCCAGAAGTCGTTGCCGTCCTGCACCAGGCCGTAGAACATGTTGCCTTCGGCCGGCACGCGGGTGCCGGCGGCGAGGTTCCGCTGGAACGGGTCGGGCGAATAGAAATGGTGCGGCGTCTGCACCATCGCCAGCCGCGGGTCGGCGACCAGCCAGCCGATCGTCATTTGCAGGAACGCCCGCGTCGGGATGTGGTCGCAGTCGAACACCGGCAATGAACTCGCCGTCGGTCATGGTCATCGCGCGCGTTGAGGTTGCCGGCCTTGGCGTGGAGGTTGTTGTCGCGGATGATGTAGCCGCAGCCGACCTCGGCGGCGAACTCGCGGAACTCCTCGCGCCTGCCGTCGTCGAGGATGTAGACGTTGAACTTGTCGGCCGGCCAGTCGATCGCCATCGCCGCCAGCACGGTCGCGCGCACGATCGACATCGGCTCGTTGTAGGTGGGGATGTAGACGTCGACGCGCGGCCAGCTCTGCGGGTCCGCCGGCAGCGGCAGCGGCGCCCGGCTCGAGCGGCCAGCGGTCTGCACGTAGCCCAGCACCAGCACCGTGATCGCATAGACTTCGGCAAGCGCCAGGCCGTAGCCGAAGAAGAACTCCGTCCAGCTGCCGAACTGCAAGGTCTCGGTGACGCGCCAGAAGATGTAGCGGATCGAGACGGCGAGCGAGAGCGCGATCAGCAGCATCGACATGAAGCGGCCGGGCACCCGGTTGCAGACCATGAACGTCAGCATCGTCGCGACCGCGAAGATCGCCTGCCCGCGCGCGGTCAGCGGCGCGCTGGCGATGCTCAGCACGACGATCAGGCCGACCGCGGCCATCAGCACGTCGCGCAGCGTGTCGGCGAGACGGCTTCGGGTTGCCGGCAGGGCCGCCTGCGGCAGGGTCCGCCGGTCGCGTCGCGGGCTCATGGCAGGCCGGCCAGCCGGCCGCGATCCGGGCGGCACCGGCCTGTCATCCGAGCAATCCGCACAGGATCAGCCATCGCCACGTCGCCGTTGTCCTATCGTCCGAACCAGCGGATCGCCCGCCCCGTCGGCGCGGAATTGAGGAAGCCATGCAATGCATCATTCGTTCGGCTTGAGCTGCCTCTCCCGGTCCGCGTCATGTCGCGTCAGATGCGGCGAACAGGTCCTCCTCGCCCGGCGCCGGGCCTTGCTGGGCGGCGAGGCGGGGCCCGGCGCGGTCGCTGCCGTCGGCCGACGACGCGGCGGAGTCCCAGGCGAGCTGGAAGACGTTGATCTCGGCGCCACGCTGCGTCGGCGCGGGCAGCGCCGATGGCTGCGGATGCCGGAATTTCGACCGCCGCGCCCAGCGCCGGGAAGGCCGGGGCGGGGAAGGCCGGCGACGGGCGCGCCGCGGCCGCCGCGGCGCGGCGCGCGCCAAAGCCGGCCGGCGCCGGAATACTGGCCTTGCGGCGGCGGCTGCGCCGGCCTGCGGCCGGGCAGCGGCGGCGCATACCACGGCGGCAGCGGGTCGACCGGCGGCGGCTCGTCCTGTCCGGTTCCAGCCGCTCCGGCGCCAGTTCGCGTTCGGCGAACATCGCCAGCGTCGGCACCGGCAGGACGTGCACCGGAGCGGCTCGGGTGCGGCAGGCTCGGGTGCGGCCGGCACCGCGTCATCGCGCGCCGCCTCGCCCGCAGCGTCGTCCGGCTGCGCTGGCGCCTGCGCGGGCTCCGACGCCTGCACGGGTTCTGGCGCGGGAGCGGGCGCGGGCGCGGGAAGGGGCTCGGCCACCGGCGCCAATGCTTGCACGGGCTCCGGCGCGGGCTCGGGCGGCACATCGGCCTCGGCGGGCTCAGGCGCGGGCGTGGGCGGCGGCAGCGACCAGACCGGCTCATCAACGGGCGGCGGTGGCAGCTCCGGCGCGGTCCCGACCGCGGACGCGGGATCGAGCGCGCCCGGCGAAACGGCTGGTTCGGCCACGTCGGTTGGAACATCAAAAGAAACGTCGGGCGGCGGCGCGGCCAGTTCGGGCGGCTCGGCCGGCACGGGTGTCGGCTCCGCGCGGGCCGGCGGGGCGGCGATCTGCTCCGGCGCCGACGCGGCGGCGGCCGGCGGCGGCGCCGGCGGGTCCGCCAGGGACAGCGCCGCCCAGATCTGCGCGTCGGTCAGCGATGGCTCGGGCGCCCGCTGCGGCACTGCCGCCGGCCGACCGTCGTCCCGCTCGCTGCGGGGCGGCGGCGCCGGCGGTGCGGGCTCGGGCCACGGCACGAGCTCGACCCGCGCCGGTTCCAGCGGCGGCACCGGCGGCGGCACCGCGGGCGGCGGGACGGGGGGCGGCATCGGGGTCGGCGGCAACACGCTCTGCACCATCGGGGCGGGCAACGGCGCGGCGGCGCCGGCCGCACTCTCCATTGGCGGCCCGGCCGGAAATCTGCCGCGGCCCTGGCCGAAGGCGGGCCGCGGCGGCTCGGCCTTGGTGCGCGACGGCCCGGACCACGCCGGCCGCACCGCGCCGACCGACGGCGTGACCGGCTCCGGCTCGGGCCACGCCGACATCTGCTCCGGGGACATGCGCAGCGGCAGGAACCTGCGCGGCGGGTCCGCCTGCCGGGGCATCGGGCTGCCCAGGCCCTCCGGCAGCGCAACCGGCATTGCCGCGGCCGGCGGGACCAGGACGGCCGGGGCCACGACCGGCGGAACTGCGACCGGCGGGACTGTGACCGGCGCGGGCGGCGGCGGCGCGAGGCTACGCCGCGCCGGGTCGTGCAGCGACGGCAGCGGGTCCGCGGGCATGCGCGCCGGCGCGAACGTCGTGCGCGACGCGAGCGCGGGCGGCTCGGCCTGGCGCGGCGGCGGCTCCGGCGGCAACGGCACCGGCTCCCAACCGCGCCGCACCGGCTCCGGCGGCGGCGGCGGCTGTGGCACCTGGCCGAACCCGACCCGGCGCGTCGTCGGCGGCGGCGCATCGGCAAGCTGGGCGACGTAGCGCCGCAACTCGGCGGGGGCCGGGGCGAGCTCGCCGGCCGCGGCAAAGTCGCCGGCCGCGGCAAAGTCGGGGGGCGCAGGCGCGGCGACGCGCGGCGCCGCCTCGATCACCGGTGGCGGCAGGTCGTAGGTGTCCAGGTCCGGCGGCGCCGGCTCGGCGACGGCCGGACGGCGCGGGGCCAGCGAAAGCGTTCCGAACGTGCGGTAGTCGAAGTTGCTGCCGCCGAAAGCCGCCAGCGCCCGGTCCACATCGTCATGGATCCTTTCGCTCACGCAACTCTCCGGCAGTGTTGAAGCATTGTTGGCAAGTGCACTCGATCCCGGCGTGTTGGCACCTCGAATGCATGAATGCCGCACGGCTCGTAGCCTATGGAAGACCCTTGCCGCGAAAAACCGCTGCAATTCTCAAATTTCTGCACACCGGCGTGTTCCGCAGGCCGCATACGCGGGTCCTGGCCAATCCGCGGCCCCCCGGCGTCGCGGATTGGAGCGGGTGAAGGGAATCGAACCCTCGTATGCAGCTTGGGAAGCTGCCGTTCTACCATTGAACTACACCCGCGCCGGCCGGCGCCGCGCCGGCATATAGGAAACGCCGGGTTGACGGCGCAATCCGGCCGGCCTAGGGTGGCGCCGCCGGCGCGCGGACGCCCGCCGGCCCTCGTGATTTGTCCGGCCGGATTGCGGCGAGGTGAAACAAGCGCGCTAAAGAGGCCAGCTGAACGACCGGGCGATGCTCCGGCGGCCGCGGCTGCTCCATCGGTCGGCGCCAGTCGTATGCAAGGGCCCCGACGCCATGACCACGATCCCCCGCCAACTCCGCCCCGCCACCCTGCTGGTGCACGGCGGCACCCAGCGCAGCGCGTCACGGCGAAACCGCCGAGGCGCTGTTCCTCACCTCGCGGCTTCGTCTACGACAGCGCCGAGCAGGCCGAGGCGACCTTCGCCGGCACCGATGAAGCACTACCAGTACTCCCGCTTCGGCAACCCGACCGTGGCGATGCTGGAGCAGCGGCTGGCGCTGATCGAGGGCGCCGAGGCCTGCCGCGCCACCGCCACCGGCATGGCGGCGGTGCACGCCGCGCTGCTGTGCCAGCTGAAGCGCCGGCGACCGGCGTGGTCGCCGCCCGCGCGCTGTTCGGCTCCTGCCACTGGATCGTTTCCACCCTGCTGCCGCGCTACGGCATCGACGACCGAATTCGTCGACGGCGCCGACCTCGACCAGTGGCGCGCGGCGCTGGCGCAGCCCGCCGCGACTGGTGCTGCTGGAAACGCCCGTCCAACCCGATGCTGGAGATCGTCGACCTGCCGGCGGTCGCGGAGCTCGCGCACGAGGCCGGCGCGCATCGTGGTGGTGGACAACGTGTTCGCCACGCCGCTGCTGCAACAGCCGCTGCGAACTCGGCGCCGACGTCGTCGTCTATTCGTGCACGAAGCATATCGACGGCCAGGGCCGCGTGCTCGGCGGCGCCGTGCTCGGCCGCAGAAATGGATCGACGAGACGTTGCAGCCGTTCATCCGCAACACCGGCCCGGCGCTGTCGCCGTTCAATGCCTGGGTGCTGCTGAAGGGCCTGGAGACGCTGGCGCCTGCGCGTCGACGCCGGCTGCCGCAGCGCCGCCGCACTCGCCGACTTCCTGGCCGCCCAGCCGCAGGTTGCGCCGCGTCTGGTATCCGGCGCGCGCCGACCACCCGCAGCACGCGCTGGCGATGGCGCAGATGACGGCCGGCGGCACGGTGGTCACGTTCGAGGTCGCCGGCGGCAAGGCCGCGGCGTTCCGCGTGCTGAACGCGCTGCGGCTCGATCGCGTCTCCAACAACCTCGGCGATTCCAAGTCGCTGGCCACGCACCCCGCCACCACGACGCATATGCGCATCGGCGCCGAGGAGCGCGCGCGCCTCGGCATCACCGATGGCGTCATCCGGCTCTCGGTCGGGCTGGAGGACGTCGCGCGACCTGCGCGACGATCTGGCGCAGGCGCTCGGCGTGCTGCGCGCCGCCGCCTGACCTGCGCGCGCTGCGCTGGACAGCCGCCGGCCATGCGGACGTCAGATGGCGCGCATGGCGGACGACTTCGCCTCAGACCACGCGCGGCATCGCGGTGACGGTGCGCAGCCTTCTACCTGGCCGACCAGTCGCGGCCGGACGAAGGCCATTTCGTCTGGGCCTATCGCGTGCGCATCGAGAACCGCGGGCGCGGACACGGTGCAGCTGCTGCGCCGCACCTGGCAGATCACCGACGCGCGCGGCCGGATGCAGCACGTGCACGGCGCCGGCGTGGTCGGCCAGCAGCCGGTGCTGGAGCCGGGCGAGGCGTTCGAATACACCTCCGGCACGCCGCTCGGACCGCCGTCCGGCTTCATGGCCGGCGCCTACCACATGGTGCAGGTCGGCTCCGGCGAGGCGTTCGACGTGGCGATCCCGGCGTTCAGCCTCGACAGCCCGCACCAGCCGGGCCGCTTCACTGAGACAGCTTGCCGCGGCACGGCAAGCCCGCTACATCCGCCTGCGCCTGCCCCATGCTTCTGCGCCGAACGTTCGAGGACAGACCGGTGGATACCGTCACCGACTCCCGGCGCCGGTCAGCGACGATGCCTGCCGAGGCGCCGCCCGACCCGCGAGGAGGCCGAGGCCGCCGTGCGCACGCTGCTGCGCTGGGCCGGCGACGACCCCGATCGCGAGGGCCTGCGCGACACCCCGGCGCGGGTCGTCCGCTCCTACGAGGAATTCTTCGCCGGCTACCACGACGACCCGGTCGCGCTGCTGGAACGCACGTTCGAGGAAACCGACGGCTACGACGAGATCGTGCTGCTGCGCGACATCCGCCTGGAGAGCCACTGCGAGCACCACATGGTGCCGATCATCGGCCGCGCGCATGTCGCCTACCTGCCGCAGCCGCCGGGTGGTCGGCATCAGCAAGCTGGCGCGCGTGGTCGAGGCCTACTGCGAAGCGCCTGCAGATCCAGGAAAAGCTGACCGCCCAGATCGCCAACACGCTCAACGAGGTGCTGCAGCCGCGCGGCGTCGCGGTGGTGATCGAGGCGAGCCACCAGTGCATGACCACGCGCGGCGTGCACAAGCCCGGCGTCTCGATGGTGACCAGCCGCATGCTCGGCGCGTTCCGCGACGACCCGGCGACCCGGCGGGAATTTTTGTCCATGATCCGCGGGCCGAGCGACGCGCGGGAGTAGGCTTTTTCGGGGTTTGGCCGCCCGGCGGGGCGCGGCGGCGTTCGCGGCCGGTTATCTTGTTGCAATATCGTAATGATATGGGCGTGCGGAGGCGGCCGGGGCAAAAACCCGATTTTTCGGAGGTCGCTGCGGTGGGGCGGTGGGCCTGGCCCGATGGCGCCAGGTTGGGCTCGGCGCCCGAGGGCGCGGCCGGGGGCGCGGCCGGGGGCGCGGTCGGTCTGGGGAGCGTTCCGGCCGGGGGCCGGAGTGGGAGCCCGGGGCTTTGCCGGCCCGGGAGACGGGGAGATTTTTCCGCTTCGATGCTTGTGGCCGGGGCGAATGGGCCCTTGGACCCGGGGGGGCTTCCGAGTGGAGCGGGGGTTCCTGCCGCGGGGTGGGGGGCGAGGGGTTCGCGTCCGCCTCGCTCGGGGCGGGGGCCTCCGGAAGGGGAAGGTTCCGGGCGATGGAGCGGAGCGCCGCGATGATCAGGTTGATCAGACTGGCCAGCAGCGCGGCCAGCCGACCCCCGCCGCCGTTGGCGGCGATGTCCCGGGAGAGTTTTTCGAAACTCTCGGCGAGCCGCTGCTCGGCGGCGTCGGGGGGTGGGGCGATGGGGTTCACATCGCGTTGTTAGAATTTTTAACGTCGGTTGTCAAGAGGGATTTCCGAGGCGCCGCGATCCATGGCGCAGAATCCCGTACCTGGGACACGCGGGCGAGGCGATGCCTCTCGCGCAGCTTTTGCGTCATGGCCGCGACGCGCCGCATACGACCGATATAATGCAAACCCGCCATGACACTCACCCGTGTTTAACCCCCACCCCGGCCCTCCCCCACAAGGGGGAGGGGGCATCCCCCACACTCGTGTCCCTGGACGACCCCCGACCTCCCTGAGGCGCTGAAAAATCTCGAGATTTGAGTTGCATTTTCCCCCGGTGGCCCTGTCGATGCCCGGGCATCCCGAGCGATAGTGTTTGCCAAGGTGCATGACTTGGCGTAGCGTTAGGTGTATGCTGTTGGGTGGCATCGCTGAAGCTGAGCGCGCTGAAACTTAGCAGCCTGACCACGCCGGGCACTTATGGTGACGGCGCCGGACTTTATCTGCAGGTCCGCGGGGCGAGCAACCGGTCGTGGCTTTACCGGTTCAAACTCAACGGCAAGCCGCACCTGATGGGTCTCGGCGGCCTTGCGGGTGTGTCGCTGGCCGAGGCACGGGACGCCGCTGCGGCGGCCCGCCAGCTGGTCCGGCAGGGTGTTGACCCCATCGCTCAACGGCGCCTGCGGCGTGAACGGACAGGCGCCCACAGAAACGGCCGTGGTGAGCGGGTGGATGACGCCGCGGATCGAGTCCGCCGAGGCTCCGCGCGCCACAGCGGGGCGGAAGGCGCAGCGGTTGAGACATTTCCGCCATCGTGGGTCAGGTCGTCCCCGTACCCCCAGGCCCATGCATCAGGTTGTCGGCGAATTTGCGCAGCAGCCGCGCCAGCTCCTCGAGATCCTGGTCGCTCCATTCGGACAGTGCCATCCGCGCCAGCCGCTCGCGTGCCGCGTCCAGCGCGTCGGACATCGCTTGGCCCTTGTCGGTGATGACCGCCTCGGTCACGCGCCGATCGGCCGCGCCGTCCCGCCGCGCCACCAGCCCAAGACTTTCCAACTTCCCCACCTGCCGGCTGACCGTCGTGTAGTCGCGCCCGACCCGGTCGGCGAGTTCCCCCACGGCGAGCGGTCCGCGCCGCTGGATGACCACCAGCAACGGAAACAGGGCCCGATCCAGCGCAATGCCGGCCTCGCGCAGCAGGATGATGTCGTTCTGCGGCCGGTTGAACACGCCGAGCAGATCGATCAGTGCCTCGTGCAGCTGCCGCAGTGTGTCGCCAGTATGTGTAGTTTGCACTTTTCTCCTTGACGCGGCACCCGCTCTCGACATACGTGCATTATACACTTATCGAGGGGCCGGCAATGCCGCAAGGGTCGACCACTGATGTGCTGATTTGCGGCGCCGGAGCCGCCGGCCTGACGCTGGCGATCGACCTTGCCCGGCGCGGCGTCGCCTTCCGGCTGATCGAGAAATCGGCGGCCCCGTTCCACGGCTCGCGTGGCAAGGGCATCCAGCCGCGCAGTCAGGAGGTGTTCGAGGACCTTGGTGTCGTCGACCGGCTGTTCGCCGCAGGCGGTCCATATCCGCCGCAGCGCGAATACCGCGCCGATGGCAGCTTCGTGGACTTGCCGATCATCGTGGCGCAGGAACCGTCTACGCCGCCGAGCCGTATCCAGTCGCCGCTGATGGTACCGCAATTCCTGACCGAAGCGGTGTTGCGCGAGCGGCTGGCCGAACTCGGCCATGGCGTCGAATTCGGCTGCGAACTCGTCGGCGTTCACGCAGGACGAGGAGCGGCGTCACCGCGCGGCGTCGCCGGCGCGAAGGGCAAGGAAACGATCCGCGCGCGCTATCTCGTCGGCGCCGATGGCGGCCGCAGCTTCGTGCGCCAGGCGCTTGGCATCGATTTCCCGGGCAAGACGCTCGGCGTGCGCGCCATTGTCGCCGACGTTATGCTCGACGGCGTGGGCCGGGATGCCTGGCATCGCTGGGGCGAAGGCGGGCAGTCAGATCTCGCTATGCCCGCTGGCCGGCACCGACCTGTTCCAGCTGCAGGCGCCAGTTCCGCTGGAGGGCGATATCGATCTTTCGGCCGCAGGGCTCGACCGCGCTGGTCGCCGCAGCGCACCGGCCGCAGGGATATCGTCGTCCGCTCCGTCTCGTGGGCTTCCGCCTATCACGATGAATGCGCGCACTTGCCGATCGCTATCGGGTCGGCCGCGTCGTTCCTGGCGGGCGATGCCGCGCACATCCATCCGCCCACCGGCGGCCAGGGCCTGAATACCAGCGTGCAGGACGCCTACAATCTCGGCTGGAAGCTGGCGGCCGTGCTGCGCGGCGCGCCGGACACGCTGCTCGCGACCTACGAAGAGGAACGCCGGCCGATCGCGGCCGAGATGCTCGGCCTCACGACCGGATTGCTCGAAGCCGCCAAGCAGGGCTCGATGCGCCGCGGGCGCGAGGTGCATCAGCTCGATATCGGCTATCCGCAACTCCCTCGCTGGCGCTGGAGGCGCCGCGACGCAGCGGCGGCGTCCTCGCTGGCGACCGCGCGCCGGATGCGCCGGTGCGCGGTGCCGCGGGCCTGCCGACGCGCCTGTTCGCGCTGTTCCAAGGGCCGCACTGGACTCTGCTGGGATACGGCAAGCCGAACGCGCGGTCGTCGCGCCCCGCCCGCACCTGCACATCCACATCGTCGGCCCGCGAGGCGACATCGCCGACGACGCCGGGTACCTGCGCGACGCCTATGGCATCCCGCCCGGTGACTGGATGCTGGTTCGGCCCGATGGCTACGTGGCCGCCGTCATCCCGACCGCGGCGATTTGGAAGCTTGACTGCTATTTGGCCGAGGTTGGCCTTGTGGCGGTGAATTGTCATCGGCGGCCAGCAACGCATGCATCGTGAATGGGGGTGCGGCCCGAGGTTGAATGGTTGTTGCCTGGCAGGTCCCAACCGCACGATCGTCCACAGGGTCGCCGCCGGCCAACAGACCATTGCGAGCGCTTGGGCCACCCTCCGGATCTCTTTCACCGACGCCCGATGCGAGCCTCCTGAGTTCACTTCAGTCCATCGACTTCAGCGCCACGCTCGCGGTGTGGCAGCCGAAGAAAAACCGAATCTCAATTGAGAATCAGAACAAGATAGTGGAAGCCTCGGCCCGTGGCGTGGTAAGCAGACAATACTGCATTTTCGAGGGAGGTAACCATGCGCGGACCGAGTTTGTTCACGATGTCTTTTGGCATGATGGCCTTTGGTCGCGGCTGGGCCGCGATCTTCGGCGAAGAGATGTTCATCGTCCTGGTCATCACCGCGATCGTGGTGACGATCTATCTCGCCATCAGCGAAACCTTCCGCTGGTACAAGCGGCGGCGCAAGCGTCTCGGCCCGGTACAGGAATGCTCACCCGAGATGCTGGCATACTGGAAAAAGTGGTCTGACTTCCAGCGCGCCAATCCCGGCAGGATATCGCCGTACGAACGGTAGTGCTATCGGTGCCTCGCCCGACCCATTTTTCCTTCCCACCCCGCCTACGGTGGACATTTTGCCAGCGCCTGTGAATTGGCGTCACCTCCTGACCCCGCTTGTGTTAGCAAGACCAGTCACTTGCGTCGCCGATCATCGTCCGAACCCCACGCCGATTTACAATTGTGGCCGACGTCGAAGCCCGGCGCGGCGGCGCGCCAATCCCTCGGGGTCCCCGCGCTGCCCTACTCCGGCGTCACGCGAAAATCCTTGCCCTCCGGCAGCGTCTGCCCGCCATCGATCACGATGGTCGTGCCGGTGATGTAGGCCGCCTCGTCGGAGGCAAGAAACAGCACCGCGTTGGCGACATCGCGCGGCGAGCCGAGCCGGCCGAGCGGAATCGATTCCTCCATCGTGCGGATGAAGGCCGGGCTGCGATGCAGTGTCAGGCCCTCGGTCATGATGTTGCCCGGCTCGACGCCGTTCACCGTGATGCCGTAGGAGGAGAACTCCAGTGCCGCGGACTTGATGAAGCCGTTGATGCCAGCTTTCGACGCCGAGTAATGGCCGTGCCCCGGGCTGGTCACGCGCGGGCCGGTGATCGACGAGGTGAACACCATGCGGCCATATTTTTTCGCCTTCATGTGCGGCAGCGCCGCCCGGGCGATCAGGTAGGTGCCGCGCAGGTTGACGCCGAGCACCGCGTCCCACTCCTCCGGCTCGATATTCTCGATGAGCGACCACGGATAGATGCCGGCGTTCTGCACCACGACGTCGAGGCCGCCGAATGCGGCAAGTGTCTCGGCAACCGCGCGTTCCGCATCGGCCTTGCGTGAGATATCGGTCGCGACGAAACGCCCGCCGAGTTGCGCCGCCGTCGCGGCGCCCGCCGCCGTCTCGGTATCGGCGATCATGACCCGGGCGCCTTCCTCGGCAAAACGCTCGGCAATGCCTGCGCCGATGCCGCGCGCCGCCCCGACGATCAATGCCACCCGGTTCGCGAGCCGCCCGGTCATTGTGTGCTCCTGATCCTGGTTCCTGTTGCGCGCGGCATCACCGTGAGAGCCGTTGCAGCACATTCCTGGTGATCTGCGCGACCTGCGGTTCCTTGAGCGCGAACGCCCATTCCGTTGTGCCGGCGGAGAACACCGTGCCACCGGCTGGTGTCGTATAACTGCCCATCACCGCGTGGCCGTGATAGAGCCGCGCCTGCGCCTCTGCCGAATGCTCGCCAAAGATCTGGTCGCAGACCAGTTGCAGGTCGGTCGGCACGTCGCCGGTATAGATGCCGGGCGGCGCCGTATCGTGATCCCAGAGCGTGGCCGGAGCGATCGCGATCACCTCGAAATTCCCCGGCGTGCCGTCCTCGCCGGTCGGGCATGGCAGGCCGTTCCTCAGTTGCAGCGCGCAGCCGTCCACCTCGTAGCCGACCAGCGTGGAACGCGCACCAAGCTGGTCGCCATAGGCGAGCCCGGTTTTCTCCAGCGCCCAGTGGTTGTGCTGATAGATCGTATAGCCGCCTGCCGAGCCCGGCGTGGCGCCGCCCACCCGCGCGTAGCCGCCGCGGCAAAAGCTGAGGCCGGTCATGCGGTTTTCCGGCCGCCCGGTCAGCCGATGCGACCAGACGCCGGTATTGTACCGCTCCTGCGGCGTGCCGAGCACCGGGTCCCGGGCGACCGACGCCTTGTAGGCGACCATCTGCTGCCCGTCCTGCTCCAGTCGCACTTGCCAGAACGCCACGTTGCCGCTGAAGAACGCCGCATTGCCGCCGCGCGCGACGAAGCCCTCGACCGTGTCGCGCATGCCCCAGGTCCAGTATTCGTCATGACCGTTGGACAGCAGCAGGCGATAATCCTCCACGATCTGCGGCCGTTCCTCAAGGTCGGAACTCGCAGCATAATCGACCTCGATGCCCTCATCCTCCAGCCAGGTGGCGAGCGCGCGACCCCAGTTGGCCCAGCTTGCCGCGGCGCACCACAGCAGCAGCCCATGCTGCGCGGCCGCGGCGAGGTAGGAAAAACTCATGTCCATCGCACCGGAATTGGCGATCCGCATGCTCTCGCTCGGCAGGCTCAGGAAGCCCTTCGGCAGCGGGCGCAGGAAGGAAACCCGCGTCGCGGCATTGGCATAGGATTTCAGGTCGGAGGTGTAGGTGCTGGCGCCGCCGAAATAGTTGTAGGCATTCCAGGTGTTGGTCTCCACCGTCCACAGGATTTTGCACGTCGGCCGGGCAGCGCGCAGGATGAAGAACGCTTCCGCCTGTTCGCCGGCCGCGGTCGTCAGCACGAGGCGATAGAAGCCGCTTTTCCATTCGGCGGGAACCTCGAACGCAATTGCCTCCGGCCAGCCACAGCCATTGGCGACGACATCGGCCGGGATCGTATGCTCGGCCCCGGCGATGCCTTTCAGTTCATGCACCACACTGCGCGATTTGGCTTCGCGGCCGACCGAGAGGTCGAAGGTCGATTGGTCGGTGGAGACGTGCACCGCGACCCTGTCGCCGGCTACATAGGATCTGCGTGTGCAGTAAGCTTCGATCATCGTCTGCTCCCCGTGGCGGCCCTGCGTCGGTCCTTGCCGCGCGATATTCCGGGCTTTTCGCGCTCGGCGCCAGTCATTGAAAGATCGTGCAGCGCCTTGCCCGTCGGCGGCGCCACGCTGAGATTGGAGAAGCACTTCGAGCCCCGCGCGCCCGTCGTGCAGGCGACCGCTGGACAACTGCGAGGGCCGCATCGCCTCGCCGCGGGGCACTACAGGCCGCTGTCCGGCATCAGGCGGGTGCCGTCGTTCATTCGGCTGAAGCGGAACGGGCGAGGATCGACCAGCGGTGGCGCCCCGCTGACGAGGTCAGCGGCCAGATGCCCGGCCCCCGGGCCAATGCCGAAGCCGTGGCCGGAAAAGCCGGTGGCGATGAAGAACCCGGGCAGCCGCTCGACCGGCCCGATCGCGGGCACCGCGTCCGGCGTGTGGTCGATCATGCCGCCCCAGCTTGCCGCGAGCGCGGCGCCGGCCAGTTGCGGGCGCGCCGCGCGCATCTGCGCCAGCGCCTTGGACAGCGTCGGCCCATGTGGTTCGGGGTCGAGCACGCGCGTCGCCTCGAACGGCGAGGCGGCGTCGAGCGGCCAGCGGCTGGATTGCAGCAGGCTGGCGAAGCTCGCCGTGTCCACACGCGGATGCAGCGAGCGCCACCCCTCCCGCGCCATCGGCAGGAACGGCAAGGCAAAACGCAGCGTGTCGGCGTCGACATGCAGCACCGCATCCGAGCGCATCGCGACGATGCAGGCGCCATCGCGGTCGCGGCGCAAGCAGTAGCCGGGCGTGGCAAGGCCGATGCCGACGCCGAGATTTGCCGACACCGGCGCGGTGCGCAGCACGGAAGCCAGCACGCTGACCTGGGGCAGGCGGATGCCGTGGCGGCGGAAGAACAGCGTGGACCACGCGCCGCCGGCCAGCAGCACCGCCTGGGCGCGGATGCGGCCGTGCTCGGTGACTACGCCGGCGACCCGTCCGGCCTGAGTGTCCAGTCCGCGCGCGGCGCAGGACTGATGCAGCGTGGCGCCGTGCCGCCGCGCGGACTCGGCGATCGCCGGCGCCGCCAATGTCGGTTCGGCGCGGCCGTCGGTTGCCGTGTATAGGCCGGCCTGCCACGCCCGTGCGACGCCCGGAAGGATGTCGCCCAGTGCAGCCCCACGGCGGACCGCGCTGACGATGCCGTGTTGCGCTGCGTCCGCCGCCCAGCGCTCCCACCGCGACACCTCCGCCTCGCTGTCGGTGACGAAGGCCAAGCCGGTGCGGCGGAACCCAACATCGGTGCCGGTTTCCGCCGCCATGCCGTCCCACAGCGCCATGCTTTCGCGGATCAGCGGCATCTCGCCCCGGTCGCGGCCCTGCTGGCGGCACCACCCCCAGTTGCGGCTGGATTGCTCGCCGCCGATGTGCCCCTTCTCGACCAGCGCGACCGAGATGCGCCGCTTGGCGAGATACAGCGCCGCCGCCGCGCCGATGATGCCGCCGCCGACGATGACGACGTCCGCGGCCTCCGGCAGCTTTGCGTCGGAGGCAACCCTGACGACGTTCGGCCCCATAGCGTTCAGCGTCCCATCATGTCGGCGGCCAGCGACCGGGCCTGCGCCAGCGGCAGAACCCAGGTGTGCACCGGAGGCGCGCGGTGCCCCCATGCTCGCGTGCTCGTCCGGCGCCCCGTGGCGCCGATCAGCCGTCCGGACGCTCGCATCTTCACAGGTCCTTCGGCAACTCGCTTACCGGTGGCTGCACGTTGGTGCGCAGCATCACCGACACCACCACGATCACAGCCGGCATCGGTGGGGCGAACGGAATGGCGAGCGCAAGGGTCGCGCCGACACTCAACTTCGGCGGCACGACCACCATCGACGGCGGCCTGGGCGGCATTGCGGCTATCACCCCGGCGGCCGTGCTCGACGTGACGGACACGGTCAGTGTCGGCGCCGTCGAGTTCCTGCCCGGCGGTCCGGCGACGCCGGCGGAGAGCGATGCGGCCGACTTCGCAAGCTGCGATCGCTGGGTTCGTCGCCTTCGACCTGTTCGACCTCGTGGGCTTTGCCGATGCAGCCATGAACTTCGCGAGTTCAGACCCTGCCGCTGACCGCTGAATTGGGGGCAACCGCCGCGCTCACGCTCGCCGGCGGCGTGTCCGAGGCGAGCCGGACGCTACACCCCGACGGGCACGGCGTATTGCTGATCGCCCATAGCTGAGGCCGGGAGCTGCGTGTCAGCGCGCAGATGACCCGGAAGCCGGCACGGCGGCCACAACCTTGTCGCCCATCGGAACGAGATCGATGGCGGCAGAATGGCCCCGCCAGCACCCGGTCCAGTCGGTGACAATCGACTCAGGGACGCCGCTCGGTAACGTGGGCCACGGTCCAAGGTGGACGTTTAAACGCCTCGGGCCTGCTCGTCCCCTCCCCACGGGCTTTCCATCCACCCCGCCATCTCACCGAGCATCGTTTGCACGACCTGCTCATCCGTCTTCCCCGAGCGTGCCGGGACGTGAAAGCTGTGATCCGCGTCCTCCACCACCGAAAGCGTCGCCAGCCGTCCGAGCCTCTCGATCACCGGCAGCAGCAGGTTCATTGACGCAAGGCCATCACGCGATCCCTGCAGGAACAGCATCGGGATTTTGATCGCCGCGAGATGCTCCGCCCTCTGGTCGGATGGCTTGCCGTGCGGATGGAGCGGGAACCCGAGGAAGGCCAGACCCACGACGCCGGGCAGCGGACCTTCCGCCTGCGCCTCGGATGTCATCCGGCCACCGAACGACTTGCCGCCGGCGACGAGCGGAACGCCCGGCAATAAGGCGGCCGCTCTCTCAACCGACGCGCGCACGGTCGCCTTCGTCGTCTCGGGCCGATCCGGCCTCTTTGAGCCTCGCTCCATGTAGGGGAACTGGAACCGCAGCGTGCCGATATTCCGGTCCGCGAGCCCCTCGGAGAATGCGGCCAGAAACGGATGGGCCATCCCCGCGCCCGCACCGTGAGCCATGACGTAGCAGGCTATCGGGCGCTCCGGTGCCAGCAACAAACCGGACACGGTCGCGCTTCCGTCCAGTTTGATCCTGACCTCTCTCGGGTGCGGGCGGGTCGGCACTGTTGAGACGCTCTCCGGTTGCCTTCGCCTCGGGAAGTCTTCCTTTTTCTCTCGCCCTCCGCAATCGGGGCTGTCGCCCAGCCCCGATTGCGGAAGGGCGCGCAGCCGGCCCCGACTGCTGCAACAGTCTGAGTTGCTTCGCCGGCACCGCGGCGTTACGCTCGACCTTGGGCCCACCGGGAGACGTCGGCATGGCTGATCGCCACACAGGCCGCATCGAGGGCTACGCCATCGTCTCCGAAGACTGGATGCTGGCGACCGTCGACCTTGTCATGCCGGACTCGCTCAAGTTCGACGCCGACAAGCGCTTCTTCGAGCAGGGGCTCGACGGCGTCGACGTGGTCGTCCATGGCCGACATTCGCACGAGGGGCAGGCGCACTCGGCCAGCCGACGGAGGATCATCCTGACGCGCAGGACACCGTCCATCGAGAGGCATCCGTCCAATGCGCGAGCGCTGTGGTGGAATCCGGCCGGCGCGTCGTTCGACGAGGCCTTGGCTGCGCTCGGCATTCCGGATGCGAATGTCGGCGTGATCGGCGGGTCCGACGTTTTCGGGCTGTTTCTTGGTCGCTGGGATGTCTTCTACCTTTCTCGCGCGCCGCACGTGTTGCTGCCCGGCGGCCGCCCAGTGTTCCCCGGGGTGCCCGCGCGGCGGCCGGAGGAGATCCTGGCGAGCGAGGGGCTGGTGCCGGATCCCGCGCGCGTGCTTGATGCCGCGAAGGGTGTGACGATGGTGGCCTGGCGACGGGCGCGGTAGGCCTTCTTCGATCGATCGGTGCAGGAGATGCGGTGAGAGCGGTCCTGTGGTTCTTCGCTGGCCTCATCGTCGGCTACGCGGCAGTCCTGTTCGGCTGGATCGCCTACGCCGAGCTGTTCGACGTCGGCGATATGGACGGCGGCAAAATCATGGAGGTGGCGTTCGCGCTCGCGCCCGCCGGCGCCGTGGTGATCGGGATCGTGCTGGCCGTCGCGTTTGGGCGCAGGCGGCCCAGGGCAGAGGTTGAACGGCCCCCGGGCTAATCTTCGAGGTGTGAAGCGGCCAGTACGGCGTGGTGGGCGGGATCCGGCAGGCGGACGCCGGCCCCCCTTGCCTACGCCCATCCGACGTAGCGGGCACCGGCCCGAAGACCGACCTTCCGGCAGCCGAGCGCCGCCGGATCGAGACGATCAATCGGCAGGCTGCACGCGACGAACAGCCGGTCGATCGCCGCAGAACGGGCAGCCGGTGGCATGCGTGGACTAACTTGCGGCAGGATTGAAGTGGCATGGCATCGTATGCCATTTTGCATCTATGCGCGAGATTCACGTCGAGCGGATCGAGTTGAGCCAGCCGTCGGGATACCCCGCGCGCCAGGGAGCGGCCGTGTTTGCGACCACCGTGGCCTCTCCCGCTGGCTGCATACTGGACACCGTGACGTTGAGTTGCGTCGTGAACGGCGAACCGAAGATACTGACCGTGTCTGCGGCCATGCTGACGTCCGGCAGCTACCGGCGAATATGCAATGCCGTAGGAATCAAGCCGCGATAGCCTGACGGGCTACCCAAGCGATCCCATCCTGCGCTGTCCGGTTGTGCCGATTGCCATTCGCTGTGCTGACAAACCGATCGCTTTCCGGTCAATGCCCGACCTGATTTGCGCCGACTTGGGGTCACGCCATTGGACGGACCCGAGTGCACGCTAAGCGAAACCGGGGTCGAAGATTTTCATCTGCAAGCAGTCGTAACGTGTAATCGGCGTTCCAAATTATCCGCATTTACAGGGCTGGTGGCATATAGGATGGACGGCCAAGTCTAGCGTACGTCGACGCTATCAATATCCGCCGGTAGCAGAGCGGCAGAAGAAATTTCCAACTCAGATCAATACGCTATTCTATTGAACGCGACAGTTTCTGGTCCCTCATATTTCCTCCGACGTCACAGTAATTTTATTGCGCATCGATGGACGCCAAGTGACGCCCGCGTTACACATGCGGCGTCGAAATGGAGCGGCCGCTAGAAGCACTCTGAATCGGAACGCACGGGAGGAAAATATGGGTTTCAAAGCCTTGGCAGCATGCGCTGCCGGCGTGTTGACGGCTGTCGTCTCTACGCCGAGCGAAGCCAGACTGGTCAAGTTCACCATACAAAGTCAGACGCCCTACCTCAGTGGCGTAACCTGGGGCAGCGCCGGGTCATACGAACTGCTGCGGGGCGTCGCGCAAATGGAGGTCAGCCCGACCAACCCGCATAATTCCGTCATTACCGATCTCTCCAGTGCACCGGCAAACTCGAAAGGAATGGTCGAATTCTCGACGCCGTTCCTGATTCTCAAGCCTGCCAATATGAAACTCAGCAACGGCAAGATCTTCTACGCGGTCAATAACCGCGGGAACAGCCTCGAAGGCTTGCTCACGGCAACAACGCAGGCGGAAGTCGCCGGAACCGACGCGGGCGCCGCGATGGAACGCGGATACGTCGTGGTTGATGCCGGTTGGGAAGCCGATGTCGTTCCCACCTCTTTCAACCTCGTCGCCAGCCTTCCCGTCGCGACGCAGTCGAATGGCAGTCCGATCACCGGCCCGATGCACTACGAATATTACGACCGCGCAGCCGGCACATACACGACCAACCTGGAAGGCACCGCGGGCTTCACCTCATACCCGCCGGCGCCGGGAACGTCGGCGACCTTGACCGTGCAGGAGTCCGAGTATGGCCCGGCGCAGGTCGTGCCGAAGGACCAATGGGCGTTTGGCACCTGCCCCACCGGCAAGCCGAGCTTCACGGCCAACGACCAGAACCTTTGCTATTTTCCGGGCTTCGATCCGACGCTGATCTACCAGTTGTTCTACACGGCGGAAAACCCGATCGTCATGGGCCTCGGTTTCGCCACCACGCGCGATCTCGCATCCTGGCTTCGGTTCGACAAGCAGGACGACGGCGGCACCGCGAACCCACTCGGCGTTACGATCACCCGCGCCTATGCAGCAGGAGGCTCTCAGACCGGCGGCTACCTGCGGGATTACATGTATCTCGGTTTCAACGCCGACGAGTCCGGTCGCCAGGTGTTCGACGGCATCATCCCCTGGATCGCCGGAACCGACCGGGTGGAGATCAACGTCCGCTTCGCCGATCCCAACGCCTATTCCGAACAGGACCATCAGCACGATTACCTGCAGGACAGCTACCCGCCGTTCACCTATGCCGTCGCAACCGATCCGATCTCGGGCATCCGCGACGGCATCTTGAAGCGGCCGACCACCGACCCGAAGGTCATGCAGGTCGATACGGAAAGCGAATTCTGGCAACTGCATGATTCGCTCAACGTCGTGAACGGGTACGGCCGACCGGTGCCGATCCCGCCGAACGTGCGCATGTATTTCGTCGGTAACAGCGCGCATGGCTACATCCAGGGCGGCTTCCTCGCGCCGGTCCCCGGCAGCAGCACGCTCTGCGCCGATCCGCTGCCCGGCAGCGGCATCGATTGGCAGACGCTGCGCGCCGCCCTCATCGACCTCGATCAATGGGTCGACAAGGGGGTGACGCCGCCGCCGAGCAACTACCCGTCGATCTCCGGCGGCTCGCTCGGGTCGTTGTCGATGGCGGCCGCGGCATTCCCCGATATCCCCGAGTTCAGCTTCCCGACGGTCGTCAACACCTACAACCTGTTGGAATACGGCCCGCAGTTCACCCGGATCGGCGGCGTGCTGACCGTCATCCCGCCGCATGATGGCGCTCCCTACGACATCCTGGTGCCGATCACTGACGCGAACGGCATCCAGCTCGCGGGCGTGCACCCGATCCAGTCGCGCGCGCCACTGGGCACGAGGTACTGGCTGGAACGTCCGCAGCGACGGGCATCGCGCCCCGAACCTGTGCTCGCTGACCGGCTCCTACATTCCGTTTGCGACCACGACGGCCGAGCGGATCGCCTACGGCGATCCGCGTCCATCGCTGCAGGAGCTCTATGGCTCCCACGGGGGGTTCGTGAAGGCGGTGAAGCAGGCGGCAGCTGACCTGGAGCAGGAGGGCTTCCTGCTGCCGGCGGACGGCAAGGCGGACGTCGCGGCCGCCGAGGCCTCCGACGTCTTGCAGTAGCAGCCTCTGGCGGGGATGCGGCCACGCGGCGGCATCCCCGTCCGATCAGAGCATAACCGTCTCAGGATCGGCTTTGCCGTGCCAGGATAGCACCGGCCATTCGCGGGACAGCAGGTCGCGTGCTGCGTCAGCCAGCCGTCCAACCCGGGGTCACCCCACAATTATTGTCCAAATGGCATCCCGACACCCGCCGCATACCCCCTTTGCGATCTGTGAATTGGCGCCATCTCGTGACCCCTTCTGAGTTAGCAACACCAGCCACTTTGCGCCGCCGATCGGCGCCGGACCCCACGCCGATCCACAGCCAGGTGCAGCGCTTTCGTGGGGCATGCTCACGCTGGGTGTCCACCGGGTGCACCGCATCCTGCGCCGCCGCCTCGATCACCGCCACGGTGCGGCAGGCCGCGCGCGTACGCCATCGGGCGATGATCGAACGTGGCCGGAGGGGTGCGACCGAAGCACCTACAAGAACATCCGTTCTCGTAGGGCATGCCCTCCCGTACGATGGTCTGCATGCCGACCGTGCGAGAGATCGAGGCTGGGTTCAGTTGCACCGCACAGTGCCGGCGCTGCGGACGCCGGAAGGCGCTTGACCTGCATACCTTGTCGGCGCGCTGGGGATCGACCGAGCTCGACGCGCTGCCCCTGCGCTGCGAGGCGCTGGTGCCCGAGCTCGACGGGCCAGGGTCGCATCCCTGCGGCGGGCGGGCATTCATGTGGACTGTGGTGCCGGTGCGCACCGGGCCGAGGGCCTGAGCGGCGGCAGCCGGTGCCACTGCGCGCTGGAAACAGAGGGCTGGCGTGATCATGTTGCGGATATGAACAGCGCAATCGCTCCCGGATACGCGTAGCGGATGGCTTGAAGTTCCATGTGGCCACCGTCCTCGGTGCGCTTCAGCTCGATCACGACTAGGTTGGCGTCCCGATCCACGCCAAGCAGGTCGATCCGACGCTTGGAGTCCTCCCACTCGCCGAACTCCTCGGAGATCACGAGCGTCTCGGGGGCGATGACCTCAATGTTCTCGCGCAGGAGGCGCTGCAAATCGCGGCGCTCCTGCAGGTTGACTAAGCCGAAGGTCGCGGGCTTCAGTGCTACTATGCCCGTCTGGGCGAATTCGTAGATCGGCACCTCAATCTTCCCTGTCGAACATTCTTCGTCGGGTAGCCAGTACCGAGCATAACCCTGGTCAGCTAACTGGCGCGAAGACTGCGCCGAAGAGTTCGGGAGTCGAGATGAGCGGCAGCGCAGTCCGGACGTCATCGCGGGCTGGACGCCGCTGCTGCCGGCACCGAGGAAGCACCGTCTGTTCAGCATTCTGACGGCTCGCCTCACCAGTTCTGATTCTGCGTCGGATCATCCGGCCCGTGCAGCGCCACCCGTCGTAACCTGCCGCGTGCCGTCGGCTCCGGCCCAGTCTCCAGGTACACGGCAACCGGGGCCCGTCCGCAGAGACGGCAGCGCAGTCGCTGCACGAGCTGCCTGACGGTCTGCTGCCGACCGTGTAGCGCGAGCAGCGCCGCGACCGCATATGCGCGCTCGCCGACACATGCCTGTCCGCCGCAGTCGATCGCCAATCGCCACCCTTCGAAGTCCGCCGCCGGCGACACGAGCACGGCATGCCGCTGCCCACGTGGCGACGCATTGGCCGCGGCCACCGACGGCTATTCCTCTTGCATGGTCAGCACGACGCCGGCCAGGGTGAGCCGGTCGTAGAGGCACTCTGCTGCGATCGTCGCGAGCCACAGGTCCGCCTCGCGCGTCAGCGGGCGGCCGCCGGCTCCGCGGATCGCAGCGGCGATGACCTCGACGGCTTCATCGTCGGACAGTGGGCGAGGCTCGGGCATCTGCCGAACGTGCCCGAGCCGAGAGAACGAATCAAGAACTTAAATCGATGCCTGCGCCAGGGTTGCGTTCGGGAAGTCCGATTATCGTGGGCAGACGGCTGCGACGGTTTGGCGCGCTGCGGCCATGGCGGCTCGCGTCGCGGTCGCAAGCAACTTGTTCAGGCGTTCAACATACTCGCGTCCCGCCCGGGTGCGGCCGACGTTGATGCTGCGCCGATCGGTGGGGTCGTCGACGCGCTTCACGAACTCCAACTGCTCCAGTCGGTTGAGGGCCCGGGTGATCCGCGGCTTGGGTACGCGCATGTACCGAGCCAGGCCGCGCACGGTGTGTGGGCCATCATCGAGCGAGCAGACCAGCAGCACGGCAAGCTGGCATGCGGTGAGATCGGCGTGGTCCTGGCGAACGAGGCCGATGATGGTCTCCTTCAGGGTCGGCAGCAGCGGTAGGGGCGCCTTGGCCACGTCGGGTCCCCGGAGCGTTCTGATGGGACCAGACGGTCGGACGCAATAATGTCGGCCTCGTGGCAGGGTGCGGGAACGGTCGGCAGTTTCCGTAACACCCGATCGCCGCACCGGCATTTTCACGAGAATTACCGCACTCCCGCCAAAGTCCCCGCTTGCGACCCCGCCCCGTCCGGCATGCGACCCTTGCAGGGGAGCGGGCCGAGCTTGGCATCCCGCGCACGTTTCAGGCTGCGCATTGACAGCCAACCCGATACATCTGCGCGGGTGTGGGTGGAGGTAAGCCGAATGCTGTTCCGGGGATTGACGATGGTCATGGCCGCAGCCGTCTGGGCGCTGCTGTCGACCGCCGCGTTCGCCACGACCACCGCGCCGACCAAATGCCCGCGCCCGGCCGCCGGCAGCAACGTGGCGGAGCCGGTCGACCTGTACAGCAGCGGCGGCGTGCTCAGCGTCACGTTCGACTACGTCACCTCGGTCGACCGCGAGAACCGCCCGCTGTTCTGCTTCATCACGCCGGACGGGGTCGAATCGCCGACGCTGCATCTCAACCGCCGTTCTGTTAACCTTTGCTAAGCAATCCTGAAACCTGTCGGCCGCCTTGCCGCGAGGAGCCTGTATGCCGCCATCTCCCCGCCTGTTGTCGCCCCTGGGTCACGCCTTGCGGAGGGCGGCGGCCGGCGCCGCGTGGCTGCTGGCCCTGGCCATCGCCGCTGCGCCGGCCGCGGCGCAGACCGCCATCGTCACCCACCATTTCAACAATTCCCGCGACGGCTGGAACCGAACCGAAACCATCCTGACCCCGGCCAGCGTTGGCACTCCGGGTCCGGCCGGCACGTTCGGGCTGCTCGCGACCGTGCCGCTCGACACCACACTCGACGCCCAGCCCTTGGTCGCGCCCAACATCGTTGTCGACGGCGATCCTAATCCTGGCACGCACGACGTCGTCTACGTCGCGACCCAGGGCAACACCGTCTACGCGATCGACCCGACCCGCGGCACCGTGCTGCTGACCCGCAATTTCGGCCTGCCCGTCGCCCAGGAACGCGGCTGCGAGCACATCGACCTCGGCGTCGGCATCAGTGGAACGCCGGTGCTCGATCTTGCCCGCCATGCGCTCTACGTTGTCGTCTACACCAACGACGCGAGTGGCGAACGGCCGCGTCTATGTGGCGAGCGACAGCGGCCTCGAAGTGTTCGGGCTGGCGCCGGCAGGCAACTAAGCAGATTCCCACAGCTTGACCAACGCTTGGTGGGCTGATTCGCTGGCTGCACCGATTCGCAGGTGCAATGCATGGCTGGACAATCATCCCTCTCGGCAACCGAGGAACAACGCGCGGCGCTGACGGAGCTGGCTGGCTCGCGCGATCGCGGCGAGGCGGATCGCGCGCGTGCGGTGCTGCTGACGCTGGCCGGCTGGACCAGTCCGCGCATCGCCGCGGCGTTCGGCGTGCGCGACGACACGGTGCGGCTGTGGCGCAGCGACTACATGCGCGGCGGTGTTGCGGCACCGGAGGCGACGGTGGCGCCCGGTCCGGCCCCGGTGAAGAGCGAGGCGGCGCTGCGCGTGGTCACGCCGTTGCCGGAGGCGCCGGTTGCCGATCGGCCCAACTGGACCATTCCCCGCCTGCGCGCCGAGATCGAGGCGCAGGCGGGGGTGCGCATCAGTCGCTCGCAACTGTCCAAGGCGCTGCTTAAGAAAAATTCCGCTGGCGGGGGCGACGATCAACCCAGACCTCCGCCTCGCCGACGTGCGGGCAATGACGATGCAGTGGGGCGGCAGCACATAAATGAATTTGAGGCGTGGATTGCAGCGGGCGAACGGGGCGCAACGGCGACTGCCGCGCCCCGCCCCAGCCGAAGGCAGCCGTCAGCTCGCACGGACCATGATTTTCAGGTTGCGGACCTCCGGGTCGAGCAGCGCATCAAACCCTTTGCTGACGATATCCTCGGCATTGATCGTCGCCGTGACGACCTTTTCCACCGGGTACAGACCGGCAGCGATCATGCCGATGACGCGCGGCCAGCTCGATGTCGGATAGCACATCGTCGCTTCCACCGTGATGTCCTTCAATGCCCACTGCATCGCATCGACCGCGGCCAGGCCGGTGTGCATGCCGGTTTGCACCACGGTGCCGCGCCGGCGGACGGATTTGGCGCAGGTGTTCAGCGACGCTTCCAAGCCCACGCATTCGATCGCGACATCGACGCCGACGCCATCCTCGGTGTGGTCCTTGACGAAGGTTGCCACGTCGGTCGTCTTCGGGTTGACGACGATGGCATCCGGCAGCAGCTCCTTGGCCAGCGCCCGGCGATTGGGGTTGGGCTCGGAGACGATGATCTCGCTCGCGCCCGCAGCGCGGCTCGCCAGCATCACCAGTGCGCCGATCGGCCCCATGCCGGAAACCAGCACAGTCGATCCGGGGCGCACCCCGCCGCGGTCGGTCGCGTAGACGGCGACGGCCGCCGGCTCGATCATCGCGGCCTGGGCGTCGCTGACCGTGTCACCGACGCGATAGACGTTGTAGTTGTTGACCACGGCGCGTTCCGCCATGCCGCCCCAGGCCCAGGACAGGCCGATGACGCCGAGCTTTTCGCTGAGGTGGAACAAGCCGCGCCGCCCGTAATAGTCGTCGCGCGGCGAGACCAGCGGCTGGATCGAGACGCGGTCGCCGGGCTTCACGTTGCCGACCGTGGACCCGACATCGAGCACCTCGGCCGAGAACTCGTGGCCGAGGATTTGCGGCAGCTTGGCGCCCGTGTAGATGATGCGGCGTCGCCGGCGTGAAGATGGGTCCTGAGGTATATTCGTGCAGATCGGTGCCGCAGATGCCGCAGACGATCGGCCGGACCAGCACGTCGCTATCGCGCAACTTGGCCATCGGTGCGGGCACGTCTTCGACGCGGATGTCGTGTTTGTCGTAGAATTGCACGGCGCGCATGCGGATTTCCTCCTCATGATATTTGTCCGCCAGTTATCGGCGAACACGCGGAGATGACCACTCAAGAGGTCGAATTCGGATATTTTAGGCCTGCGCGTCGGACAACTCTCCCCCGGCGTCCGATCAATGCCTCCTACGGACGGGCTGGCGGCGAGGCATCAATCTTGCCGGCCGCCGCCTTCACGGCGGAAGCCTGTTCACCACCTCTTCCCCACCAACACGGTTTTGTTCTTGATAACGCTCTCCGCCGCCGTCACGAAGACCCGGGATTGCGGCAAGTTCGACAGCGCCGGCGTCGCCAGGGTGCGTGCGGACTGGCGGTCGGCGTTTGCCGGAACCTGAGCGGACGGGCAGAGTGGTGCCGCAAGAGGAGGCAGCGATGTACGTCACCGAAAACGGTGACCGGGTACTGGTCATAGACGGCCACGTGCATCTCTGGGATGCGCGCCCGGACAATCGGCGCAACCGCTACGGCTTCACCTTCATCGAGAGCTTCTGGGGCTCCCATGTCGGCATGACGCCGGCCGCGCAGCGCTGGGATTTCGAGCGCTTCCTGCACTACGGCGTCGATGGCGCGATCCAGGACCTGTTCGTTGACGGCTACTGCGACGCGGCCGTGATGCAGCCCGACCTATCTGCTCGATTTCTTCGTCAACGGCTTCAACACCGTCGAGCAGAGCGCGGCACT
This sequence comes from uncultured Solirubrobacterales bacterium, assembly GCA_963697635.1. Classification (GTDB taxonomy): domain Bacteria; phylum Pseudomonadota; class Alphaproteobacteria; order Acetobacterales; family Acetobacteraceae; genus CAJCJG01. The sequence continues at coordinate 335,965 of CAVOOS010000032.1, read as the reverse complement.
GCGCGATGCACTCCCCGACCGGATCATCCTGAACGGCCGGTTCGATCCCCGCGACGGCACCGCCGGCCTGGAGAAGTTGGCGGCCGAACACGCCCGCTGGTGCTTCAAGGGCGTCAAGCTATACACCGCCGAGTGGAACGGCGCGTCTCGCGGCTACACGATGCGAGACGACATCGTGGCACCCTACATGGAGCTGTGCCTGAAACTCGGCATCCGCAACATCCACGTGCACAAGGGCCCGACCATCCACCCGCTGAACAAGGATTTGTTCGATGTGCACGACATCGACTACGTGGCGACCGCATTTCCCGATCTGAACTTCATCGTCGATCACTGCGGCATCCCGCGGATCGACGATTTCTGCTGGATCGCCGGGCAGGAGCCGAACGTCTACGGCGGACTGGCACTGATCCCCTCATTCATCCACGCCCGGCCACGCTACTTCGGCAGCATGCTCGCGGATTCTGCTGTTCTTCCTCGGCCCGGACCGGCTCATCTTCGGCTCCGACTACGCCATCACCAGCCCGAAATGGATCGTCGAGAAATTCATGGCGTTCCAGTTCGACGACGAGACCGCACAGGAAGCCGGCCACGAGCTGACATTGGACGTGAAGCGCAAGATCCTCGGCCTGAACGCTGCCCGGCTGTACAAACTCGACGCATCCGCGCTGCTGGCCCTGCCGCCGGTGCGGGCGCCGGCCTGAGATGCTCCAGGCGCGACACGCCGAAATCCTGGCCGCGCTGGACCAGGTCCTCGATCCGGAACTCGACCGCTCGGTCGTCGGCATGGGCTTCATCCACGAGATTTGCGTGGCCGGCGGCGACGTCCATGTCAGCTTCCGCCTTCCCACGCAATGGTGCGCCGCCGCCTTCGCCTTCATGATGGCCGCCGACATGCGCGCCGCGATTGGATCGCTCCCCTGGGTCGAAAGCGCGGTCATCCGCCTGCTCGACCACTTCGCCGCCGGCCGCATCAACCGCGTGATCGCCGCCCGCGGCGACTTCGCCGACGCGTTTCCCGGGGAACCGTCAGGTGATCTCGCCGGGCTGCGACAGCGCTTTCTGGAAAAGGCGTTCCTCGGTCGGCAGGAGCGCCTGCTGCGCGCCCTCATCGCGAAACAGGGCGCGGACGCGGCACTGTCCCTGCACATCGCCGGGCTCGAAGCGCTGGCCCGCGAAAATGCCGACGCGCTGCGCTACCTCACCTTCCGCCGCCAATTCGGCGGCCCGGCAACGCCCGACGCCCCCGCCTTCTCCGATCTACATGGCGTGCCCGTGACCGCCGCCGGCCACGTCGCCCATCTCCGCGCAATCCGCCGCACCCGCTCCGAAGCAGACGCCAACGCCGAGCATTGCAGCCTCCTGCTGCAGGCGCGCCAACTCGCACCCGCGCCGGACGACCGGATTAGTCCGCCAGGGATTTACGAATGAAGGGCAGCGGCCGGGAGGCCCCTGCACTCCTGAACTCACGCGGCGGCGTCGGCCTCCCGGCGCTCGAGCCGCTTGCGCTCGTGCGGGTAACCAAGCACCGCCCGGCCAAGCAGCGCCGATTGCTACGCCACGCTGAGCAACGGGCCGTGATGGTCGGCGGTTTCCCGCTGTCGCCGAGTGTGGAAAGTCGATCGTCAAGTGTCGGCGAGCTTCGTCAGCGCCAGGTCGCGCGCCGCCGTGTCGCCTTGCGCGCTGACCGGCTGGATGCAGACATGGGTGGCGCCGGCGTCGAAGTGCGCGTGCAACCCGCGCTTGATCGCCGCTGCGTCACCCCACAATATCATGGCGTCGATGAACCGGTCGCTGCCGCCGTCGGCGAGATCGACTTCCGTGAAACCCATGCGCAACCAGTTGTTGCGATAATTGGTCAGCGTCATATAGCGTTTCAGCTCCTGCCGGCCGAGCGCGCGTGCCTTCGCGGGATCGGTCTCCAGGCAGACTTTCTGCTCGACCGCCAGCCATTTGTCCGGGCCCAGCACGGCCTTCGCCGTACGGGTATGCTCGGGGGTCACGTTGTAGGGAAGGGCGCCGGCCGTACGCTCGGCGGCCAGCTTCAGCATCAGCGGCCCTAGCGCGGCCAGACCGATCGGCCAATCTTCTGCGCCCGGCTGATCCTTGTAGATGTCGTCAAGGTAGCGGCGCATTGCCGGCACCGGCTTGTCGTAGGCATGACCGCGCGTCCCCTCGACGATCGGCACGTGGCTGACGCCGAGGCCAAGGATGAAGCGGTTGCCATACAGATCCGACAATGTGCGGAGACCGCGACGGGCGGTGAAGGCGTCGCGCGCGTAGATGTTGGCGATGGAACTGCCAATGTTCAGCCGCTTCGCGTGAGCGAGCATGAAGCCGGCGATCGAGAGGGATTTCATAGCCCATCGCTTCCGGATACCATAGCACTGAGTAGCCAAGGTCTTCGGTCGCGTCGAGCAACTGTCTGATCCCGGGCCCGTCCAGCCGATCGACCGGATACCAGACCCCGAGCCTGCCGATTTGCTTCATCGCATCCCTCCTGGTCACGTCCTCCAATCATGCCAATGGGACGGATCGATAGCAATTTTCCGCCGGCGCCGGCAGGCCCCTGCTCAATTGCGAAGGCGTCCCAACAGCGACTTTGCTGGTACGGCCGGGGCGGCCCTTTTTAATATTGATAACAGATCTCGCGAAGAATGCGGCTGCAGCGCCGGCGCTCGTCGCGCCGCTCAGCTTCGGGCCGGTGTTGAAGCAGCCGTGGGCAGGGCTCAACTCAAGGCGGACGGTGACTGCATGGCCGCCACGGACTTTACATCCGTGGCCGGTGTAGGCCATGCGGCCGCCATCGACCGTCAGCGCCTGCGCGGTGATCCAGCCCGATTCCGGCGCGGCCAGGAAGGCGACGGCATTGGCGATGTCATCCGGCTCCCAACCAGCGCGGCCACAATGACAGCACGCAGTAGCATAGCTCTCATGCACGCCCTTTTTGCCAACGGGAATCGCAGTTGATGGCGGGAACCGGCTGATCAGCCTGTAGCGTCACTCGTCGCATACTGGCCGTAATGCAGTGATCTGGCGAGCTTCATTCGGCCGCCGCAGTCGTCGTGGCCCGCCCTGTGCAGGTGCCGCTTGCCCGTTGCGCCCCTGCCAGCCCATGCTCGCCGCATGTTCACCGTCACCGACGATCAGGCTGCCGCGATCTGCGACGCGTTCGAGCACGGGGGCGAGTTTGAAGCCGCTGTCGAGTTCCGCCAGCTGTTCCCCGGCATCACTGACGATACCGCGGTACGGGCGCAGGCCAAGGTGATCGCGGGCTGGGCGTCACTGCCAGCCGCCACGCTGCGCCCGGTGACGCGGCTGCGGACTGGCCGGAGCAGGTAGAGCAGCTTCGGGTTTTGCCCCAGAGAAGAGCGATTATCGCAGGCAATCGGCCCGCGAGGGCGGAGCACAACGACCCGTACGAAGCCGCGCTGGCGGCGCTGCCTGACGATGGGCGGAGAATCGCGGGCCGAAGCACTCGCCCGCGATCCCGCCGACCTGGACGAGGGCGAGGCGCCCGCCACCATCGACGCCGAAGGACTGCGCCGCTTCGTCGAGGTCCAGGTGCTGCCGTGGCTAGAGACCCGTAAGGCGGCGCTGGCGAACCGGCCGTTAATCCGCGAGCAGGTGTTCGGCGAGGCGCTCAACCCCGAGAAGCTGGAGCGGCTCGGCCGCTACGAGGTCCATCTCGACCGAGAGTTGGAACAGATGCTCTCAATGCTGCTGCGGCTGAAGGATTTGCGGCGGGGGGCGAGGGTGGCGTGATCCGTTTGGCAAAAAAGGCGCCTGCAGTCGGCTCGCACATGGACAGCCGCAGCGCACCTTGGGAGCGGTGCTGCCACGGGTGGTCGAGCGCCGCCTTCGCTGGGCGCTGCTCAAACGGCCATTGCTGTCTTGATGCGGGACACGGTTCCGTTTCCGACCCCCAGTGCCTTGGCGACCTTCTTGACGCCCTCTCCGGCAGACAGCCGGGAGCGTATTGCCGCCTCCATCTTTGCGCCCGTTCTCGGGCGCCCGAGACGCACGCCGCGAGCCTTCGCGCGCTCCAGGCCCGCCCTGACGCGGCTCTTGATCATCGCCCGCTCGAACTCGGCGAAGGCGCCGGTGACCTGGAAGAACATCCGCCCCGCCGGGGTAGTGGTGTCAATCGCCTGCTGGTGCAGGACGAGGGCCACTCCGGCTGCCTCCAATTCGCCGAGCGTGTCGAGCAGGTCCAGCAGCGAGCGGCCGAGCCGATCGAGTGCCCAGGCCATCGCAACGTCGAATCGCCCGCGTGACGCATCCTTCAGCAGCGTGTCCAAGCCCGGTCGCTGGTTGCGTCCCTTGGCGCCCGACACTCCGTTGTCGGAATAGACGTGCGCAACCTGCCAGCCGCGCTGTTCGCACACCGCGTCCAGCGCCAACCGCTGGTTGTCCACCGTCTGCCCGTCCGTGCTGACCCGCAGGTACAGAGCCACGCGCTTCGGCTTGCTCGCCATACCCGGCTCCATCGCTGGCCGGAGATTAGCCAAGGCGGGGTCCAGAATTCAAATATATTCTGGACCTGTTAATTGGGGTCGCGGAAGTCCGTTCCAATCAACGCGTTCGCTCCGCTCGATACGATAAGGTTTTCTGGACCCTCCCGTTTGGCCGTCGACCGCGGGGACGGATCGAAGGGCGCCTTCCGCGTGCGCCTCGCTTCGAAGGCGTGGTGGCCATGCCGTTATGGCAGCTACGCCCTGTCCGCAGGGTCGGGACAGCTTTTCGGGGAACAGCCGGTGTCGGGCCTCGACTTTGCCCTGAAGCGGATTAGGCCTGCGAATAACGCCAGGGCGTCGGAGGATCAGTGGGGATCGGTGTCGGGTTTCCGACGCCGATCGGCGTCGCAAGTGACCGGCTTTGTTGCCAACTGGTGTTGCTAAGGCAGGAGCGGACAAAACGTGCCACTCCTTCACGCAGTCGCCACTGAACTTGGCGCATTCCGATGGCCAGCGCGTGCAGGGTCTCGCGTCGCTGGTCGCGGCTCAGGTCGATTTGAGCCGCAATCCTCGTTCTCGGCCGACAGCCCGGTCACCGGGGCGGCTGCGCGGTCCCGATGACCTTGGTCTGCCCCGTGCTGGCCTTACTTCGTCGGCCGCGACCAGAGATTCTCCATAGTGCCGATGTTCTGTTGCGTCGCCAGCCGCCCTTTGGCAAGGCAGATGTTGTCCGGGCAGTCGACCTTCTCGCCCTTGGCGATCAGGATCGCGACCCGGATCGCCTCCTTCGCATGGGCGTAGGCGTCGTAGGTCGTGCCGAGATCGATGTAGCCCTCCTCCATCGCCTTGACCGCCTCGGGGAAGATGTCCTGGCTCGCGATCCACACATGTTTCGGATCGCCGGTCTTGGCGAGCTTGCCGGCGCCCTCAAGCGCGGACTGCACCGCCGGCCACGCGAAGTCGCTCGCCAGGAACATGCAGTTCGCGTCGGGGTGCGCCCGCAGCGCGTTCACCGTGCCGGAGCGGAACTTGTCCGGGTTCCATTCCGTCGGCACCGATTCGAGCGTGGTGATCACGCCCGACTTGTCGGTGATCTCGTGCCACGCCTTGGAGCGGTTGACCGCGTTGATGTCGGTCAGCGAGCCTTGCAGCTCGATGCACTTGCCTTGGACCCCCTTCTCCTTGAGCAGCGCCAGGAACGCCTCGGCCGTCGTCTTGCCCTGGTCGTAGCTGTCGCCGCCGACATGGGCGGTCGGCTTGGTGGTGGCCGACTGCCGGTCGAACGTGATGAACGGGATGCCAGCCTGTTTCGCCGCGCGGATCGAGGCGCCGATTGCCGAGGCGTCCTCGGCGCGGGCCATGATCAGGTTCACGCCCTGGTTGATCAGGTCCTCGATGTTCGCCGCCTGCCGCGCCGGGTCGGCGTTGGCGACGTTGATCACCCACTTGAAGGTGATACCGGCCGGCTCGCCCTGCCGCTTGCCCTCCGATTGCAGGTATTCCTGCCACTTCACCACGATCTCGTTGTCGATCGCGTTCCACGACAGGCCGACCGTCACGTCCTTGGCGTGCGCCACGCCGGCCAGCAGCAGGCACGCGGCCCCTGCCAGAAGGCTTGTCAATCGCTTCATCGTTTCTCTCCCATGGGTGTCATGATTGGGCTTGCCGCGGCGACGCGCCGACCGGCGACGCCTCCGTCGGTGGCGGGGCCATGCGCCGGATCGGGCGCCATCGCCCGGACTTCAGCGCATCGACATACATCGCGACGAAAATGATCGCGCCGGTCACGAGCCGGTAGGCGTACGGGTTGGCGCTCATCTGGTTGAGGCCGTTCTCGATCGTCTCGAACGTGAACGCGCCCAGCAGCACGCCCGGGATGATGTGGCCGCGGCCGCCGAACAGGCTGATGCCGCCGACCACGACGACCGCAACGGCGGTGAATTCCATGCCCTTGCCGAGATAGGAGCTGATCGCGCCGACCTGCACCAGCGACATGATGCCGCCGATGCTGGCCAGCAGCCCCGACAGCACGAACGCCGAGAACACCAGCGGCCGCACCCGCAGCCCGATCCGCGCCGCCACCTCCTCGCCGTTGCCGATCGCGTTGAGCTGGCGGCCGAACACGGTGTGCCGATGCACGGCATCGACCAGCACGACCAGCACGGCGGCGATCAGCACGTCGACGAAGATCGGCCCCAGCGCCACGTTGCCCAGTTCGCGCACGCCTTCCGGCAGCGGCACCATCATCGCGTTGATCGCCTGCAACCCGACGCCGCGCAGCGCGATCATCGTGCCGAGCGTGGCGATCAGCGGGTTGATGCCGAGCACGACGACGATGAAGCCGTTCAGCGCGCCGAGCGCGGCGCCGGTGGCGAGCGTCGCCGCGAACGCCAGCACCGGCGGCACGCCGAGCCGGTTCATCAGCAGCACGCCGACCGTCGAGGACAGGAACGCGACCGAGCCGATCGAGATGTCGAGCTTGCCGGCCAGCACCACCAGCGCGAGCCCGGCCGACGATCACCACCAGCGGCGCCATCGTGTGCAGCATCGCCAGCAGGTTGCGCGAAACTCGCGAAATGCGCAGTGCCCAGCGAGAAGCCCAGCAGCAGCGCGACCAGCACGATCAGGAAGCCGTGCCGCAACGCCAGCTCGCGCATCCCGGCGCCGGTCATGCGGCGAGCCCCGTCACCGTCGGCTCCGACACCGCCGCGAGCAGCGCCGCCTTGCTGGCGTCGCCCGGCAATTCGCCGACGATCCGGCCGCGCTGCACCACCAGATAGCGGTCGCAGACGCGCATCAGCTCCTCCAGTTCCGAGCACGCGATCAGCACCGCGGCGCCGCTCTCCGCAAGCTGCACCGTCATGCGCAGGATCTCGGTCTTTGCCCCGACGTCGAGGCCGCGCGTCGGCTCGTCGAGGAAGAACAACCGCGGCGCGGTGCCGAGCCAGCGCGCCAGCACGACCTTCTGCTGGTTGCCGCCGGACAGCGTGCGCACCGGCTGCGCGACGTTCGCCAGCACGATGCCGACGCGCCGCACCAGGTCTTCGGCGAAGCGCCGCTGCCGCTGCGGTGCGATCAGGCCGAACCGGTTGGTCACCTTGTCGCAGGTTCGCATAGGCGATGTTGGCGGCGACCGACAGCGGCAGCAGCAGGCCCTCGCCCCGCCGGTCCTCGGTGACGAAGCCCACGTCCGCATGAAGCGCGGCCGGGGTTGTCGGCTCCAGGCCACCGTTGCGGCGCAACCGGATGTCGCCGCTGTCGATCGGGTCCAGCCCGACCAGCGCGCGCATGATCTCGGTGCGGCCGGAGCCGAGCAGGCCCCACAGGCCAAGGATTTCGCCGGCGCGCAAGGTCAGGCCGACGCCGCGAGCAGCCCGCCGCTCAGGTTGCGCACGCTCAGCACCGGCTCGCCCAGTTGCGCGGCCCCGCGCAGCCGGTCCTGCTCGTGGATGTCGCCCAGCATCAGTTGCACGATCTTGCCGGTGTCGGTCTCGCCGATCGCGCTCGACCCGACGGTGCTGCCGCCGCGCATCACCGTGACGCGGTCGCAGACCTGGAAGATCTCCTCGATGAAATGCGTGATGTAGATCACCGCGGCGCCGCCGGCCTTCAGCCGCGCGATCACGTCGAACAGCCGCCGCTTCTCGCGGTCCGACAGCGAGGAGGTCGGCTCGTCGAAGATCATGATCCGCGGGTCGCGCGCGCAGCGCCCGCGCGATCTCCACCATCTGGCGGTCGCCCATGCCGAGCGTTTCGACCAGATCGTCGGGGCCGAAGCTGCATTGCAGCCGCGCCAGCAGCGCGGTCACCCGGGTGCGCGCCGCGCCGCGATCGATCCGCCCGCCGCGCGTCGGGAAGTCGTCGATCAGCACGTTCTCGGCGACCGTCATCGACGGCAGCATGTTCAGTTCCTGGTGCACGAAGCGGATGCCGTGCGCGGCCGCCTCCACCGGGCTGCCGATCTCCACGTCCCGCCCGCCGATCTCGATCCGGCCGGCGTCGCGCGGCACCAGCCCGCCCAGCACGTTCATCAGCGTGCTCTTGCCGGCGCCGTTCGCGCCCAGCAGCGCGTGCGCCTCCCCGGAAGCGACCTCCAGGCGCGCATCGCGCAACGCCGCGACGGCGCCGAACGTTTTCGCGATCCCCTGCATGCGCAGCAGCGCGCTCATTGGCCGCGCCGCGCGGTCAGCCGGTCGAGGCAGATGAAGCCGATGATGGCGACGCCCTTGACCACGAGGTTCATGAAGAACGAGACGCCAAGCTGGTTGAGGCTGTTGCTGATCAGCGTCACGAACAGCGCGCCGAGCACCGCGCCCGACCGGGCGCCCCGAGCCGCCGTAGATGCTGACGCCGCCGACCACGCAGGCGCTGACGATGTCGAGCACCACGCCATCGTTGCCGAGATTGGCCGAGGCCGAGCCGAGCCGCGCCGTCAGCATCGCGGCGGTCAGCCCCGCCAGCAGGCCGGAGACCATGTAGCTGGTCAGCAGCACGCCGCGCGGACGTTCACGCGCACCACGCGCGCCGCCTTCGGGTTCAGCCCGACGGCGTACAGCGACCGCCCGAAGCGCGTGCCGGAAACGGCGACGCTCGCCAAGGCGGTCGCCAGCAGCAGCAGGATCACCGACAGCGGCACGCCGCCCGGCCGCGCCAGCATCAGGTCGAAGAACGCATCCGGGAAATCCGACAGGCTCTGCGAATTGGTCAGCCACACCGTGGCACCGCCCACCACCGTCATCGTCGCCAGCGTCACCACGAACGGGGTCATGCCGAGCAGCGCGACCGCGACGCCGTTGAACAGCCCGATCGCCGCCCCGACCGCGAGCATCGCCAACATGCCCGCGGCGACGCCGGCCGCCGGCATCGCGAACGCGCCGAGCACCGCGGCGCAGGCCATCGTCGCCGGAATGGACAGGTCGATGCCGCCGCCCAGCATCACGAACGTCATGCCGATCGCCATCACCCCGAGCGAGGAGGTCTGCACCAGCACGTTGAGCAGGTTCTGTGGCCGGAAGAAGTTCGGCGCCAGCAGGTCCATCGTCAGCAGCACCGCCGCGCCCAGCACGACCGGCACGGCCACGACCAGCACACGGCGCGGCAACCCATGCCCGGTTTCGACGGCGGCGCCCGACATGTTTCCTCCCGACGCGCCGCCCTGCCCGGGCGGCCGGTTCGTCAAATCGCCTGGACTTGCAACGCTAAAATCTCACATGTTACATGTCAACGGCATGAGCGATGCTGCGCGCCTCCGCGACGCTGCCGATCCGCCCCATGTCGGCGGCGGCTTTGAACGCCTCCAGCACGTCGATCTCGCGGCCCTGACCTACGACGCGATCCGCAAGCGCATCCTGTTGCGCGGGCTGCGCGGCGGCGAGCAGATCCAGGTCGAAGCCGTCGCGGCCGGCCTCGGCGTCAGCCGCACCCCGGTGATCGAGGCGCTGAAGCGGCTGGAGAGCGAGGGGCTGGTCGAGATCCGCGCCCGTCGCGGCACCTTCGTGCGCGGCCTCACCGCGAACGACATCCGCGAGGTGTTCGAGATCCGCGAAGCGGTCGAGCTGTTCAGCATCCGCATGGCGATCCGCGAGCGGCGCCACGCCGCCCTGGCCGACACGCTCGCGGAGATCGCGCGGCCGATGCAGGCGTGCACGGCCGGCGACGTGTTCACCGACTACGACCGGTTCATCGAGTGGGACCGCGCGTTCCACGCCGCCATCGTGCACGCCAGCGACAACGGCCGCATGATCGAGCTGTTCCGGAACCTGCACGTGCACTTGCACATAATGCGCGTGCACTACTTCCGCGAGCTTGATTCCGCCTCGCACGTCAACGCCGACCATGCCGCGATCGTGGCCGCCCTGCGCGCCGGCGATCTGGCGACGGCGGAGCAGGCGGTGTCCGGCCATCTCGCGACCAATCGCAACCGCGCCATCGCCGTCCTGCATGAAGGCGGCAGCCTGTGACCGCGCCGCGCCGCGTGCTGGTGACCGGCGCCGCCGGCAACCTCGGCGGCAAGCTGATCGCCGCGCTGCATGCCGCACCCTGGTGCGAGGACGTGGTCGCGCTCGACCGCGCTTCGGGCGCTGCCTCGTCGCCTACGCGTTGTATCGCCGCCGACCTGCGGCGCCCCGACCCGGCCTGGACCGACGCCTTTGCGGGCGTAGGCGCGGTGGTGCATCTCGCCGCCCAGAACCCCTATCCGGACGCAAGCTGGGCCGACAGCGCAGCGAGCTTCGACATGACCGCGCACGTCATCGAGGCGGCCGTCCGGCACGGCGTCGGCCGCCTGGTGTTCGCGTCGTCCAACCACGTCATGGGCGGCTACAAGGACACCGATGTCGCCGACACGCCCGGAGCGCTGACCACCGATTTGCCTCCGCTCACCGGCACGTTGTCCCGCAACGGCGACGTATTGGTGGATTCCACCGCTTACGCCGCGGCCAAGCTGATGGGCGAGCGCCTGTGCGCCGCCCGCGCCGGCGGGCTGTTGACCACGGTCTCGGTGCGGATCGGCTGGTGCCAGCCCGGCGCCAACCGGCCGGAGACGCTGAGTGCCGCGGGAACGCCGAAAGCGGTGGGAACGCCGGGACAGGCGGCGCACGACCTGCGCTGGTTCCAGGACATGTGGCTGTCCAACGCGGACTTCGCGGCCGTCATGCTGGCCGCGCTGACCGCCGACGCCGTCGGCTGGCCCGCGCCCGCGATCGTCGTCAACGGCATGTCGGCCAATCGCGACATGCCGTGGGAGATCGCTTCCGCCGCGGCGTTGATCGGCTACCGCCCGCAAGGCAATGTCCGGGCGTCTGCCGACCTCGGGCAATGATGGGACGCGAAGCCGGCCTCAGCGATGTACGAGCCCGGACGAGCGCATCACCGAGGCTGCCGACAATGCCGGGCCTCCAGCCAAAGAAAGCCAAAGTATCAGAATGCCGAGCACTTCGGGAAAATCCGCTGCTTGCCGCAATCGACGAGCGACGGTTGGGGCAGCTGGGTGTGCCGGGCGGAGCGGCGGATCTTGGCATAAGCCTGGATCCTGCTGGCGCAGCGAATGAGCGGCACTTCGCGGCGCGCACCAGTGCTGTCCGACGCCATCGGTAAGCTGTAGCGACCTCACGGATATACGGTCGGATCTTGGAGTCTGTTGGGAAAGTGTCATCCCATAGTGATTGACGCGAGGAGCCGGGTGATCGAGGCAAAGAGCATGGCTGCCGCCGAGAACATGCAGGAGTGACTCGTAGTCGGTCTTCAGGCGGCGTGAGATCGTCAACGCTCCAATGCTCTGTTCCACTTTCCACCGCTTCGGCAGAAGCACGAAGCCTTTGGCGAGGTCGGGGCGCTTGACAACTTCGACGACACGATTTGCTCCCGCCTGCACCGCCTCGATGAAGCGCGTCTTGTAGCCGCCATCGACCACCACCGTCTTGACCCACGGACACAGCCGCACCAGTCGCTGCACCAGCGGGATCCCACCGTCCTGGTCCTGGACGTCGGCCGACGTGATCTTCACGGCCAGCAACCGCCCACCGCTATCGACAGCGACATGGCGCTTGCGGCCAAGGATCTTCTTCGCGGCATCATAGCCGCGCTCGCCGTGTGGCGCGTCGCACTTGACCGACTGCGCATCGATGATCGCCAGCGTCGGGCTGGCCTCGCGGCCGTCCTTCTCGCGGTCCATCATCTCCAGATGGTGGTTGATCCGCTCCAGGTGTCCGCCATCGGACAGCAGGCGCCAATAGTCGTAGCAAAGGCTCGACGGCGGCAGATCCTTCGGCATGGCGTCCCACGGGATGCCATAGCGCAGCACATAACGAATGCCGTTCATGATCTCGCGCAGAGGATATCGCCGCGGACGGTCGTGGCCTTGCGGAACCGGCAGAAGCGGCTGCACGATCGTCCACTCCTCATTCTTCAAGTCGCTCGAATATCTTTGCCCGCGCCGGTCATACCGACTGCGGTTTGCTGTCGTCCAAACCATCGGAGCGCCCGCCAACGATCCAAGAGAGTACGGGTGCTGTCGTACCGAACCAACCGTGACTATGGCAAGCTTTCCCAACAAACTCTTAACTGGCGCGGCCGGCCCCGGATCCTGCTTCGCTGGGTAGTCGCGAACGCACTCCGCGGACGCGGTAAGTGTCTGCGCGGGCCGCGGCCGACAGCGTGGTGAGACCGCTCGTCGCCATGCTCGCGTGATCGACGCCCATGGTCCGCGCCACGGCGCGCGGTGTGTTTCGGCGTGGAAAATTGACCCCCTGAGGCGGGGGATCGGCGTCCAAAATTGACCCCCCTGACGGTTGGTTGGTGGGCTGCCTGTTTCGGTTTGAAGCAGGTGTCGGGGGATGTTGGTTGTGGAGACGGTCGGCCGGATACGGCGGGAGCATTTCGTCCAGGGCAAGTCGATCAAGGAGATCGCGCGCGACCTGCGGATGTCGCGCAACACGGTGCGCAAGATTCTGCGTTCTGGGGAGACGTCGTTCGCGGCCGGTTATCTTGTTGCAATATCGTAATGATATGGGCGTGCGGAGGCGGCCGGGGCAAAAACCCGATTTTTCGGAGGTCGCTGCGGTGGGGCGGTGGGCCTGGCCCGATGGCGCCAGGTTGGGCTCGGCGCCCGAGGGCGCGGCCGGGGGCGCGGCCGGGGGCGCGGTCGGTCTGGGGAGCGTTCCGGCCGGGGGCCGGAGTGGGAGCCCGGGGCTTTGCCGGCCCGGGAGACGGGGAGATTTTTCCGCTTCGATGCTTGTGGCCGGGGCGAATGGGCCCTTGGGCCCGGGGGGCTTCCGAGTGGAGCGGGGGTTCCTGCCGCGGGGTGGAGGGCGAGGGGTTCGCGTCCGCCTCGCTCGGGGCGGGGGCCTCCGGAAGGGGAAGGTTCCGGGCGATGGAGCGGAGCGCCGCGATGATCAGGTTGATCAGACTGGCCAGCAGCGCGGCCAGCCGACCCCCGCCGCCGTTGGCGGCGATGTCCCGGGAGAGTTTTTCGAAACTCTCGGCGAGCCGCTGCTCGGCGGCGTCGGGGGGTGGGGCGATGGGGTTCACATCGCGTTGTTAGAATTTTTAACGTCGGTTGTCAAGAGGGGATTGCGCGGTGGTTACGGTTACCGTCTGACACCGGCGCGCGTTGCCGCAGTCTGGTCGGGCGGGTGCAACCCGCCGACGCAAGCCACGGGCGGCGCCATCGCCGCCGCCCGACGACCGGCGCCCCACGGAACCGCAGGCCGCCGGCTCATCGTCGCTTCGGCGGGTTGCATCCGCCAAATGTCGTTTTCTGTCCGGCCGAAGCTCGCTATAGCTACAGCCCTCCTCCGCATTTGAGTTCTTCCGCGCCACGGTTACTGCTATTCTTCGTGGTCAGCCGCCCGTCACCGGCTACAATCAGGTAATGCATTCAGGCCTTTGACACACGGTCGATCGTCCCACATTCTGTTTCGTAGGGCGCTGGGAAAGATACCGCTTGTGGGACCGTTCAATCGGCGAGAGTCTCGGACTCAAACTCGTAAGCACGCCATCCTACAGGTGCAGAGCGGCGAGATTTGGGGTCGCACCCCCAAGAATGGCGGCCTTGAGCCCACCGTTCAGGCTTACTGGGGCAAGCTTCGCAATAGCAGGGGCATTGAATTTATCACCGGGATCGATCCTCACCCCAACCAATCACCCTTCGAAGTCCGTTGGTATCTGACCAAGACGAAAGGTGTCATGCGTCGCTTTCATTGTGGTGAGGAAATCGCCTGCATCACGGCTCAGGTCACGAATCTTCAGCCATGATCAAGATCGTGACCTATGAGCCCGACTATGATGTCATACCGCAAGCCATTTTCTGGCGTCCCTTGCGCTGGTTTACTTTCGCAGCGCGCGAAGGCGAAGATGGGCTCGACAACTATAGAGGTGCCTCCTTTGTTATCGGTAACCAGGTGCGGTTTGATCTGCGAACTTACCGAGGTCATCCGCAGTTCACTGTGACGCTCTATCTCCCAGAAGGTATCGAAAACGCTGGGGAGATCGCGACTACGATCAGGATCGTCATAAAGACGATGATCATCCCTGCCGCGGCGGTGGCGTGGCGTCGTGGCGACGACTTTCAGATGGGCACCGAATTGAGGCGACCTCGCTCCGACCGTCTCCGCGAGACAGAGGCTCGCATTCTTGCGCTCAAGATCGCATCACAGCAGCCAAATCGGTCTGCTTCGACGCAGGCGGTAAAGCGAGAGGTTCCAAATTATATTGAACTATCTAAGATAGACCTTCAGCCGTCGCCGACGCGCCGCAGGGAGGCAATGTGGCAGCAAATTATCGGCAACGTCATCTCGCACCAGGACTCGAGCCAAGGCCCCTTCGTGAAGGGCTACGCAACGCGCACCCCGAATGGCCTATCGGTGACAGACAAGGGCATGGCCTATCTGAACAGCATTGGTTTTTTATCATAAGTCTTGCGCTCAGCTTTGGCTTTATAGCCAAGCGGTAGCCATTTTAGCTCTGTTTTGTTTGGTGCTTGCTTGTCCCAGACAAACCACGCATAGGCCGTTGTTCCGCTGCCCTTGCGAACCGCCCCCGCTGGATAGAAGGTAATTCGCTCGCTGAAGACCCATACTCGAGCCGGCGGCGTCTTGGCGAAGATCGTCCTCTGCCGGTTCGCTCCTTCGAGGAAGGCAAGGCGAAGCAACAGAGCGAACTTGTGCCGTGCCTGTGCAAGGGCCGCCCTGATAAATCCTTCGGCAGCATTGTAGGGAGGATTGGTCACGATATTATCGACTTGTCGGGTCGATCTAAGGAAGTCGACGCCGGTCTCGCCAAAGCCCCGGTGATACAGGTCGGACGCCGTGACTGGACAGCCTGTGCCCTCCAGCACGCGCGCCATCGCCCCATCCCCACAGGCAGGCTCCCAGATTGAGCCTTCGAATTTCTCGTTATCGACGAGAGCCTGGGTCGCCCAATCAGGCGTCGGGAAAAAGTCGGGTCCCTCAAGGTCGGCGAATCGCTTGAGCGTCGGTTTGAACCCGCCGTTGAGGTTGTATGTCGTATCCATGATGTGACTCTAGCCCAGCCTCTTCCGAGTCGAGAATCGCCAAGCGAATCGCTGCTCTGCGCAACTTGCGGGGTCGAGGTCCCATAAAGACCTTGTCCCAGAGCGAGACACTTCAATGGGTTGCGCTGCCCGCAAGATATGCCCGGATCGGCCCTGCAAACCCGCGGCCTTGGCTGTGCTCGCGTGAGCAATCGTGCGAGGCTCTTCCTGGCAAGCCATGCCAGCCAGCCGGGCCGGCTGCACCGAGCCGCTTGCCCCGGCCCGGCAAGCCCCTACATCCGCCTGCGTCTGCTCCATAGCTTCTGCGCCGAACATTCGAGGACAAACTGGTGGATACCGTCACCCGCGGGCCGGGCGACGCGCGGGAGCAGGCCCCCGCCTGATGCCGCGCGCACCCTCCAAATCCGCGCTGTTCGCTGCCGCTCGCGCCTGGGACCACGCAGCCGTCGCGACAATGCTCGCGGCCGCGCCCGAACTCGCCCGCGCGGCCGACGCCAAGGGCCGGCAGGCGCTGCATCTGGCCTGCGCCGTGCCACCCGCCACGCCGGGCCTCGGTGGGCCGGATGGTATCGCCACCGCGACCGCGCTGCTCGCCGCCGGCGCGGACCTGGAGGCAGTGGTGCCGATGGACGAGGACGAAGGCGATTTCCGCGCGACGCCGCTCTGGTACGCGGTCGCGCGCGGCGAGAATTTTTCCCTTGTGCAGTTCCTGCTGGAACGCGGCGCCGACGCCAGTTTTTCGCTGTGGGCCGCGGTCTGGCGCGACGATGCCGCACTGCTGGCGGCACTGCTGGCGGCCAAGCCGCGCCTGAACCTGCGCGCGCATGGCGAGACGCCGATCTTCTATGCGGCCCGGCTGCAGCGCCTGAAAACCCTCGACCTGCTCATCGCCGCCGGCGCCGACCCGACGATCGCCGACCCGCAAGGTCGCGATGCCCTGGAGATCGCGCAGGCACGCCGGCTGCCGGCCGATGTCATCGAGCGGCTCGCGGAGCTGAAGCGCCGGATCAGCGCCTGATCCGCAGGGTGCGTTGCCCTTGCAACCCGCTGGTTCAAGGTGCGGCTGATGATGGGTTGCAAGCGCAACCCATCCTACGATTCCTGTTGGCTCCGCTGCGTGGATGCCCTTCAGTCCGCCGACGCCGCCCGGGCCGCCGACGGGTTGCAGCGCTCCGCCACCGCATCGCCGAACGCGGAAAAAATTGCGCGCGAGATCAGGTCGCGCTCGAAATCGTACTCCGGATGCCACTGCACGCCGACCGCGAAACCGCGCGCCGCGGCGACGCGCACCGCCTCGATCGTGCCGTCCGGCGCCGTGCCCTCGGCCACCAGCCCCGGCGCCAGCGTGGCGATGCCCTGGTTGTGCAGCGAGTTCACCGCGATCTCGCGCGCCCCGGCCACACGATGCAGCCAGCTTCCGGGCACCACGCGAATGGCGTGCGCCTTGGCGGTGCGCACGCGCGGGTTCGGGTGCAGCGTGGTCGAATGGTCGATCCGGTCCGGCAGATCCTGCAACCGCTGGTGCAGCGTGCCGCCGAGCGCCACGTTCAGCTCCTGCAACCCGCGGCAGATCGCCAGCAGCGGCACCCCGGCCGCGATCGCGGCCCGGATCAGCGGCAGCGTCACCGCGTCGCGCTTCGCGTCCTCGGGCGTGCCGTCCGGGTGCGGCGGGCCGCCATACAACGCGGGTTGGACGTTGGAACGGCTGCCGGTGAGGATAAGCCCGTCAAGCCGGGAAAGCAGGGTCTCGACATCGGCAGCATCGCCGTTCGCCGGCACCAGCACCGGCACCGCGCCCACCACCTGGTCGGTCGCGCGGATGTAGGTGTCGGAAGCGGCGTGGTTCGGCATCCCGAAGGTGCCGAACAGCTTGGTGCAGCAGGTGATCCCGACCAGCGGCTTCATGACGCGACGATCATCGGCCATCGTGGCAAAAAGATGAAGCTTTTTGTGCGGCGCAGCACGCCGATCATCCTCTATTTGTAGTACTTGTCGCCGCCCGGCGAGAATTTCGGGTCGACGAAGCTGAACATGTCCTGGTCGAACGTGCCGCCGAGCTGCACGTCGAACAGGCTGACCCGGGTTTCCTGGTGCTGCGCATCGACCACCGCCCATTGCCGCAGCGCCAGCGGGTTGTCGGCGAACACCAGCGTCAGGCTGCCGTCACCGGGCGAATTGGTGCGCACCAGCGTCACCTCGATCTGCCCCGGCGCGTGCTCGACCCGGGTCACCGTCACGTCGCCCGACAGCTTGAGGTTGTCGCGCAGCAGCAGCCCGAGCGGCGTCGAATCCAGCGGCAGGTTGGTGGTCTGGTGCAGCTCGCGGTCGTAGTAGACGAACAGCCCGTGCCCGGCGACCAGCAGCAGCGGGCTCGGCGGGTCGTACTGGAAACGCATCCGCCCCGGCCGCTCGAGCCAGGCGAGGCCGGTGCTCGTCGCCCCGTTCGGCGCCACCTGCAGGAAGCGCGCCTTCAGCGTGTGCAGCCCGTTGAGGCAGTCCTCGACCCGAAAGATGTCGGTGCGGTTCTGCTCGGTGAGCTGGGCCGGCACCGCCTGGGCCGAGGCGGCGAATGGTGCCACGATGCCGGCAAGCGCCAGCGAGGCGAGGAAGGTGCGACGGTTCATGCCGGGAAATCTGGCGTTGTCATGCGCCGAGTTAAAGCCGAATTCTGTCCACGACGCAGCGCCGCCGGGCGAGCCGGCCATGCGTCGCACGCCGCTTAATGCTCGCCAAAACGCGAACAGGTGAGGGAATCTGCAATGCGGTCAATCAAACTCGGCGCATTGGCGCTCGGGGCCGGCTTGGCTGTGGCCGGCACCCGGCCGGCGGCGGCGGCCACGATCTGCGTCAATCCCGGCGGCACCGGGGGGTGCCAAGCGTCGATCGGCGCCGCGATCACCGCCGCATCGGCCGGCGACACCATCCAGGTCGCAGCCGGAACCTATAAAGAATCCGTGATCGTCCCCAAATCGCTGTCGCTGATCGGCGCCGGCCCGAAGACCACGATCATCGATGCGGCGAGCCAGAGCAACGGGATCTATATCGACGGCATCGATTGGCCGCACCTGAGCGCCGTGGTGGTCGCAGGCTTCACCATCAAGAACGCCCAGTTCGAGGGCATCCTGATCACCAACTCCTCGAACGTGACGATCCGCGGCAACGATGTGCTGGACAACGACAAGGCGCTCGTCGTCAGCAATGGCAGCAGCAGCTGCACCGGCCAGCCGGCGTTCGAGACCGCCGAAAGCGACGATTGCGGCGAGGGTGTTCACCTGTCCGGCGCCAACCACACGATCGTTTCCGACAACCTCGTGAGCGGCAATTCCGGCGGCATCCTGATCAGCGACGACACGGCAGCGAACTACGACAATCAGATCCTCGACAACACCGTCAAGAACAACGTCCACGATTGCGGCATCACGCTCGCCTCGCACCCGCCGGCGTCGCTGACCGGCTCCAGCAAGCCGCTCGGGGTGTTCCGCAACACGATTGCCGGCAACCTCTCGATGGGCAACGGCACGACCGCGCCGGGCGGCGCGGGCACCGGCATGTTCACCTCCATCCCGGGCGCCGCCACCTACCAGAACGTCGTCATCGGCAACACGCTGACCGGCAACGGCCAGGGCGGCGTGGCGATGCACAGCCATACGCCGGGCCAGACGCTGACCGAGAACGCCATCATCGACAACACGATCAGCGGCAACGGCGCCGACACCGCTGACGCGGCGACGGCCGGGCCGGTCGGCATCAACCTCTACGCCGTCTCGCCGGCGACCGGCACGGTCATCACCGGCAACACGATCACCGACGAGGGCTACGACATCGTGGTCAACACTTCTGCGCTCGTCGCCGCGCATCTGAACAGCGTCACTGCGGGCGTGGGCGTGGACAACGCCGGCAAAGGCACGGTGGACGCCAGGCTGAACTGGTGGGGCTGCGCCGGCGGGCCGGGCATGAGCGGCTGCAGCACCGCCTCCGGCGCCAAGCTGCAGCACCATGCCGCCGCTGACCGCCGCGCCGTAAACGGCTCGCCGCGCCTTCCGGCCCCGGCCGGGAGGCGCGGCTACTCCGCCGCCATCGGCATCGCCGCCCACAGTTCGGGGTGCAGCTCCTCGCGCCGGTCGGGGAAGAACACGGCGCACAACAGCGTGACCACGGCGCAGACCGCCAGCAGCAGCACCGCGGCGGCGAGGTTGCCGGTGCGCTCGTGCAGCAGCCCGACCACCGGCGGCGCCGCGGCGGCGCCCAGGAAACCCACGAAGAACCGCACCGAATACATCCGCACCCGCAGCGCCGGCGCGATGTAGCGCGCCGTCATCGTCTCGTTGACCGTCACCTGCCCGAACACCGCCGCGGCGACCGCGCCTGCGAGCGGCACCACGAGCCAGCCCTGCGCGAACGCGAGACCGACCAGCGCCGGCACCAGCACCAGCGCCATCGGCAGGAACACGCGCTTGAGCGTCGTCCGGTCGATCATCCGCCCGACGGTGAACTGCGTCACGGCACCACACAGCGTCGCGACGGTCGCGGCTAGCCCGGCCAGCGGCAGCAGCGCCGGGCTGTCGGCCAGCCGCTCCTGCATCAGCTTTGGAATGAGCACCGTGAAGCCGTTGAACACCATGCCGGAGGCCGCCGCGATCAGCAGCAGCACGACGACGGCGCGGCGAACCAGATGCGGCGGAATGTCGGGGAAGGTCTGTGCCGCCTTGCGCGACACGCCCTCCAGCGGCGGCAGCCGCAGCCACAGCACGCCGAGCACGACGGCGAGCGCGCCCGGCAGCACGAACGCCGCCGACCAGCCGAACCGCACCGCGAAAAACGCCGTCAGCATCGGCGCGAGGGCCACGCCCACGTTGCCGCACACGCCGTTGGCCCCGATCGCCCGCCCCGGCTTGTCCGCCGCGGCCTCGACCAGCAGCGCGGTGCCGACCGGATGGTAGATCGCGATGAACAATCCCGCCGCCGACAGCGTCGCCGCCAGGACCCACGGCGAGCCCGCGAAGCCGCTCGCGATGAGCGCGGCGCCGGCGCCGAAGTAGAAAACCGCCATCAACGTCCGCCGGCCGAGTTTTTTCGCCAGCCACCCCTGCGGCAAGGAAAAAAGGCCGTAGAGCAGGAACATCCCGGTCGCCAGGGCAAGGATCGGCCCGTAGTCCGGCCCGAACGCGCCGCCGGGCATGGCCATGCTGAGCACCGCGGTCGGCAGGATAAGGAGAGAATAATGCGTCAGCCCGTGCGCGGCGTTCAGCAGGGCGATCAGGCGGGACGTGGGCACGGCGAACCCCCGGCGCGAAAGCGGCGACGATACCGCGAATGCGTCGCCGATGTTGCCATGCAAAATGGGCGGGGCAGGCTGCGACGCATGCCACGCCTCGGCGCGCCGCGGCCGGCATTGCCAGAGTTGCGAAGGAGAGTTGCCGATGTCCGATCCGCCCGCATTCGACCCCCACCGCTTCCGCGTCGCGGCCGCGCATTACCGGCGCGGACGCACCCCCTCCCCGCCCCTGCTGATCCGCCGCGTCGCGGAGGCCGTCGGATTGCGCGAGACCCATCGCGTGCTCGATCTCGGCTGCGGCCCCGGCCAGCTCGCGATCGGTTTTGCGTTCTTTGCCGGCGAGGTGGTCGGGCTGGACCCGGAGCCGGAGATGCTCGCCGCCGCGCAGCAGGGCGCCGAGGGCCTGGTCCCCAACGCCGCATTCCGCCAGGGCAGTTCGTACCAGATCTCGGGCCGGAAACGGGAAAATTCCGGCTGGTCACGATGGGCCGCAGCTTCCACTGGATGGACCGCGCCGACACGCTGCGGCGGCTCGACGCGCTGATCGAGCCGGAGGGCGCCGTCGCGCTGTTCGGCGACACCCATCTCGACGTCCCCGAGAACGCCTGGCACGCGGAATGGCGCGGGATCACCGACCGCTACGCCGACGGCGACCCCGAGCGCCGCGGCCGCCGCCACGCCGGCCGGCACGCCCACGACGCGGCGCTGCTGGCCTCCGCGTTCCGCCGGCTGGAGCGGTTTTCCGTCGTTGACCGCCACGTCGTCCCGGCCGAACGGCTGGTCGACCGGGCGCTGTCGATGTCGAGCGTCTCGCGCGGGCTTGGCGAAGAGCGCGCCGCGCGGCTGGTGCAGGAGTTGCGCGATTTTTTGGCGCGGACGGCGCCCGAAGGCACCATGACGGAAGTGGTCGAGTCGGTCGCGGCGATCGCGCGGCGGCCGTAGGTTCAGGGAGCCGGCATATCGTTGGTCTCGAACAGCGCTGCGGTCTCCGGATCGGCGTCAAACCTTTCCAGCACGCCGTAGGGTGCAATGCCGCTTGGCATTGCACCACTTTCTCCGCTGCCAACGGAAGACGCGGTGCAAAAAAGCGGCACTGCACCCCGCCCGTTCGCCCGACACGTCATTGCCGCTCGCCGCGGCCGAACGCCCCGTCGTCCGCGCCGGTCCACGCGCGCGGATTGACGCCCGCGACCCGGTTGCGACGGTATTCAGGCATGGCTTCGTCTCCGCGGGTGGTGCAATGCCAAGCGGCATTGCACCCTACGATCGCTGGAAGCGCCGTCTAGGCCGCCGGCACGCCCTTGCTGGTCGAATACTCGAAGTGCAGCGCCTGCCCCGGGAACACGATCGGGTGGATCGCGTGCGCCGCCATCGCGGCCTCGGAAAACCCCTGCAGAATGAGCTTCAGTTTTCCCGGGTAGGTCGCCACGTCGCCGATCGCGAACACGCCGGAAAAACTGGTTTCGCAGGTGGCGGGGGTGACGCTCACGTGGTGCCGTTCCAGCGCCAGGCCCCACTCGGCCAACGGGCCGAGATCGTTGGACAGGCCGAAGAACGGCAGCAGCACGTCGGCCGGCAGCGACCGGGTGCCGCCCTCCAGGTCGGCAACCTCGACGGCCTGCAAAACTCCTTCCGTCGCCGCGAACGGCATGGAGCTGGTACGGGATCACCATTTCGACTTCGCCGCGCGCCGCCGCGGCGTCGAGTTGCGCCGCACTTTTCGGCGCCGCGCGGAATTTTTGCCGGCGATGCACCACGGAAATGTGCGCGGCGATGCCGCGCAGCGCCAGCGCCCAGTCGACCGCGGAATCGCCGCCGCCGGCGATCACCACGCGCTTGCCGCGAAGGTCCTCGCGCCGGCGGACGTAGTACTGCACCGCGCCGGACGCCTCGAACTCGGGCAACCCCTCCAGCGGCGGCCGGTTGGGGCCGAACGCGCCGGCGCCGGCGGCGATGATGACTGCCTTCGCGCGCACGACGTCTCCGTGGTCGGTACCGAGCAGAAAATGGCCGGCGGCGCCGGAGAGCCGCTCCACCCGCCTGCCAAGCAGCTTCTGCGCGTGAAACGGAAGAATCTGTTCTTCGAGCCGGAAGATCAGGTCGGCCGCTTCGATCCTCGGGTATGCCGGAACGTCGAAAATCGGCTTTTCCGGGTAGAGCGCGGTGCATTGCCCGCCGACTTCCGCCAGTGCGTCGATCAGCACCGCGGACAGCTTCAGCATCCCGCACTCGAAGACGGCGAACAGCCCGACCGGGCCGGCGCCGACGATGGCCACATCGGCCGCGATCTCGTTTGACATGCCGGCCAACCTAGCGGCGGCGGCGGCCGACGGAAACCGGGGAAGCTACTCCGCTAGTGTGCGCCGCCGGCGCCGCAGCACGCCGAACCCGAGCAGCCCCGTCATCACCAGCGCGGCCGAGGCCGGTTCGGGAACCGACGGACCGTTGGAGATCAAGGTCTGCAGCCCGTCGGCGCTGTCGCTGAAGATGAGTCCCGGCCCGTAGCCGTTCGCCGTCGAGTAGCTGCCGGCGTTGTTGACGGCATAGGTGAGGTCCTGGCTGAAGCCGGTGTCGGCGGCGCTGGCCGCGGTGCCGTATTCGGTGTCCCAGATCGCCCCCTGCACCGCGGCCCCGAACACGTCGGGGTTGAAGGCGACGCCGGTCGCACCCGCGACCACGGACTGCAATGTGGGGCTGGCCAGCACGGCGTTTCCTTCGGCCGCGAGCTCAAGCAGGGTCGCGCCGACCGCGGCGGTCGGGTTGCCGTTGCCGTCCAGCCCGGCGGGCAGGCCGGTGCTCGGCACCGGGGTCGCCACGTAGTTGTAGGTTCCGGGGACGCCGACGTTGTGGAACAGGTCGATGCACCATGCCAGTTCGGTCAGCCCGCCCTGCGGCGCCACCGGCGCCAGGCTGATCTGCCCGGCCCACACGCCCGTCGAGGTATTGCCCCCGTTGGAGGGGTCGTTGGCCAGTTCCGAGGTCGGTCAGGTCGTTGGTCAGGGTGACCAGGTATGCCGCCGCCGCGGGATGGGCGAGGACCGGCAGGCCCAGCATCGCCGTCAACACGGCGAAGGCGCCGTTCAAACATGCTCGTCTCATTGCGGTCCTTTTTTTGGCTAGGTGCCCGGCTGCATCGACGTCGGAGCGCCCGGGGAGGCGGCCGCAAAAACAGTCCGAGGCCGGATCGAGTGCATAAACGCATTCATAGCGGAAAAAAAGATACAGAATCAACAAATTTATTCAAATACACTCATATTCTAGACGCATCGACTTGGCCGGTGGCGGGCGCCGGTCAGCTCGGCCGGCCGCCGTTGTTTGCGTCGGGCTGCCGCTACGGCAAATTGGCGCCGTGCAAATCGACCTGCCCGACCTTCCGGCCACCGAGGCGCTGGCCGCCCGCGTGGCCGGGCTCGCGCGCGAAGGCGACGCGATCCTGCTCGAAGGGCCGCTCGGCGCCGGCAAAACCGCGTTCGCCCGGGCGTTTCTGCGCGCCGCCACAGGCGACCCGGCGCTGGAGGTGCCGAGCCCGAGCTATACCCTCGTCCAGAGCTACGAAACGCCGCACTTCCGCGCCCATCATTTTGACTTGTGGCGACTCGACGGCCCGGCGGCCCTCGCCGAACTGGGATGGGACGATGCGCGCGCCGACGTCGTGCTGGTGGAGTGGCCGGACCGGCTCGGCGCGCTGCGGCCGGCGGAGGCGTTGAGCATCGGGCTTGCGCCCGGCAGCGGAGAAAAACGCATCGCGACGCTGGCCGGCTGGCCCGACCGGATCGGCGCGCTCGCGTGACCCCGCGCAGCGCCATGCTGCTGGCGGCCGGGCTCGGCACGCGCATGCGGCCGCTGACCGAACACACCGCAAAACCGCTGCTGCCGCTCGGCGGGCGCACGCTGCTCGACCACGCGCTGGCCCGGCTCGCCGCCGCCGGGGTGGCGACCGTGGTGGTCAACGCGCACTGGCAGGCCGACCGGGTCGCCGCGCATCTGCAGCGGCACTGGCCGCGGCGCCGCGCGATCGTGCTGCGGCGCGAGGAAAAACTGCTGGACACCGGCGGCGGCGTGCGCGCGGCGCTGCCGGATCCTCGGAGAGAAACCGTTCTTCGTGGTCAACGGCGACGCGTTCTGGCTGGACGGGCCGATCGCCCGGCGCTCGCCCGCCTCGCTGCCGGGTTCGGCACGACGGGCTCGATGCGCGTGCTGCTGGTGCACGGCATGTTCCAGGTGCATGGCGAGGTCGGCGCCGGCGACTTCGCTGCTCGACCCGCTGGGCACGCCCGCGCCGCCGCGAGCAGCGCGAGGTGGCGCCGTACATCTATGCCGGCGTGCAACTGATGCATCCGCGTTTGTTCGCCGACGCGCCGGCGGGCGCGTTCAGCATGAACCGTGCCTGGGACCGCGCCATCGCCGCCGACCGGGTGCGCGCCGTCGTGCATGACGGCCTGTGGTTCCATCTGAGCACCCCGCGCGACCTTGCGGAGGCCGAACGATCCTGCAGGCCCGGCGCGGTCGGGGAGACGCGATGAGGCTTTGCACCATTCCGCCGCACCTGCCGTTCCTCGACACGCTGGCCGCGCGTTGGCTGCGCCGAGCACGCCGACCCGTCGCGCGGGCTTTATCCTGCTGCCCACGCGCCGCGCCGCCCGGGCACTGGCAGAAGCGTTCCTGCGGGCGTCGGACGGGCGGCCGCTGCTGCTGCCGCGCATCACCGCGCTCGGGGCGCTGGACGAGGCGCCGCTGGCGCTGGCCGGCGCGCTCGATTTGCCGCCCGCGGTTGAGCCGATGCAGCGGCTGGCGGATGCTCGCGGCTGATCCTGGCGCTGCCGACGGCGATGGGCGGCGCGCCGCGCACGCGCGGATCGCGCCTGGCTGCTGGCCGCGCGAACTGGCGTCGCTGATGGACGAGGCGGAGCGCGCCGGCATCGACCTGGCCGCAGCGCCTGCCGGATGCCGCCGATCGCGGCGTATGCGGCGCACTGGGCGCACACGCTGCAGTTCCTGCGACATCGTCACCGCCGTCTGGCCGGCTTGGCTGGCCGACAACGGCGCTGATGAACCCGGCGGCGCGGCAGGTCGCGCTGCTGCGAGGCACAGGCGCGGGCGTGGGAGGACGCAGCCCGCCGGCCGAGCCGGTGCTGATCGCCGGCACCACGGCCGGCATTCCCGCCGGTCGCCCGCTGCTGCGGGTCGTCGCGCGGATGCCGCACGGGCAGGTGGTGCTGCCGCAACTCGACCTCGGGCATGGCCGAGGAGGCGTGGGACGCGCTGGACGATCGCCATGCGCAGGCCGGTCTGGCGCGCCTGCTGGCCGGACCTGGATGCCACGCGCGGCGATGTTCGGACATGGCACGGCGCGGCGCCCGGCGCCGTTCCGCCGGCGCGTTCGCGCTGCTGTCCCGCGCGCTGCTGCCGGCGAGGCGCTGCGACGATTGGACGCGACCGGCGGCGCCGTCGCACTGGACGGACTGTCGCGGCTGCACGCCGGCCGACAGCAGCAGGAGGCAGCAGGCGATCGCCCTGATGCTGCGGGAGGCGCTGGAAACGCCGGGCGCGCGCGCCGCGCTGGTGACGCCGGACCGCGACCTGGCGGGGCGGGTGGCGGCCGAACTGCTGCGCTGGGGCATCGTCGCCGACGACAGCGCCGGCGAGCCGTTGGCCGACACTCCGCCCGCCGTGTTCCTGCGCCTGCTGGCGCGCGCGGTGGCCGAGCGAACTGGCGCCGGTGGCGCTGTTGGCGCTGCTGAAGCATCCGCTCGCCGCCGCCGGCCTGTCGCCGGCCGCCTGCCGCGCCGCAGCGCGCGACGCTGGAAATCGCGGCGCTGCGCGGGCCCGCAGCCGCTGCCCGGGATTGACCGGTCTGCGGGAGCGCCTCGACGACGCCAGGCAGCCGGCCGCCGACAGCGCACGTGCTCTTGACCCGGCTGGAGGCGAGCCTCGAACCGCTGCTGCGCGTCGCGGCGGCGGTCAGTCGCGCCGGCCGACGCGCTGGCGGCGCTGATCGAGGCGGCGGAAGCGCTCGCCGGCACCGACCGAAGCGCCGGACCGGCGCGGCTCTGGGCGCATGAGGAAGGCGAGGCACTGGCAAAATTGCTGGCCGAGGCGCTGGAAGCGCTGCCGACCCTGCCGGAGCAGCCGCCGGGCGCCCTGCCCGGCCTGCTCGACGCATTGCTGGAAGGGCGAGGCGGTCCGCAGCCGCCGGGCGCTGCGCGGGCGCGACGCGGCTGCCGAGCATCCGCGCGTGTTCATCTGGGGGCTGCTGGAGGCGCGGCTGCAATGCGTCGACGTGGTCGTGCTGGGCGGGCTGGTCGAAGGCGTCTGGCCGCCGGCCACCGATCCCGGCCCCTGGCTGAGCCGGCCGATGCGCAAAGCCGCAGGACTGCCGAGCCCCGAGGAGCGATCGGCCAGGCGGCGCATGATTTCGTTGGCGCCGCCTGCGCCGCGCCGGTGGCCGTGCTGTCCTGCCCGCGGCGGCGCGACGGGGCGCCGGCGGTGCCGTCGCGCTGGCTGGCGCGGCTGGATGCGTTCCTGGCGGGCCAGGGGGGCAAACTACAGCCGCACCCCGCCGCGGGCTGGGCGCGGGCGCTCGACCGGCCGGCGGCGCGCCCGGCCGGTTTCGCCGGCCGCAACCCCGCCCGCCGCCTGGGTTGCGGCCGCGCGTGCTCAGCGTCACCGAGATCGAGACGCTGCTCGCCGATCCGTTCGCGATCTACGCGAAACACGTACTGAAACTACGTCCGCTCGACCCGCTGGAGCAGGAAACCGACGCCATCGACTACGGCTCGCTGGTGCATCGCGGCATCGAGATTTTTCTCGGTGACGTCGGCGCAGGCTGGCCGGGGCAAGCGGACGCCAAACTACGCGAGGCGATGGGGCTCGCGCTGGCGGAGGCACGAGTGCGTCCGGCGTTGGCCGAGTGGTGGCTGCCTCGCCTGTACCGGATCGCCGACTGGGTTGCGGCGCAGGAAACCCAACGGCGCAGCGTCGCGGCCCCCGACAGCGATCGCGCCGGAGGTGATGGGGCGACTGGGCGCTGCCCGGCGCAAAAATTCCGGCTGCGTGGGAGGGCCGACCGGATCGAGCGCTACGCCGGCGGGCGGCTCGCGATCCTCGACTACAAGACCGGCGCGCCGCCGAGCCAGGCCGCCGTCGATGCCGGGTTCGCGCCGCAACTGCCACTGGAGGCGGCGATGGCGCAGGCCGGCGGGTTCGGCGCCGAATGGACCGGCGCGGTCGCCGAGCTGACCTACTGGCACCTGACCGGCGGCTTCGAGGCCGGAGAGGCGAGAAAGCTGTTCAAGGGCGACGCGGCCCGGACCGCGGAAGCGGCAGCGGCGGCGGCCTCCAACCTGGCGGAGCTGATCGCGTCGTTCGACGATCCGGCGACGCCGTATCTGAGCGTGCCGCATCCCGGCCGGGTGCCGCGGTTTTCCGACTACGCCCAGCTCGCGCGGCGGGCGGAATGGAGCGAGGCGGGGGACGACCCATGACCACCGCGCGCGACATCGCCAATGCGGCGCAGCGCGTGGCCTCCGACCCGGAGGTATCGGCGTTCGTCGCCGCCTCGGCCGGGTCGGGCAAAACGAAACTGCTGACCGACCGGCTGCTGCGGCTGATGCTCGGGGGCGCCGACCCCGGGCGCATCCAGTGCCTCACGTTCACCAAGGCGGCGGCGGCGGAGATGGCGGTGCGGCTGCAGACCGCGCTCGGCGCCTGGGTGACGCTGCCGGATGCCAGGCTGGACGACGAACTGGCAAAACTGCGGGATCGATGCCTCGCCGGCCGGCCGCGCCGCCGCGCGACAACTGTTTGCGCGCGTGCTGGACCTGCCGGGCGGCATGCGCATCGGCACCATCCACGCGTTCTGCCAGTCGCTGCTGCGCCGCTTCCCGCTGGAGGCCCGGCTCTCCCCGCATTTCCGGCTGGTCGACGAGGCCGACGCCACCGAGGCGCTGCGCGAAGCCCGCGAGGACGTGCTCGCGGAGGCGCACGACCTCGAGCGCCGCAGCGATCTTTCTACCCTTGCCGGGCTTGCGACCGAGCAGCAGTTCGGCAGGCTGGTGGCGACGCTGCGCAGCGAGCCGGAGCGGCTGGCGCGGGCGGCGGCGCTGGGCCGCTCGGGGCTGCTGGACGCGCTCAACCGCGTGCTCGACGCCGAGCCGGACGATGACGCGGTGCTGGCGCGCGCGATCGCGTGGGCCGAGGAGGCGGCGCTGCAGCCGCGCCTGCCGCGTGCTGGCCGATCTCGGCTCGGCGAAGGTCGCGGAGAAGGCGGTGCGGCTGCTGGAGTGGCTGGCGCTGGCCGCCGAGCACCGGGCCGACGCATGGCACATCTGGCGCGGCGAATTTTTGCTTGATGACGGCGCGCCGCGCGGCGCCGGGGCGCTGTTCAACCCGAACCTCGGCAAGAGCCGGCCGGAGGTGGTCGAGGTGATCCTGGCCGAGCAGACGCGCATCGCCGGCGATCGAGGACACTCGCCGCGCGTGCCGCACGGCGTCGGTCTCGGCGGCGCTGGCCGCCCTCGCCGCCCCGGTCGCCCGCGCCTATGACGAGCGCAAGGAGCGCTCGGCGCTGCTCGACTACGACGACCTGATTTCCCGTTCGTCCCGGCTGCTGGTGGACCCTGGCGCGGCCTGGGTGCTGTACAAGCTCGACGGCGGCCTCGACCATCTGCTGCTCGACGAGGTGCAGGACACCGCGCCCGCCCAGTGGGAGATCGCCGGGGCGCTGACGGCCGAGTTCTTCGCCGGCCAGGGCGCGCGCGAGGGACGGCGCACCGTGTTCGCGGTCGGCGACCGGAAGCAGTCGATCTACTCGTTCCAGGGCGCCGATCCCGGCCAGTTCGACGTCTGGCGCGAGCGGTTTGGCCGCCAAGTGCGGCAGGCCGGCGAGACGTGGCACGAAGTGCCGCTGAACGTGTCGTTCCGGTCCACGCCGCCGGTGCTTGATCTGGTCGATGCGGTGTTCGCCGATCCGCTCGCCGCCGCGGGGGTGGTGGCGACCGGGCGAGCCGCTCGCGCACGTGTCGGATCGGGCGGGCCATGCCGGACGGGTCGAACTGTGGCCGCTGACGCCCGGGCTGGAGCCGGAGCCGCCCGAGCCGTGGCGGATCCCGCCGGACAACCTGCCGGCACGCGGCGCGGCACAGCGGCTTGCCGACGCGCTGGCGCAGTGGATCGCCGCCGAGACCAACGGCACGGTGCCGCTGGAGAGCCGCGGCCGGGCGCTGCGGCCGGGCGACGTGCTGGTGCTGGTACGGCGCCGCAACGCCTTCGCGCGCGCGCTGGTACGGGCGCTCAAGGCGCGCGGCGTGCCGGTGGCGGGGCTCGACCGGCTGGTGCTGACCGAACAGCCCGCGGTCGCCGACCTGCTGGCGCTCGCCGACACGCTGCTGCTGCCGCACGAC
The DNA here is from genome assembly GCA_963697635.1 of uncultured Solirubrobacterales bacterium. Lineage (GTDB taxonomy): Bacteria > Pseudomonadota > Alphaproteobacteria > Acetobacterales > Acetobacteraceae > CAJCJG01. The sequence goes on along the minus strand of CAVOOS010000032.1, from coordinate 305,821 downwards.
GATTTTTCCCTGGCCTGCGTGCTGACCAGCCCGCTCGGTGGGCTCGACCAGGATTCGCTGCTTGATCTCGCGGCGCTGCGGGCGGGGACGCTGTGGGAGGCGCTGCGGGCGCGCGCGCCGGAACGGCCGGAGTGGGATGCGGCGTGGCATCAGGCTGGCGACCTTGCTCGGCCGGGTCGACTACGGATCGCCGCATGCGCTGCTGGCGGAGGCGCTGGGGCCGCTGGGCGGGCGGGCGCGGCTGCTCGCGCGCCTCGGGCCGGAGGCGGCGGAGCCGATCGACGAACTGCTCAACGCCGCGCTGACCTATGGCCAGGCGCATCCGCCGTCGTTGCAGGGTTTTGTTCATTGGCTGCGGCGGTCGGCAGCCGAGGTGAAGCGCGAGGCCGAGGGCGCCGGCGGGCTGGTGCGGGTGATGACGGTGCACGGCGCCAAGGGGTTGCAGGCGCCGCTGGTCATCCTGCCCGACACCACGGCGCTGCCGCCGGACGACGGGCCGGTCACCTGGGCGGCGGACCCTGGGACCGGCGCCGCAGGTGCCGGTCTGGGCGCCGCGAAAGGAATTTCGTTGCGCGCGGCGCCGACCGGCTGCGCGAGGCGGTCGCGCGGCGGCGGGCCGAGGAGCACAACCGGCTGCTGTACGTTGCGCTGACCCGCGCCGAGGACCGGCTGCTGGTGTGCGGCTGGCAGCCGCGCCGCGACCCGCCGGCCGAGTGCTGGTACAACCTGGTTCGCGCCGGTTTCCTCCGGCTGCCGGCTGCCGCCGCGCCGTTCGCGGCCGAGCCGGACCGCTGGGACGGCGACCGGCTGGTGCATGCGGCGCCGCAGACGGTGCCGCCGCAGCCGGACGACAAGGCAGGCAACCGAGGCGCAGGGCGCCGCGCTGCCGGCCTGGGCCGGACAGGCGCCGGACTGGCGGGCAGCCCCGCCGCCGCCCGAGCCGGCGCCGCCGCTGCCGTTGGCCCCCAGCCGCCCCCAAGAATTCCTTCCTTGGCACCGTGCCGGAAGCCGCATCCCCGTTGGCGGCGCGCGATGGCGGTGCGCGGTTCCGACGCGGGCAACTGGTGCACTCGCTGCTGCAACACCTGCCGATGCTGCCGGAGATCGACCGTGCTGCTGGCCGCAAGGCGGTTCCTGGACCGGCCGGGGCATGGGCTCGATGCCGGCGAGGCGGCAAAAATCGTCGGCGACGTGCTGGCCGTGCTGGCGCACCCGGAGCTGGCGCCGCTGTTCGGCCCCGAAGGCCGGGCCGAGGTGGCGCTGACCGGGCGTGATCGGCGGCAGCGTGGTCGGCGGGCTGGTGGACCGGCTGGCGGTGCTGCCCGACCGCGTGCTGGTCGCCGACTACAAGACCAACCGGGCGCCGCCGGCGACGCTCGCGGCCGTGCCGGTGCTGTATCTGCGGCAGATGGCGGCCTACCGCGCCGTGCTGCAGGCGGTCCATCCGGGCCGGCCGGTGCATTGCGCGCTGGTCTGGACCACGGGCGCGAACGTGATGGCGCTGCCGCAGGCGGTGCTTGACCGCCATGCCCCCGGTGCCGACCATTCCGCTTGATCCGCGCCGCGTCCGGCCCCATTTTCGGGCGAACATTCCTGTTGCATGAAGGCCCCGCCCCCATGAGCGCGAACACCAAACCGGTGACCGACGACAGTTTCGGCACTGACGTCCTGCAGGCCCAAGGCGCCGTGCTGGTCGACTTCTGGGCGGAATGGTGCGGCCCGTGCCGCGCCATCGCACCGGCCCTGGAGGAGATCGGCGCCGAATACGCCGGCAAGCTGACCATCGCCAAAGTGAACATCGACGAGAACCCGCGCACGCCGAACGCCTACAATGTGCGCGGCATCCCGACATTGGTGCTGTTCAAGGACGGCAAGGCGGTCTCGACCAAGGTGGGCGCTGCGCCGAAAAGCGTGCTGCGCGAATGGGTCGCCGCCTCGCTCTGATCCTGCTGGTTTGAGCGGACGCTGCGGCGCGCGTCGGTGCATGCGGCACTGACGCACCGCAGCAATTGCGTCGGCTCGCGCACGTATCGGCAGCTCGGACGCTTGCAGCGTCTGCGGAATTGCTTCACGTCCGCGATTGCGCCAGAGTCGTGGCCGGGCAGGCAAGGATTGGCGTGACGCGGATGGCTGCGATCAACCCGCTCTATACGATTTCGGGCTTTTTCGTCGGCATGCTGGTCGGCCTGACAGGTGTCGGCGGCGGATCGTTGATGACGCCGCTGCTGGTGTTGCTGTTCGGCATCCATCCCGCGACCGCCGTCGGCACCGACCTGCTGTACGCGGCGGTGACGAAAACCGCAGGCACGGCCGTGCACGGGTTCAATCGCTCGGTGGACTGGCGGGTGGTGTCGCGGCTCGCGAGCGGCAGCGTGCCGGCGACGATCGTGACCGGGCTGCTGCTGTACTGGGTTGGCGCCGGCGGCCAAGGGTCCTCGCGCCTGATCTCCGTCGTGCTCGGGGTTGCCGTGCTGATCACGGCGGTGTTGCTGCTGGGACGCGGTTGGCTGCTGAAGCACTTCGGCCCGCGCATCAACCCGGACGGGCCGGTGCACGCGCATGCGATGACGATCCTGACGGGGCTCGTGCTCGGCGTGCTGGTGACGCTGTCGTCGGTCGGCGCCGGCGCGCTGGGCGTGACCGCGCTGTTCCTGCTGTACCCGCGCATGCCGGCCGCGCGCATCGTCGGCTCGGACATCGCCCATGCGGTACCGCTGACGTTGCTGGCGGGCGGGATGCACTGGCTGATCGGCTCGATCGACTGGCATCTGCTGGGCTCGCTGCTGTCGGGCTCGATCCCGGGCATCATCGTCGGCAGCATCCTGGCAGTGCGCGTGCCGGACCGCGTGGTGCGGCCGGCGCTGGCCTGCGTGCTCGTGCTGGTCGGCGGGCGTCTGGTTTTCTGACTATGCGCCGTCGGCCTTGAGCACTTCGCCGGCCAGATAAAGGCTGCCGCAGATCAGCACGCGCGCCGGGGCTGCGCTGCGCGGCAATGCGGTGAGCGCATCGCGCACGGTCGGACCTGCGCGGGCAACGCCGCCGGACGCGGCAATGATGTCCTCGACCGATTGCGCGAGGTGCTGGCCGGGCTCGGCGACCGCCCACAGCGTCGTTGCGTGCGGCAGCAATGGGCGCAGGAAACCCTCGGCATCCTTGGAGCGCTTCATGCCGACGACGACGTGCAGGTCGCGATCGGACCAGGTGGCCGCGTGCTCCCCGAGCATCTCGCCGGCGGCCGCGTTGTGGCCGCCGTCGAGCCAGAGTTCCCAGCCGGCGGGCAGCAGCTTTGCGAGGCGGCCGGTCAGGCGTTGCAGCCGCGCCGGCCATTCGGCGTGCGCGATGCCGTGCGCGAGCGCGGCGTGCGACACCGGCAGCGCGGTGGCGCGGATCGTCGCGAGCGCGATGCCGGCGTTGTCGATCTGGTGCGGACCCGTCAGCGACGGCGGCGGGAATTTTTGAGCCCCGTGCGCATCTTCGTAGCGCAGCCCATCGACGGTGCGTTCGGCCCACCAGTCGCGACCACGCATCAGCAGCCGCGCGCCGGCTGCGTCGGCGGTGGCCTGCAGCACGCTTTGGACGTGCGGCGGTTGCGTGCCGGTCGCCACCGGCATGCCGGGTTTGATGATGCCGGCTTTCTCGAACGCGATTTGCGGCAGCGTGTCGCCGAGCCAGTCGCGATGATCGAACGAGATCGAGGTGATCGCGCCGGCGGCGGCCGACGGGATCACGTTGGTCGCATCGAGCCGGCCGCCGAGGCCGACTTCCAGCACGCAAACGTCCGCGGGCGTGCGCGCGAACAATTCGAACGCAACGGCGGTGATGACTTCGAACACCGTGATCGCAGCGGCGCCGTTGACCCGCTCCACGTTTTCCAGCGTGTCCGCCAGCGACGCATCGTCGACCAGCTTGCCGGCGATGCGGATGCGCTCGTTGAACTGCACCAGATGCGGCGACGTGAAAACATGCACGCGCAATCCGGCGGCCTCGGCGAAGGCGCGCAGGAAGGCGCAGACGCTGCCCTTGCCGTTGGTGCCGGCGACGTGGATCACCGGCGGCAGTTTTCGCTCCGGATGGTCGAGTTCGGCCAGCAGCCGTTGCAGGCGGTCGAGGCCGAGATCGATCGCACGCGGGTGCAGCGCGTGCAGCCGATCGACGATCGCATCGAACCGACCGCCGCGCGGGGCGTCGCTCATGCCGCCTCGGCGACATCCTTGGTGCGCAGCAGCGAGATCAGCCGGGAAATCGTCGCCGCCATCTCGGTGCGCTTGACCACCATGTCGAGAATGCCGTGCTCGTGCAGGTATTCGGCGCGCTGGAAACCCTCGGGCAGCTTTTCCCGGACTGTCTGCTCGATCACCCGCGCACCGGCGAACCCGATCAGCGCGCCGGGCTCGGCGATCTGGATGTCGCCGAGCATGCCGAAGCTCGCGGTGACGCCGCCGGTGGTCGGGTCGGTCAGCACGGCGATGTACGGAAGTCCGGCGTCCCGCAGCAGCCTTGTTGCGATGATGGTGCGCGGCATCTGCATCAGGCTGATCGCGCCTTCCTGCATGCGCGCCCCGCCGGAAGCGAGGAAAACGATCAACGGCACGTCCTGCAGCACCGCGAGTTTGGCCGCGGCGACGATGCCCTCGCCGACCGCGGCACCCATCGAGCCGCCCATGAACTCGAAGTCCATCACCGCGACCACCGCGCGCTGGCCGCCGATGCTGCCGTGCGCGACCAGCACCGCATCGTCGTGGTGCGTCTTCTCGCGCGCCGTGCGCAGCCGGTCCGGATAGCGCTGACTGTCGCGGAAGCGCAGCGGATCGAGCGGGACCTTGGGAAGTTCGATGCGGGTGAACGCGCCTTCGTCGAACGTCCAGCGCAGCCGCTCGTCGGCGGTCGCGCGCATGTGGTGGCCGCAATGCGTGCACACCTTGAGGTTCTTCTCGACCTCGGTGTGGAACATCATCTGCTGGCAGGCCGGGCATTGGACCCACAGATTCTCCGGCACGTCGCGCCGGCCCAGCAGCGTGCGGATTTTCGGGCGAACGTATTCGGTGAGCCAGCTCATGCCACGTCCTTGCGTGCGCCGCGCACGCCTTCGGCCAAGGCGCGCACCTGGTCGAGCACGCGCCGCACCGTGTCCGGCCCGGCGCGGCCGGCGCTGTCCAACGTGCCAGCCAGCGTGTCGATCAATGCGGAGGCGACCACCGCCGCGTCGGCCGCGCGCACTGCCGCCGCCGCCTGCGCCGGGCTGCGCACGCCGAAGCCGATCGCGATCGGCAGGTCGGTCGCGCGCCGCACCTTCGGGATCGCATCCGCGAGTTCGTCGGTGCTGGCGGTGCGCGTGCCGGTGATCCCGGTGATGCTGACGTAGTAGACGAAGCCCGAGCTGCCATCGAGCACTTTGGCGAGGCGGCCGGCGTCGGTGGTCGGCGCGACGAGGCGGATGATGTCGAGGCCGCGCGCGGTCGCGAACGGCACCAGCATGTCGGCTTCCTCGCTCGGCAGGTCGACCACGATCAAGCCGTCGACGCCCGCCGCCGCGGCATCGGTGCAGAAGCGCTCGACGCCGTATGAAAGAATCGGGATTGAGGTAGCCCATCAGCACGATCGGCGTCGCCTTGTCGTCGCGGCGGAATTCGCGGACCATTGCGAGCGTATGCGGCATTTTCGCGCCGGCCCTCAGCGCGCGCTTGCCGGCGAGCTGGATGGTCGGGCCGTCCGCCATCGGGTCGGTGAACGGGCAGCCGATCTCGATCAGGTCGGCGCCGGCGCCGGGCATGCCGCGCAGGATTTCCATCGAGGTGGCGGCGTCCGGGTCCCACGCTTCGAGGAACGGGATCAGCGCGCCGCGTTTTTCCGCCTTGAGTTCGGCGAAGCGCGTGGCGATGCGACTCACAGTTTCACCCCGAGATGGTCGGCGACCGCAAAAATGTCCTTGTCGCCGCGTCCGCACAGATTCATCAGAATGATTTTTTCACGGTCCATCGTCGGCGCGATTTTCTTCACATGCGCGAGCGCGTGCGCGGGTTCGAGTGCCGGGATTATTCCCTCTGTCCGCGTGCAAAGTTGAAAAGCGTCAAGCGCCTCGTCGTCGGTGGCGGCGACGTATTCGACGCGACCGATCTCGTGCAGCCAGGAGTGTTCGGGGCCGATCCCCGGATAATCGAGGCCGGCGCTGATGCTGTGCGCCTCCTGGATCTGTCCGTCCTCGTCCTGCAGCAGGTATGTGCGATTGCCGTGCAGCACGCCGGGCCGGCCGCGCGACAGACTCGCGGCATGTTGCTGCGTGTCGAGGCCGTGCCCGGCGGCTTCGACGCCGATCAACCGGACAGAAGCATCATCGAGGAACGGGTGAAAAAGCCCCATCGCATTGGAGCCGCCGCCGATCGCCGCGACCGCGACGTCGGGCAGGCGCCCTTCGGCTTCATGCAGTTGCTGCCTGGCCTCCTCGCCGATCACCGATTGAAAATCGCGCACCATCATCGGGTAGGGGTGCGGCCCGGCGACGGTGCCGATGATGTAGAACGTGTCGCGCACATTGGCGACCCAGTCGCGCAGCGCCTCGTTCATCGCGTCCTTGAGCGTGGCCGCGCCGGAGACCACCGGCTTCACCTCGGCGCCGAGCAGCTTCATGCGGAACACGTTGGGTTTCTGGCGTTCGACGTCGATGGCGCCCATGTAGACGGTGCAGGGCAGGCCGAACAGCGCGCAGACGGTGGCGGTGGCGACGCCATGCTGGCCGGCGCCGGTTTCGGCGATGATTCTTGTCTTGCCCATGCGGCGCGCGAGCAGCATCTGGCCCAGGCAGGAGTTGATCTTGTGGGCGCCGGTGTGGTTCAGCTCGTCGCGCTTGAAGTAGACCTTCGCGCCGCCGAGCACTTTGGTGAGGCGCTCGGCGAACCACAGCGGGCTCGGCCGGCCGACATAATTCTTCAAATAGTAGTCGAGTTCGGGCTGGAACGCCGGGTCGGCTTTCGCGGCGGCGTAGGCCTGCTCGACTTCCAGGATCAGCGGCATCAGCGTCTCGGCGACGAAGCGACCGCCGAAGCCGCCGAATTTGCCGCGAGCGTCGGGGCCGGTGCGCAGGCTGTTGGCGGGATACGGGGCGCGAGGGGCTGGGCGTGTCCAATTCGGTCCTCCGGTGAGGCGGGCCTTTTAGCGCACCGGAAGGGCGGCGGACAGAGGGAGGGTTATCCCAAGGCCAGACGTCGGCGCAGCCCAGAGACCGTCGGCGTCACGTCCGCTGCGGCCTGATACGCAACATGGAACCGGCCGAGCGCCGCCCTCCATACGGCGACGTCAGCCCCGCCCGGCACCGCGACGGCGGAAAAACCGCAGCGCACAAGAAAAGAATACTGGTCCGGCAGGATGTGGCCGACGGCGCGCAGTTCGCCCGTATAGTGGAAACGTTCGCGCAGCGTGCGGGCGATGGTGAAGCCGCGGCCGTCGCGGAATTTCGGGAATTCGACCACCACCAGCGAGACGCGATCGAGCAGCGGCGCAAGCTCCTCGGGGCGCGTGTCGGAGGGCACCTGCACGCCGAGTTCGGCGTTGCGGCCGGCCAGCGCCGCCGCGTCGCGTTGCAGGCGGGCGAGCGAAATCAGCGCGGGCGCGTCGGCCGGCAGCGGCGCGTCGTCGGCGACCCGGACAAAACGGTCTTCGACAGGCCGGCCCTTCTCAAGCAACGGCATGCAGAGCGTCCTTGAACGGGGCCATGCCCACGCGGCGATAGGCGGCCAGGAACGGCTCTCCGGGTTCGCGCAGCCCGACGTAGATCTGCATGACGCGCTCTACCGTGGGGACGACGTCGTCGTAGGAGACGGCCGGACCGAGGATTTCGCCGATCGCGGCGTCGTTGCCGGAGGAGCCGCCGAGCGTGATCTGGTAGAATTCCTCGCCCTTCTTGTCGACGCCGAGAATGCCGATGGCGCCGACATGATGGTGGCCGCAGGCGTTGATGCAGCCGGAGATGTTGATGCTGATCGGGCCGATCTGGTACTGCCGCCGCAAGTCAGAAAAGCGCTGCGACAGGTTCTGCGCGACCGGGATCGCGCGGGCGTTGGCCAGCGCGCAATAGTCGAGGCCGGGGCAGGCGATGATGTCGGTGACGGTGCCGATGTTCGGCGTGGCAAGACCGAGCGCGTCCAGCGCGCGCCAGACGTCAAAAAGTTCGTCCTGGCGGACGTGGGCAGCACAAGATTCTGCACGTGGGTGACGCGGATTTCGTCGAAGGAAAAACGGTCGGCGAGGTCGGCGATCGCGTCCATCTGCGCGGCCGAGGCGTCGCCGGGAATGCCGCCGATCGGCTTCAGCGAGATCACCGCGGAGATGTAACCGGGGCGCTTGTGCGGATGCGTGTTGTGCGCGACCCAATCGGCGAAATCGCCGGTCGCCAGCGCATTTTTCGGCGAGGTCATCAGCGGCGTGCGGCAGGGTTTCGAACGCGGGCGGCGCGAAATTTTTCCGGATTGCCGCGACCACGTCGGGGTCCAATCGAAATTTCGCGCGCGGCAGCGTTGCGAATTCCTGCTCGACGAGTTCGATGAAGCGGGCCGCGACCCAGATCGCGCACGAGGATCTTGATGCGCGCCTTGTGGATGTTCTCGCGACCGCCGAGCGCGTTGTACACCCGCAGAATGGCTTCCATGTACGACAGAAAATCGGGCTCGGGCAGCCAGTCGCGCAGCTTGGTGCCGATGATCGGCATGCGGCCGAGGCCGCCGCCGGCCCACACTTCGAAGCCGGGCTCGCCATCCGGGCCGCGCCTCGCCAGCAGGCCGATGTCGTGCACCTGGATCGCCGCGCGGTCGTTCGGCGCGCCGGTGATGGCGATCTTGAACTTGCGGGGCAAAAAACTGAATTCGGGGTGCAGCGTGGACCATTGCCGGAGAATTTCGGCGTAGACGCGCGGGTCGAGCACCTCGTCGGCGGCGGCGCCGGCGAACTCGTCGGTGGTGACGTTGCGGATGCAGTTGCCGCTGGTCTGCAAGGCGTGCAGGTCCGCCTCCGCGAGCGCCGCCAGCGCGTCCGGCGCCTCCTCCAGCTTGATCCAGTTGAACTGCAGGTTCTGCCGGGTGGTGAAATGGCCGAAGCCGCGGTCGTAGGTGCGGGCGATGTGCGCGAGCTGGCGCAACTGGTCCGAACTGAGCACGCCGTACGGGATGGCGCAGCGCAGCATGTAGGCGTGCAGTTGCAGATAGAGGCCGTTCATCAGCCGCAGCGGCTTGAACTCGTCCTCGGTCAGCGCGCCGGCCAGCCGCCGCGCCACCTGGCCGCGGAATTCGGCGACGCGGTCGCGGAGAAATTCCCGGTCATACTCATCGTAATGGTAGATCCCGGCGCGGGTCCGCACCGCGGCGGGCAGGGCGAACTGGCTCTCGACGATGTCCATGCGGTGCTTCCCGATCCCCGGCGTTCAGGCGGCGAGTTCCGTGCTCGGCCCGTCGGCGCGGAATTTCTCGCGCGCCCGCAACGGCACCGGGCCGCCCGCGCCGAGCGTCACTTCGGCCGCGTACGGCCCGACAATCGCTTGCCGTGCCTCGGCTTCGGCGCCCAGTGCGAGGCCCGCCTCGACCGCCTCGCCCGCAAACACCTGCGCCTCGGCCACGCGCTCGGACCAGCGTCCGCCCTCTGCCAGCCACACCACGCGGCCGTCGCGCAGGCGGTTGGCGGTGACCACCAGCGGTTGCGCCGCGCCCTTCGTCTTGACCTTGGCCTGCATCGCCCGCCCATCCCATGCGTTCTGCCCACATGGGACGTCATATAAGGAATTCCACGTCGACGGAAGCGAGAGGCGGCAATTTTCTGCGATAAGCCGCGTGGTATGCCGGCCCCATGCGTTGCATCGGCCACGGCGGCGGGCCTACTGGAGAAAAATGCATCCGGCGAGACCGCGCGGCTATTTCGGCATCGGGGCGGAGGGGGTCAGCAAATCCGCCAATGTCGGCGCGCTGCTGCGCACCGCGCACGCGTTCGGCGCCGCGTTCTGCTTCACCATCGGCGCCGGCTACGACGCGCTGGCCGCGCGTGCCGCCGACACCGCCGACACGCCCAGCCATGTGCCGCTGTGGCGCTTTCGCTCCCCTGGCGGAGTTTTCGCCGCCCGAGCGGTGCGAGCTGGTCGGGGTCGAGCTGCTGGACGACGCGATCGACCTGCCGAGCTTCCGCCACCCGCTGAGCGCCGCCTATGTGCTCGGACCGGAGCGGCACGGGCTGTCGCCGGAGATCCTGGCGCGGTGCCGGCATGTCGTGCGCATCCCGACCCGGTTCGCGCTGAACCTCGCGGTCGCGGGGGCGCTGGTGCTGTATGACCGCATGCTGCAACACGGGCGCTTCGCCGAGCGGCCGGTCGGCAGCGGCGGGGCCACGCCCGCGCCGCCGCCATCGGGCCACGGCGCGCCGGTGTTCCGCCGGCACATCCCGCGACTGGGCCAGGCGCCACCCGCCCATGGCCCTGGCGACACCGAGACATGATGCGGGCGCGCTTGTTCGCAACCGACCCTCACCGTATGTCTCCGCGCATGCGCGCACGCCCCGGTTTTCCCGCCCTGATCCTCGCTGCCTTCGCCCTCGCCGCGGCCCCCGCCGCGCTGGCGCAGACCGTCAAGCCGCCGGCGAAGGCGGCGAAGCCCGCAGGCCCGAAGAAGATCGGCACGTTCGAGGACTGGACCGCCGCGACCAACAAGGAGGCCGGGCAGACCGTGTGCTACGCCTTCACCTACGCGCACGCCTCCAAGCCCGCGATCAGCGGCCGCGACCGGGTGGTGCTGACGGTGACGGAACGGCCGGGCGGCCGCGACGCGGTGGCGCTGAGCGCCGGGTTCGCCTATGCGCAGAACGCGACTGTGGCGGTTGTGATCGACACCCAGCCGCCGGTCGATTTCTACACCGCGCAACGGTCGGCTTTCTCGCGCGACGGGCATGCGACGGTGCAGGCGTTCCTCGAAAAGCCTGGCCGTGGTCGCGACCTCGCCGGCGCCGAAGAACGTGCAGGTGGCCGACACGTTCAGCCTGAAGGGGTTCAACGCCGCCTATGCCGCGATCGTGAAGGCATGCCCGCCCGGCAAAGGCGACAAATGAGTGCCGCGCTCGATCTGACGGAGGCCGAGCGCAGCCGCATCCTGGCCAAGACGGCGCGGTTCGCCCCGCCGCCGGCACGGCTCGCGGACGGGCGGCGCGAGCTGGTCGGGCTGTCGCGGGACGAACTGGTGGCCGAGCTTCGCGCCGTCGGCGAGGCGCCGTTCCGCGCGAAACAGCTCTGGCACTGGATCTACCACCGCGGCGAGACCGATTTTTCGAGAATGTCGACGATCGCGCGGCCGTTGCAGGCGAAATTGGCCGAGCAGTTCGTGGTCGGGCGGCCGGAGGCCGCGCTGGTGCAGACCAGCGAGGATGCGACGCGCAAGTTCTTGTTCCGATTTCGGGATGGGCAAGAAGCGGAGACCGTGTACATCCCGGACCGGCAGGAGGATCGCGGCGCCGTCTGCATTTCTTCCCAGGTCGGCTGCACGCTGTCGTGCCGGTTCTGCCACACCGGCACGCAGGCGCTGGTGCGTAACCTGGGGGCGGCGGAAATCATCGGCCAGTTCATGGCCGCGCGCGACAGCTACGGCGAATGGCCGTCGCCGGTCGGCGAGACACCGCGGCTGCTCTCCACCATCGTGCTGATGGGCATGGGCGAGCCGCTGTACAACTACGAGAACGTCGCCAAAGCGATGACGATCGCGATGGACGGCGAGGGCATCGCACTGTCGCGCCGGCGGATCACGCTGTCCACGTCGGGCGTCGTGCCGATGATGGACCGCGCGGGCGCGGAACTCGGCGTGAACCTGGCGGTGTCGCTGCACGCGGTGCGCGATGAGCTGCGCGACGAGATCGTTCCTCTCAATCGGAAATACCCGATCGCGGACCTGATTGCGGCCTGCCGCCGCTACCCGTCGGCGAGCAACGCGCGGCGGATCACGTTCGAATACGTGATGCTGAAGGGGATCAACGATTCCGCGGCCGACGCGCGCGAGTTGATCCGGTTGATCGCGGGCATTCCGGCCAAAGTGAACCTGATCCCGTTCAATCCGTGGCCCGGCAGCCCGTACGAGACCAGCACCGCGTCGGCGATCGAACGGTTTTCGAAGATCGTGATGGATGCGGGGTTTTCCTCGCCGGTGCGGACGCCGCGCGGCCGCGACATTCTCGCCGCGTGCGGGCAGTTGCGGACGGAGAGCAAGCGGGCGCGGGCCGTCTAGCCCGCGCCGTCCAGCGTTATTTCAGTCGCGGTGGTATTGATCGCGCGCGGTGGCGGCGAACTTGTCGCTCGTCAGGCAGCAACGACTGAAACCGACGGCCCGAACCGCAGGGGCAAGGATCGCGCCGTCCCAGTTTCTCGACCAGTTCCTTGTCGCCGTGAACGACCCGAAGCCCGCACTTGACGGCGCTTTCGGAGTTGAAATCCGCTCCGACGCTTGCTCATGGGTTCAGCGGCAAAAGCTCGATGTCGTGGATTTGGGGCGCATTGGAACCTCCTGTGTCCCGGTAACGGATCGGAGCGGGCGCCGCTTACCGGCTATCACTCGATGACGCAAGCTGCGCGGGCGCGGTATTGCAATTAGCGCTACGTTGCCCCACTGTTCAATGCCAAGCATCGGGTCGGATCATGCCAAGCTCAACGCCACGCAAAGAACATCCGCTGTCGATGCGAATGCCCGAAGCCGACCTCGCCATCATCGATCGCGCCGCCCGGCAGCGCGGCCGGTCGCGCACCGATTTTGTGCGGGAGGCGGCGGTGCGCGCGGCGGAGGAGGTGCTGATGGAAGCCGCCCTGGTTCGAATGAGCCCGGAAGGGTTCGTGCAATTCATGACCATTCTCGACGCGCCGCCGACGGTCGTGCCGGAACTTGTCGAAGTATTCCGCCGACGCGCACCGTGGGATGCCGGCACCGACTGACGCCACTTGGCGATGGCCCTGTCCGCCCCGGAATCGATTGGTCCCGAGCACGACGTATCCACCTTTGCTTGCGGCAAGCCTGCGCTCGACCACTGGCTCAAGACGCGCGGGCTCTCCAATCACCAACGCGGGTTCACGGCCGTCACGGTGGTCTGCGAGGGCAAGCGCGCGGTCGGCTACTATGGGGTGGCACCCACGGCGGTCGCGCCGACAATCCTGCCCCGCGCGATCCGCACCGGACAGCCGCCCGATCCGGTGCCATGCCTGCTGCTCGGGCAACTCGCCACGGATCTACAATGGGCCGGCCAAGGTGTCGGGACCGGGCTGCTGCGGCACGCCCTCGATCGGTGCATCGCGGCTTCGCGGCTGATTGGCGGGCGCGCGCTGCTGGTCAAGGCTGTCGACGCGGATGCCGCGGCATTCTGGCTGCGGCGCGGCTTCCTCGCAACCAAAGACGACGAGTTCCTGTTCGTCCGCTCAATCGCCAGCCTGGCGGCGGCGCGCGACGCCGCCGGCGGCCTCGCCGTTTAGCTTCCCCTCCGCGCCACCGCTGCCTTCAGCGTGTTCTCGAGCAGGCAGGCGATCGTCATCGGCCCGACGCCGCCCGGGACCGGCGTGATCGCGCCGGCAACCTGCGACTGCTTCGTCGAAGGCGACGTCGCCGACAAGCCGCCCGTCGGGCAGGCGGTTGATGCCGACATCGATCACCACGGCACCCGGAGAAATCCAGTCGCCCCGCACCATCTCCGGCCTGCCGACCGCCGCCACCAGCACCTCGGCGCGGCGGCACTCGGCGGCGAGGTCGCGGGTGCGGGAATGCGCGACCGTCACGGTCGCGTCGGCCGCGGTCAGCAATGCCGCCACCGGCTTGCCGACGATCGCCGAACGGCCCAGCACCAGCGCGCGCGCGCCGCGCAGCGCGACGCCGGTCTCGGCCAGCAGCTTCATCACGCCCACCGGCGTGCACGGCACCAGCGTGGCCGTGCCGTCGTGCAGCCGGCCGACATTGATCGGATGAAACCCGTCGACGTCCTTGGCCGGGTCGAGCGCTTCGAGCACGGCGCGGAAGTCGATGTGTTTCGGCAGCGGCAACTGCACCAGGATGCCGTCCACGTCCGGGTCCGCGTTGAGGCCGGCGATCGTTGCAAGCAGCGCCGCCTGGGTGGTCTCCGCGGGCAGCCGCAGGGTGCGGGCGGCGATGCCGGCGGCGTTGGCGGCGCGGTCCTTGTTGCGCACATAGACGGCGCTGGCCGGGTCCTCGCCGACCAGCACCACGGCGAGGCCGGGCTTGTACGGCAGCACCGCCGTGCGCGCGGCGACGCTCGTCGCGCAACCGCGCCGCGACCTGCTTGCCGTCGATGATCTTTGCGGTCACAGCGCCTCCAGCCGTTGCGCCAGGGTTGCCGGGTGGCCCGCAACCCGCAGCGTCTTGTCGCGCGATGTCGCGCCGGCCGCCACCGCGACGGCCGACGACGGCACGCCGAGCAGCCGCGCGAGGGTGGCGCAGGCAGCACGGTTCGCCCGCCCGCCCTCCGCCGCCTCGGTCACGCCGATGCGCAGCCGCTCGCCGTCGGGCGCCGGCGCGCGGCCCTGGGCGCCCGGCCGACGCGATTTCGGCTGTACTTTGACCAGCACGAGCACGGCATCCGGCGCCACGCGCCAGAACGCCATCAGAACAGCAGCCCTTGCAGCGACCCGGTCACGATCGCGAAGTAGATCCGCTGCAGGATTTCCTGCAATGCCCAGATGATGACCAGCAGGATGATCGGCGTGATGTCGATGCTGCCGATCGTCGGCACCCAGCGGCGGATCGGCCGCAGCGCCGGCTCGGTGACGCGGTACAGGAAGTCGCCGATGGTCCAGACCAGCCGGTTGCGCGTGTCGAGCACGCCGAACGACACCAGCATGCTGAACACCGCCGCCAGGATGACCGCCCAGCCGTACAGCCGGAGCAGTTGCTCGGCGATGTTGAAGATGATGGTAAGCACGCGGCACTCCTGCAACGACGGCGGACCCTACAGGCCGGCTTTTCCGGCCGCAACGGGTCGCGCGTCCGGGTACGGCGGGTGCCCGGGGCGACGCAGGCCGCCGCTTGACTTGCCCCCCCTGCGTACGCATTGTCCGCCCCCGCGCGGGACGGGGCTGTAGCTCAGTTGGGAGAGCGCCTCGTTCGCAATGAGGAGGTCAGGGGTTCGATTCCCCTCAGCTCCACCACCGTCCCGCGGAAATCTGCGGTTTTTTGGCCGTAGAGCCGTGCTTTCGCTGATACCCGGCGCACTATGGACTGACCGTGTGTATCCAGGGGCGGTCTGCGAGCGAGCGCATGCGCCCGATCTCTTCGAGGAGCCGGTTCCAGGCGTTGCAGCAGGCCTCGACGATGGCTGCCTCGTCGGCGAACAGGCAGCCGGAGAGGTAGCGGTCGCGCAGATATCGCCTGACCCGCTCGATGGCGTTCAACTCCGGGCTGCATGGCGGCCAGGGCAATCGGGTGAATCCCCTCATCGTCCTGCACAGGCACGCACAAACGGGGTCATGCCGATCTCGGCAAAAGCGCCCGACGCAGAATTACCGATCCATTTTCCGTCATTGCCGGGCTTGACCCGGCAATCCAGCGCGCGGGCGAGGGGTGGATCCCCGGGTCAAGCCCGGGGATGACGTCGGAGGGGAATGAAGTGGCTGTTTCGCCTCGAATCCTAAGCGCGTGTCCTCAACCGACCCCATCATCGGCCCTGGATCGACCGCCCCGCGTGCCCGTGTCAGCCGCCCGGGCGGAGGTCATCGGCTGCCAGGTCGAGCAGCCGGTCCATCGCCGCACGAGCGCCGGCCGCGTCGCGAAAGCGGATGCGCTCAAGAACCTCGCCATGGGCCACCAGCGCACGGGATTGCGTGGTCATCAACTGGTTCGTGATCGAGAACACCGCGCGCAGCGCGGCTTCGATCGTACCGATCAGGCCCCTCAGCACGACATTCTGGCTCGCGGCGATCACGCTGCGGTGGAAGGCCAGATCAGCCTCGCAGCAGGCTGCGATGGCGTGCGGGATGGCCGCGCGCATCGCGAGAAAAGCCGCCTCGATCGCCGCGAGGTCGGCGGCGCTTCCGCGCCGCGCCGCCAGTTCCGCGGCTGCCGGCTCGATGATCCGCCGCGCCTCGATCAGCCCCTGGATCAACCCGGGGTCACGTCGGAGATCGGGGTGCCAGGACAGCACCGCAGCGTCGAGCAGGTGCCAGTCATTGCGCGCGCGCACCCGAACCCCGACGCGCGGCCGGGTCTCGAGCATTCCTTTGGCGCACAGCACTTTCACCGCCTCCCGCAGCGACGTTCGGCTGATGCCGAGCTCGTCGGCGATATCGGTCTCGCGCGGCAAGACGTCGCCCGGCGCGTAACGGCCGCCGAGAATCCAGCCGCCAAGCGCGCGCACGACGGAATCGTGCACGCGCCCCCCGCTCACCGCGCGAACGGCCGCGGCGAACGGCCGGCCGCCGGCCTCGTCCGCGGTCGGAAGCGCCTCAGCCATGCTGCCGCCGCTGCCGCCCGGCGAGCAGAACCGCGGCGATCGGCAGAACACCGCGCGCGACCATCCGGTAGAATGCCGGGACGCTGGTCGGGATCATGCCGTCGAGACGTCCAGCCATCGCGCTACCAGTCCACGATCGTACCGTCGTCCAACACGGCGTTGGTGGTGTGCAGCACCTCCTGCGCGAACGGGTGTCGCGCGCATTCCACCTCGTCCACCTCGATGCCGAGGCCCGGCGCCTGCGGCACCTGCCACGCGCCGTCGACCATGCGGATCGGGCCACGCACGACATCGAAATACCAGGGCACCGCGCCGACCATTTCCTCCTGGATGACGTGGTTCGGGGTGCTCACCGCGAAGTGCAGTGCGGCAACCCCGGCGATCGGGCCGAGCGGGTTGTGCGGCGCCACACCGATCGACGCCGCCTCGGCCATCGCCGCGATCTTCTTGGCTTCCAGCAGTCCGCCGCAGTGGCAGATGTCGGGCTGGGCGATCGAGACGGCACGCAAGCGGAACAACTCGTCGAACTCGGCGCGGTCGACCAGCCGCTCTCCGGTCGCCAGCGGCACCGGCGAGCGCGCCGCGACTGCGGCGAGCGCTGCGGTCTCGCCCGGCGGCAGCGGCTCCTCGACGAACATCGGCCGCCCCGGCGCGAGGGCCTCGATGTAAGCGAGCGCGGCGGCAACGCTCGCCGGGCGGCCATGAAAATCCACCATGATCTCGATATCCGGGCCGACGGCCGCGCGAAGGGCGGCCATGAGCCGAGCGACCTTGGCCACCTCGGCGACCGGGGCATGGTAATGCGTGTACGGAATGAACACCGCCTTGAACGCTCGATAGCCGCGCGACACCACATCCTGCGCGCGACGCAGCAGCGGCTCCTCGTCGAGGCTCTCGTAGACCGCGCGCATGTCGCCGAGGCCGAGATGCGTGTAGACCTTGACGTGCTCGCGCACTTTGCCGCCAAGCAGGCGCCAGACGGGTACGCCGTAGAGCTTGCCCATGATGTCCCACAGCGCGACTTCGATGCCGGAGACCGCGGACATCCCGATCACCCCGAGGCGCCAGAACGAGTGCTTCTTCATCGCGCGCACCGCCTGCTCCACGTCGCGCGGGTCGCGCCCGATCAGCAGCGGGGCGAGGTCCTCCACGGCGCCGACCGCGGCGCGGGTCTTCCATTCGAGCGTCGCCTCGCCCCACCCGTACAGCCCCGGCTGGTCGGTCTCCACCTTGACGAACACCCAGTTTCGCATCTCGGCGTTCACGACGCGCGTGGCGACGGCGGTGATCTTCACTCGCTCTCCCTCAAGCCGGCCTGCCGCTCGGCGCCTGGTCGGACCTGCTCTTGTATTCATCGTATTTATTTGCATACTCCCGGCAAGAGCAAGCAGAAATCGGATCGGGGGGAGCGGGCGGGGCGGTGACGGCTGGGTGGTCCCGGGCACTTGCAGCAGTGAACCGGCTGGGGGCCGTTTGGCTCGCGGTTGCCGGGCTCTACATCGTCACCGGATCGATCTCGCCGGCCACGTTCCAGGTCGGGCAGATCCTCAACGTGCTGCAGGTGTCCTCCTTCCTCGGCGTGATCGCGGCCGGGCAGACGCTCGCCCTGCTGGCCGGCGGCATCGACCTCTCGCAGGCAGGCGTGGTCACCCTCGTCAACATCGTTGCCGCCGACGTGATGGCAGGCTCGGACAGCAACATCGCCGTTGCGGTGCTGGTGTGCGCAGGGCTGTCGCTGGTGATCGGGGTGCTGAACGCGGCGCTGGTCATGCGCCTCGGCGTGACCCCGCTGATCGCCACGCTGGGGATGAATTCGGTGCTGTTCGGGGCGGCCCTGGTGTTCACCGGCGGCGCGCCGCACGGCGCGATCGCGCCGGGTTTTCAGTTCATCGGCACCGGATCGGTCGCGGGCCTGCCGGCGCCAACGCTGCTGTGGATTGCGGTGACCGCAGGGATGGCGTGGCTGAGCCGGCGCACGGTGGTCGGGCGCGAACTGTTCGCCGCCGGCGCCAATCCGCGAGCGGCGCTGTTGATGGGCGTGCCCGTCGCGCGCACCATCGGGCTTGCGTACGTGGGCTCGTCGCTGCTTGCCTGCGCGGGCGGGTTGCTGCTCACCGGCTATATCGGCGCGCCGTCACTGGGCATCGGCGGGCAGTTCATGCTCACCAGCGTCGCCGCCGTCGTCATCGGCGGGACCGCGCTCAGCGGCGGTGTCGGTAGCATCGCCGCAACCGCCGGCGGGGCGATCTTCATGACGCAGCTGTCGAGCTTCACCAACATCGCCCGCATCTCCACCGGGATGCAGTACGTCGTGCAGGGTGCGATCATCGCACTCAGCGTCGTCGCCTACCGCGCGGTGGCACGCCGCGCCTGATCAACCAACGCAAGGGAGAGAACCGCATGACCCATGTCACGATGCCGCGCCGCACGCTGCTCGCCGGAGCAGCGGCGCTTGCGATCGCGCCGCGCCTGGCGCACGCCGCCGACCCGATCGCCAGCGCCACGATCACCGGGCTTGGCGAGACCGTGACCGGCAAGAAGAAGCAGGGGCCGTGGCGCATCGGCTTCTCCAACGGCTTCTCGGGCAACTCCTGGCGGGCGATGTGCCTCGCGGCCATCAAGCAGGAAGCCGCCGCGCACAAGGCCGAGATCGCCGACCTGATCATCGTCGACGGCCAGGGCGACATTCCCAAGCAGGTCAACGACATCGAGGGGCTGATCAACCAGCAGGTCGATGCGATCCTGTGCATCCCGAACTCGGGCTCGGCGGTCGTCAACGTGCTGCGCGACGCGACCAAGGAGGGCATCGTCACGGTGCCGTTCAACATCCCGGTCGATGGCGAGGCGTGGAGCACCTACACCGGCACCGACCCGACCACGAAGGGCAAGAAACTCGGCGAGTGGCTGGCGAAAGCGCTGAACGGCACCGGCAAGATCGTCGGCCTCGGCGGCCTGCCCGGGAATTCCTACACCGCGGCCTGCTGGGCCGGCGCGCAGACGGCGTTCAAGGGCACGAAGATCGACGTGCTGGCGATGAAGGATGCGTTCTGGGAGGAAGATCGTGCGAAAGTGGTGATGGCCGACCTGATCGCAGCCTATCCGGAAATCGACGGGCTGTGGTGCGACGGCGCGCAGGATGCGACAGGCGCGTGCAAGGCGCTGCTGGCGGCCGGCCGGCCGCTGGTGCCGACCACCGGCGACGACTACAACGGGATGCTGAAGCTGTTCGCCGCCGACAAACCCAAGCAGCCGAAATTCGACATCGGGCTGATGTCGGAGCCGACCTGGGAGAGCGTGATCGCGTTGCGCGCGGCACTGACCCTGCTCGGCGGCGGCAGCGTGCCGAAGCGGCAGATCATCACCCCGGGCTTCATCACCGCCGCGAACTACACGCAGTACATCCGCCCCGACATGCCGGACGGCGTGTTCGTCGACACCAACCTCGACGCGGCAACGCTGAAGAAGATTTTCGGCTGATCCCCGCGTTCGTGCCGGACGAAATCCCGCCTTCGCTACCTGTTCCCACTCGGGGAGGCGGCGACGAAAGCGCCCCTCCCCTCGCGGGCCTGGGTCGGGGGAGCGGCGGTTTGCAGTCTCCGCCGCTGCTCGCCGTCGAGCACATCGAGAAGACCTTTCCCGGCGTGCGTGCGCTGCACGACGTCTCGTTCGACGTCCGCGCCGGTGAGATCCACGCGCTGATCGGCGAAAACGGCGCCGGCAAGTCCACGCTGATGCGCGTGCTGGCCGGCGTCTACGCGCCCGACGCCGGGCGCATCAGCATCGATGGCGTGCCGACACCGATCATCTCGCCCGGCGAGGCGATCGCGCGCGGCATTGCGATGGTCTACCAGGACACGAGGCTGGTGCCGGACCTCGACGCGGCCGCGAACCTGTTCCTGGGGCGTGAGCCGGGCCGCGGACCGTTGGTCGATCGCGCACGGATGCTGCGCGACGGTTCGGCAATGCTCGCCGCCCTCGGGGCCACGCTCGACCTGCGCCGGCCGGTCGCCGACCTTGCCCGTGCCGAAAGCCAGTTGCTGGAGATCGCCCGCGCGCTGTCGCGCGAGGCGCGGATGCTGATCCTTGACGAGCCGACTTCGGCGCTGACGGTCGTCGAGACCGAGGGCCTGTTCACGTTGCTGCGAGCGTTGCGCGCGCGCGGCACGGCCGTCGTGTTCATCTCGCACCGCATCCCCGAAGTGCTGGCGCTGGCCGACCGCATCACCGTGCTGAAGGATGGCGAGGTGGTCGGCACCGTTCCGGCCGCGGAAGCAACCGAACAACGGCTCGTCGCCATGATGGTCGGCCGCGAGATGGCGCTGGCCTATCCGCCGCGCGCGGCGAGCTGCGGCCCGGTGGTGCTCTCGGTCGATGGCACGCCGGCCGGCGGCGCGCCCGTGAAATTCGAGGTACACGCTGGAGATCCTCGGCTTCGGCGGCGTGCAGGGCTCCGGCCAGCAGGAACTCGCACGCGCGCTGTTCGGCGTGCATCCGTTCGTCGGCAGTCTGGCCATCGATGGCGCCGGGGTCGCCATCGAACGGCCGGCGCAGGCGATCGGCGCCGGCCTGATCTACGTTCCCGCCGACCGGCGCGCCGAGGGGCTGTACCTGCCGCATTCCATCCGCGAGAACATCGCCGTGCCGCATCTGCGCGCCTGGTCGCGCGGCGGCGTCATCGACACGTCGCGGGAGGCGGCCTCGGTCGCGGCGGAAATCGCCTCGCTGCGCGTGCGCACGCCTTCGGCCGAGCAGCCGGTCGGCCTGCTTTCCGGCGGCAACCAGCAGAAAGTGGTGTTCGCCCGCTGGTTCCTCGCCCGCCCGCGCGTCTACGTGTTCGACGAGCCCACGCAAGGCGTGGACGTGGAGACCAAGCTCGAACTGTATCGGCTGATCCGCGGCCTTGCCGCCGGGGGTGCGGCCGTGATCATCGTTTCGTCGGACGTGCTGGAACTGATCGGCCTGTCCGACCGCATCCTGGTGTTCTCCCACGGCGCGGTGGTGGACGACCTGCCGGCGGCGGCGGCGACCGAGGAACGCATCGTCGGTGGCTCCGTCACCGGCGCGCGCAGCGCCGGGAAGACGGCAGCGCGGGCGGCGGCGGCGCGAACCACGACGGCCGCGCTGATCCTGCGCCGCTACGCCGCCGCGCTTGTGCTGTTCGTGCTTGCCGCCGTCCTGGTCGCGGTGACGGCCAGCAATTCCCCGTATTTCCTCACGTCACGCAACCTCGCCAGCTTGCAGGTGCAGGTGGCGCCGCTGGCGCTTGCGGCGCTTGGGCAGCTGGCCGTCATCCTGGTCGGCGGCATCGATCTGGCGGTCGGGCCGACGATCAGTCTCGTCACCGCCATCGCGTCCTGGCTGATCGTGGATCAGGGCGGCACCGGCCCCCTCGGCATCGCCCTCTGCCTGCTCGCGGGGCTCGGCGTCGGCACGGCGAATGCCGTGCTCGTGCAGGTGCTGCGCATCCCCGACCTGGTCGCGACACTGGCCAGTTTCTCCATGGTTCAGGGGTTTGCGTTGATCGTGCGTCCGTCGCCCGGCGGCACCGTGGCGGAGGGGTTTTCCGACGCGCTGACGCAACGTGTCGGCGCCTGGGCACCCTGTTTCCTGGTCGTGCTGGCGCTGTATGCGGCGGCGGAACCGCTGCTGCTGCGCGGCCGGCTCGGCGCCCGCCTGTACGCGGCCGGGTCGAGCCCGGAGGGCGCTCGCGCCGCAGGCATCAACGTCGGCTGGGTGCGGGCCGGGGCCTACCTGTTCTGCGGCTTTGCGGCCGCGGCCGCCGGGTTGCTGGTGGCGGCGCGCATCGGCTCGGGCGACCCGGAGGCCGGCAGCGCCTTTACCCTCACCTCCGTCACCGCGGTTGTGGTTGGCGGCGCCTCGGTGTTCGGCGGGCGCGGCACCGCGGCCGGCACGCTGCTCGGCGCGATGCTGGTGATCCTGCTGCAGAATGCGCTGAACCAGCTGCACGTCTCGCCGTATTGGCAGTACGTCTGCACGGGTATTCTGACACTCGTGGCCGTCGCCTTGTTCTCGTGGCGGCGCAGCCGGATCGGGGGGAGATAGCCAATGACCGGAGTGCAGCTCGTCGTCGACGGCAAGAACAAGCTTGGCGAAGTCCCGGTCTGGGACGTGCAGGAGCAGGCTCTCTACTGGGTCGATATCGAAGGCAGGAAGCTGTTCCGGCTGGAGCCCGCGACCGGTGCGGTGCGCGATTGGTCCTTCGCCGAACGCATCGGCAGCTTCGCGTTGCGCCGCGCGGGCGGGTTCGTGTGCGCCTTCGAATCGGGCTTCGCGTTCTTCGCACCCGAGAGCGGCGCCGTCGAATGGATCGCCCGGCCGGAACGGATGATCCGCCGTAACCGCTTCAACGACGGCAAATGCGACCGCGCCGGTCGTTTCTGGGCGGGCACGATGGACGACAGGCTTGCCGAACATACGGGTTCGCTGTTCCGCCTTGACCCCGACCGCTCGGTGCATCGGATGGACGGCGCCATCGGCATCAGCAACTCGCTGGCATGGAGCCCGGACAATCGGACATTCTACTTCGCCGACACGCTCGACGGCGCGATCTATGCCTACGATTTCGACGTCTCGAGCGGCGGCCTTGCCAACAAGCGGCTGTTTGCCAGCACCGCCGACCAGCCCGGCAGCCCCGACGGCTCGACGATCGACGCCGAGGGCTTCCTGTGGAATGCGCAGTGGGACGGCTGGCGGTTGGTGCGGTACGCCCCGGACGGGCGGGTGGACCGGATCGTGCCGCTGCCGGTGCAGAAGCCGACAAGCTGCATGTTCGGCGGCCCCGACCTGCGGACGCTGTTCGTCACCAGCGCGGTCTGGGACCTCACCGGCCCGGCGCTCGCCGAACAGCCCTGGGCGGGCGGCGTGCTCGCGCTCGACGTCGGTGTTGCCGGCCTTCCGGAGCCGCGCTTTGCCGGATAGCGCGTGGACGATGGCTGCCTGACCGGCCGCAGGATGTCCATCTGGTCTCCCGCGCGTGGGTGCCGGTGCTGATGCGCCCGGACGAAGCCGATCCGCGCAGGCTCGGCATCGCCGTGGGGCGGCTGGACTCGCTGGCCCAAGCGACCGCTCTGCGCCCTCATCGGCCATATGGCCGCCCCTGGGCCGATACAGAACGCGGAGCTTCGGAAGTGGAAATCTCAGAAACGGACACCCGTGCTTGCAAGGAGCAGCAAAGTGGCGCCAAATGCCGCGAACGCACGAAGAATAAGGAATACTTGGCGTCCGCCTATCCCCAGGAATGTTGCAGTGGCTCGGCGCGACTGTTGACTACCATGATAGCAAAGTTCATCGTCGCAGGGGAGACGCCGGGCAGCTCGCGCTGGCGGTAACGGGACGTCGCACGAGAAGCAGAATGGAACAAACATGGCGCTGGTTCGGCCCGGCGGATGCTGCAACCCCGGCATCTGCCCGCCAGGCGGGGGCAACGAGAATCGTCACGGCCTTGCACGACATTCGCTACGGCGAGGTCTGGCCGATCGAGGCGATTCGAAAGCGCAAGGCGCTGATCGAAGCCGACGCGTCGATCGGGTTGCGCTGGAGCGTGGTGGAGAGCGTGCCGATCCACGACGACAGCAAGCAGGCTCGCGGCAATCTTGACCGGCTCTACGGCAATGTTCGCGAGACGCTGCGCAATCTCGGTGTCTGCGGTAGCCGCACGGCCAGCCACAATATCCCGACCCATCCGGGCCATCCGGTGGTCGGCAGGCTGCGCGGCCTCGCGGAGCTTCACGGCGTGATCGCGGCGCTGTCGCATCCGCGCGCTGCCGCTCTCGCCGCATGAGGCATAGCCCGCCGCCGAGCATTCCCGGCGCGCCGCGCAAAGAGTAGGCCGGTGTCCAACGTCACCCTGCGCGAACTGGTCAAGGTCTACGGCCGCCACGTGGCGGTGAAGGGCCTCGACCTCGAGATCGAGGCGGGCAGCTTCGTCGCCTTCGTCGGCCCCTCGGGCTGCGGCAAGTCGACGACGCTGCGCATGATCGCGGGGCTCGAAAGCATCTCGCACGGCGAGGTGCGGATCGGCGGCCGCTGCGTCAACGAGGTGCCCTCGCGCGACCGCGGCATCGCGATGGTGTTCCAGTCCTACGCGCTCTATCCGCACATGACGGTGCGCGAGAACATGGCGTTCGCACTCAAGGTCGCGCATGTCGGGCGCGCCGAGATCGAGCGCCGCGTCGATCACGCCGCCGGCATCCTGCGCCTCGCCGAGTATCTCGATCGCCGGCCGACCGCGCTCTCGGGCGGGCAGCGGCAGCGCGTGGCGATGGGCCGCGCGATCATCCGCGAGCCGCAGGTGTTCCTGTTCGACGAGCCGCTCTCCAACCTCGATGCGCAGCTCCGCAGCGCGATGCGCGTGGAGATCAAGCGCCTGCACCAGCGCCTCGGCACCACCGCGATCTACGTCACGCACGACCAGACCGAGGCGATGACGATGGCCGACAAGATCGTCATCATGCGCGACGGCATCATCGAGCAGGCGGGCGCGCCGCTCGACGTGTTCGAGCGTCCGGCCAACCGGTTCGTGGGCGCCTTCATCGGCTCGCCGTCGATGAGCATGCTGTCGGGCCGCATCGCGCACTCGGCCGACGGGCTCGGCGTGGAACTGGCGCCGAGGCAGACCGTGCCGGTCGACGCCGGGCGGTTCGCCGGGCTGCAGGAAGGCCGGCAGGTGCTGCTGGGCATCCGCCCCGAGGATATCGTGCCGGAAGGGCACGGCCTGTTGCCGGACCGCGCGTATCGTTTCCGCGCCTCGGTCGCGCTCACCGAATCGCTCGGCAACGAAACGCTGCTGATCACCGAACTCGCCGGCCACGAAGTCACCAGCCGCATGCAGCGGCCGCGCCCGGTCGCGGTCGGCGAGACCCTCGATTTCATGCTGAACACCGAGCGGCTGCATCTGTTCGATGCTGAGACCGGGCGCACGCTGCGCGAATGAGCTAAACCCGATGACGACCTGGGAGGAAACCACATGCACCGACAACTGATCAGGCTGCTGGCCGCTGCGGCCATCGGCTGGGCGTTCGCCGCCACGGCCGCGCAGGCCGGGACGGTGACGATCTTTCACGACAAGCCGTTCTACCAGTCCGGCTGGGACAACCTGAGCGCCGCCGCCAAGGCCGATGGCATCGACCTCAAGTTCAGCGGCTACGCCACCGACCAGTTCCAGGCGTACATCGAGTCGAGCCTGCTGTCGGGCGACGCGCCGAAGGCGTTCACGTGGTGGAACGGCACCAAGCTCAAGGAGATCATCGACAGCGGCCAGATCGCACCGCTCGACGACCTCTGGAAGCAGAAGATCGCCAGCGGCGAATACGACGCCTCCAGCGCCGCGCCGTTCACGGTCGACGGCCATATCTACGCGATGCCGGACGGGCTGAACCGCTGGGTGGTGCTGTACAGCAAGGCGCTGTTCCAGAAGGCCGGCATCGCCGCGCCGCCGACGACGTGGGCGAGATGATCGCCGATTGCGACAAGCTCAAGGCCGCCGGCATCACGCCGTTCAATGCGTCGATCCAGGATGGCTGGCGCGGCTTCATCTGGTTCGAGGAACTGATGATCCGCACCAACCCCGACGCCTATCTCAAGCTCAACGCCGGCCAGCTCAAATACACCGACGAGCCGGTGCGCAACGCCTTCAAGATTCTGGACCGACTTCTACGCCAAGGGCTACTTCACCGATCCCACCAGCAAGGAGGAGCCGCTCGACTTCGCCCGCGGCAAGGCGGCGATGTACCTGATCGGCGACTGGGCCGTCGGCCTGGTCGAGAAGGGCGGCGTGAAGGCGGGCAAGGATTTCGGCGGCTTCATCATGCCGAACCAGGATCCCGCGCTGCCTAACGCCGTGATCGTCGAGGGCGCGCCCATCCTGATCAGCAAGGAGGGCATCAAGGACCCCGACGTCATCAAGTTCATGAACTGGTACATGGGCGAGCACGCGATGACAGCCTGGGCCAAGGATCCCGGCCTGTTCGCCGGCAACCTCAAGGTGCCGATGCCGAATGCGGTGGTCGAGCAGGTCGGCAAGCAGGCCGCCGACGGCCACTATCGCCCGCTGACCCGCTACTGGGAGGCGTCGCCCTCCGAGATCGTGCTGCCGGCGGTCGAGGAGTTCAACCACTTCATGGTCAACCCCTCGCCGGCGGCGGCCGACGCGGCGATGACCAACATCGAGGCCATCGCTTCGAAATACTGGGCCAGCAAGAAGTAACCGGGCGAAGGCGGGCGGCGGGGCGGCGGCCCCGCCGGCACGCCGCGGAGCAGCCGTCGTGACAGGATCGGACGAACGTCAGGGGCTGCCCGCGGGCGCGCCCTCGATCGACGAGATGATCAGGCTGGAGCGGCGCCGCGCGCGCAAGAACCTGCGCGTGGCGCTGGCGTTCATGGCCCCGGCGATCGTCTTCGTCGTGACGTTCCTGCTGCTGCCGGTGGCGTTCAACATCTACGCCTCGTTCACCGCGTGGGCGAAGTTCTCGGGGCTCGCCCGCTTCGTCGGGCTCGACAACTACCAGCGCCTCGCCGGCAGTCCGAAGTTCCTCGACGCCACCGCCAACACCACGGTCTGGCTGGCGACGTCGCTGGTGCTGCCGGCGGTGATCGGCCTCGCCCTCGCGCTGCTCGCCAGGGGCATCCGCGGCGAGGAGATTTTCAAGACCGTGTTCTTCCTGCCCCGCATGTTCTCGGCAACCGCGGTCGGCGTGATCTGGTACTACGTCTACGCGAACCAGGGCGTCGTCAATCAGGGCCTGCGCGCCGTCGGCCTCGGCGGCATCGCCTACAACTGGCTCTACGAGGGGATCACGGCGACGCCTGCGATGATCGTCACGCATCTCTGGCAGCAGGTGGGCCTGATGATGGTGCTGCTGTTGCTCGGCCTCAACGCGCTGCCGCACGAACCGCTGGAGGCGGCCAAGGTCGACGGCGCGTCGCCCGGCCAGATATTCTGGCGCATCGTGCTGCCGATGCTGATGCCGACCGTGCTCGTCGTCGTCACCGTATCGGTGCTCGCGGGCTTCACCTCGTTCGACCTCGTCTGGGTGATGGGGCGCGACTTCCCCAACCGCTCGACGCTCACGCTCGCGGTGAACCAGGTACCTGGGAGTTGTTCCGTGCCGGCTCCTGGGCCTACGGCTCGGCCATCGCGGTCGTGCTCGGCATCATCGCGCTGAGCATGTCCTGGTGCCTGACCGCACTGCAGCAACGCCTCGACCGCCGATGAGCGCGCTGGCGTCCGCCGAAACCTCCGGACAGGCGGCGCGGTTCGACGTCGCGTCGCTCGACTTCGACGCAATCGAGCACCGCGCGGGCGGCACCGGCAACTCCCGCCGCGGCCGCTTCGCGGTTGCCGCGGTGATGGCGGCCGCGTGGCTGCTGCCGTTCTATTACCTGCTGGTCTCGGTGTTCAAATCCGACACCGAATACGGCCTGGGCAGCCCGCTGGCGCTGCCGACCTCGCTGCGGCCCATCCTCGACAACGTCGCCGAGGCGTGGACGCTCGCGAAGATCGGCAGCGGCATGATGAACTCGGCGCTGTACGGCGTCGTCGGCGCCGGGGCGGCGGTGTTCATCGCGGCGATGGCGGCGTACGGCCTGACCCGCATCGAGTTCCGCGGCAAGGGTTTCTGGTTCATGCTGATCTTCTCGGGGACCATCTTCCCGCTGCAGATGTACCTGATCCCGCTGTTCATGGGCTACAACCAGCTCGGCCTGACCAACACGCGGCTTGGCATGATCCTGTTCTACACGGCGATCTGCATTCCGTTCCCGGTCCTGGTGCTGCGCAACTACATGGCCGGCCTGCCGCACGAGATGGACGAAGCCGCGCGCATCGACGGCTGCCCGGAGTTCCGCATCTTCCGCTCGATCATCCTGCCGAACTGCTGGCGCCCGATGGCCGCGTTGTTCCTGGTGCAGTTCACCTGGGTATGGAACGACCTGATCTTCTCGATGGTGCTCACGAGCCGCGAAGACGCGCGCTCGCTGATGAACGGGTTGATGGTGCTGCAGGGCGGCTACGCCAACACCACCCCGAACGTCGTGATGACCGCGACGCTGCTCGCCAGCATCCCGAGCGTGGTGCTGTATTTCCTGCTGCGCCGGCACTTCATGAGCGGACTCAGGCTGCAGAGTTTGTAGGGATCTACCGTTGGCGCGCGATGGCGATCGAACGGGACAGCGCGGACGGCCATTTCGACCGCCTGCATCGCTGGGGCACGCAGGCGCATTGAAGCGCCCTGGCAGATTGCTCCCCCATTAACTCCCGAAAAAGCGCTCGCGTGCCGCGCAACGCAATACCGCCTGCGCCGTTGGGTCACCAGTTGGCCCGGGAGACGGACATGGCGATGAACGTCAGCGAATTCGTGTGGCACCGGCTGCATGAGTGGGGCCTCAAGCGCGTCTACGGCTACCCGGGCGACGGCGTCGGCGGGCTCGACGTGGCGCTCGAGAAGGCCAAGGACGTGATGCAGTACGTCCAGGTCCGGCACGAGGAAATGGCGGCGTTCATGGCCTCGGCCCACGCGAAGTTCACCGGCGAGGTCGGGCTCTGCTATGCGACCTCCGGCCCCGGCGCGATCCACCTGCTCAACGGCCTGTACGACGCCAAGATGGACCATGTGCCGGTGGTGGCGATCGTCGGCCAGCAGGCGCGCTCCGCGCTCGGCGCGGCACTACCAGCAGGAAGTCGACCTGCAGAGCCTGTTCAAGGACGTGGCGTCGGATTTCGTCGGCATGGCGAGCGTGCCGAGCCAGGTCCGCCATCTGATCGACCGCGCGGTGCGCATCGCCAGCACCAAGCGCACCGTCACCGCGGTGATCCTGCCGAACGACCTGCAGGAGCTGGCCTATCGAAGAACCGCCGATGACGCACGGCACGACGCATACGGGCGTCGGCTATGCCGGCCCGGCGATGCTGCCGGAGCAGGGCCGACCTGCGCGAGGCGGCCGAGGTGCTCAACGCGGGCAAGAAAGTCGCGATCCTGGTCGGCGCCGGCGCGCTCAACGCGACCGACGAGGTGATCGCGGTCGCCGACAGCTCAAGGCGGGCGTCGCCAAGGCGCTGCTCGGCAAGGCGGCGTTGCCGGACGACCTGCCGTGGGTGACCGGCTCGATCGGCCTGCTCGGCACCAAGCCGAGCTGGGACATGATGAAGGACTGCGACACGCTGCCTGATGATCGGCTCGGCATTCCCGTACACCGAGTTCCTGCCCGAGCCGGGCAAGGCGCGCGGCGTGCAGATCGACATCGACGGCGCGATGCTCAGCCTGCGCTACCCGATGGAGGTCAACCTCGTCGGCGACAGCGCCGACCACGCTGCGCGCGCTGCTGCCGCTGCTGGACCAGAAGCCGTCCGACGGCTGGCGGCGCGAGATCGAGAAGAACGTCGCGGCGTGGTGGAAGACGCTGGAAGAGCGCGCGATGGAGCCGGCCGATCCGATCAACCCGCAGCGCGTGTTCTGGGAGCTTTCGCCGCGGCTGCCGGACAACTGCATCATCACCGGCGACTGCGGCTCGGTCGCCAACTGGTATGCGCGCGACCTCAAGATCCGCCGCGGCATGATGGGCTCGCTGTCGGGCGGGCTCGCCTCGCTGGGCGCCGCGACGCCCTACGCGATGGCGGCGAAGTTCGCGTATCCGGACCGGCCGGTGATCGCGCTCGATCGGCGACGGCGCGATGCAGATGAACGGCATGAACGTGATGATCACCGTCTCCAAGTACTGGCGGGAGTGGTCGCAATCCGCGCCTGATCGTGATGGTGCTGAACAACCGCGACCTCAACCAGGTGACCTGGGAGCAGCGGGTGCAGCTGGGCGATCCGGCAAGACGGAATGCCACGCAGAGCATCCCGATTTCGCCTACGACCAGCTACGCCGAACTGCTCGGGCTGAAGGGCATCTTCGTCGACGATCCCGAGACAGCTCGGCGCGGCGTGGGACGAGGCGCTGGCGGCCGGATCGGCCGGTGGTCCTGAACGTCTACGACCGACCCGAAGTGCCGCCGCTGCCGCCGCACATCACGCTGAAGGACGCGAAGAACTTCATCACCATGACTGCTGAGCGAGCCGGAACTCGGCAGCGTGCTGCGCAACAGCGCCAGGGAGGTCCTGGCCGGCGTGTCTGCCCGGGCAAGGGCTGAGCCGATGGCCTCGCGCGCGACCGGCTCCGCGATCCCGGTCGGGGACGTCCGCGCGGACGCCTACACGATCCCGACCGACAGCCCGGAGGCGGACGGCACGCTGGCGTGGAACCGACCACCCTCGTCGTGGTCGAAGTCGAGCGCCGGCGGCGCGACCGGGCTCGGCTATACCTACACGCACGGCTCGCGTCGCCGATCTGATCCGACGGCACGCTCGCCGAGGCCGTCGCGCGGCCACGACGCGATGGACCCGCCGGCGGCGTGGCGGGCGATGACGGCGGCGGTGCGCAACATGGGCCGCGACGGGCTCGCGGCGACGGCGATCTCCGCGGTCGACGCGGCGCTCTGGGACCTGAAGGCAAAGCTGCTCGGACCTGCCGCTGGCGCTGCTGCTGGGCCGGGCGCGCGACGCCGTGCCGATCTACGGCAGCGGCGGGTTCACCACCTACAGCGACGAGCAGCTGCGCGACGCAGCTTGCGGGCTGGGTCGAGCGCGACGGCTGCCGCTGGGTCAAGATGAAGATCGGCACCGATCCGGAGCGCGATCCGCATCGCGTCGCCGTCGCCAAGCAGGCGATCGGCGAGCCGCACGCTGTTCGTCGACGCCAACGGCGCCTACACGCGCGAAGCAGGCGCTGGCGCTGGCGGAGATGTTTCGCGCAGAGCCAGGACGTGCGCTGGTTCGAGGAGCCGGTCTCCTCCGACGACCTCGACGGGCTGCGCTATCTGCGCCAGCGCGCTGCCGCCGCGCATGGAGATCGCCGCCGGCGAATACGGTTACACGACATCGACTATTTCCGCCGATGCTGAGCGCCGGCGCGGTCGACGTGCAGCAGGCGGATGCGACGCGCTGCGGCGGCGTCACCGGGTTCCTGCAGGCCGCGGCGCTGTGCGAGGCGCATCACATCGACCTGTCCGGCCATTGCGCGCCGGCGCTGCATCTGCACGCTCGCCTGCGCCGCGCCGCGGTTCCGCCACCTGGAATGGTTTCACGACCATGTCCGCATCGAGCGCATGCTGTTCGACGGCGCGCCGGTGCCGCGCGACGGCATGATCCGGCCGGACCTGTCCCGGCCCGGGATCGGGCCTCGACTTCAAGCGGCAGCGATGCCGCAGCGGTTCAGGTGTAGGAATAGCCGATGCGACACGCACGGCACCTGACGCCGGAGCCTCGCGGGACGACCGGCTGCGCGGCCGTGCTCGCCGAACTCGATGCGCTCGAGCGCAGCTGTCGCACTGCACGCCGCCGCGCCGTGGCCGCGCCAGCAGGCGACGGTGCGGGCGGCGCGGCGGCTCAACCGCGCCGCCGGCGTGCTCGCGCTCGTCCGTGCTGGCCGACAGCGCGGTCGAGCACTATCGCGGCTCGTTCCAGAACAAGGCGATGTTCACGCCGCTGGTGGTGTCGGCGCTGACCCTCGCGGTCAGCGCGCACGGCACCGCCGACAGCCGGGCCGGCGCGCATCGGGTGCGCGACGCCGTCTATGCGCTTGGCGGCGTTGACAGGCGTCGTCGGGCACCGGGTTTCATGTCTACAACGTGCTCAAGCGGCCGGGCGGCATGTCGTGGCAGAACCTGTTCTACGGCGCGCCGCTCGGGGCGCCGTGGCGATCCTGCTGTCCGGCCTGCTCGGCGTCTACTCCGAGCGGGTGCGCGACGCATCGCGGCGCGACGCCGCGCGTGCTCGGCCTGCCGGCCGGCCGCGCGCTGGCGGCGCTGACCGGCGCCGGGCTGCTCGGCACCGCCGGCGAGGCCGGGCTGCTGCATTTCCGCGGCGCCTTTCACGATCCGTCCATGTTCGCTGCCGGTGACGGTGCCGCCGGTCGGCGCCGCGCTGCTGGCGGAGACGGCGTGCGGCACGCCGGGGCCGCGACCGCTGGTTCACGCGCTGGTGGCTGCGGCTGACGGCGCTGCTGGGCTTCGCCGGCGTCGGGTTTCACGCCTACGGCGTCGCGCCGCAACATGGGCGGCTGGCGCAACTGGCGCCAGAACGTGCTCAACGGCCCGCCGCTGCCGGCGCCGCCGAGCTTCACCGGGCTGGCGCTGGCCGGCCTCGCGGCGCTCGGCCTGATGCGAGGACCATCCCGATGCCTGAGCGACGTTATCCCGGCTACGATGTGCTCGCCAAGCGGCACACGCCGTCGTGGAACGACAAGACGCGGCGAGTGATCGACCAGCGGCTGGCGCTGCCGCGGCGAGCCGCGCTTCTTCACCGCGGACGAATTCGCGACGCTCGAGGCGATCGCCGCGCGCATCGTGCCGCAGCCGACGGCATCGCCCGCCGATCCCGGTCGCGGCGCTGGTCGATCACAAGCTGTTGCCGCGACCAGGGCGACGGCTATCGCGCATGCCGGCATGCCGACGCTGGGCGAGGCGTGGCGGCGCGGGCTGCGCGCGCTCGACGCCGAGGCGCGGCGGGCGCACGGCGCGGCGTTCGACGCGGATCGGCGCCGCACGAGCAGGACGCGCTGCTGACGCGCGATGCAGCAGGGCGAGCTGCGCGATGCCGCCTGGGGCGGCATGCCGTCCGCGACGTTCTTCGAGCAGCGCCTGCGCGCACGACATCGTCCACGCCTACTACGCCCACCCGACCGCCTGGAGCGAGATCGGCTGGGGCGGCCCGGCCAGCCCGCGCGGCTATGTGCGCATGGACTTCGACGAGCGCGACCCGTGGGAGGCGGCCGAGGCCGCAACGGACGGCGATGCGAAGACGGCGCGCCGGAAGAACCGCCGTGTCGGATGATCCGCTGCTCGACGCCGCGCGCGCAAGAACGGCCGCGCGCCGGACGTGTTCCGCGCCGGGCGGCTGGGTCCCGATGCGCGAATATCGCGAGGACGAGGCGGTCGATTTCGCCATCGTCGGCACCGGCGCGGGCGGCGGCACGCTGGCCTGCCGGCTCGCCGAGGCGGGGTTTTCGGTCGTCGCGTTCGATGCCGGGCCGTACTGGCGGCCGCTCGAGGATTTCGCCTCCGACGAGTCCGAGCAGACCAAGCTCTACTGGACCGACGACCGCATCGTCGACGGCGACAACCCGCTGCAGCTGGGCAGCAACAACAGCGGCAAGTCGGTCGGCGGCAGCACCGTGCATTTCGCGATGGTGTCGCTGCGCTTCCGCCCGGAGTGGTTCAAGTCGCGCAGCCTGCTCGGCTATGGCGCGGACTGGCCGCTCGATTGGCGCGAGATGTGGCGCTACTACGCCGAGGTCGAGGACGCGCTGAAGATCGCCGGCCCGGTCAGCTATCCGTGGGGGCCGCACCGGCCGCGCTACCCGTATCGCGCGCATGAGACTGAACGCCGCCGCGCTGGCGCTCGCGCAAGGCTGCGAGGCGATGGGCATCGAGTGGACCGAGACGCCGCTCGCGACGCTCTCGGCGCCGCGCGGGCCGTGCGCATCCCTGCGTCTATCGCGGCTTCTGCGTGACCGGCTGCTCCACCAACGCCAAGCAAAGCGCGCTGGTCACGTGGATTCCGCGCGCGATCGCGGCCGGCGCGGAGATCCGCGACCTCGCCATGGTCGGCCGCGATCGAGATCGACGACGCCGGGCTCGCGACCGGCGTGCACTATCATCGCGAAGGACGCTGGCACTTCCAGAAGGCGCGCAACGTCGTGGTCGCCGGCTACGCGATCGAGACGCCGCGGCTGCTGCTGAACTCGGCGACCGCGCGGTATCCGGACGGGCTGGCCAACAGCTCCGGCCTCGTCGGCAGGAACCTGATGGCGCAGGCGAACCAGGCGGTCTGGGGAGATCTGGAGCGAGGAGATCCGCTGGTACAAGGGGCCGCCGTCGCTGGCGATCACCGAGCACTGGAACTACGACGACACGGCAAGGATTTCTTCGGCGGCTATTGCTACATGAGCCAGGGGCCGCTGCCGCAGCTCTGGGCCAGCACGCAGCTGAGCGCGCACGGGCTGTGGGGCCAGCGCCTGATGGCCGAGATGGAGCGACTACAACCATCAGGTCGGCCTCAAGATCGTCGGCGAGATGCTGCCGCAGGAGCGCAACCGCGTCACGCTCGCCGACGAGAAGGACCAGTACGGCCTGCCGATCGCGCGCGTCACCTACTCCTGGTGCGACAACGACCGCGCGCTGATCGACCATTCGCTGCGGTTCATGACGCAGGCGCTGCAGGCGATCGACGCGACGCGAGATCTGGACGCAGGACGACGACACCTGCCACCTCAACGGCACCGCGCGCATGGGCGACGATCCGCGCACGCAGCGTCGTCAACGCCGATTGCCGGAGCTGGGACATCCGCAATCTGTGGATCTGCGACGGGTCGGTGTTTCCGACCGTCGGCGGCGTCAATCCGTCGCTGACGATCCAGGCGATCGCGTGCCGCACCGCCGATCGGATCAAGGCGCTGGCGGCGCGCGGGGAGCTTTGAACGTGCCGTCGCCGGCCGGCGTGACGGTGAACCCACCCCTTCGGACAAACTCAAATTGCGGCGCAATTCCAGTGCCGCGCAGTGAACGCGATCCGAGGCTACTGCGAGGCGACCTCGCGCGGCGCGGCCTTGAGCATGGCATCCGCCAGCGCCGCCAACAGCTCGTGGGTGTGGAACGGTTTGGCCAGCAGGGCGTGGCGCTGAGCGGCCAGAGTGTCCAGCGCCGAAGGGTCGCCGGTCATCCAGACGATTGGCACGCCCGCGCGCTCGGCGCGCTCCGCGACGGGCCTGCCAGTCCGGTCGCCCAGACAATAATCGAGCAGGACGACGTCGACCGGATGTGCGGCGATGGCGGCAAGCGCCTTGCCGACGTCGGCGGCGCAGATCACGTCGTAGTCGTGCACGCCGAGCA
Organism: uncultured Solirubrobacterales bacterium; assembly: GCA_963697635.1. Classification (GTDB taxonomy): domain Bacteria; phylum Pseudomonadota; class Alphaproteobacteria; order Acetobacterales; family Acetobacteraceae; genus CAJCJG01. The sequence goes on along the minus strand of CAVOOS010000032.1, from coordinate 270,429 downwards.
GGATTCCGAGCGTCTCGCTGACGATCTCGTTGTCCTCGACGACGAGGATGCGCGCCCGCGCGGTCACCTGGACTGCGCTCCCTGGCCGAGACCGAGCCCTGCGCATCGTTCGGCCATGCGTTCGGCAGCGAACTTCGCGGCCGACAGGTCTTCGCGCGTCCCGGAGCCGATCAGGCAGCCCCTGCTTTCCTGCCCGCCCGGGCGCAGCACCAGGAACTGGATCGCGCCGCCGAATGCCTCGGGCGCTTGCACGATCAATCGGAAATCGCAGAGTTCGGCCGCGAGCACTCCGACGGTTTCGACGCGCCAGATCTCGTGATCGACCATCGTCGCTTTCCCCTCCGGCTATCGACCCCAGTCTCCAAGCCTAGGACGCGCGCGGGCGCACGTGTCTGTCCGATTGCGTACGAACACCGATGTATTCGCGGTCAATTTATCAGGAACCGGCACCCGGCCCGAGCAGGCGCTCGAATTCGCGCCGCGCGACGTCGTAGCAGTCGCAGGCGCCGGCTTCGAGGCCGGGCCGCTCGACGATCTCGATGCTGCCGCGGTCATAGCGGATGTACCCGGCACGTTGCAGCGCGCCCGCGGCGACCGTGACGCCGGCGCGCCGCACGCCGAGCATCAGCGACAGGAACTCGTGGGTCATCGGGAAGGTTTCGCCGTCCGCCCGGTCATGCGCCATCAGCAGCCACCGCGCGAGCCGCTGTTCCACCTGATGCCGCCCGTTGCAGGCCGCGGTCTGCGACACCTGGAAGTGGAACGCCAGCGCGTAGCGAAGCAGGAGCGCCCGGAAGTCGGGATTCCTGTTCAAGGTCTCGAGAAACGCATCCGTCGCCACACGGACAGCCGCTCCCGGTCCCTGCACCATGACCTCGGTCGTCATGCGGTCGTCGCCGAAGACGAGCGCCACCCCGGCCATGCCTTCTCGGCCGATCAGCCCGACCTCGCCGGCATCGCCGTGGTCGAGCGCCATCAGGCAGGAGAGCCAGCCGGTTTCCGGGAAGATCACGCAATCGATCTTCTCGCCCTGGCGGAGAATGGTCGCGTGCGTCGCCATGTCGAGATGCTCAAGCTGCGGTTGCAGCCGCGCCAATTCGTCGGGCGGCAAAGCCGCAAGCAAGCGGTTCCGGGAACCCGCGTGCCGGGGTTGGGAGGCCAAGCGGCGGCTCCTCGCGACATGACGTCGGCGGGAGCACTGTCCTCTCTCAGCCGCCTGCGCCGGGGATCGCGGCAGGCGATGTCACCATCCTGGAACGACGCCCTTTGGATGTCCAGCCGCGACCGGACGTAGCGGCCGATGCCGGGTCTGGAAACCAATCGGCGCCAAGGCCGTTCCGCTGCGATGGACAACGTTGCTTTGCACAAAAATCCGTCGCCACGCTGGCGCTTGCGGGACGGCTCGTGCTGGTGAACCGGACCGGCGAGACCGGCCACGCCCACAGCGGCGAGCAGGCGGCCACGCTGTTCCGCGCGGCCAGCGCCGCAACCTGGGACAGCGTCGTCCGGCCCCTGCAGATTTGCGCCGCCGACCAGCTGTGTTTCCGGTCGCGAGCGGTCAAATGGAACGCGGGCAACGAGACTGTCGCTGGACACGGTAGCGGCCGACGAGAAGCCGTTGTGCGACCGGCTCACGCCAGTAGCGGCCGGTCAGCGCCGCGTCGAAGGCCAACATCCGTACTCCGTCGACAGGAAAGACCGCGGCGCCGCCGGTCCAGCGCCAGCCACGCTCCGGTGTATGCCAGCCCTCGGCCAGTGCCGGACTGTCCAGTGCCACCGCTCGCCCGTCGAGCAGCAGGCGAGAGATGGCGACGCCCAGCGTGCGGGTATCGTCGGCGATGGGATCGGTCTGCGCCGGCACCCAGGTACGCGAGCGCTGGGTAACCGTCGTTGCGCCACCTGGCAGATGCGCCAGCCAGCGCCCTCCTTGCACCGCGGCGGCCAGGCGGCGACCGTTTGCGGTGAGCACGATGCCGGGGTCGCGGGTGCGCCGGTGCCCGAGTCCAGCGGCGCGGGCCAGCAGGCGCCTGCGGGCGGCGGCCAACTTCGGGCCGGCCAGCACCAACTCCACGCAGCCCTCGGCGTGCCAGATGCGACGCGAAAAATCCGGGTGCAGGTCGAGCGCCGCGCCGCCGCCGACGAAGGCGGCGCGGTTGCCGGTGTCGAGATAGCTTTCGGCCGGCAGCCCCTCGGCGAGCAGCAGGTCATGGCGGTCGAGTTCGACGTGGACGTAGTCGACGTGCGCGACCCGCACCGGCGCGACCGTTGTGCCCCCGCCGGGGTCGCGATGTGCGTGCCCGCCGCGTAGCAGGCGATCTCCACCAGGCTGCCGGAGGCACCGTCGCCGACCACCACGAACGACATGCCGGTGAAGTCGCCGGCCTTGATCTGGGTCTCGTAGGCGGCGCCGGATAGATTGACGAACTGCCGGCCGCCGCTGTTGACCGTCGTGCCGATCGCGGTCGCGAAGCCGGCAAGGCCCTCCAGACCGCCATTGACGTCGGTATCCGTCACCGTGACCGTGCCGGACGTGAAACCCTCCCCCAGCTCGATGCCGCCGCTGCCGACCACGATGTCGGTCGCGGTGCCGCTGAGGGTGAACAGCAGGCCGTCGCTGCCGACACTGGCGGATATTCTTCCGGCTGACGCCTGGCTGGCGTCCCGATGCCCACCCATGCCTTGCTTTACCTGTCATGCCGGCGAAGGCTGGCATGCACGCGTTCGAACTCGGTCGGTCGGTGTTTGCTCGCCCGGACCCCAGCCTTCGCCGGGGTGACGTCCAACGACAGCCCGCAGCCTGAACCCGCCCTGGGCAGACGCTCAGATCTCGATCAAGACGCGGTCATTCTCGATCCTGGTCGCATAGGTCTTCAGGTTCTCGCAGGCCGGCGGCGTGTCGACATCCCCGGTGGTGAAGTCGAAGACCGAGGAATGCTTGGGGCATTCGATGGTGTTCTCGACCACGAAGCCGTCGGCGAGATCGATCTCCTCATGGGTGCATAGCCCGTCGGTGCAGAAAAACTCATCCCTGTGGTTGCGGTAGATCGCGAACGTGCGGCCGCCGTGATCGAAGCGGCGGGCTTCCTCGGCATCGAGATCGGAGGCGGAACAGGCGTCGATCCAGGGCATGTCACGCCCCTTCAAATGGCTTGCAGTGTGTAGTCTGCGGCTGCCGTGGGCATGACGCCCTTGAGGAGCTCCACGGATTTCTCGAGCCCCTCAAGCGAGTTCAACAGGACGTCCTCGTGCTCGATGCTGAGCCAGCCGTCGTAGCCCGCCATCTTCAGCCGGTAGCAGAACTGGCGCCACCATTCCTCGCCGTGGCCGAAGCCCAGCGTGACATAGGACCAGCTCCGCGCAGGGATGTTCACGAGCGAGCCGTTTTCGAGCAGGCCGGTCATAGCCTGCACCGGCGGGTTCAACAGCGTATCCTTGGCGTGGACATGGTAGATCGCCGCGCCGAGCGCCTCGGCGGCGGTCAGCGGATCGGCGCCCATCCAGAACAGGTGCGACGGATCGAGATTTGCGCCGACCACCGGCCCGACCGCGGCGCGAAGCTTCAGCAGCGATGGGACGTTGTAGACGCACTGGTTGCCGTGCAACTCGAGCGCGATCCGCTCCACACCGTTCTCGCGGGACAGCGCGACGATCTCGGTCCAGAATGGAAGCAGCTTTTCCTCCCATTGATAGCGCAGGATCGCCTGCGTTTCCGGCGGCCAGGAAGAAACCACCCAGTTCGGCATCGTGTCGGTGGCGTTGCCCGCCGGCAGGCCGGACATGGTGCAGACGGTCCTGATCCCCATCTCGCCGGCCACCCGGATCGTGTCTTTCAGCCCTGCGCCTTGCGAAGGATCGGTCGGATGCAGCGGATTGCCGTTGGCGTTCAGGCTGACGACTGCCAGGCCGCGGTCGGCGAAGGCTCGCAGAAAGGCCTTCTGCCTTGCCGCGTTGCCGAGCATGGATTTGAGCCCGAAATGCGGTGCGGTGGACCATCCGCAAGTGTTCACCTCGACCCCGGACACGCCGAGGCGGGCCGCATGATCCAGCATCTCCTCGAACCGCATCGCGCCGAGGCTGTCGGATACGAACGCGAGTTTCATGCGTAGAACTCCGGTCTGGTGATCATTTCGACGGGGACTTTGTGGCCGTCCCGCAATGCCCGCACCCCGGCTTCGGCCACGACGGCGGCGCAATATCCGTCCCAGCAGCCCGACGCAATCTCGGGAAAGGCGCCGGTTTGCACGAACCGCAGGAAGGCGCGGTTCTGGCGGCGGTAGGCCTCGGCGTAGCGCGTGCGCCAGTCGGCGTCGTATCCCGTCGCCTGGCTTCGATCGCGGTCGAGGCGCGTGTAGGCAATCTGGTTCATGGCGATACTGGCCCGCTCGCCGACCAGTTCCGCGCGAACGTCGTAGCCGTAGGCGGCATTGTTGTTGATCTCGATGTTCACGAGCTGGCCATCGACGGTCTCCAGCACCATGATGACAGGCGCGACCAGCGCGTCGGAGCGCTTCGGCTGCCACGCGGCAATCGTCGCGAACTCGGTGCCGAGGACATGCCGGACCACGTCGAATTCGTGCGGGGCCGAGTTGGTGATGGCCATGGCGCCGGTGAAATCGGCGGCGGGGGTGGCCACGTTGCGGTGGAAATTGTGCATCATCAGGGGGCGGCCAAGCGAGCCCTGCACGAGTGCGCGCTTCATCTCGACATAGGCCTGGTCGTAGCGGCGCATGAACCCGAGCTGGACGAATAGTGCACCCGCCGCCTGCTCTGCCGCCATCACCCGCAGGCATTCCGCCGAGGATTGGGAGAGCGGCTTTTCGCAGAGCACCTTCTTGCCCGCCTGGATGCAGGCGATTGCCAGAGGTGCGTGGGTGAAGTCGGGGCTGGCCACGATCACCGCATCCACGTCGGCGCGGGCGATGGCCTGCCCGGCATCGGTCCCGGCATCGGCGGCGCCGAGCGCGTCGGCGACCTTGCGCGCCCTCCCGGCATCCATGTCGCAGATCACCTGAAGCGTGGCGCCCGGGAGGTCCTCCGCGACGATTTTCGCGTGATCGGCCCCCATGAGGCCGGCGCCGATGACGGCAAAGCGTATTGTCATGTTCGTCCTGCCAGATGCTTCGTCATGCGGCGTGGGGCGGATGGCCCTGGTGGGCTTCCATGTACCCCTCGATCGAGGCTTCGAGGCCGGCCATGGTCTCGCCACCTGCCATCAGGTCGGTGATTTCCTCCCGGCTCTTCTCGCCCTTGCGGAAGTCGGCGGCGATGGCGCCGCGGATCAGCACCGCATAATGGTCGCCGACGGCCATTGCATGCATGACTTGATGGGTGATGAAGATCACCGCGAGGCCACGGCGCTTGGCTTCGTTGACGATGCGCAGAACGTGGGCGGCCTGCTTCACGCCGAGCGCGGCGGTCGGCTCGTCGAGGATCAGCACCCGCGCGCCGAAAAAGACCGCGCGGGCAATGGCCAGCGACTGACGCTCGCCGCCCGAAAGCCCGCCGACCAGCCGGTCGCCGTCCTCGATGCGGGTGATGCCGAAGTCGCGGACCGCCTTGACGGCGATCGCATTGGCGCGTTTGCGGTCGAACACCTTGAACGGCCCCCAGCCTTTGGTCGGCTCGACGCCCACGAAGAAGCTTCGACCGATGCTCATCAGGGGAAATGTGCCGCCAAACTGATGCACCGTCGCGATGCCGCGCCTGGCGGCGTCCTTGGGGCCGTCGAAATGGATCTCCAGGCCGTCCATCAGGATCGTGCCCCGCGTGGGTGCGTGCACACCGGACAGGATCTTGATCAACGTGGACTTGCCCGCGCCGTTGTCTCCCAGCAGGCAGAGCACTTCGCCCTCGCGCACCTTCAGCGAGATTTCGTGCAACACATCGATCGGTCCGAAGGACTTGTCGACATTCCGCAGCTCCAATACGGCTTTGCTGTCCGTCATGTCGTCCCTCACCTGCCTTTCCCGGCGCCGGAATACCGGAGCGCCAAGCGCCGAAACGATTCGTTCATGGCAACCGCCATCAAAAGCGTCACGCCGATGATCAGGTTCGACCAGTTCCGGTCGATCCGGGTGAAGTAGATGCCCTGGCTGACGATCGCGAAGGTCAGCGTGCCGAAGAAGATTCCGAGGACGGAGCCGAAGCCCCCCGTCAGCAGCACGCCGCCGACGACGACGCTGACGATGGCGTTGAAGATGAAACTCATTCCGCCCGACACCTGCGCCGAGTTGAACAGGATCGCCTGGCACATCCCGACGAAGGAGGCGCAGGTCGCCGAGAGGATGAACAGGAGAACCGTCAGCAACCCTGACGACCCACACGCGGATGGGACTGGTCGACCACGATCTTGCGTTGGTTCTGGCGCACCCGATCGCCAAGATGGCGAGCGATGCCATCGGCCAGATGTTGCACGACCTGCGCTCCGGCACGCCGCCCGGCAAACGTGTGATCAGTTTCGACATCTACACGCCGGAGAACATCTGAGCTGGAAACAACGCCGCAGATCGCATCGGACCCGGTGGGCGCTGGGCGACAGCGGATGAGGTCTGGCAGGGCCGAGACGGTCGGGCCGCCGAGGACGAGCCGACAAACAATCCCTCCGCGCCAGGCGCAAGGCCGCGTCCTGGGACGATGATTTCCTCGCAAGCCTGCTCACCGCGTGAAATCGTTCACCCGATTCCCCCGCTTGCTACGATTGCGTGACGCCGGATATCTGGCGCCGGAGCGGTTCGGTGGCGCCGCATTTCGGGCAGCCGCAGCGGATGGCAGGCGCGGCAGAACGCCCTGCCGCAGCCGCGCAGGCGCCCAGACCGGCGGCCGGAACACCAGATGCAGCGCGTCGTCGCACACCAGGCGCGGCCGCTCCGTGCGACGCGTGGCTTCGCACACCGGCGGCTCCAGCCGCCGGGCCAGCGGGTTCCAGTCCAGGCAGATCGACCCGGTCCGCCTTGCGCCGCCGGATCTGCACCGAGAAGCGATGCACCGGCATCACCAGTTCCAGCGTCTGGATCCACTCGACCGTCACCCGCGTCGCATACTGGCGCGCGAGGTCGTCGAGCTTGGCGCGATATTCGCGCCCGATCGCCTCGGCGCGCTGCTCCTCGCGGCGTCGCTTCGGATCGCCCTCCGGCAGCGCCGAGCGCGCGGCGCATCGCCTCGCGGTGCAGATCGTTGTGGTAGTGCATGCAGCCGTTCCTGGTCGCGGCCAAGGCGGCGGCGCATCCCCTTGACGAACGGATCCAGCGCCGCCTCCAGCCGCGGCGGCAGGGCCCGCGCGACGAGCCCGAGCACCCGGGCCGATCCCAGATCGCCGGCAGATCGGCATCGTCGGCGGCGTCGACCGTCGTCATCCTCGTCGGGTCGAAGCGGCCGTCGAGAGCGAGCGCGAGTCGCCGCCAACATCGCGTCCGGCAGCGCGCCGGTGGCCAGGTTGACGCCCAGCCGCAGCATGAAGTCGCGCTTGTCGTCCGAGACGGCGGAGGCGCGGAAATCCAGCACCAGATAGCGCGTCCAGGCCGGCGCCACGCCCGAGCAGCCGGAAGGTCGCGTTGTCGAGCACGAGTTCGTGCCCGAGCACCCGCTCCGGATCGCCGGGCGTGCGGGCGCGGAGCCGACAGCACCCGGCGGGTCCAACGGCCTTGCGGACCCAGCAGCCTGGCGAAGCGCTCCAGCCAGTCGCCTTCGATGCCGACCCGCTGGGCCGCTGGCGGCAGCGTGGCGCCGAAACCCCAGCCGGGACAGCTCGCCAACCCCCAGCGCCTGCTGCACCGGGCGGGGCGCAAGCACTTCCAGGCCCTCGGGCTCGATCGGCTCGACCAGCGCGCCCTCGTGGCGCAGCAGGGCTGCGACGAAGCCCTGCATCCGGCCCGTGCTTGCCCGTGCGTCGGTGCGTTCAGGCAGCATCGAGTTCGTTCCCGAACAGCGCCTCGTCGAGCTGCTTGACGCCCTCGTACTCGCGCCGCGCGGCGAGCAACTGGTTCTCCAGCTTGGCGAAGGCGTCGGCGCGCGCCTGCTCGGTGCCCTGCAGCCAGGCGTCCAGCACCAGCGTGGAAAACTCCTGCTGCTCGTCGACCTCGCCGAGGATGGCGCCGACCTCGCCGACCACCAGTTCGAACATGTTGATCTTCTCGTCGAGGATGCGCAGCACCGGCGTCCTCGATCGTGCCGGCGGTGACCAGGTTGAAGATGAACACCTCGCGCGTCTGGCCGATGCGGTCGATGCGGCCGATGCGCTGCTCGATGGCCATCGGGTTCCAGGGAATGTCGAAGTTGATCAGCGTGTTGCAGAATTGCAGGTTGCGCCCCTCGCCGCCGGATTCGGTGCACAGCAGCACCGGCACGGCGTCGCGAAACGCCTCGACCGCCGCGTCCTTCTGCGGGCCGGACATGTCGCCGGAGAACATGCGCGAACGGCGATCTTCTGGCGGCGCAGCCGGTCGGCCAGATGCGTCATGCTGTCGCGGTGGTGCACGAACACCAGCTTCTTCTCGGCCGGGTTCTGCGCCAGCAGCCGCAGCAGCGCGGCCTCCTTGGCGCCGGCGCCGATGGCGCGCGCGCGGCGCCAGCAGTGCGGTCCAGCGCGGGTCGCCGGGATGGCGTTCGGCGATGCGGGCGATCGCGGCGGCGGCGGCCGCCGGCGAGGAGCCGGCGGCGGCCAGCAGATGCTGCAGGGACAGGCGATGCGGCGCCGCGTCTGACGGGCCGGCGCCGGCCTCGCTCGCCGCCAGGTCGCGGACCAGCGCGGTCAGCTCCTCGTAGCAGGCCGCCTCCGCCGCGTCGGGCGTGGCGCGCAGCGTGGAGGCATGCCGGCGCGGCATGCGCAGCGCGGCCAGCGCGCGCGTGTTGCGCACCATCACGCCGCGCATCAGGTCGCGCAGCCGGTCGCGGTTGGCCGGCTCGCGCGGCTTGCCCGGGCACCATGTAGACCGAGCGGAACTCCTTCTGCGTCTTGAAGATGCCGGGCTGCAGCAGCGTCAGCAGGTTGTACAGTTCCAGCAGGCTGTTCTGCACCGGCGTCGCCGACAGCAGCAGCAGGAAGCGCTTCTGCAGGCTGTTCACCAGCCGGTAGCTGGCGCTCGCCTGGTCGCGCAGGTGATGCGCCTCGTCGACGACGACCACGTCGTAGCTCAGATCCCGCGAGCAGGTCGGCCTGCTCCTTGCGGCGCGCCACGGCGATCGAGGCGATCACGCGCGGCTGCGCCCAGAAGCGCGCGGGGTCGCTGCGCAGCAGCGGGTCGTGGCTGGTGGCGCAGTCGATGCCGAACTTGCTCGCCATCTCGTCGCGCCACTGTCCGACCAGCGAGGCCGGGGTGAGGATCAGGATGCGCTCGGCCATGCCGCGCAGGATGTATTCCTTCAGCACCATCCCCGCCTCGACGGTCTTGCCGAGCCCGACCTCGTCGGCGAGCAGGACCCGGCCGCGATACTGCTTCAGCACCTTGCGGACCGTCTCGACCTGATACCAATGCGCCTCCACGCCCTGCAGCGCCGGCAGGCAGAGCAGTTCGTCGAACCCTTCGAACAGGCTGAGCCGGACGAGTTCCGCCGCGCAGGCGGAACGGGCCCGGTTCGGGGCTCGCTTCGGCGCCGACGATCTCGATTGCGTCGGCATTGGCCAGTTCGAACGTCATCTCGAACCGGGCCTCCAGCCGGGGCAGGTCGGCGACCGCCGGGGGCGGCGCGGCGATCTGGGCGGGAGGGCGGGCATTGGTTCGGGTGATCGGTGGACGCGCCGCGGCGGGTTTGGGCGGGCGGGCCGGAGCGGGCGAACCGGCGGCCCGCGGCGGGGCCGGCGAGCGCAGCCGCTGCAGACGGATGTCGCGCAGGCTGGCGAAAAGCCACTCCTGCATGACGTCGTCGCCGACGAACCATCCCAGTGCCGCGCGCTCGCTGTCCAGTTGCTCCGCCTGCAGCATCGCCCAGGCGCGCGCGAAATGTCCTTGCTGGCCGAGCGCGAGAGCGGTGAGCAGGCTCACCGGTTTGCCCGGCCTGTAGCGCTTGCCGTAGCGCTTGAGCAGGGCGAGCGCCCGCTCGGGCTGGCGCACCGCCAGCGCCGTCAGGGCCGCCAGCAGCAGCAACTCGGGATCGGCCGGCCACGCCCGCAGACCCTCGTCGGCAAACTCGACCGCCTGCGACGACCGGTCGGCGAGCGCCTGGCGCACGCGACCGTGCCAGAAATCGGGTCCCACTGGCTCGACGGCCGGCCGGTCCGGTCGCGGGTCGACCAGCGGCAACACCGCCTGCCGCTTGGTCCCGTGGGGCGCACCCGGGGCTGGGCCGCTTGCGCGCATGGCCTCGGCGGCCCCCCGACTCGGTTGTTGGGTCATCTTGCGAAGATTATCACGCACCGCGGTGTTGCCCGCCAACGGGTCATGACCGGCCGATCGGCGTTGCATTGCGTCCCTGCGTTTCGGGGCCTCTCGACCTTGCCAGGACGGGTCGTCGAATCCCCTGTGGGGTCACCGCCGCCCTCTGGTCACGAATTTAGTCGACAAGGAAACTATGGCAAGGTAGTTTCCTAGTCAATCAAGGAGCCGCCATGCCGTCGACCCAACCCGTTCCCGACCTGACCGCCCATCTCGGCTACTGGCTGCGCTATGTCTCCAACCACGTCTCGCAGGCTTTCGCCCGCAAGGTTGAGGGGCATGGCGTGACGGTGGCGGAATGGGTGCTGCTGCGCCAGCTGCTGGACGAGGATGCCCTCGCGCCGAGCCGCCTGGCCGAGCGCATGGGCATGACGCGCGGCGCCATCTCCAAGCTCGCGGACCGGCTGATCGCCAAATCGCTGCTTGTCCGCGCCGCCGACCCGGACGACGGACGGGCGCAGACGCTCTCCGTGACGCCTGCCGGCCGCGCCCTGGTGCCCGGACTGGCGGCTCTGGCCGATGCCAACGATGCCGAATTCTTCGATCACCTGGCGCCGGACGACCGCGCGGCGCTGCTCCGCATCCTGCGGAGGATCGTCGAGAAGCGCGGTCTCACATCCCTGCCCGTCGATTGACGACGGACAATCCTCAACCCCACCACGAAAGGACGATGACATGAACACGACCTGGCAGGATGTGGCCCGCGCCACCCTGGAAGGCTCCGAGGACGGCAGCATGACCTTCCCGCAGAGCATTCGGATGCTGATGGAGGCCGGCTTCGACGGCTATGCCGTCGATTTCCGCCGCTCCACCCGCGCCTATTACATGCCGAATGGCGAGACGATCGAGCTGGGGACAGAGCGGACCCCGGCGCCCGTGGCCGCGCCCTTCGACGCCGCCGTGATCAAGCAGGCGATCCGCGAAGCGCAGGCGCTGGTGCCGGGCTACACCTACCAGGGCTTCTGCGTCAAAGTGGTCGGGGCGGGTTGCGCCGGCTACTTCGTCTCGCTGCTGGGCAAGCGGGTGCTGTATTACGGCCGGACCGGCGAGACCCACACCGAATACTTTCCGGGCACCCAGCCGGCGGCACTTCCATGAATGCCGCCGGCATCCTGGTGGGCGGATCATTCCCGCCCTCCTTCTCGGCCTCGGCACGGTGCTGATGCGCTCCGGCATCGCCGCCGGAGCTTCCATTCCCACCCACCTTGCATTGATCGGCACCACGGCGAGCGTAGCCCGGACCGCCGACGCCTTGCAGGGCGGCTGCTACCCACCGACCCAACCCGCACGCAAAACCGTAGATGCCGCCTTCGCGGTTCGTGACTAGCCGCCGCCGAGGGCCGTCACGCAACCCCGCGCCATCGCATATTTCGTTGGCGGATTGCAGCCGCCTTACAAAGTTTTGCTGCCCGTGTTAGGCGAGTTGCCGGCGTGGCCGGGGTCCGGCGCATGACGCTTCGCTTATGCGCCCTGCGGCTTGCTCTCCATGTCATTACGACATCGTAACATTATGGTCGTGCGGAAACATCTGGCCCCGCGCTCGAATTTTTGAAAATGGTCGGGGTGCGACGGTGGCGTCCCGCCGCTTGGCCCCAGATTGGAGGCGACCTTTGCGGGCGCCGGGGCGGCGGATCTCGGAGGAAGCGTTGGCGGAGGCCTGGAGATCGGCCTTGGGCGCGATGCCCGTGTCGGCGACACGGAGCTGTTGCAGCCTCGATTTTCGCGGACGGGGCGAAGCCTTGCTGGCCGCCCTGGGTGTCGTCGTCGCTCGGACCGGGGTCTCGGAGGGTTGTTTCGGAGTGTCGCTCGCTTCCGCTTCGCTCGGGGCGGCGGCTTCGGCGATGTCCCAGTTGATGGAGCGGAGCACCTGGACGATCAGGTTGATGAGGCTGACCAGGAGGGCGGAAAGGCAATTTCCGCCGCTGTCCGCGGCAATTTCCGCCGAAAGCTGGCCGAATTGCTCGGCGAGCCTGGCCTGGGCGGCCTGAGGGGAAGGGGCGGTGCGGGGCATGCGAGAATGTTAGACATAGTGACTGTGCTTGTCAAGCGGGGATTTCGTAAGGCGGACGGCCGCCCGTAGGCATCAGGATAGCGGACTGCCGCCTGCTCCCTCTCCGCCGGCCGATCGCTGCGTCGGCGGGTTGTACCCGCCCTCCGAAGTTTTGCTGACCGGGCGACGCTCGCTGCTGGAAAAAATTTCCTTGACACCCCCAATTCAGTTGACAGCCGATTCCCTGAGGATTTCAACTCGTCCCTTCGAACCGTCAGACAGACCGAAGGGATGTAAGATGGACGTCTATCATGTGCGAGCGCACTGGGATGACGAGGCGGGGGTATGGTGGGCGGAAAGCGACGAAGTCCCCGGCCTGGCCTCCGAAGCGCCGACATTTGAAAAATTGGATGAAAACGTCCGTCTGATTGCGCCGGAATTGCTTGCCCTCAACAAGGGGATAAAGGGCACTTTTCGTATTGATGTCAGCGTGGACGATACGGCAAAATAATTAAGGGAAATATGGCCGGCACTTTATATCGACAGCTTGTCGAAATCCTCGAAAGTGCCGAGTGCAATTTTTAGAAGCAGGGGAAGGGAAGGCACCAAATTTGGCATAGCCCCATCAATAACAGACATTTTTCGATTCCGGCCAACATCAGTAGTCGGAAATTAGCCAATCAAATCTTGAAAGAAGCAGGCTTGCCCAAAGCGTTCTAGCGGGCGTAGCCCGCACCGCCGCCTCTTGTAGGGCGGGTGCAACCCGCCGACGCAAGCCGCAGGAGGCGCCGTCGATGCTGCCTCCGCCGATCGCGACGTGCCGCCGCTCATCACGCAACCCTCCGCAGGCCGATCGTTGCGTCGGCGGGTTCCACCCGCCCTACGACGCATCGGTGTCCGGGCTACGCTCGCTGCACTACACCCATATCGGCCGCGTCGAGCGCGGCGCCTCGCGCCCCAGCGGCGATACCCTCAAGCGCCTCGCCGACGCGCTGGAAGTGACCAGCGACTATCTGCTCGAAGGCGCCCCGGACGATGCCGCTCGCGCCAAGTTCGCCGACCGCGAGCTGCTACGCCAATTCCAGGAGGTCGAGCGCCTGCCCGATGAAGACAAGCACGTCGTGAAAACCCTGCTCGACGCATTCCTCACCAAACGCCACCTGCAAGCCCTCGTCCGCGGCCCGGCCACCGAGGGGTGAGCACTGCGACGGCATTGGCAGGTGACCGAAGCCTATCGCAGGTGGACAGTTGCGTCGGCGGGCGTTGCCCGCCCTACGAAAGCAAGGTATCCGGGCTACGCTTGCTTGTTCCAATTGTCGGGTAGCACACCGCTATCTTGGAAGATCGCCATTTCATCCAGCTCTTCTTCGGTCGCGACCATAAATGTTAGTTCAAGGCCCGGACGGTGCTCCGATCTATGCGGGATAATGCTTTCAAATGCTATATCCAAAAGCGGCCAAACGTTGCGCGGCCTCTTGCCTTCAAACAACGAAGCATCGGTTTCCAATGACATTGTTATGTGACATTCGAAGTGCTCTTTTTGTGACTCCTCTAGCCACGACATCCAGTTTCGCAATGATGTGAAAGCCTCCTTATTTCCGTACACCGTGAGTTCATCGCAAGTGAGCGTGAGGCACATCCTGGCCCCAGGTAATTTTTCTGGTCGCTCGCTCATAGCGGTTTCACTCCATCGGACCCAATATAAACCCCTGCTACTACATTGGGAAAACCGGCCAGAATCCCGTGTTATTTGGAAAGCAAGCCCCACCCTGTGGATCCGGAGGAATTCTCTTCCAGTCCTGAAGGCATTGTTTCACCTCTGGCGGTGGAAAGGCAGATCCATCGCATAGTTGACCGTTTTTCAATATGCAGCCTTGCTCTTGACCAGGGCATTGCCAATGAGTGTGCGCCCCTTTCCACTGGTCGGATGTCAATATGTAACTGTGCACCGTCCACATGGTCTGGAAAATCGTCCGTGTCCCGATGGATCGGTCTCATACATCGGGTTGTCTCTCAACATACCCGTATAGTCGGTAACGTAGCAAGCGTAGCCCGGACCGCCCACCCCTTGTAGTGCGTGCGCAATCCGCCGGCGCAAGCCGCACGCGGCACCGTCGATGCCGCCTTCGCGGTTCGCGACTTGCCGCCGCCGTGGCTCATTACGCAACCCTCCGCCGCTGAACGCTGCGTCGGCGGGTTGCACCCGCCCTACGACGTATCGGTATCCGGGCGGCGATGGCTACTCCACCAGTTCCACGGTCGCCCAGGTTTCGAAGCACACGCCGCCGGCCAGCGCCATGACCCCGATGGTCGCACGCCCGCCCAGGCCCGCCGCCTCGCCGAACACCTCGACAAGCAGGTCCGTCAGGCCGGAAGACACGCGGTTCACCTCCGTGCATTCGGGCGTGCAGACCACGAAATTGAGCGTGCGGACGATCGCGCCGACCCGGTCGAGCGAGCCGACGGCAAGGCGGATGCCGGCCAGCACGTTGAGGCCGGTCAACCTTGCCGCCGCATAACCGTGTTCGACGCCGAGGTCGGCACCGAGCCGCCCGGCGACGACTTTGCCGTCACGCTGCGCGACATGGCCGGACAGGAACAGCAGCCGCCCGGTGATGTGGTGCGGCTTCATCGAACCGTAGTCGCCCCCGTAGTAGCCGCTCGCCCCGAAATCCGGGATTTCGAGCCCAAGCGCCGCAATCCGTGCTTCCGCGTCCATCCTGCCGTCCCTCAACTGTTGCCGCGCCGGCATCGGTGATCGTTGCCGTTGCCGGCGCGGTCTGGCCCGGCGCATGGCGTTTCGTTTGTGCCAACGCGCCAAAGGCGTGACACTCCCGGCTCGACCCCCACCCAACCCTCCCCCACAAGGGGGGAGGGCCTTTTTGCCCTCACCGCGCCTCGGTCCAGCTTTCGGAGAACGCCAGGGCGCACGTGGAAAAAGGCTTGCCGTCCCGCTGGGTCGGGAACGGGCGGCCTTTGGCCTGCACGCCATTCACCGTCAACCGCGCGCCGAGCGCCGGGATCAGCACCGTGCAGACACCGTATTTGCGCCCCGGCGGCGGGGCTGGCTCGGTGTGGATCAGCAGCGGCTCGCCGATCTCGTACCAGGTCAGCGCGACCTCCTCGTCGTGCGAGACGGCGCGCTCGGTCCAGAAATCGCGCGCGTCGCCGGACTTGTCGAACGCGGCGTCGGTGACCGGGATCGAGGTGTCCGCGAGTTCGGCGTTCAGCATGCCCTGCACGGTGGTTTGCAGCCAGCGCGCCATGGCGATGTTGTCGGAATAGATCCTCCAGCGGTCCTGGGTCAGCTCGCTCTTGAGGTAGAGCACGTGGCCGGGGCCGGCGGGCGAAATCAGCATGCGCCAGAAGCTGGCGTTGCTGGTGATCGCGCCGCCGTCGCTGTCGCTGAGGCGGATGAAGGGGTTTTCGCCAGTGAGAATGAGCCGGTGCGGATCGAGCATTTTCATTCCTCGGGTGGGTGGCTTCACACGAACGGCGGCGCGATCCCCTCGGCCGCGAACGTCGCCTGCACCGCCGGGCGCGCCAGCACGCGGGCGGCATGGGCCGCCAGCACCGGCACGTCGCGCGGCGGGCGCGGCAGGCCGCGGCCCCAGCGGACCAGCATCGTCAGGAACAGGTCGGCGGCGGAGAAGCCGGATTCCAGCAGAAAATCGCGTCCGTCCAACTGCGCGGCGATGCGGTCGAACATGCCTTCCAGCCGCGCCCCCGCCGCCTGCTTCACCGCAACCGCGCCGCTGCGCTCGGCGGTGTGCTCGAACGGATAGAACCAGGCGCGGTATTCGGCCTGAGGCGTGTTGGTGAGATGCACCATCCATTTGTAGAAATGCGCCCGTTCGGCCGAGCCGACCGGCGGCGCCAGCCCGGCCTCGGGGTGGCGGTCGCACAGATAGAGCGCGATCGCGGCGGTTTCGTACAGCACGAGGTCGCCGTCGATCAGCACCGGGATGCGGCCGTTCGGGTTGAGCCGGAGATACTCCGGGCTGCGCTGCGCGTTCACGCTGCGGTCGACCAGCCGCAGCTCGAACGGTGCGCCCGCCTCGCGCAGCAGCATGTGCGGCAGCAGGCTGGCGTTGCCGGGGTAGTAACAGAGCGCGTACATGCGTCCGCTATAGGCCAGCCGCGGCTGCGCAACAACGGCGGCCCGCTTGCGCGAGGCCGGCCGATGCCCGACGGTCGCGCGCAGAGGCCCGGTCGCACACAGGGAAACGACGTCGCATGACGGCAGGGACGACCAGGACGGCGCAGGTACCATCCCGAGATCTTCAATGTCCGGGACATCGCGCACGCCAAGAAGATCATCCTCACCGAGGAAGGCCCCGGCGCCGGCACCGACGATCGCTGGGCGATCGAGACCCCGTACGTGATGGAGCTGATCGGCGCCGCGTTCGCGCTGCGGCCGGAAATGGTGGTGCTGGACTACGGCTGCGGCATCGGCCGGCTGGCGAAAGCGATGATCGAGGCCTCCGGCTGCTGCGTGATCGGCGTCGACATCAGCGCCAGCATGCGCGCGCTGGCCGCGTCCTATGTCGGCTCGGAGCGGTTCCTGGCGCTGGCGCCGGCGCAGTTCGACGCGCTGGTCGGCGCCGGGTTGCGGGTGCAGGCGGCGATCTCGGTGTGGGTGCTGCAGCACTGCTTCGCGCCGGCCGACGACATTGCCCGCATCGGCCGCGGCCTTGCGGCGGAGGCGCCGCTGTTCGTGCTGAACATGCCCAAGCGCGCGGTGCCGGCGGTGATCACGGGCGAGCCGGCGGACAAGGGCTTCGTCTGGGCGCCCGACAACGTCGACGTCGCGGCGCTGCTGCGCGCGGCGTTCGACGTGGCGGCCGAAGGCGAGCCCGACAAGGCGCGCACGCCCAACATGGCGGATGCGGGCGCGTACTGGATGAATTTGCGGCCGCGCGGGTAAAGCGGCGGACCGCCGCGTTCTGCTATAGCGGGGCCGGGCGCAGGCCCGCACAGCAAACGGGGAGGCAATGATGCGACACACTTTGCTCGGGATCGCCGCGGCCGCGGCGCTGCTCGCCGCCGGCCAGGCCGGGGCGCAGCAAACGACCGCGAACCCGGCCGACAAGGTGCCGGACAAGATGCCGTTCGATATTCCGTACGGCCCGCCGATCGGGCTCGACCGGGCGCAGGGGGTGATCGCCTCGGCGATCGGCGAGTGCAAGCAGCACGACTGGAAGGTGAACGTCGCGGTCGTCGATTCCGGCGGCAACCTGGTCGCGTTCGCGCGCATGGACGGCGCGCAGCTCGCCTCGATCGCGATCTCCCAGCACAAGGCGCACACCGCCGCCACGTACCGCCGCGAGACCAAGATTTTCGAGAACGGCGTCAACGGCGGCACCCCCTCCATGCTGTCGCTCGACGGGGTGATCGCCTCGCGCGGCGGCATTCCGCTGGTCGAGGACGGCAAGCTGATCGGCGCGGTCGGCGCCTCCGGCGCGACCAGCACGCAGGACGAGGTGTGCGCCAAGGCCGGTGCGGCGGTGATCAACAAGTAGCAGAGGAGACAGGCGAGCGCCGGCGCCGCGTAAGTATGACAAGAGCTGACAGTTCCTGTCGTTACCCGGCGGGTCCTGACCGGGTAGTGTTCCGTCATTGCAACGCGGGACGATCAGGCGATGGCACTGTTACTTCGGCTGGTCCCGGCCGCTCTGTTGGTCGGATCAGGCTTGTCTGCTGCCGTGGCGCATGCCGGACAATCGGGCGGGCCGGACGGCATGGGCGGCAGCGCCTTCGGCATTGCCGCCCAGTTCGTCTCCGGCGGAACCGCGACCGGCGTGCAGCCGGTGCCGACGACCTTCGGCCAACACGGCTGGCGCAAGGGCCAATGGTCGGGTAGCGGCTCGGTCGAGCAGACGCTTTTGGTCGCGTCGGACGGCAAGCCGATCGCCGTGCTGCAGATCACCGCCGGCAATGTGCATGTCGGGACGAGGCCGTCCGCGTTCGGCGTCGACAATGCCGGCCCGGCGGCCGGCGGCTCGATCGGCAGCCTGCAGATCACGCTGCAGCCCTACCCGCCGCCGCTGAGCGGCCCGCTTCCGCCGCCGCTGTTGTCGATCGTCGCAAGCGACGTGACGTGGCAGGCGAGCGACACGGCGGCCGCCTCGCCGCCCCCGGTGCTGGCCGGCAGCGTCGGGTTCACCTCGCTGCAAATCACTGGCAGCCTGATCAACAACGACACGATCAACGGAACCGGCCCGCAGTCGCCCAACGATAGCGTGGACATACCGCTGGCCAGCGGTTACGTGCGTATCACGCTGGACCAGCAGGTGATTGCAGGCGCGGTTTCCTGCACGTCGACATGCGTGTTCAACCCGACCGGCATCACCGTCGAGGCGCTGGCGATCCATCTCGATCAGGTCTCGCTGTCCGGCCAGGCGGTCACCGGCGACATCACGGTCGGCGAGGCGGAGGCACACGCCGGCTGGTAGCGCCGCCGCATCGCCGCCGACGGGTGGTGTTTGCGGGGCCGCGACATTAACTTTCGTTGATTGGCGCTGGACAGGCCGGCGGCGCATTGCTCCCCCCTGCGCGGTTCGATACGCTGACGTGACGCGCGCGCCCCGGCGCGTCATCCCCCGAGAATCAGCATGCCGAACGCGTTCCGGCTCCTCTCGCTCACGGCGCTCGTGGCCACGGCGCTGGCCGTTCCCGCGCGCGCCGACGGCATCGACTGCCGTGCCGCCGCGACGCCCCTGGAACGAACGATCTGCGCGAGCCCGGCGCTGCTGGAGCAGGATCGCGCGCTCGCCGCGGCGTTCTCCGAGGCGCTGACGCGGGAGCCAACGCGTGCCGCCGACGTCCGCCACGACCAGGTTGCCTGGGTGAAGGCGCGCAACGCCGCCTGCGGCAAGCTGCCCGACGCTCCCGCAAGGGCCGCCTGCCTGGTGATGCAGTACGGCAAGCGGCTCGCTGAATTGGCGCCGCCGAAGCCGGCTCCCGCCGCGAACGCGCCTGCTGCCAGCGCCCCAGTCGCGAGCGCACCCGCCACCGACAAGAGTCCGCCGCCCGATCTGGTACCGCCGCCGCCTCCGGCCGCGCTGCCACCGGCCGCGGCGGCGTTGGAAAAAACGCAGTTCGCGGCGGCGGCGCAGATGGAAACGCTGCTGCACGTCACCGCACCCGGCCGGTTCGAGCTCAGCGCCCGCAGCGCCAGCGGCACGGCGCTGCAACTGGTGGACATGCTGACCGGCCCCTCCGACCTCGCCGGCGAGGCCGGCGCCGCCGACGGCCGGTTCTCTACCCTGTTGGAGACCGGCACCTACAAGCTGCGCGCCTTCGCCGACCCGGCCGCGACCGGCGAGGTGACGCTCGCGGTCACGCCGTTCCGCGACGCCGCGCCGCCGCGCACGCTCGACCTGCGCGCGCCGATCGACACCGAACTCGGCAATCTCCAACAGATAAGTTTCTGGCTGGAGGCGAAGCCCGGCGTGCCGGTCTGGGTCGAAGCCGCCGGGCGCGCGCTCGCCGACATGAAGCTGTGGCGCAACGCCACCGACCTCGTGCCGTTGGCGCCGACCGTGCGGGAGATCGAGCCGACGCGGGGCCATCCGCTGACCGACATGCAACTGCGCGGCGTGCTGGAGCCCGGCACCTATCTGCTGACGCTGTATGGCGGCGGCAAGCTGGTGTGGGCGGACGGCGCGACCACGCAGCCGCTGTACCTGCGCGCCGGCCCGTCGCACGCGCTGGACGCCGGCGTGGCCTCGGGCACCATCGGCCCGTTCGGCAGCGAGCTTTTTTCAATTCCGGCACCTGCCGGCTCGATCCGTCTCGACCTGCCGCAGCCGGCGGACGTGCAGCTTGCTCTCCTCGCCGGCGGAACGGTACAGTCAGGCGTATCGATCGCGCACACCTCCCGCGAACCGACGACGCGGCTGTTCGTGCCGGACTCGAACGACACGACGCGGCTCGCCGCAGTGTCCGGCATGGAAGGAAAACCGTTCCGCCTGCGGCTGGAAACGACGTCGACCGGCCGCGTACTCGCGCATCCTGGCCAATACTGGGTGTCCGCCGACGCCGAGGGGTTCGGCGGCGACGAGCCGCCGGCAACGGTGGTGTTCCTGCGGCAGATGCAGGGGCGGCCGCCGACGGTCGCGGGGGCGGTCGCGCCGCGCGTCGGCCCGGGCCTCGCGTGGCGCCAGCGCTTCAACCTGCGCGACGACGTCGCGCTGCTGTTCGAGGTCGTCGCCGACGGGCCGATCGCGCTGACCGCGACCGGCCCCGCCGTGACGGCGAGCGTCGCGCCGATCGGCGTCGTCGCGCCGCCGCGCGCGGACGGCAGGAAGCCCAACCAGTGGGAGCTTGCGGCCGGCTGGTATCAGCTCGCGCTGAAGTCGCCCGGCGGCGCCGTGGGCGTGCTCGACATGACGCTCGGCCCGCCCGGATCGCTGCCCGACCACCCGGCGCCGGCGCAACCGCCCGACCCGGCGCTGGTGCTCGGGCAGGCGTCGGTCGGGCTCAACGAACGCCTGAGCATCGTGACCGGCGGCGCGCCCGGGGCGCAGATCGGCCTCGCCGCGCGCCCGGTCTCGGTCAACCTCGCCGATGCGCCGCTGACCGTCACGCAGGATGCCGGCGCGCCGCTCAAGATCCCGGTGCGGCTGCCGGCCGACGGGAAGCTGCTGGCGATCGACAGCGACGGCGGCGCGCTGGCCAGCGACTTCGCGCTTCTGGTGAACGAAACCGGCCGCTACGGCGATGCGACGCTGCCGCCGTCCGACCATGCGCGCAACGTCGTGCTGTCCTGGCAGCCGTCGCCGCAGCCGCAGCCGCCGGTGCCGCCGCCGACGCCGCCCGGCAACATCGACGCACTGACCCCGGGCACGCCGCGCTTCCTCGATCTCGGCCGCGCCGAGCAGCACAGTTTTGCGCTGGCGGTGGCGCGGGGCGGGCTGTTCCGCATCGAAACCACCGGCCGGCTGCTGACCGACGGCCACATCGGCACCCCGTTCATCCCCGACCTCGACGCTGCCGCCGGCAATGGCGTCGGCCAGAATTTCCTGATCCAGCGCTTCCTGCGCGCCGGCAGCTACCGGGTGCGCGTCGCCGTGCGGGATTCGGAGGGACGGCTCGGCGTGCTGGTGCGCCCCGCGCCGGTCGCCGATGGCGCGACGCTGGTGCCCGGCGGCAGCGTCCGCGCGGCACTCGCCGCCGACCAGGGCATCGTGTTCCCGATCGCCATCGCCGCCGCCGGCCGATTTCACCTCGACCTGCTGAGCCTCGCGCATCGGTTGAGTGCGCGGCTGGAGGACGCAGAGGGCTGGCCGCTGCTGCCGACCGGCGATCTTTCGTCGCTCGACGTCGATCTGTTGCCCGGCGCCTATCGGCTGCTGGTGCAGCCCGCCGGCGTCGCCGCGCGCGTGGTGGCCCGGCTGGCCGCGATGACGCCGCCGGTGCCGCATGTCGGCCACGGCCCGTTCGCGCTGCCGTTCGGCGCGACCGAAGCCGCCACCTGGCGCGAGCCGCCCGGCCGCAATGATCCGCGCACGCCCGACCTCTGGACTTTCTCGCTCGCCGGCCCCGCTGCCGTCACCCTCGCGGTCAGCGAGGGCATGGTCGCCGACCTGCTGGCCGACGGCAGCGCGGTGCCGCTGGCCCGCTTGACCTCGGACACGCCGTACGCCGGCACGCTGCCGGCCGGCGGTTTTCGCGTGCGCACGACCAGCCTCGGCCGCAACGACCGGCTCGATTACACGCTGGAGCTGACCAGCCAGCAGTTGCAGCCCGGCCGGCCGCGCCTCGTCGCCCTGCCCGCCACGGAAAAATTCGCGATTGCCGCCGACCGCGTGGTGAGCCTGACCACGTTCGGCCGCATCCCGCTGCGCGCCACGCTGAAGCGGGCCGACGGCCACGTCGTCGAACGCGTCGGCGATCGCGGCACCGACTGGAATGTCGGTCTGTCGCGCCTGCTGCCGGCGGGCGCGTACACGCTTGAGCTGGCCAGCGCCGCCCCGGGCCGCGGCGAGCCGGTGCAGCCCGCCGACGCGCCGCAAAACGACGACCAGCCGGCCGCCCAGCCGGACCAGCAGCCGGACGACGCCAACGCCACTCCGGGAAAAGACACCGTCGAAGTGGACCTCGCGCTGCCCGAGGATCGAGCACCGATCGCCGCCGCCACCGAGGGCGCCGCCGAACTGGCCGGCGGCGGCGTGCATCACCTGGCGCTGCCCCGGTCGTCGCCCGGCGCGCTCATCGTCGTGGCCGCCGCATCGTCCGCCGATCTCGTGCTGGCGCTGGAATGGCGCGACTCCGGCGATCCCTGGCAGACGGTCACGATCGCCCGCGGCACCACGCCCGTCGTCGGCGCCGTCGACGGTGGCCTTGGAGCCGACAAAAGCGCCAAGGTGCAGTGGCGCGCCTCGGTCTGGACGCTCGACGGTGGCGCCGAACCGATCCGCTTCGCCGCGCGCGCGCTCGATCCGCCATCCGTGGCGCCCGATGCGGTCGTGCCGGTGCCGCTCGACCTGTCCGGCCTGCCGCAATCGCTCGCCGTGGCGCGGCTGGTGCTGCCGAATTCCACCCCGCTTCGGGTCATGGGCGATCCCGCGGGGCTGGAGGCCGTGTCGACCCCGTTCGGGGTGCTCGCGGCGGTCGATGACGCGCTGATCCTGCCGCAGACGACGCAACTGTGGCTGCTGGCGCGCGACCGCGCCGGGCCTCTGGCGCTTGCCCCGCTAAGCATTGCGCCGGGGCAGGCGCTGGCGCTCACGCTGCCGCCGCACCGCGCCGCCTACCTGTCCGCGGCGCCGCCGGCGGTCGGGCACGTGCGCTTCTGGCTGGCGGACAGCGGCCTCGGCCAGCCGCATTTGGATGCCGGGCGCGGCGTGGGGATTGCGCCCGGCAGCGCGCTCGCGCCGGACTGCGGCTGCCAGCCGGCGACGCTGTCCGACGCGAGCTTCAGCGAGGTCCGCGCGCTGCCGGTGCGCGTCACCGCGCTCGACCTCGCCGAACGCGAGGCGCGAGCGCTCGACGCGCCGTTCGGCGAAACCCTGCCGCCGCTGTCGGCCTTGCCGCTGCATCTGCCGGAGGGCGTGCATCGCCTGCATTTCGACCTCGCCCCGGGCACCGCGGCGGTCACCAACCCCAAGGATGGGCATGGTGCGACCGTCTGGACCGGCCACGCAGCAGTGAGCCGCACCGTCGAGGGCGACGTGTCCGATCTGCTTCTGGTCAACACGACGGCAACGGCCGCCCCCGCCGCCGTGACCTGGACCGCCGGCGACGCGGCTGCGCTGGCGCTGCGGCCGGGCGCGCCGCTGAAACGCTTCTTCGGCGCCGCCGGATCGTTGGACCTTCCGGTCACCGGCGTCGACGTCGCGAAGGACGAACGACGGCTGACTGTCGTCGGCGGCACCGCGACGCTGCTCGACGATTTTGGTCTGGTGCAGCGCGGCACCGAGCTGTCGGTTCTCGGCGGGGGCCGGCTCACCATCGACCACGGCCCCGGCCTGCTCGCCGCCTGGATCGAGGGCGGCGACACGCCGCCCTGGCCGGAGCCCGCGCCGGTCGCGACCGCGCTGCCGGCGCATATTGCGCTGCACGACGCGGCGATGACGCTGGCGCTGTCGCCGACCACGCCGATCCTGCTGCACGCCAGCAGCACCGCGCCCCTCATTCTCGCCATCGGCGACGAACCGCCGACCATGTTCGCGGCCGGCGCCGAGCTTTTCCGCTATCTGCCGCTCGGGCCGGAGCGGCTCAGAATAATATCGCCGCATGACGGGCCGCTGGCCGGCACGCTCGACCTTTCGGCCGCGCCGGTCGCGGAGGCGGCGGAAGGGATCGGCGCGACCGTCGCGGTCGCCCCCGGCGGCACCGCAGCGTTCGGGTTCACCGTCGCGCACACCGGAGAAATCGGAGTTGGCGTCCGGGCCGAGCCCGACGTCGTGTCCGCCCGCCTGCTCGACGCTGCCGGCCGCGTGCTCGGCGAGGGCGTCGCGCAACTGCACACGCTGGCGCCCGGCCGCTACGTGCTGGAGGCGCGCGTGCCGGCGGACGCGCCCGCGACGCTGGTGCGACCGGCGCTGGTCGGCCTGGTGCCGCGCCCGAACGGGCCGCCGCAGAACGTCGTCAACGACTACCTCGCACTCGCCGGCCGCGCGCCGATCCCGGCGGCCGCCAAGGGGACGGCGCCATGATTCGCTTCTTTCTGGTTCTGGCAACGCTGCTGCTGCTCGGTGCAGGCGATCCGCCGCCGGCGCTGGATCGCCTGCACCGCGCCGATGGGGCGTTGCTGGTGCCCGACCATTTCCTGCGCGCCTGGGACCCGATCACGGTGTTTTTCGACCACGACGCCGGCCCCGCCGCCGGCGGGCCGGAGGACGCGCCGGAGCGCCTGCTCACCCTCGCGCCGCCGCAGCCGGGCGCCTGGACCTGGCTCGACGCGCGCACGCTGCAATTCCGCCCCGCCGAGCCCTGGACGCCGCTGCGCCGCGAGACCGTGTCCGTTGCCGGCCGCAGCGCGACGCTCGTGCCGCTGCTGCCCGTGCCGGTCGCAGACGCGCTGCCGGAGGGCGCGAACGCCGACCGGTTTTCCCTGACGTTTGCGGCCCCGGTGGACCTCGCCGCGCTCACGCGGCTGATCGGGGTGGAATTACGCCCGGCGCCCGGCATTTCCGCCGAGGGTGCGCAGACCCTCGCCGCCTCCGACTACACCGTCCGCGCCGCCGACCGGGGAGACGGCAAGGAGCAGCAGACCTATCTGGTGGTGCTGCGCCAGCCGATCCCGGACGACCGCATCGCCGTGCTGCGCCTGCGCCTGTCCGACGAACCCGGCCTCGACGACCCGGTTTTCGAACTGCGATCGGCCGCGCCAACGGCGTTTGCCGTGACGGACTTCCTTTGCGCCGACGGCTACCGGCACGACGTGGACAACGGCATGGTGAGCTGCGCCGCCGAGGGCACCGATTCGGAACGCCCGCGCGGCATCATGCTGCAATTCTCGGCCGAGCCGGAGCCGATGGACATCGTCCGCGCGCGCCAGTTGCTGCGCTTCTCGCCGCCGGTCGACGACCTCGCGGTGCGCCCCAACGGCAGCGAGGTGCAACTCACCGGCCGCTTTCGCGCCGACACCGTCTATGAGTTGCGCCTCGACGGCCTGAAGGATCGCGCCGGCCGCGCGCTGGCCGGCGAAACCGCCGCGCGCCGCTTCAGCTTCGTGCCGAGCGCGCCGGCGCTGCGCTGGGACGCCGACCAGGGCATCGTCGAGCGATTCGGCCCGCAGATGCTGCCGCTGCGCGGCCACGGCTACGCCCGCGCCGACATCCGCATCCATCCGATCGACCCGCTGAGCCGCGACTTCTGGCCGTTCCCGGCGGACGTGACGACCCGGGACGCGGCGCCGCCGCTGCCCGGCAATGAGCCGCGTCCATGGGACCAGCCCGGCTCCATCGGGCCGGGCGACCTGAAGGCGCGCATCGCGGCGCTCGGTTCGCCGGCG
The DNA here is from genome assembly GCA_963697635.1 of uncultured Solirubrobacterales bacterium. Taxonomy (GTDB): domain Bacteria; phylum Pseudomonadota; class Alphaproteobacteria; order Acetobacterales; family Acetobacteraceae; genus CAJCJG01. Next base: position 244,607 of record CAVOOS010000032.1, on the reverse strand, counting down.
ATTTCGGAGCTGGTGGACCTGCCGATCCAGCGCGGCGGGGTCGACGCCAAATTCGGCATCGACGCGGCGCCGCTGCTGAGCCGCATCGCCGGCGCCGGCGAGCCCGGCGCGTACCTGGTCGGCCTGCGCCCGGTCGACGGCGCCGACCGGACCTGGCTGCGCATCCAGGTCACCGATTTGAGCCTGACCGCCGTCGAGGAAGCCGACCGCGTGCGCTTCGCGGTTACTTCGCTCGCCACCGCGCGCCCGGTGGCGGACGCAGAGGTGCGGCTCGAAGGCCAGCGCGGCCAGGCATTCGAGACGCTGGTGCGCGGCGTCACCGATGCCGAAGGATTCTGGTCCTGGGCGCCGTACCGCGGATTGGGCGGAAATCTGACGCGTGTGGTGGTGACCAAAGGCGCCGACCAGCTCGTGCTCGAACCCGGCCGCGGTGGGCCGCCGCGCTACGCCGAGGGCACCTGGGCCGCGCATCCGCAGGACGACGACAACGAAAACTGGCTCGATTGGACGGTGCAGGGGTTCGCCGAGCGCGGCGAGCCGGCGCGGCTGCTGTGCCACCTGTTCACCGAGCGGCCGATCTACCGGCCGGAGGAACCGGTGCTGATCGGCGGCATCATCCGCCGCTGGCGGCACGGCAGCCTCGACTACGACGACGGCCCCGGCACCGTCGTGATCACCGGGCCGGACGACCAGGAATACAAGATCCCGGTCACGGTCGACGACGTCGGCGGCCTGCACGCGCGCTTCGACGACAAGACCGAAGCCACCGGCGACTACACGATGACGTTCGTCCCGGACGGAAAATCGCCGTGGCGCGCCGTGGCCGGCGACAACGGCTGCGGCGAGATCACGTTCAAGAAGGAGGCCTATCGCCTGCCGACCTTCGAGGTGCTGCTGAACGGCCCGGCAGCGCGCGACGCTCGACGCGCCGTTCCCGGTCGGGCTGGTCGCGCGCTGGTTCGCCGGCGGGCAACTGTCCGATCGCCCGATCCAGTGGCGCGCGACGCAGTACCCGTATGTCTGGACCCCGCCAGGCCGCGAAGGCTTCGTGTTCTCCAGCGACTCTCGGTTTTCCAACGACACGCCGTTCCGCTCGACGCCGGTGCTCGACCGCACCGCGACCACCGATGCCGGCGGCTCCGCGTCGCTCACGCTCGACCCGACCATCGAGCCGACCGCGCAGCCGCGCGAATACGTCGTCGAAGCAACCGTCACCGGCAACGACGACATCCAGGTGCGCAGCACGCAGCACGTGATTGCGCTGCCGCCGTTCGTGCTCGGCCTGCGCCAGCCGCGCTACCTCGATCATCCCGGCGCGATCGAGCCCGACGTGATCGCGATCGACGCCGAGGGCAAGCCGCTCGCGGGCCTGCCGATCACCGTGCGGCTGATCCACCGCAACTGGAATTCTGTTTTTGCGGGCCAGCGACTTCGCCCAGGGCTCGGCGAAGTACCCGACGCAGACCATCGACGAGACGGTAGAGGAAAGAAAGATCGTCAGCGCCGATGATGCGCTGCATCTGCACTTCGATGCCAAGGACGCCGGCGTCTACATCGTCGAGGCCGACGCGTCGGACAAGATCGGCCGCGCGCAACGCATAAAAGTCGATCTGTTCATGGCCGGCGACACGCCAGTCACGTGGTCGCGTCCGCCGTCGAAGTCGGTGACGATCACCACCGACAAGGACGGGTATGCGCCCGGGGAAACCGCAACCCTGCTGGTGCAAAGCCCGTTCCAGGCGGCGACGTGCGCTCGCGGTGACGGAGCGGCCGGACGGCGACTTCAACTACGCCTGGGCCGACATCGCCAACGGTTTTTCACGGATTGCCGTACCTGTCAGCAAGGAAGAGATGCCGAAGCTCGCCGTGCATGTGCTGCTGATGCGCGGCCGGCTGCCCAGTGTCGTGCCGACGCCGACCGCGCCGTTCGATCTGGGCAAGCCGACCACGCTCGCGGCGACCGCGTCGATCAGCGTGCTGCCGGTCGACAACGAAGTCAAGGTAAAGTTCGACGCGCCCGCCACCGCGCGGCCGGCGCAGGAGATCGACCTCGTGCTGCATCTCGCCGATGTCGCGGGCAAGCCGCTCGCGGGCGAGGCGACGTTCTGGATGGTCGACCAGGCGGTGCTGTCGCTGGCGAAGGAACGCCCGCTCGATCCGCTGCCGTCGTTCATCGTCGAGCGCCACGCCGCGCATGGTCGCGCGCGATAGCCGCAACATGGCGTTCGGTATTTTACCGTTGCTGGAAAACCCCGGCGGCGGCGAGGGCGGCGATTTCGGCATGGAGAATATTTCTGTCCGGCGCAATTTCACCCCGGTGCCGATCTACCTGCCGCACGTGAAGGTCGGTGCGGACGGCATGGCGCATGTGCATGTGAAGCTGCCGGATACGCTGACCGTCTACATGTTGCGCGCGAAGGCGACCAGCGGCGCGGACCGGTTCGGCTTCGGCACCGGACAGATCCGCATCCGCCAGCCGGTGGTCGCGCAGCCGGCGCTGCCGCGCTTCGTCCGCCCCGGCGACAAGTTCGACGCCTCGGTGATCGGCGCGCGTCGTCGAAGGCCCCGGCGGCGCCGCGCACGCTTTGCTGAGTCTGGATGGACTTTCCGCCGATGCCGGCGAAGAGCAGTCGTTCGCGTTCGACGAGACCAAGCCCGGCACGGTTGGAATTTCCGGTGACGGTGCCGCAGCCGGCGCCCGGCAAGGAGGTTGCGCATCTGCGGTTCCTGGTGCAGCGCGACTCCGATCACGCGAGCGACGCGTTGCAGATCGACCTGCCGATCCGCCCCGATCGCCAGGTCGTGCATGACCGGCAGGTGTTTTCCCTTTCTCCCGGTGGCAGTCTTGATGTTCCCGCATCGGTGCCGGCGCGCCCTGGCTCGTACGCCCGCACCGTCACCATCGCGTCCGATCCGGTGCTGGTCAAACTGATCGGCGGGCTGCGCGCGCTTGCCGTCTACCCGTACGGCTGCACCGAGCAGCGCATGTCGCTCGCATCGGCCGAATTGGCGCTGTCGCCGTTCGCGCCGATCCTCGACGCGGCGAACGTGAAGGACCGCGTCGCCGCCGACGTCGCCGCGACCATTCTCGCAATTCGGCAGACCACCGACGGCGATGGGCTGGTTGCCTTCTGGCCGCACACCCAGGGATCGGTGACGCTGACCGCGTGGGCCTACGAATTTCTCGTCGCGGCCAAAAAGGTGGGCGAGCCGGTCGATCCGGCGATGCTGGAGCGGTTCGCGAAAGTGCTGACGCAGGCTTTGCGTTCCGACTATCCGCGGTTCCTCGCCGGCGAAGTGTTGCGCGAGCGTGTTGCGGCACTGACCGCGCTCGCGGCCGACGGCACGCTTTCCGCCGATTACGCCGGCGAACTGAGTCGTCGCGCGACGCTGCTGCCGACCGAATCGCTCGCGCAGGTTGCCGCCATCGTCGCCGCGCTGCCGACGCAGGACCCGCGACTGCTCGCCGGACTGATGGAGGAGCTGTGGGGCCGCGTGCAAGTGCTGTCGCGCAACGGCCAGCCGGTCTACCACGGATTGTCCGACATCGGCGGCAGCGCCTTCATCTTTCCGTCGGAGACGCGGGCGTTGGCGGAGGTGCTGCACGCGGTCGCCGGCGCGACGCCGGCGGAGCCGCGGCTGCCGCTGCTGCGCACGGCGCTGGTGACGCTCGGCGACGGCGATGGCTGGGGCACCACCAACGCCACCGGCGCCGCATTGCGTGCGCTCGCCTCCAGTTGGGCCGCGGGGAAAACGCCGCTGCCGGTCGCGGTCACGCTGCCCGACCGCACCGCGTCGGGCACGCTGGATGCGGCGACGCCGCTGTTCTCCGCCCGCACCGAACGCGAAGGCCCGGCGCACGTCGCCAACCGTGGCGCGCAGGCGGCGGCGTTGCTGGTCGACGACGTCTACGTCCCCGCCGAACCCGGTGCCGCGGCGAAGCCCGTGCTGCACGGTTTTGCGCTCAGCCGCACGTTGTTTCGTGTCCCTGCCAGCGGCCCGATGGCGCGGCTCGACGCCGGCGCCGACGGCGTCGTGCATCTGGCGCAGGGCGACGTGGTCGAGGAGGCCGACGAACTGGTCAACCCGGAGCCGCGCGCGCATGTCGCGATCACGCTGCCGCTCGCCGCCGGGTTCGAGCCGCTGAACCCGAACCTTGCAACGGCCCCCGCCGAAGCCGCCCCGTCCGCCGGCCCGACGCTGGCGCCGAGCTACGCCTCGTTTGGCGACGACGCGGTGACCTTCGTGTATCTCGAGTTGCCGAAAGGCACGTTTGTCGTTCGCTACCGCGTCCGCGCGCAGGTTGCCGGCAGTTTTACGGAACCCCCGGCGCAGGCGGAGGCGATGTACCAGCCAGAGGTGTCCGGCGCGACCGGCGGGCAGCGGGTGGACATTGCACGGCAGTAGCCGCGCGCTCTTCGCTTTCCGGTCATGCGTGGCCGGCATCGGCATCACGCTGCTCGCCGCCTGGGCCATCGCCGTCGCGCGGCAGTCGCATTTTTCCGCGCCAACCCCGACGCCGATCCTCTACGACCGCAACGGCACGTTCCTCGCGCAGTTCGGCCACGTCGACGGCGACCGCGTCGAGTACGGTTTTTGGAGCGCCGACCCGCCGCCGGCCCGCATCGCCGCGGCGACTCTGGCGCTCGAAGACAAGCGGTTCTGGCAGCACGCGGGCGTCGACCCTGCCGCCGTCCTGCGCGCCGTCTGGCAGCACGCGACCGGAGGCGGCCGCTCGGGCGCCTCGACCATCGCGATGCAGGTGGCTCGGCTGCAGAACCCGCGGCCGCGGACGCTCTGGGCCAAGTCGGTCCAGGCCGGCACCGCGATCGCGCTGACGCTGCGCTACGGCCGCGCGGCGGTGCTGGCGCAGTATTTGCGGCTCGCGCCGTACGGCAACGGCAGCCACGGCATCGCCCACGCGGCGCGGTTCTATTTCGATGCGCCCGTCGCCGACCTGAGCTGGGCGCAGATCGCCCTGCTCGCGGCGATCCCGAAGGCGCCCGGCGCGGATGAACCCGCTGCATCCGGCCGGCCGCGCCGCCGCGATCCGCCGCGGCGCACGCGTGCTCGATGCGCTGGCGAGGCAGGGCGTGCTGCCGGCGGCGGAATTGCCGGAAGCCCGGGCGCAACTGGCGGCGATCATGTTTGCCCCGGCGCCGCGTCGGCCGGACGGGATCAACGCCGTTTTGCGGATGGCGCAAATGGCTCGGGAAAGTTTCGACGCGGCCGATCCGCGCGTCCGGAGCACCGTCGACTTGCGCCTGCAGCGCAGCGTCGAAGAGATGTTGCGTGCCGATCTGGCGCGATGGCGCGATGCCGGGGCGCAGCAGGCGGCGGCAATGGTGGTGCGGCGCGACGGCCGCGAGGTGCTGGCTGCCGTCGGTTCCGCCGGCGACGGTCGCGCCGGCGACGCCATCGATTTCACGCGGCAGCGACCGCTCGCCCGGCAGCACGCTGAAACCGTTCCTGTATGCGCTGGCGCTCGACCGCGGCGTGCTGCGCGCCGACGAGGTGATGCAGGACGTGCCCGACGGCGCCGCCGGCATCGGCAACGCCGACGGGTTTTTTCTGGGGCCGCTGCTGCCGCGGCAGGCGCTGGCGAACTCCCGCAACGTGCCGGCCGTGACGCTGCTGCGCCGCATCGGCCTGGAAACCGCGTTCTCGGCGCTGCGCGAATTCGGCCTGCACGACAGCCCCGGCCCGGCGGCGCGGTTCGGCCTGTCGATGGCGATCGGGTCGCTGCCGAGCACCTTGCAGCGTCTCGTGCGCGGCTACGCGACGCTCGCCGACGGCGGCCGGGCGGCGGACCTGACCTGGCTGCGCGGCGTCCCCGGCGCCCCCGGACCGCGCGTGGTCGGCGAGGACGCGGCGCGGCAGGTGGGACAGTTCCTGTCCGACCCGATGGCGCGACTGCCCAGTTTCCCGCGCTACGGCGACAGCGAATACCCGTTCGCGGTGGCGCTGAAGACCGGCACCTCGCAGGGCGACCGCGATGCCTGGACGCTGGCGTGGTCGTCGCGCTATGTGGTCGGGGTGTGGGTCGGGCGGGCCGATGCCGGGCCGATGCGCGGGGCCAGCGGCGGGCGCGCCGCCGCCGGGCTCGCCAACGTGATCCTGCTCATGTTGCACGGCGCGACCCGCGCCGACCTGACCGCCGGTTTTTTGCCGGTGCCCGCCAACCGCGTCCCGCGCGAGCTTTGCACGGACACCGGCGTGCGCAATGCCGTTTGCCCGGCCCGGCTGACCGAGTTCGTGCAGCCGCAGCCGCCCGCGCCGCCGGCCGAGGCGGTGCGGCTCAGCGTCACCGCGCCGGAGCAGAATTCGCGCATCTGGCGCAATCCGGAGGTGCCGGCCGCGGTCAACCGGCTGGTGCTGCGCGCTGCCGCCGAGCCGCGCGTGCCGCAGGTGGTCTGGCTGGTCGACGGCACTCCGGTCGGCACCGCGGACCCGGCCAAGCCGTTCCTGTGGCCGATGACGCCGGGCGCGCATCGCTTCCAGGTGCGGCTGCCGTTCGCGAACACCGCTTCTGCCGCGGTCCGGGTGGTGGTTGAGTAGCGGCTTCGGGCAGGGGAGGCGACGGCAATGAGCGAAATCGCGGTGATCGGCGCGGGTACGATGGGCCACGCGCTGGCGTTGGTCTTTGTACTGGGCGGCCATCGGGTGCGGCTGACCGACAGCAACGCCGAAACCCTGCGCCGCGCGCCGGTGCTGATGGCGACCGCCGTGGAAACGCTGGCCGAGGCCGGCGAGGTCACGCCCGAGCAGCAGACCGGCATCGGCCAGGCGGTGCGCCTCTGCGACACGCTGGAGGAGACCGTGCGGGGCGCCGATTTCGTGCTCGAGGCGATCATCGAGGTCGCCGAGGCCAAGCGCGTGCTGTTCGAGAAACTGCAGAGCCTGATGAAGCCGGACGCGATCCTGGCCAGCAACACGAGCCAGCTCGACCCGTTCCCGCTGGTGCCGGAGGCGCTGCGGCCGCGCATGCTGATCACGCATTGGTACACGCCACCGTACCTGGTCGACCTGGTCGACGTGGTCGGCGGGCCGGCCACCAGACCGGAGGTGGTCGAGACGGTGCAGAAGATGCTGACGGCGCTGGGCAAGGCGCCGATCGTGTTCCAGAAATTCGTGCCCGGCTACATCGCCAACCGGATCCAGGCGGCGATCGCGGCCGAGGTGTATTCGCTGCTGGATGCGGGCATGGCGACGCCGGAAGAGGTCGACCTGTCGGTGATCCACGGCCTGGCGCTGCGCCTGCCGGTGCTGGCGGTGCTGGCAAAAGCCGATTTCACCGGGCTGCCGCTGGTGAACATGGTGCTGACCAACGGCAGCTACATCCCGCCGCCGCACCCCGAGCGCAGCCCGACCTTGGACAGACTGGTCGCCGAAGGCCGCACCGGGGTGATGGCCGGCAAGGGTTTTTTCGACTGGGGCGACGCGACGCCGGCCGAGCTTTTTCGCGAACGCGACCGGCGGCTGCTGAAACTGAAGCAGGCGCTGCGCGGCATTCCGGCCATGATGGGCAAGGGAACGTGATGCGCGGGGTGGGGTGCCGAGCGGCCCCCAACCCGCGCCTTTCGTCGTTGGACCTTACTGGAACGGATAGTAGCGGAAGCTGACCAGGAAGGCGTTCTCGTTGGTCGAGGGCGAGATCACGCTGCCCTTGGTGGCGCCGACGCCCGGAAAGGCATTGCGCTCGATGTATTCGTACTGCGCACCGATCTGCGCGGTGCCGTAGGTGCTCTTGAACACGCGCCACCACGCGCCGAGCGTGCCCTCGACCACGTTCTTGGTGACCGCGCTGCACGAGCCGAGTTCGACCTCGCACCCGGACAGCGTGACGTTCGGATTGCCGTAGCCGGCGTTGACCGCGCCGACGCTGTTCCACTTGGCCTGCGCGCCCTCGGCGCCGCCATAGGCGTAGACGTCGACCGTCGGCACCGGATGGCCGACGAACCCGCCCATCACCGAGTATTCGGTCAGCGGCTCGACCTTGCCCGCGGTGGTGAACGTGGCATCGGCAATCTGGGCGGTGCCGTAGCGGCCGACGCCCTGGCCGTAGAGGCCGCTGACCTGGAAGTCCAGCATCGCCGGGATCACCGGCAGGATCATGCCGCCGCCGATGCCCTCGCCGGTCGTGTCGAAGTTCTGGCCGGTGCCCGGCGTGCCGCCGGTCGCGCCGGTAGGATAGGACACCCGGCCGCCGATGAAGCGCAGCAGCCCGTACAATTCGTAGTGGCCGAAGCCCGGGTCGGCCGCGACCTTGGCGATCAGGTCCGGCGCCTTGTTGTCGCTGTACGACTGAATGGTGTTGACGTTGGAGCCGCCGCACTGGCCGTATTCGAGCAGGCCGCCGCCGATCGCGGCGGGCGTCGTCGCGCCGGTGAGGCAGTTGTTGCCGCCGGAGCTGCCGAACAGCGTCTGCGGCTCTTCGGCAGCGACGCCGACCGAGAAGCGCTGGTCGTCGAAGTCCTTGACCACGCGCAACTCGGCCTGCCGCTCCCAGTCGAAGCCCACGACGTACTGTGCGTCGATCGTCAGCGGCACGTTTTCGCTTCGCGGCAGCATGCCCACGCGGTTCATCGTCGCGAGCGACCAGCCCTGGCCGCCTTCGACGTGGAAGCCGGCGGCCGCGTTGTCGTATTCGCCCCAGAACTGGCGCAGCCGCAGCGTGTAGCTGTTGCTCTGGTTCGAGTTCGAGGAGGTGCCGGCGCTCAGGAAGTCGGTCTCGAGGTAGCTGCTCAGCTTCTGCGAGTTGTCGATGTCGCCCACGGCCAGCAGCGAGAACCGGCTCTGTTGCGCCGTCTCACGATATTCCGGGATGTGGTAGTTCGGGCTGCTCGCGAACGGGATGCTGCCGTTGAAGTTGGTGTCGATGCTCGCCGCCTGGTTGCGCGAGCGGTAGATGCCTTCGAGCGCCGCGAACCCGCCGAGCGTGACGGTGACGCCGCCGACCCGGAACGACCCCTTGGGCAGCGGCGGTTCGGTCGGCGGGGGCGGCGGCGGGGGCGCGGCGACCATTTGCATGGGCGGCGGCGTCATCGCCGCCTTCTGCGCCTCGGCCGCCTGCGCCCGAGCCTGCGCCGCATCTTCCTGCGCGGCCTTCAGGGCGGCGTCGCGCCGCGCCGCATCGGCCTGCAGCCGCTTCAGTTGCACCTGCAATTGCTGGATCTGCGACTGGATCGCCTGGATCGTCGCAGCGTCCTGCGCAGCCGCCGGCGTGGCGCCCGCGAGGCACATGCCCACCGCGGCCACCGCGACGAGCGAAACGCTCGTGCCGAGGAGACTTTTCATTGAGGCTGGTTCCCGTTACCGACATTTGGCCCCCCGGGCGCGGAGCCGCGACCGAGACAGACGAACCTTGGGTACCACCTACCTATGAAGCGCCGATTGCAGATTGATGAACGTGGGATGACGGTTCGATCCGGGCGCGCTATCGCTCCAGGGATCGGGACCTCGTAAAAATGAACCGAAAACAACTCGATCTGCTCGATCGCAACGACCCGCTTGCAGGTTTCCGCGATCGGTTCGCGCTGCCGGACGGGGTCATCTATCTCGACGGCAACTCGCTCGGGCCGCTGCCGCGGGCAACGCCGGCCCGGCTGGCCGAGGTGGTCGCGGGCGAGTGGGGCCAGGGCCTGATCCGCAGTTGGAACGACGCCGGCTGGATGGACCTGCCGGGCCGCGTCGGCGAGGCGATCGGGCGGCTGATCGGCGCCGCGCCGGGCAGCGTGCTGGTCGCCAACTCGACCTCGGTGAACCTGTTCAAGCTGCTTGGTGCCGCCCTGGCGCTGCGGCCGGGCCGGCGGGAGATCCTGACCGAGGAAGAAAATTTCCCGACCGACTGCTACATTGCCGCCGGCTTGGCGGAACTGCTAGGCCAGGGTCATCGGCTGCGCCGCGCGGCAGCCGATGAGTTGCTAGGCGCGCTCGGTGCCGACACGGCGGTGCTGATGCTGACGCACGTGAATTATCGCACCGGCGCGATGCACGACATGGCCGCGCTCACGCGCGCCGCGCATGCCGCCGGCGCGCTGGTGCTGTGGGATCTGGCGCACTCCGCGGGCGCGGTGCCGCTCGACCTCGCCGCGGACGGTGCGGACATGGCGGTCGGCTGCGGCTACAAGTTTCTCAACGGCGGGCCGGGCGCGCCGGCGTTTCTCTATGTGGCGCCGCGGTGGGACAAAAAGCTGCGGTTTCCGCTGACCGGCTGGCTCGGCCACGCCGAACCGTTCGCGTTCGCCGCGGATTTCCGCCCGCCCCCGGGATCGGCGCGGCCATGGTCGGCACGCCGCCGGTGCTGAGCCTGGCCGCCTTGCAGGTCGGCGTGGAGCTGGCTCTCGCGGCGCCGATGGCGCAGGTGCGCGAGAAGTCGCTGCGACTCGGCGATATTTTTGCGGAGCTGGTCGCGCAGGAGTGCGCGGGCCACGGGCTGCGGCTGTTGACGCCCGCCGCGGCGGACCGCCGCGGCAGCCAGATCAGCTATGCGCACCCGGAGGCATACCCGGTCATGCAGGCGCTGATCGCCCGCGGGGTGATCGGCGACGTGCGCGCGCCCGACATCCTGCGCTTCGGCCTCACGCCGCTGTCGCTGCGCCATGTGGACGTGTGGGACGCGGTCGCCGCGCTGCGCGACGTGCTGGCAACCGACGCATGGCGCGCACCGGAATTCCAGGTGCGGCGCAAGGTCACATAGCGGGCGAGACGGGGAGAGAAGCCATGAAGCTGCGCATCGCACTCGCATCGGGCCTCGGGCTGGCGCTGGTGGCCCACGCCGGCGTCGCACGGGCCGACAAGATCGACGGGTCGTGGTGCGACGGCACCGGGCAGCGCCTCAGCATCGACGGTCCGGCGATCGTGACGCCCGGCGGCAACGCCATCACCGGCGACTACAACCGGCACCACTTCAGCTACGTCGTGCCGGCCGGCGAGCCGAACCAGGGCACGACCATGCAGATGCGGCTGCTGAACGAGGAGACCATGCAGCGACGCGCCGGACCGGACGCCAACGTCGAGACCTGGCATCGCTGCGCCGCGCCGGTCAGTTAGCGATCAGTTGCCGAGCAGGCGCCGCCCCGGGTACGGGAAGACGGTGCCGCGCACCGGCGGAACCACCGGCGTCGGCACCACGGTGCCCCCAGTCGCCCGACGCCGCGAGGGCGCCGGCGGCATGTTGCGGACCCAGGCGGTGTAAGTACGCACCGCGTCGAGCCGCTCGACTTCCGACATCTCGGCGCGATAGGCGCGCAACCGCCACCACGTGCGCAGATCGCGCAGGAAGAACAGCACGTAGGAACCGGCCCACAAGACCGCCGCCCCGATCGCGACCACGGCGTTGAGCATCGCTGCCCTCTCCCTGCCGTCCACTCCGGCACCCCGTAGGTGGGATGCCGCACTCCGCGGTGCTAGCGGCCGGTCAGGATCCGCTCCACCAGTTGCCGCACGGTCGGGATGAAGCCGTTCCATAGAACGGGTCCGTGGCGAAGCGGTACGCGTTGTGCCCGCTGAACATCAGGTTGCTGCTCCACCGCCTCGTCCTTGTCGGACTCGTGCGCGATGTTCTGCAGCGTCTTCTGGATGCAGAAGCTGCGCGGATCGGCCTTCTTGCCGGTGGTGTACTCCGGCTCGTGCTGCGACCAGTTGGAGAAGCGGCACTGGCTCAGGCAGCCCATGCAGGCGACCTGGTCGGCCAGGATTTCCTCGGCCTTCTCCGGCGTGACGAAGATCAGCGTGGAGTCCGGCGTGCGCAGCGCCTCGGTGAAGCCCTGCGCCTCCCAGCCGAGCGACGCGCGCGAGATCGCGCCGGCGTCAGGTAGACCACCCGGCGTTGCGCGGCCCGACGCCGTATTCGGCGACATGCTCGCCGATCGGCTCGGTGGTGTAGGCCACCTGCCGCTCGCTGCGTTCGCGCAGTTCCTGGATGAAGCCGTTGTTCACGCGCGGGAATAGAACCCGGTCGGGCTGAACCGGTTGAGGAAGACGTCGCCCTCCTTCAGCGTCAGCAGCTGCGCTTCCAGGCGTCGCCGATCGGGCTTTCCTGGGTCAGCAGCGGGCGGGTGCCGAACTGGAACGCGATCGGCCCAAGTTCGGGGTTGTCGATCCAGTTCTCCCACTCCTCCAGCCACCACACGCCGCCGGCCATGATGATCGGCGTTTCGTCCAGGCCGAACTCGCGCATCACCTTGCGCAGCGCCAGCGACGCGCGGATAGCGGATCCTCCGGCCTGTCGGGGTCCTCGCTGTTGGACAGGCCGTTGTGGCCGCCGGCCAGCCAGGGGTCTTCGTAGACCACGCCGCCGAGCAGGTCGGCAGCCTTGGAGTAGGCGCGCTTCCACAGCGCGTTGAAGGCGCGGGCCGAGGAGACGATCGGGTAGTAGTGGACGTTGAACCGGGCGGCGATCTCGGACAGCCGGTACGGCATGCCGGCGCCGCAGGTGATGCCGTTGATGATGCCCTTCGCCCGTTCCAGCACCTCGGTGATGATGCGCTCGGCGGCGCCCATCTCCCACAGGATGTTGGCATGGATGCGGCCCTTGCCGCCGGCGAGCTCGTAGGCGCGCCGCGCCTGCGTCGAGCCGCCCTTGATGGCGTAGGCGACCAGTTCCTCGTGCCGCTCGCGCCGCGTGCGGCCGTGATATACCTGCGGGATCGGCTCGCCGTCGTCGTCGAAGCTGTCGGCGTTCACGGCGCTGAACGTGCCGACGCCGCCGGCCGCCGCCCAGTTGCCGGAGGAGATGCCGTTGGAGATCGCGACGCCCTTGCCGCCTTCCACCAGCGGCAGCACGTCGATCCCGCCCATCCGGATCGCATTGATCGCTCTCATGGCCTGCCCGCCTTCGTCAGGCATCGCGCCGGGCGCCCGGTGCCTCCGCCATACGCGCGCCGCCGCGATGCACGGCATCCGCGCGCAGCGCGGTCCACACGGCTTATAACCGCACCGGATGCGAGCCGCGGCGCGTTTACTGAGCGCGCCGCGCGGCCGGTCGCCACGATTCCTCGGCATCAGTCCGGCCGCGGTCGCTCCGGCGCGGTCGCGCGCGCTCGCCGTCGCTCGCGGTCGCTGCCGCCCGGCTTCGGCGCCGACCTGCTCGGTGATGTCCGCGCCGGTCGCCTGGTCGACCACCCGCATCGACAGCTTCACCTTGCCGCGCTCGTCGAAGCCGAGCACCTTCACCTTCACCGCGTCGCCGACATTGACCACGTCGGTGGTCTTGCCGACGCGGCCCTGCGGCCAGTTCGCTGATATGCACCAGCCCGTCCCGCGAGCCGAGGAAGTTGACGAAGGCGCCGAAATCGGCGGTCTTCACCACCTTGCCGGTGTAGATCACGCCGATCTCCGGCTCCGCCACGATGCCGCGGATCCAGTCGATCGCCTGCTGCGCCTGGGCGATGTCGGTGGCGGCGATCTTGATCGTGCCGTCGTCCTCGATGTCGATCTTGCACTTGGTCTGCTCGACGATCTCGCGGATCACCTTGCCGCCGGTGCCGATCACCTCGCGGATCTTCTCCTTCGGCACGTTGATGATGGTGATGCGCGGCGCGGTCGCGGCGACGTCGCCGCGGTGCGCCGGTCAGCGCCTTGGCCATCTCGCCCAGGATGTGCAGCCGCCCGTCGCGCGCCTGCTCCAGCGCGATCCGCATGATCTCGGGCGTGATCGAGGTGATCTTGATGTCCATCTGCAGGCTGGTGACGCCCGCCTCGGTGCCGGCGACCTTGAAGTCCATGTCGCCGAGATGGTCCTCGTCGCCGAGGATGTCGGACAGCACGGCGAAGCCGCTGGTCTTCCTTGATCAGGCCCATGGCGATGCCCGCCACCGGCCGCTTCAGCGGCACGCCGGCATCCATCAGCGCCAGCGACGTGCCGCACACGGTCGCCATCGAGGACGAGCCGTTGGACTCGGTGATCTCCGACGACCACGCGCAGCGTGTAGGGGAATTTGTCTTTCGCCGGCAGCAGCGGATGGATCGGCGCGCCAGGCCAGCTTGCCGTGGCCGATCTCGCGCCGGCCGGGCGAGCCCATGCGCCCCGCCTCGCCCACCGAGTACGGGCGGGAAATTGTAGTGCAGCATGAAGTGCTCGCGGTACTCGCCCTCGAGCGCGTCGATGATCTGCTCGTCCTGGCCGGTGCCGAGCGTGGCGACGCAGAGCGCCTGCGTCTCGCCGCGGGTGAACAGCGCCGAGCCATGCGCGCGCGGCAGGATGCCGACCTCGGCGACGATCGGGCGGACGGTCCTGGTGTCGCGGCCGTCGATGCGCAGCCCGGTGTCCAGGATGGCGTTGCGGACGATGTCGGCCTCCAGGTCCTTGAACAGCAGCCTTGCCTTCTCGGCGTCCAGCCCCTCGGCCGGCCAGCGCCTCGGCGGCGGCCTTCTTGGCGGCGCCGACCTTGCTCGTGGCGCGCTGCTTTGCGTTCTCGCGGTAGGCGTCGGCGAGCGCGGCGCGGGCCAGCGCATCGACCCGGGCGCGCAGCGCCTTTTGCTTCCTCGGACGGCTCCGGCAGCGGCCAGGGCTCCTTGGCGGCACGTTCGGCCAGTTCGATGATCGCCTGGATCACCGGCTGGAAGCTCTGCGTGGCCGAAGCTGACGGCGCCGAGCATGACGTCCTCGGACAGCTCCTGCGCCTCGGATTCCACCATCAGCACGCCTTCGGCGGTGCCGGCGACCACCAGGTCGAGCTTGCTGTCCTCCATCTGCTCGGCGGTCGGGTTCAGGATGTACTGGCCGTCGATGTAGCCGACGCGGGCGGCGGCGATCGGGCCGAAGAACGGGATGCCGGACAGGGTCAGCGCGGCCGAGCAGCCGATCATCGCGACGATGTCGGGGTCGTTCTCCAGGTCGTGGCTGAGCACGGTGGCGACGACCTGCACCTCGTTGCGGAAGCCCTCGGGGAACAGCGGGCGGATCGGGCGGTCGATCAGGCGGCTAGACCAGCACCTCGGCCTCGCTCGGCCGGCCCTCGCGCTTGAAGAACCCGCCGGGGATCTTGCCGGCGGCGAAGGCCTTTTCCTGGTAGTTCACGGTCAGCGGGAAGAAATCCTGGCCCGGCTTGGCTGGTCTGCACGCCGACGGCGGTGCACAGCACGATCGTGTCGCCGTAGCTGACCAGCACGGCGCCGTCGGCCTGGCGGGCGATCTTGCCGGTTTCCAGGACCAGCTTGCGGCCGCCCCAGTCGAGTTCTTTGCGGAAGTAGTTGAACATTCATGTCGTCCTTCGATGCGCGGCATCGGCGGACGGCAGGTCGGGCCGGCGATCCGTTGTCCGGGCGGGGGGCGGCGTCTCGGGTCGCATGGAGGGCGGCTGCGTCATGGAGTCTGGCGCAGCCGCGGCCATGTGGCCGGAAACGCCGTCGCGGTCCCCGCCGTTCGGGAGTGCCGGATCGGCGGTCGTGTCGCTCCGCCGCGTGCGCGGCGTTGCGGGGCAGGGCCCCGCTCGGCGTTGCCCCACGCCACCATGGCGCGGGGTCCGGCGCCGACCGGTGTCATATAAGACGCCGGCCAGCGGAATCACGGGTCAGCGAGGCCGAAGTGCTCAACGGCGCAGGCTCAGCCGGCCGATCAGGGTCTCGTAGCGGCCGCTGTCCTTCTTCTTCAGGTAGTCGAGCAGCGGCGGCGGCGGCCGACCAGCATCAGCAGGCCGCGGCGCGAATGGAAATCCTTCGCGTGGGTCTTCAGATGCTCGGTCAGGTTGCCGATCCGCTCGGAGAGCAGGGCGACCTGCACTTCCGGGCTGCCGGTATCGGCGGTGCCGGTCGCGTATTCGCCAATGAGCGTCGTGCGACGCTCCGCGGTAATCGACATCGTGCTGTTCTCCTGGATGTGGGTTGGAACGACGCGCGACCGGGCGCGCGCGGCGAGGCAGACTGCGGCTACAGGACCCGTTCGGGCTTCAGCAAGCCGTCTTCCAGCCGGCACAGCCCGATCACGCGGCCCCCCGCCATGGCGCGCACCAACCCCCCATCGGGGTTGGCCGCCTGCTGGAATGCGGCCCATCAGCGCGACCAGGCTGATCGCCTGGCCATGCCGCGAGGCCGCCGGCCTCCGCTTCGGTCAGGGCCAGCGCCGGGATGTCGGCCAGCGCGGTCGCGACCGGAAGCAGGAGGTCCGGGGAGGCCGGCGCGGTATCGTCTGCCGGCACGCAGTTTGTCCAGCGGAATTGCGTGCGCCTCGGTGAACGGGCCGACGCGCAGGCGGCGCAGGGCGGCGACGTGGCCGAGCGTGCCGCAGGCCTGCGCCAGGTCGCGCGCCAGGCTGCGCATGTAGACGCCCTTGCCGGAGGCGACCTCGAACACCGCGGTGTCCGGCGTCGGGGCGCTCGATCAGCTCGAAGCGGTCGACGCGGGCGGGGCGCGGTTCCAGCACGGGCGGCGCGGCCCTCGCGGGCCATGTCGTAGGCGCGCTCGCCGGCGACCTTGACCGCGGAGAAGACCGGCGGAATCTGCATGATGTCGCCGCGGAACGCCGGCAGGGCGGCGCTGATCTGGGCGTCGGTCGGGCGCGCGTCGGTGGTGGCGGTGACCTGCGCCGTCGGCGTCGTCGGTGTCGCGCGCCTCGCCGAAGCGCAGGGTGAAGCGGTAGAGCTTGGTGCCGTCCATGACGTAGGGCACGGTCTTGGTGGCGGCGCCGAAGGCGATCGGCAGCACGCCGGTGGCGAGCGGGTCGAGCGTGCCGCCGTGGCCGGCCTTCTGGGCGTCGAACGCGCGGCGGACGCGGTTGACCACGTCGGTGCTGGTCAGGCCCGGCGGCTTGTCGATGATCAGCCAGCCGTCGAGCGGACGGCCGCGGAGTTTGCGATGGCGCATTTTTTTATCCAAAAAATCGCCGGTCACGCACGGCGCCGGGCGGAAGGGGCCGCAAGAAGCAGACGGCGGTGAAGAATGCAAGCGTTGACGGCGTCGCGCTACCGATCAACCAGTGGCGCCGTGGGAAACACGCCGAAGCGTCCCTCTGCATACGTCATATCGCGTTGAAGTCGATTTTATTTTGGCACGCATTCGTGTTATCGATGTCCAGGATTCGACGCTGGCTTGGACGCATTGAGGGACGATGGCCATGCTCAAACGAGCCATGCTCTTCGCCGTTTGCCTCTGCCTGGGGTCCACCGCCCCGGCGGCCCGCGCTCAGCTCGCAGCGGACTATTCAGAGAACGCTGGCGATTGGATCATCATGGGCACATTCGTGGAGCAAGGCAATGCGGTTGTATGTAAGATGCAGAAATCTGCGGAAGATGGGTCCGTGTTCGCCTATGTGAGTACGCTGAGCGCCGGAAGAGACGGAATTGACGTCAAGGCCCTGTTTGTGATTCCAACACAATTCCCTGATGGCTCAAATCCGAGAGTGGTTTTGTCTTTCGATGAAAATCCTTTCATGACTTTAATTGGGGGTGTAAATAGGGGATATTTGCACATCGATTTGGCTGCTCCTGGAGTTGAAACACTTCAGCGCGCAGTCAATCTGTTTCAATTCAGCGATACCCTGACCAAGTCCGCCTCTCTCGGTGGCCATCCGGACGAAACGAAGGTGATAGACCTGAGTGAATCCGAGGTGGCCTTCGAGAAGAATGGGATTTGCATGAAAAATATGTTAGACATGGGGTTAGCACGGATGGGCGCTCGAAAGAACAGTTTGCCTGGTAGCAAGAACTATAGAGGCAATGCTGAACAGTCTGTCCCATCTCTACACGGTCAGACGCCAGACGCCAATCAAACACACGTTTCCTCTAAGGCACATGGCCGCGCTTACATTTGTTTAACCTACGAGATAGCACAAGCATTGCAGAAAGAGGCTCGCTTGCCGCGGCATTCAAAATTCGTTGATGGTGGCAAGCTCGTCGGCGACTTACGGGATCCGCTGAAACTCCTCGCTGCCGACGGTTACAACGAGCATGCGGCCTTTGTGACCGACGAGGATATTACTCTTACTCCGGCTCAACCGTGTATGGAAGCAGGCATCGATATGCTCGTGGATACTTGGTACAACACCCGAACGTCGTCCGTCACCGCGAAGCACCTTTGGAAGTTCGCTTATGTTGTCGGTTACCCACCACTGTCGGTCGAGCAGCCCAACAATTTGACGGCGTTTGCAAGATACAATCTAGTGCACGCCGAGATTGTTGCAGATGTCGGCGAACACGTGACCGTCAGCGATGAGGATGCGTCGAAGCAGCAGCCTGCCAACCCCCTGTCGCATTTGGACGCAGATTTCGTGGTCGCCCAGTCACTTCCGGTCAACGGAAGCGATGGCCACGGCAATCTTCGCATCTGTTTACAAAGGGACGCCGCTCATGCCGGCGTCACCTCCACGACGCTGCCTCGGAATTTTGTTTTCGAGTCGGATGGGCATCTGGTCGGGGATATTGCGGGCTGCGCAGCCATTGGCGCCTCTGGATTTCGGCGCGACTTCACAAGTGATACTCGAGACTCCTGTCGCGCTCAACAGCGCCAATCCGTGCGCTATTGCAACGGCTCGCTCTTTGGTCTCGAAACGAGGTCGTGGCCGGTTCCCCCTCGTAAGAGCCAGCGACCACTACCTATTCGAGCCTGAGGAATTGTTCCGATTCAAGGGTGATATCGCAACCGCGCCCGATCAGATCGGTAAGGTGATCGACGGCTTCCTTGTGCATGCCACTCCAATTTCAGACATTGGCAATCCCAAGGACGCAGACGACGAAACAGGAGATTCACAAGTCAACGAACACGAAGCCGCAGCCCCAGTTATCGGCGCTTCCCAAGATGACAGCAGTGCAGCGAAATACGGCTTGGCTGATATCATAGTCTCGCCCGAGGAACAGGCTGAAGACCGGAAATATGGCGGATTCCCGAACAATGCGTTATTCAACAATGACACACGCTGCGGAACGGTCCTTGATCTTTTCGAAGTCAAGGGAATTGGACCTTCGGATCCAAGAATGAAGGCATTCTTATCATACGCGCGGGTCAAACTTATGGAGTTTGATATCGCCCAAGGAGTGTTTTACCACACGCCACCGCTCGTCGACCGAATTGACCCGGACGCGTGGAAGGTACTGCCGGTCTTGTTGGTGACATTCTGTCGGCAGAATGTTTCTGCCAAAATTGAGGATGCTGTGAGCGCGGCGTACAGAGCGGCAATGGTTTCGGCGGGGCTTCGCCAGAACGGACAATGAGTTCCGGGCCCGTAAAGCCGCACATGCGTGGACTTGTCGGCGCCGTTTGGGCCGCCGATGATTCAGACCTGCGGCCTCGCCACCTCAGAGATCGCGCACGACCTCTTCGTCCGGTCCCCAGCCCCGCACGAGTTGGCGGCGCCCGTCCGGGTGACGCTTGATCACCAAGCCCGGGGGCGTGTCGTCCTCGGCGTAATAGACAGGCCAACCCGCCGCCAGCAGTTCGCGGGCGGCGAAATCGTCCCCGCTCTCCAGACCCGCGATGAACTCAGCTTCGAATTCGGCAACCGGATCGGCGGCAGTCGGCGCGGCGGCTGGCGACGGCGTGTCCATCTCAACCTCCTGACGAACCAGTCTTACTCCGAGATCGCGCTTCACCTCGGGCGAGTGCAGCACCTCGTCGATGTGCATCGCGTAGTCGATGCTGGTGTCTGCCTGGAACGACACCTCCGGCGCATAGCGCAGCCGCAGCGCGTGCGCGAGTTGGCGCCGCAGGAACGGCGCGGCATGCCGCAATGCCGGCAGCTTGTCCGCGACGTCGGAACGGCCCAAGACGCGTCACGAAGGCGGTCGCGTGCTTCAGGTCCGGGCTGACCCGCACCTCCGTCACCGTGATCAGCACATCGGCCAGCGCCGGGTCGCGGATTTCGCCGCGCGCAGAAAATGCCGGCGAGCACATGGCGGATTTCCTCCGCCACGCGCAATTGCCGCTGGCTCGGCGCTTTCGCGCCGCTCGCTGTCGACCCTTGCCGCACGTCGATGACTCCAGACGGCGCCCTCAGCCGGGCACCATCTCCACCTCGTAGCACTCGACCACGTCGCCCTCGCGCAGATCGTGGAAGTTGGCGAACGACAGGCCGCACTCGTAGCCGCGCGCCACTTCGCGCACGTCGTCCTTGAAGCGCTTGAGCTGCGTGAGCTCGCCGGTGTGGATCACCACGCCCTCGCGCAGCAGGCGCACGCCGGCGCCGCGCTTGACCAGGCCCTCGGTGACCATGCAGCCGGCGACCTTGCCGGCCTTGGTGATGTCGAACACCTTGCGGATTTCGGCGTAGCCCAGGAACTTCTCGCGAGCCTTCGGCGCGACCTTGCCGCGCACCAGCTTCTCGATGTCGTCCGCGACCTCGTAGATGATCGAGTAGTAGCGGATGTCGACGCCCTCGCGCTCGCCAGATCGCGCGCCTGGCTGGTGGCGCGCACGTTGAACGCCACGATCACCGCATTCGAGGCCTTGGCCAGCTGGATGTCGCTCTCGGTGATCTGGCCGACGCCGGACAGCAGCACGCGCACCCGCACTTCCTCGTGCGCCAGCTTCTGCACGGTCGCCGCGATCGCCTCGGCGCTGCCCTGCATGTCGGCCTTGATCAGGACCGCGACTTCCTTCTGCTCGCCGGCCTGGATGCGGGCGAGCATCTGGTCCAGCGTGCCGCGCGCGGCGGTGACGGCACCGGCGGTCTTGTCGCGCGATTTTTCGCTGCCGGAATTCGCTGATTTCGCGCGCGCGCGCCTTCGTTCTCGACGACGACGAACGGCTCGCCGGCCATCGGCACGCCGGCGAGGCCGAGGATTTCGACCGGCGCGATGGGCCGGCCTCGTCGATCTGCCGGCCCTTGTCGTCGAGCATCGCGCGCACGCGGCCCCATTCGGCGCCGGCCACCACGATGTCGCCCTGGTTCAGCGTGCCGTTCTGCACCAGCACGGTCGCGACCGGCCCGCGGCCCGGTCCAGCCGGCTCTCGATGACAGAGCCTTCGGCCGAACGGTTCGGATTGGCGCGCAGGTCGAGAATTTCGGCCTGCAGCAGGATGGCTTCCTCCAGTTTGTCGAGGCCGGTCTTCTTGAGGGCCGAAACTTCGACGTCCTGCGTCTCGCCGCCCATTTCCTCGACGACGATGTCGTGGCTCAGCAGTTCCTGGCGCACCCGGTTCGGGTTGGCGTCCGGCTTGTCCATCTTGTTGATGGCGACGATGATCGGCGCCTTGGCCGCCTTCGCGTGCTGGATCGCCTCGATCGTTTGCGGCATCACGCCGTCGTCCGCGGCGACCACCAGCACGACGATGTCGGTCACGCTGGCGCCGCGCGAGCGCATCGCGGTGAACGCCTCGTGGCCCGGCGTGTCGATGAAGGTGATCCGGTCGCCGGTGTCGAGCTCGACCTGATAGGCGCCGATGTGCTGGGTGATGCCGCCGGCCTCGCCAGCGGCCACGTCGGTGGCGCGCAGCGCATCGAGCAGGCTGGTCTTGCCGTGGTCGACATGGCCCATCACGGTCACCACCGGCGGGCGCGGCAGCAGTTCGGCGTCGGCGTCGGTGGCACCGTCCAGCCCGAGCTCCACGTCGTCCTCGGAGACGCGCTTGGCGCGATGGCCGAATTCCTGCACCACCAGTTCGGCGGTGTCGGCGTCCAGGCTCTGCGTGATGGTCGCCATCACGCCCATGCTTCATCAGCGTCTTGATCACTTCCGGCGCGCGGGCGGCCATGCGGTTGGCCAGTTCCTGCACCGTGATGTTGTCGGGCAGGATGACTTCTCGCACTACCTTCACCTGATCGCTGCGCAGCAGTTCCAGTTCCGCCTGCCGGCGCTCGCGCTCGCGCTGGCGCCGCATCGAGGCCAGGCTGCGGACGCGATCGTCCTCGCCTTCGATCGCCGCCTGCACGTCGATCTTGCCGGCGCGGCGGCGGTCGTCGACGCCCTTCTTCGGGGTGGCGACCTGCGGCTTGCGCGGGGCCACGCCCGGCAGCGCACCGGGGCGCCGGATCGGGCGGGCATCATCGTCTTCTTCGGTGGCGCGCGGCGTCTTCAGGCGCAGCGTCTCGCCGGCCGGCCGTCCCGGGGCGGCGGCGGGGGCGGCCTGGGCCGGGCGCGGCGCCGCGCGCGGCACGCGACGCTCCTCGCCGCCACGGGCAGCCGGGTTCGCCGCTTGCGCCGCCGCTTGCGCCGTCACTTGCGCCTCGGCCGAGCGACGCGCTTCCTCCTCGGCGCGCAGCCGCGCTTCTTCCTCGACCTTGCGGCGCGCCTCGTCCTCGGCGGCCTTGCGGGTTTCCTCCTCGCGGCGCCGGGCTTCCTCGGCGGCCGAGAGGATGGAGATCTTCTCCTGCTCCCGCCGTTCGGCCTCGCGCTTGGCGTTTTCGCGCTGCTGTTCGGCGAGCGCGCGCTGGCGGGCGGCAAGCTCGGTCGCAGTCAGCGCCCGCCCGGCGCCGATCGGCGGACGGCCGGTCGGGGCGGGTGCCGGGCGCGCGGCGGACGAGGGCGCGCCCGCCGCCGCGCTCGGCGGCGCGGCGTTCGGGCGCCCCGGGGCCGGCGCGGGCGTGCGCGTCTTGCGCACTTCCACCTGCACGACCTTGGACCGGCCGTGGCTGAAACTCTGTCGAACGGATCCGGCATCCACGGTCCGGCCCAGCTCCAGGCGACCTGCCGGTCGCAACGAGAGCCGTCCCTTGGCCGCGTCCTGATCGTTGCCTTCGCTCATCTACCCGCCTGCATCTTCAGTTCGTTCCGTCCGGCCGGGCCGGGCGGTCGTCCATCGGTCCTACGCCGAAGGGAAGCTGCCCCGCCGGCGCCTTTCGCATCACCGCCCGGCTGCACCAAGTCCGACTGCGCGAGACCCGCGAGACGCTCCGCCTCGGTCGCGATGCGGTCGGCCAGCCGTCCCGCCGCAACAGCGACATGGACCACATGGTCACGGCCGAACACGGCACCGAGCGTCGTTGCATCCAGCGGCGCCACCACCGGGCCCGCCCAGTGGCCCAGGAAGCGCGCCCGCTCCTCGGGGCTGCCGTCCGCGGCCTGTACCAATCAGTGCCGCCGTCCCCTTGTCCAGCCACTCCCGCGCCTTGGCGAATCCGGCAACCGCCTGCCCGGCGCGTCGGGCAAGCCCAAGGTGCTCGCCGATCCGCCGCACCAGCGCAGCCTGCAGACCGGGGAGGAGATCGGAGGGCACCGTCACCGGGGCACGGGCCGCCTTGGCGAACGCGCCCCGGGTGCGAGCGGTTTCTACCACATCCCCCCGGGCACTCAACCAAATTCCCCGCCCGGGCAGCCGTGCAGCCAAGTCGGGAACCACCGCGCCGTCCGGCCCGACGACGAAGCGGATCATCCGCTCCTTCGCCAGCCGCTCGCGCGTCACCGCGCAGCGCCGCAGCGGCCCCCGCTCCGGCTCGTCCGGTTCGTCAGCCGTTTCCGTCGGCAGCGCGGTATCAGCCGTGGTCGACCTCCTGCATGCCGCCGCCCTCGGACAGCTCGGCGTTCTCGGCCAACTCAGCGGAGTCGGCCGGCGCCGGCTGTTCGCCGTCGAACCAGTGTGCGCGCGCCGCCATGATCACCTCGTTGGCGGTCGCCTCGTCCATGTTCGCCTCGCCGACGATCTCGACCAACTCGTCGGAGGCGAGATCGGCGAGATCGTCGAGCGACTTGATGCCCTTTTCGCCGAGCGCCACCAGCATCGCCGGCGTCAGCGTCTCGATCGCCGCGATGTCGTCGCTGACCCCGAGCGCAATGCGCTGGTCGTTCAGCTCGTTGTCGCGCTTGACCAGGAATGCCTCGGCGCGCCGGATCAGCTCCTCGGCGACCGCATCGTCGAACCCCTCGATCGCCGCCAGTTCCTCGGGCGGCGTGAACGCGAGTTCCTCGATCGAGTTGAACCCCTCCGTCACCAGCAGCCCGGCGATCACGTCGTCCACGTCAAGCGCTTCGACGAACAGGCCGGTGCGGCGGCGGAACTCGTCCTGCCGGCGCTCGCTCTCCTCGGCCTCGGTGAGGATGTCGATGTCCCAGCGTGTGAGTTGCGACGCCAGCCGCACGTTCTGGCCGCGCCGGCCGATCGCGAGCGAAAGCTGGTCGTCCGGCACCACGACTTCGACGCGCCCGGCGTCCTCGTCCATCACGACCTTGGTCACTTCCGCCGGCGCCAGCGCGTTGACGACGAAGGTCGCCGCCTGCGGGCTCCAGGGAATGATGTCGATTTTTTCGCCTTGCAGCTCCTGCACCACCGCCTGCACGCGCGAGCCGCGCATGCCGACGCAGGCGCCGACCGGATCGATCGAGGCGTCGCGCGAGATCACGGCCATCTTGGCGCGGCTGCCGGGATCGCGCGCCACCGCTTTTATTTCAATGATGCCGTCGTAGATTTCCGGCACTTCCTGCGCGAACAGCTTGGCGAGGAAGCCCGGATGGGTCCGGGAAAGAAAAATCTGGGGTCCCCGTGGTTCCTCGCGGACGTCATAGATATAAGCGCGCACGCGGTCGCCGTTTCGGAAACTCTCGCGCGGGATCAGCTCGTCGCGGCGCAGCAGCGCCTCGGCGCGGCCGATCTCGACCATCAGGTTGCCGTACTCGGTGCGCTTGACGATGCCGTTGACGATCTCGCCGACGCGGTCCTTGAACTCGTCGTATTGGCGCTTGCGCTCGTATTCGCGCACGCGCTGCACGATCACCTGCTTCGCGGTCTGCGCCGGAATGCGGCCGAAATCGATCGGCGGCAGCGGATCGACCAGGTATTCGCCGATCTTGATCTCCGGCTTGAACTTCCGGGCGATCTGCACGGGGATCTGGGTTTCCTCGTTCTCCACGGTCTCGACCGCCTCGGTCCAGCGGGAGAGCCGCACGTCGCCGGTCTTGCGGTCGATCGTGGCGCGGATGTCCTTCTCGTGCCCGTACTTGGCGCGGCCGGCCTTCTGGATGGCCTGCTCCATCGCGTCGAGCACCTCCTCGCGGTCGATGTTCTTCTCCCGCGCGACCGAATCGGCGACCAGCAACAGTTCGGGACGGGAGACGGCGGTATCCATTGGCATTGCCTCCTAGTTCGTCGTGGCCGGGTTGGCGGTGGCGTCGATCAGCGCGTCGGTCAGCACGAGCTTGGCGCGCCGCAGGTCGGCCCAGGGCAGCGCCACTTCGCTGCCGTCGTCGAGCCGCAGCCGGGCAAATCCTTCGTCGGCGCCGAGCACGACGCCGGAGAACCGCTTCTGGCCCGCGAGCGGCACGACGAGTTCGGCGCGGGCGCGATGGCCGGCGAAGCGATTCCAGTCTTTTTTCCGTGTCAGCGGCCGGTCGATGCCGGGCGAGCTGACTTCCAGCTCCCATTCGCCGGCGACCGGATCCTCGACGTCGAGCACGGCGCCGAGCGTGCGGCTGATGGTCTCGCAATCCTCGATGCCGATCGCGGTGCCGTCGGCGCGGTCCGCCATGATCTGCACGGTCGGCCTGTCGCGCCCTATCACGGCGACGCGCACAAGCTCATAGCCCATGCCGGCGAGCGTCGGGGCGACGATGGCGGCGACGCGCGCTTCCAGGCCGGTGTGCAGCGGAAGATCAAGGTCCAAAACAAAAAAAGGCGGCCGGTTAAGGCCACCCCCCGTGCAACTGCGGAGAATGATTTGTGACATCAAGATAGCTGCGTGGGCCCGGCGATGCAAGGCCCGCCGGGATACTGGCCGGCCATCGGCAAGTGCCTCTGCTTCGAGACCGCTAGGGGGCTGCTGCCGGTCTGCGCGTCAGGGTCCAGTAAAGCGGGGCCCGGCCCGCCGCCACGGCTTTTGACTCGTAGCGCGTCGGCGGCCAGCCCTCCGGCCGGGCGATTGCGGGGGCTGGCGCGCTGAACAGGGTTTGTCCGGCCAACACCTCGGCAACCCATGCCTGATAGGTCGGATCGTCGCTGGCGATCCGCCATTCGGAACCGGGCCGCAGCACGCGCGCGATCTCCGGCAGATAGGCCGGATGCACGAAGCGCCGCTTGGCGTGGCGAACCTTCGGCCAGGGATCGGGGAACAGCAGGAACAACCGATCGAGCGCGGCATCCGGCAGCGCGCGGAGCAGGCCGCGGGCATCGTCGTCCCACAGGCGCAGATTGTCGGGCACCGGCGCCGTCGCCTCGCCGCCCTCCGGCACCACGCGCGACAGCAGCGAGCAGATGCCGTTCTCGAACACTTCGCACGCGATCAATCCGGCGTTCGGATGGGCGGCGGCCTGCGCCAGCGCGTGCTCGCCGCCGCCGAACCCCACTTCCAGCCACACTTCGCTCACCGGGGTGGCGAACGCATCGCGCGGGCTCGCGGCATGCGCGGCATCGAAGCGCAGCCGCGGCAGCGTCACGTCGAGCAGCACTTGTTGGCGGGGCCGCAGCTTGTGGCCGCGCTGGCGGCCATACAGCCGGTCCGGCGGCGGCTTGAGCGCCCGCCCCTCTATCGGCCGAATGCCGCCTTCAGCGCCGGCACCAGATCGGTCCGCTCCCACGTGAACGTGCCCTTCTCCTCGTCCGGGTCGCGGCCGAAATGGCCGTACGCGGAGGTCACGGCGTAGATCGGGCGGTTCAGGTGCAGGTGCTCGCGGATGCCGCGCGGCGTCAGATTGACCAGTTCGCGCAGCGTCGCCTCCAGCTTCGCCTCGTTCACGTCATACGGGTTGCCGTGCAGCTCGACATAGACCGACAGCGGGTGCGAGACGCCGATCGCGTAGCTGATCTGCAGCGTGCATTTATCGGCGAGACCCGCCGCCACGACGTTTTTCGCCAGATAGCGGCAGACATAGGCGGCGCTGCGGTCCACCTTGGTCGGGTCCTTGCCGCTGAACGCGCCGCCGCCGTGCGGCGAGGCGCCGCCGTAGGTGTCGACGATGATTTTTCGCCCCGTGAGCCCGCAGTCGCCGTCCGGGCCGCCGATCACGAATTTCCCGGTCGGGTTGACGTAGATTTCCTCGCCCTTCGGCAGCCAGCCTTCCGGCAGGCTGGTTTCGATCAGCGGGATGACGATGTCGCGCACGTGGTCCTGCGACAGCGCCTCCTCGTGCTGGGTCGAGAGCACGATGCTGGTGGCGCCGACCGGCCTTGCCGTCGACGTAGCGCAGCGTCACCTGGCTTTTCGCGTCCGGCAGCAGGCCGGCCACCGACAGATCCTTGTTGCGGCGCAGCTCGCTGATCCGGCGCAGGATCAGGTGCGCGTAATACAGCGGCGCCGGCATCAGGCTCGGCGTCTCGGTGCAGGCGTAGCCGAACATGATGCCCTGGTCGCCGGCGCCCTCGTCCTTGTTGCCGGCGGAATCGACGCCCTGCGCGATGTCCGAGGACTGCGCATGGAGGTGGCACTCGACCTTCGCGTGCTTCCAGGAGAAACCCGCCTGATCATAACCGATATCATGCACCGCCATGCGCGCGGCGTGGCCGAGCATTTCCGGGGTCACGGTGTCCGGCCCGCGGGTCTCGCCGGCCAGCACGATGCGGTTGGTCGTGACCATCGTTTCGCAGGCGACGCGGGCGTACGGGTCGGCGGCCAGGAACGTGTCGAGCACGGTGTCGCTGATCCGGTCCGCGACCTTGTCGGGATGGCCTTCCGAGACGGATTCGGAAGTGAATAGATATTCGCCCTTGTCGCGCATCGCTTCTCTCGTGGTTGCGGAGGGGTGGCAGGAATGCCGGCAACCGGCGGCGGTGTGTGGCGGAACCGTTGCACCGGGTCAAGCCTTGCGGCCTACCGCATCCCGAGCACGTCCATCATCGAGTAGAGCCCGGCCGGGCGGCCGGCCGCCCAGAGCGCGGCGCGGATCGCGCCGGTGGCGAAGGCGCGCCGATCGAAGGCTCGATGGGTCAGGGCGATGTGCTCGGTCGCCGCGGCGAACAGCAGCGTGTGCTCGCCCACCACCTGGCCGCCGCGCAGCGCGGAAAAGCCGATCTCCCCCGGTTTGCGCGCCCCGGTGTGGCCATCCCGCCCGCTTGCCTTCACGGCGTCAAGCTCGACCCCGCGCCCGCGCGCCACCGCCCGGCCGAGCCCGAGCGCCGTGCCGGAGGGTGCGTCCACCTTCTGGCGGTGGTGCATTTCCACGATCTCGGCGTCGTAGCTGTCGGCCGGCAGTGCCGCCGCCATCCGTTCCGCGAGCGCCAGGACCAGGTTGACGCCCGGCGAGAAATTCGGCGAATGCACGACCGCGATCCGCCGCGCCGCGTCGGCAACGGCCGCGTCGTCGCCAGCGGACAGCCCGGTGGTGCCGAGCACCCACGCCTTGCCGGCGGCGGCGAGCACCGGCGCGTGCGTGGCGACCGTGCTGGCGTGGGTGAAGTCCACGACGACGTCCGACGCCGCCGCGAGCGCCGCGATGTCGGCGAACAGGATCTGCCCCGGCGCCTCCGCGTCCGGCCGGTCGATGCCGCCGACCAGCGCCGCACCGGCGGCCACCACTTCCTCGGCCAGCACCCGCCCCATCCGCCCGGCGATCCCGGCCACGCCGATCCGTATCTGCATGCCGCGCAGACTGCGTCCGCCGACCCGCGCCGTCCAGTGCGCGCCCCCATATCATGGGTCCACAACGCCAGAGCCTTTCGTGAACGAGCTATCGCCAGAGGCCGCGCCGGCGTCGGTCGCCGAGAACATCGACATGATGATCCGGGTCGAGGAGGACGCGATGGAGCGCCGCTCGCGCGGCGAGGCCCTCGTCGATGCGGTCGGCGGGTTCTTCGGTACGCGGACCTTCGTGGTCGCCCAGGTTTTCGCGTTTGCCTGCTGGGTCGCTGTCAATTCCGGAATGCTCGGAATCCCCGCCTTCGATCGCTTCCCGTTCCCGCTGCTGTCGTCGATCACATCGTTCGAGGCCGTGCTGATCGCAGCCTTCGTGCTGATGAAGCAGAACCGGATCAACGTCATCGTCGCCCGGCGCGCCCACCTCGACCTGCAGGTCAATCTGCGGACCGAGCGGCAGGCGACCCAGATCATCCAGATGCTCGACCGGCTGAGTACGCATGTCGGCTTGGAGCACGACCACGACGCCGATGGCCGCGAACTCGGAACGCATGTCGCGATCGGCCACATGGTCGACGAACTGCACCGCCGCCTGCCGGATGGCATGGGCGGGTGACGGCGAAGGCCAGGGCTCCGCCCCCGGCTTTCGCTCGGGGCAGGCTCTGGACCCGGTCAAGGCACGCCTTGACAAGCCATTCGTCCGTCGCCGGCTCTGCCTCTATATCATGGCGGCGGGCGTGGAGGCGACGATGGGTGATTTGGCGCGCAACGGGCTCAGCCTCGAACAGTTCTACGATTGGGTGGCGGCCCAGGAACGCAATTACGAACTGGTGGACGGTGAACCGGTCATGATGGCGGGCGCCAACCGCCGGCATAACCGGATTGCCGCCAACGCCATGCGCGTGGTCGGCAACCAGTTGCTAGGGCACAAATGTCAGCCGTTCACCAGCGACACGTTCATCAGAATTCCCGCCGGCAACTCGAGGCTTCCTGACCTCGGTGTCGATTGCGGTCCATTCGACGACACCGCCCTGGAGGCAAGCGAGCCGACGCTCGTGGTCGAGATCCTGTCACCCACGACCCGTACATTCGACCGCAACGACAAGCTCGAGGAATACAAGACGGTTCCGACGCTCGCCTATATCCTGCTGGTCGACCCCGACAGCCCGCACGTTCGCCTGTATTCGCGGGATGCCAGCAGCAATTGGACGAGCGAAAGAATGGCCGGGTTGGACGCAGTGGTCGAAATGCCGCTGCTCGGCCTCGCGTTGCGCCTGGGTGACATCTACGCCGGCCTCGTGTTCCGGCCGCGCCCGGCCCTGGTGGAAGCGGACGAATCCACGTCGAAAATGTCGATCTAACGCGACGTTTGCCCCGCGTTCCTATCCCCGCCCCTGAAAAAACTCCTTCGCCTTGGCGAAGAACCCCTCGTGCTCCGGACTGCCGCGGCCGTTCGCTTCGGCCTCGAACTCCTCCAGCAGGTCCCGCTGCTTGCGCGTCAGGTTCTGCGGCGTCTCGACCTGCACCTGGATCAGCATGTCGCCGCGCTGGGCGCTGCGCAGCACGGAAAAACCCTTGCCTCGCAGCCGGAACTGATCGCCCGTCTGGGTGCCGGCCGGGATCTTCACCCGGGTCATCGAGCCGTCGATCGTCGGCACCTCTATGTCGGCGCCGAGCGCCGCCTGGGCCATCCGCAGCGGCACCCGGCAGAACACCACCGCGCCGTCGCGCTGGAAAATCGGGTGCGGCTTGATCGCGACATGCACGTACAGATCGCCGGGCGGCGCGCCCGGCCCGCCGGCCTCGCCTTCGCCTGCAACGCGGATGCGCGTGCCGTCCTCGACGCCCGGGGGCACCTGCACCTGCAGCGATCGCTCGCGCTGCACCGTCCCGGCGCCCTGGCAGACGCGGCACGGGTTGCGGATGGTCCGGCCCTGGCCGCCGCAGGTCGGGCAGGTGCGCTCGACGATGAAGAAGCCCTGCTGCGCCCGCACCTTGCCGGCGCCCTGGCAGGTGGCGCACGTCTCGCTGCCGGCAGCGCCCTTTTCCGACCCGGTGCCCTTGCACGCTTCGCAGGCGACCCGGGTCGGCACCCGCAGCGTCGCCTTGACGCCGGCGAACGCCTCGGCGAGCGAGATTTCCGCCTGGGTCCGGATGTCGTTGCCGGCGCGCGGGCTGCGCCCCGCGCCGCCGCGGCGGTTGCCCATGAAGTCGCCGAACATCTGCTCGAAGATGTCGCCGATGCCGCCCTCGGCGAAGCCGAAGCCGCCGGCGCCCTGGCCGCCCTGCTCGAAGGCGGCATGGCCGTAGCGGTCGTAGGCGGCGCGCTTCTGCTCGTCCTTCAGGATGTCGTACGCTTCGTTGATTTCCTTGAATTTCGCCTCGGCCTGCTTGTCGCCGGGGTTGCGGTCCGGGTGGTACTGCATCGCCAGCTTGCGGTACGCCTTCTTGAGGTCGTCACCGCTCGCCTCCCGGGCGACGCCAAGCGTCACATAGTAATCCTGCTTCGCCATCCTCAGCCCTCAGTCCGGCGCTGGAACGACAGCGCGCCCGCCTTCCAGGAAGCGCGGGCGCACCGTTGCACGTTGGATTCGGCCCGCCGGTCAGGCGGACTTCTTCTTGTCGTCGACCTCCTCGAATTCGGCGTCGACCACCTTCTCGTCGCCGGTCGCACTGCCGCCAGCGTGGCCGCCGGCCGCGCCACCCGCGCCCGGCCCGCCCGCGTCAGCCTGGGACTTGTACATCGCCTCGCCGATTCGCATCGCCACCTGGCTGAGCCGCTCGGTCGCCTGCTTCAGCGCGTCGATATCGGTGCCCTCCATCGCCGAGCGTGCCGCATTCACCGCCGCCTCGGCCTCGCCCTTGTCCTGCGCGGAGACCTTGCCTTCGTTCTCCTTCAGCGTCTTCTCGACCTGATGCACGAGGCCGTCGGCGTGGTTCTTGGCCTCGACGAACTCGCGCCGCTTCTTGTCGGCCGCCGCGTTCGCCTCGGCTTCCTTGACCATCTTCTGGATGTCGGACTCGGAGAGGCCGCCCGAGGCCTGGATGCGGATCTGCTGCTCCTTGCCGGTCGCCTTGTCGCGCGCCTGCACCGAGACGATGCCGTTGGCGTCGATGTCGAACGTCACCTCGATCTGCGGCACGCCGCGCGGCGCGGCCGGGATGCCCTGCAGGTCGAAGTTGCCGAGCGACTTGTTGTCGGAGGCCATCTCGCGCTCGCCCTGGTAGACCTTGATGGTCACCGCGGTCTGCCCGTCCTCGGCGGTCGAGAAGATCTGGCTCTTCTTGGTCGGGATCGTGGTGTTGCGCTCGATCAGCCGGGTGAACACGCCGCCCAGCGTCTCGATGCCGAGCGACAGCGGCGTCACGTCCAGCAGCAGCACGTCCTTGACGTCGCCCTTCAGCACGGCGCCCTGCACCGCGGCGCCGATCGCCACCACCTCGTCCGGGTTGACGTTGCGCGCCGGTTCCTTGCCGAAGAACGTCTTCACCGTCTCGATGACCTTGGGCATCCGGGTCATGCCGCCAACGAGAATGACCTCGTCGATTTCGCTGCCCTTGACGCCCGCGTCCTTCAGCGCCGCGCGGCACGGGTCGAGCGTGCGGCTGATCAGGTCATCGACCAGGCTTTCCAGCTTCGCCCGCGTCAGCTTCATCACCAGATGCTTCGGCCCGGAGGCGTCGGCGGTGATGAAGGGCAGGTTGATTTCCGTTTCCTTGGAGGACGAAAGTTCGATCTTGGCCTTCTCGGCGGCTTCCTTCAGGCGCTGCAGCGCCAGCTTGTCGCGGCGGAGATCGATGCCCTGCTCGCGCTTGAACTCGTCGGCCAGATAATCGATGACGCGGGCGTCGAAGTCTTCACCGCCGAGGAAGGTATCGCCGTTGGTCGACTTCACCTCGAACACGCCGTCGCCGATTTCGAGCACGGAAATGTCGAACGTGCCGCCGCCGAGGTCGTAGACCGCGATGGTGCCGCTCTTCTTCTTGTCCATGCCGTAGGCGAGCGCCGCCGCGGTCGGCTCGTTGATGATGCGCAGCACTTCGAGGCCGGCGATGCGCCCGGCGTCCTTGGTGGCCTGCCGCTGGCTGTCGTTGAAGTAGGCAGGGACGGTGATCACCGCCTGGCTGACCTTCTCGCCGAGATACGCCTCGGCGGTCTCCTTCATCTTGCCGAGGACGAAGGCGCTGATCTGGCTCGGCGAGTATTTCTCGCTGCGCGCCTCGACCCAGGCATCGCCGTTGTCGCCGCGGACGATCTTGTACGGCACCAGGGCGATGTCCTTGGCGACGATCGGGTCGTCGAAGCGCCGGCCGATCAGGCGCTTCACGGCATAGACGGTGTTGGTCGGGTTGGTGACCGCCTGGCGCTTGGCCGACTGGCCGACCAGCCGCTCGCCGGCGTCGCTGAATGCAACGATCGACGGCGTGGTGCGCGCGCCCTCGCTGTTCTCGATCACGCGGACATCCTTGCCCTCCATGATCGCCACGCACGAATTGGTCGTGCCCAGGTCGATCCCGATGACCTTGCTCATATGTCAGCTCCTTCGCAGCGGACCCGGGCGACCCGAAGCGGCATCGCCCATCGTCCCCAAGGTGAGAATCATTGCCCGGGATGTATTCAGCGACGCCCGCCTGGGCAAGGGCGAGGTGCGCATTATTTGGGCAGTACTCCGGCTTACGCGGAGGTGTCCAGCGTCGCGCCGGCCGGCCCCGCCAGCTCGGCGGCGGGCGCCTTGGCGACCACGACCATCGCCGGACGCAGCAGCCGCCCGTTCAGGGTCCAGCCCTGCGTCCAGGCCTGCAGCACGGTGCCGGGCGGGTGGGCATCGGTCTCGTGCTCCGCCATCGCCTGATGCAGGTTCGGATCGAACAGCGCGCCGGTCGGGTCCTCGCGCTTGATGCCGTTGCGCTCCAGCAGTGCCACGAAGCTGCGCTCGACGCCGGCGAAGCCGTCGCGCAGCTTGGTCACGACCGGCGGCTCGCCCTCGCTCGGCGGGGGCACCGAATCCAGGCCGCGCTTGAGGTTCTCCGCCGCTTCCGCGACGTCGCGGGCGAATTTCTGCACCGCGTACAGCCGCGCGTCGTCGGCGTCGCGCTTGGCACGCGCGCGGACGTTGGCCATCTCCGCCTCGGACCGCACCCAGCGATCCTTGTAGTCGTCGCGTTCGGCCTCCAGCGCGGCAATCCGTGCGGCGGCGGCGGCCATCAGCTGTTCGGGGCTATCGTCCGACGGAGCCGCCGCACCTGCGACCGGGTCCGCCGCCACGCCGTACGGCGCGTTGGTGTCCTGTGTGCTCATGTCCACATCAGTTAGTTGGGCCAATGGCTCGACACAAGCCGCACGATTACGCCGTCGGCCATGAACGAAACGCTGCCACATCCCGCCCCCACCGGCGATCGCTGCTGGCCTCTCGTCAGTCCTGGCCAATTGCCATGACCGAGGCGCCGATCGCGGCCGAGCCGAATGTGGTGGCGAACCCGACGCACAGCAACGGCGCCGCGATCCAGATCTGATCGCTCGCCAGCATCAGCGTGCGCAGCCCACCCACGTCGAGCCCGAGCAAGCCCGCGACGCAGGCGTTGCCGGCCAGCATGCCGGCCAGCCCCGGCAGCAGGAAATGCCGCACGATGTGGGGTTTGCCCACCTGCCACAAGCCGGTTCTGCCCCGTTCCATCATGACGCAACCACTCCGCTCTCGTCCGCCTCCAGAGCAAATGCCGCCGCGATCAGGGCGCGCGTATAGTCCGCCTGCGGGTGCATCAGCACCTGCGCCGCCGTGCCCTGCTCGACCACCCGTCCGTGGCGCAGCACCACGACCCGGTGCGCCAGCGCCTTCACCACCTTCAGGTCGTGGCTGATGAACAGGTAGCCGAGCTGGTGATCCTTCTGCAGCCGGCGCAGCAGCTCCACGATCTGCGCCTGCACCGACATATCAAGCGCGCTGGTCGGCTCGTCCAACACGACGAAGCGAGGCTTGAGCACCATTGCGCGAGCGATCGCGATGCGCTGGCGCTGGCCGCCGCTGAACTCGTGCGGATAGCGCTCGATCGAGCCGGCCGGCAGCCCGACCTCCTCCAGCGCTTCCGCAACCCGCGCCGCGCGCGCCTCCGGCGCCAGTTTAGGCTCGTGCACGGCCAGCCCCTCGCCGACGATCTCGCCGACCGGCAGGCGCGGCGACAGGCTGCCATACGGGTCCTGGAACACGATCTGCATGCGCGCGCGCATCTTCCGCAGCTTGCGCCGGTCCATCGTCGCGATGTCCTGCCCCTCGCAGCGGACATGGCCGGTCGTCGTGTGCTCGAGTCCGATCATGGCATAGCCCATCGTGGACTTGCCGGAGCCGCTTTCGCCGACCAGCCCCACCGTCTCGCCTTCGTGCACGGTGAGACTGACCCCGTCGACCGCCTTCACGTAGGCGACGGCGCGGCGCAGCACGCCGCGGCGGATCGGGAAATGCACGCGCACGTCCTCGGCCTGGGTCAACACCGGCACCGTCGGCAGCAGCGGCGGCGCGTTGCCGCGCGGCTCGGCGGCCAGCAGCGCGCAGGTGTATGGGTGCACCGGGAAGCCGAACACCTGCGCCACCCCGCCCGCCTCGACGATGCGGCCGTTCTTCATCACGCACACCCGGTCGGCGTAGCGCCGCACGATCGCGAGGTCGTGGCTGATCAGCAGCAGCGCGAGCCCGCGCGCCATCTTCTGCGCCGCCAGCAGCTTCAGGATCTCGGCCTGGATGGTGACGTCCAGCGCCGTCGTCGGCTCGTCCGCAATCAGCAGTTCCGGGTCGTTGGCGAGCGCCATCGCGATCATCACGCGCTGGCGCTGGCCACCGGAGAGCTGATGCGGAAAGGCGTCGAGCCGCGTGTCGGCATCGGCGAAACCCGCCTGCGCGAGCAGCTCGGTGACCCGCCCGCGCAGCGCGTCCCGGGCCATCGGGCGATGCAGCTTCACCGCCTCGGCAATCTGCCGGCCGATCCGCATCAGCGGATTGAGGCTGGTCATCGGCTCCTGGAAGATCATCCCGGCGACCCCGCCGCGGCATTGCCGCAGCGTTTCCGCGGGCGCGGTGATCATCTCCCGGTCGCGCAGCACGACGCGGCCGGTCGACACCCCGCCGGTCGGCAGCAGCTGCAGGATCGACAGCGCCGTCATCGACTTGCCGGAGCCGCTCTCGCCGACCAGCGCCAGCGTCTCGCCGCGATCCAGCTTGAACCCGACGCCCTGCACCACCTCACGCGCGCCGAACCGGACGGACAGATTGGTGATTTCGAGCAGGCTCATGGCGCGCCGCTCCGGCGCGAGGTCAGAGCTTGCGGAGCCGCTGAACCAGGTCGACCGTGTCGATCGAGCCGTCCCAATAGTCGAGCAGCGCGGCCTCGTTCAACGCGACCCACGCCTGCACGGCCGAAAGCTCGGCTTGCGAGAGCCGGCCATGCAGCAGGTGCGATTGCGGCCGGAGCGCGACGACGGCGAAGTTGTCCGGGTCCATCCGATCGCCTGGGGTCATGCAGACCTTGACCCGGGCGTCGTGCTGCGCGTGCCCGCGCGGGCTCACCCAGACCGTCATCGGCAGGCCGGTATGCCGCGGGTACAGGTCCGCCAACTCGAAAAGGTCCTGATCCTGTTCGAGGTCCGCCAGCGTGACGCCCGTTTCGGAACCTGTCATGCGCACTTGTATGGGGTGCAGCACAGCGCGAAGCAAGACTGATCGACGTGGTCACGGCGCGGTCCGCCGCGGATCGAACGCGTCGCGCACCGCTTCGCCGACGAAGATCAGCAGCGTCAGCACGCCGCCCAGCACGACGAACGCGGTGATGCCGAGCCACGGCGCCTGCAGGTTGTTCTTGCCCTGCGAGACCAGTTCGCCGAGCGAGGGCGAGCCTGGCGGCAGGCCGAACCCCAGGAAGTCGAGGCTCGCCAGGATCGTCACCGAGCCGGACAGCGTGAACGGCAGGAAGGTCAACGTCGCCACCATCGCGTTGGGCAGGATGTGGCGCCACATCACCGCGACATCCGACACGCCGAGCGCCTTTGCCGCGCGCACGTAGTCGAGGTTGCGGCCGCGCAGGAACTCGGCGCGCACCAGCCCGGTCAGCCCCATCCAGCTGAACAGCATCAGGAACGCGAGCAGGATCCAGAAGCCCGGCGCGATGATCGACGACAGGATGATCAGCAGATAGAGCTGCGGCATCCCGGACCAGATCTCGATGAAGCGCTGGAACAGCAGGTCGGTCAGCCCGCCGTAGAACCCCTGCACCGCGCCGGCGGCGATGCCGACCGCCGACGACAGGAC
This sequence comes from uncultured Solirubrobacterales bacterium, assembly GCA_963697635.1. Classification (GTDB taxonomy): domain Bacteria; phylum Pseudomonadota; class Alphaproteobacteria; order Acetobacterales; family Acetobacteraceae; genus CAJCJG01. Next base: position 207,950 of record CAVOOS010000032.1, on the reverse strand, counting down.
CGTGAGCGTGAAACCGAACAGCACGGAAATGCGAAACCCGTAGATCACGCGCGCCAGCACGTCGCGCGCCTCGTCGTCGGTGCCGAGCAGGTTGGTCCAGCTCGGCGGTGCCGGCGCCGGCACCGGCAGGTTCTTGACGATCGTGCCGTACAGGTACGGCACCGCCGGCCAGATCATCCAGCCATGCGCGCGAACGATCTGCTGCAAATAGGGATCGGTGTAGTCGGCTGCCGTCGGCATGCCGTCCGGCAGAATGTCTTCCTCGCTGTAGTCCTGCAGCACCGGAAAGAACCAATGCCCTTCATAGCGCACCACCAGCGGCCGGTCGTTGGCGATGAACTCGGCGAACAGCGTCAGCACGAACAGCGCGAGGAAGATCCACAGCGACCAGAAGCCGCGCCGGTGGGCGCGAAAGATCGCAAGCCGGCGGCGGCTGAGCGGCGAGAGCGCCATCGTGGCTACCGGCGCGCCTCGAAATCGATGCGCGGGTCGACCACGGTGTACATCATGTCGCCGATGATCTGCATCAGCAGGCCGAGCAGGGTGAAGATGTAGAGCGTGCCGAACATCACCGGATAGTCGCGGCGGATCGCCGATTCGAAGCCGAGCAGGCCGAGCCCGTCGAGCGAGAAGATGATCTCCACCAGCAGCGCCGAGGTGAACAGGATGCCGATGAAGGCCGCCGGGAAGCCGGCGATGATCAGCAGCATCGCGTTGCGGAACACGTGCCGGTAGAGCACGCGCTGCTCGGACGCGCCCTTGGCCCGCGCGGTCACGACGTACTGCTTGCGGATCTCCTCCATGAAGCTGTTCTTGGTCAGGATGGTCAGCGTCGCGAAGCCGCCCACCACCAGCGCGGTCGTCGGCAGCACGATGTGCCAGAGATAATCGAGCATCGCGAGCGCCGAAACTCCAGCTCGACGCGCCGTCGCTGGACAGGCCGCGCAGCGGGAACCATTGCAGGTAGCTGCCGCCGGCGAACACCACCACCAGCAGCACGGCGAACAGGAAGCCCGGCACCGCGTAGCCGATCAGCACCGCGAGCGAGGTGATCAGGTCGAACCGCGTGCCGTCGCGCACGGCCTTGGCGACGCCGAGCGGGATCGAGATGAAGTAGACCAGCAGCGTCGACCACAGGCCGAGCGAGATCGCAGACCGGCATCTTCTCGCCGATCAGTTCCAGCACCGGCTTGTCGCGGAAGAAGCTGCTGCCGAAGTCGAAGGTCAGGTAGCTCTTCAGCATCAGCCCGAAGCGCTCCAGCGGCGGCTTGTCGAAGCCGAACATCTTGCGGATTTGCGCCAGCACGGCGGGTCCAGGCCGCGCGCGCCGCGATAGGTGCCGTTTTCGGCCGGCGCCGACGTCTCCGCCCCGCGCCGGTCTCGACGCCGGGCATCTCGCCCGTCTTGCCCTTCCAGATCTCGTCGATCATCTGCTCGACCGGCCCGCCCGGCGCGAACTGCACGACCGCGAAGTTGATGGCGATGATCCCGAACAGCGTCGGGATCACCAGCAGCAGCCGGCGGACGAGGTAGGCGCCCATCAGTGCGGGCGCGGATGTGTGCGCGCGTACATCACAGCCCGCTCTGCCGCGCGGCGTCGGTCTTGGCCGCCAGCGCCGCATCGACCCACCAGGCGTTGAAGTCGGTGCCGGCGCGGATCGGCACGTCGAGGACGGCCGAATTGGTCCCAGCCAAGCGGCCCGGAACGACTGCACGTGCCACTTCGGCATCACGTACCAGCCCCACAGCAGCACGCGGTCGAGCGCCCGGCACGTCGCAGCGATCAGGCTGTCGCGCGTGTGCGCCGAGATGAGCTTGGCGACCAGCGCGTCGACCACCGGGTCGGACACGCCGGCGAGGTTGTCGCTGCCCGGCGCCTTGGCGGCCTCGAGCGTCCAGATATCCGCACTGCTCGTTGCCGGGGCTGTCGGACTCGCGCGTAGACGATCACCGTCATGTCGAAGTCGAAGGCATCGGTCAGGTGCTGGTATTGCGCGGGATCGACGGTGCGCACGTGCGCGTCGATGCCAAGGCGGGCCAGCCATTGCACGTACGGCAGCGCGACGCGCTCGAACACCGGCTCTTCGAGCAGGATCTCGAACGTCATCTGCTGGCCGAGACACATCGACCAGCTTGCGTTCCTTGACCTCCCAACCGGCCTCGCGCAGCAGCCCGAGCGCGCGCTTGAGGCCCTCGCGGTTGTTGCCGGAACCGTCGGTGACCGGCAGCTTGAACTCGGTGGTGAAGACTTCGTCCGGCACCTTGCCGCGAAACGGCTCCAGCAGCGCCAACTCGGCGCCGGTCGGCAAGCCCGATGAGGCGAAATCGCTGTTGCTGAAGAAGCTGTCCGTTCGCGTGTACAGGCCGAAGAACAGGTTCTTGTTTTCCCATTCGAAGTCGAAGGCGTAGGTCATCGCCTCGCGCACCAGCCGGTTCTCGAACACCTTGCGCCGCGTGTTCATCACGAAGCACTGCATGCCGGTCGGCATCCGCTCCGGGAAGGCGCGCTTCTTCACGAGGCCCTTGTCCATCGCCGGGAACTGGTATTCGGCCGCCCAGTCCTTGGAGACTGACCTCGTGCCGGAAATCCACGTGCCCGGCCTTGAACGCCTGCAAGGCGACGGTCGCGTCGCGAAAATATTCGGTGCGGATGCTGCCGAAATTGTCCATGCCCTTGGCGGTCGGCACGTCGGTGCCCCAGTAGTCGGCCACCCGATCCAGCACCAGGGTGCGGCCGAACTCGAAGTGCCCGATCTTGTACGGGCCTGACCCGAGCGGCGTTTCGGTGAGCGGCGCCGCGAAGTCGCGCCCCTGCCACCAATGCTTCGGCAGCACCGCAAGCTGCCCGAGGATTTCCGGCAGTTCGCGGTTGCCCATGGTCTTGAAGTGAAACACGACGCGATGCGGCCCTTCGGCCGTCACGCTGGCGATGTCCGCGTAGTATTGCCGGAAAAACGGCCGTCCCTTGTCGCGCAGGGTTTCGAACGTCCACACCACGTCGTCGGCCGTCAGCGGCGTGCCGTCGTGAAACCGCGCCTCTGGCCGCAGGTCGAATGCCACATAGCTGTGATCGGCGCCGACCTCGATCGTATGGGCGAGATGCACGTAGCCGGTCTCCGGCTCGTCGGACGAGGACCGCATCAGCGTGTCCCACACGGCGCCGACCTGGCCCCGGCGTGCCGCGCAGGATGAACGGGTTGAAGCTGTCGAAGGTGCCGATCGCCGAGAGCACGACTTCGCCGCCCTTCGGCGCGGCCGGATTCACGTACGGGAAATGCGAGAAATCCGGCGGCAGCTTCGGCTCGCCGATCAGGGCAAAACCATAGCTGCGGATCGGCGCGCCAGGCGCGGGCGTCGGTGCGGGTGCGCCGGCGGGCGACGACGCTCCGGCAGGCGGCGCCGCATCGTCGGCCTCGGCGCGGCCGGCACCCAGCAGCGCCACCGTCGCCAGCAGCATTGTTCGGCGTTGCACGTTCCTCTCCCCTCCATGCGCCCAAGGCTTCACCCGACCAGGAAGCTGCGCGGGTGCGCCCAGGATTTTGCCACCGGTCACTCCCCGAGCAAGCGAACCGCCGGCTCCAGCAGCGCCGGATCGCCGACGGCCAGCGCCCGCCCATCGCCGTCCGGCCGCAACGGCGCACCGCCCCAGTCGGTGAGCCGTCCGCCCGCGCCCTCGATCACCGGAAGAAGCGCCGCCCAGTCCCACAGTTTCAGGTCGGCCTCGGCGATCACGTCGATCTGGCCTAGCGCCAGCAGCCCGTAGGCGTAGCAATCGCCGCCGAAAGTCGTGCGGCCGGCCGCCCCCTGCCAGCCGCCGCCAGCGTGGCAGATCCCGCGCCAAACATGTCGGGACTTGTGCAGGACAGTTCGGCGTTGGCAAGTGCCGCGCAGCGCCGGGTGCCGACCCGCCCGCCGAGCGGGCCGCGGAACCGGGTCGGCCGCCCCGCGACGCCGACCCAGCGCTCGCCGGTCACCGGCTGGTCGATGACGCCGATCAGCGGCCGCTCGCCATCGAGCAGCGCCACCAGCGAGCCGAATATCGGCCGGCCGGTGATGAAGGCGCGGGTGCCGTCGATCGGGTCGAGCACCCAGCGAAGTGTCGCCGCCGGATTGTTCGAGGCCGTACTCTTCCCCGAGAATGCCGTGGCCCGGGCAGCGCTCGGCCAGCACGCGGCGCATGGCCTGCTCGGCGCCCCGGTCGGCGACGGTGACCGGGCTCTGGTCGTCCTTGCGGTCGGCATCGAGGCCGCTGCGGAAATGTGGGCGGATCACCGCACCCGCGGCATCCGCCGCCGCCTCCGCGGCCGCGACGAACTCGGATAGCCTGCTTTCGTCGATGCGGACCGCGTCCAAGGGTTCGCTATTGCTTCGTCGTGCCGGTGCCCGCCGGCGCCGCGCCCTTGTCGGCGGCGGCGGGGGCCGCAGCCGCTGGGGCCGAAGCTGCGGGAGCCGCAGGCGCGGCCTCGCCGGCCTTGGCGGGGGCCGCGGGTGCCGCAGCCGCCGGGGCTTTCGCCGCGGGAGCGGCGGGCGCGGCCTCGCCGGCCTTGGCGGGGGCCGCGGGCGCCGCAGCCGCCGGGGCTTTCGCCGCGGGGGCGGCAGGCGCGGCCTCGCCGGCCTTGGCGGGGGCCGCGGGCGCCGTGGCCGCCGGCAGCGGCTCCGGATTCGGCGACAGCGTGCGCAGGTAGTCGATCACCTCGGCGCGCTGCTTCTCGCTGGAGAAGCCGGGGAACGACATCTTCGTGCCGGGCATCATCGCCGACGGCTTGGTCAGCCACTCGTTCAGCTCGTCATAGGTCCATTTGCCGGGGTGCTGCTTCATCGCCTCGGAGTAGCTGTAGCCGGCCATGTGGCCATGGTCGGCGCCGACCACGCCGTAAAGGTTCGGCCCGACGCCGGCCTTGCCGCCTTCGGTGAAGGTGTGGCAGGCGGCGCAGACCTTCTTGGCCAACGCCTCGCCCGCCTTCGGATCGGCCGCCGCCAGCAGCGGGCCGATCGGCTGCGGCTTCTCCTCGGGCGCCGGCGCGGCGCCCGCGGCCGGGGCCGCGCCCTCGATCTTGATCGCCGGTTCCTTGAGCCGCACCGGGTGCACGACGCCGTTGGCGACGAGCGCGCACAGGAAAAACGCAATCCCGCCCACCAGCACCGAGGCGACGGCCTTGTTGACGTCCATAGTGTCCATGCGGAGCAGATCCTCAAACCGAACCAGAGTGCCGGGGCACGCAACATTCCAGCCTCGGGCTGCCCCGGCGCCCCGCATTGCGCGCGCCAAAAGCTGTTCCTAAGCTGGGCGGCACCATAGGGAACTGATTTGTCAGCTTCAACCCGCCGCGACCCGCCGTTTCGCGCCCTGCGCGCGATTTTGGCGACCCCGGCAGCCCCCCGGAGCCTCGCCTGCGACCTCTCGTCATCATTCCGGCGCGGATGGCCTCCACCCGGCTGCCCGGCAAGCCGCTCGCCGACATCAACGGCCGGCCGATGATCCTGCACGTGCTCGACCGGGCGCGGGCGGCGGCGATCGGGCCGGTCGCGGTCGCCTGCGCCGAGCCCGAGATCGCCGACGCGGTGCGCGCCGCCGGCGGCATCGCCGTGCTGACCGATTCTTCGCTTCCCTCCGGATCGGACCGCGTTCATGCGGCGCTGGCCGAACTGGACCCGGAAGGGCATCACGACGTCGTGGTGAACGTTGCAGGGCGATTTTCCGACGCTGCCGCCGGAGCAACTGCGCGCCGTGCTCGCCCCGCTTGCCGACCCGGCAGTGGACATCGGCACGCTGGTCACCGCGATCACCAGCGAGGCCGAGGCGGACACGCCTTCGGTGGTCAAGGCCGCCTGCGACTTCGCGGCCGACCGGGAGGTCGCGCCGGCGCTGTATTTCTCGCGCGCGAAAATCCCCTGGGGCGACGGGCCGCGCTGGCACCATATCGGCGTCTACGCCTGGCGCCGCGCCGCGCTGGCCCGCTTCGTGGCACTGCCGCCCTCGCCGCTGGAGCGCCGGGAAAGCCTGGAACAGCTGCGCGCGCTGGAGGCCGGCATGCGCATCGGCTGCGCCCGGGTCGCGCACGCCGCGTTCGGCGTCGACACGCCGGCCGACCTGGAGCGCGCCCGCGCGATCCTGGCCCCCGACCGAGGCCCGTCATGACCAAAACGATCGCCTTCCAGGGCCGCCCCGGCGCCTATTCCGACCTCGCCTGCCGCCTGGCCTATCCGGACTGGCGCACGCTGCCCTGCGAGTCGTTCGAGGCGACCATCGAGGCGGTGCGCGACGGCAGCGCCGACCTCGCCATGCTGCCGTGCGAGAACAGCCTCGCCGGGCGCGTGCCGGACATCCACGCGCTGCTGCCCTCCTCCGGCCTTTTCGTCGTCGGCGAGCATTTCCAGCGCGTCGAGCACTGCCTGCTCGCGCCGGCCGGCGCGACGCTCGCGACGGTCAAGCGCGCGCACTCGCATGCCGTTGCGCTCGGCCAGGTGCGGAAACTACTGAAAGAATTGTCGCTCAAGCCGGTGATCGAGGCGGACACCGCCGGGTCGGCCGAGCAGGTCGCGGCCTGGAACAATCCCGAGGACTGCGCCATCGCCTCCTCGCTGGCGGCGGAGTTGTTCGGGCTGCAAATCCTGCGCCGCAACGTCGAGGACGCGGCGCACAACACCACGCGCTTCTACGTCGCCGCGCGCGCGCCGGCAGCGCACACGCCGGACGACGCCGGCCTGATGACCACCTTCGTCTTCCGCGTGCGCAACGTGCCGGCGGCGCTGTTCAAGGCGCTCGGCGGCTTCGCCACCAACGGCGTCAACATGACCAAGCTGGAAAGCTACATGATCGACGGCCATTTTGCCGCGACGCAGTTCCTGTGCGACGTCGAGGGCCATCCCGAACAGCCGCCGCTGCGGCGGGCGCTGGAGGAGCTGGAATTCTTCTCGCGCGAATGCCGCATCCTCGGCGTTTATCCCGCGGCGGCGTTCCGGCTGACGCAGGGCAGCGGCGACTGACGTAGACGCCGCCGCCAGGCTCGGCGATGCTGGCGGCAGGGAGGAGCGAACAACGATGAAAATCACGAAGCTGCGCGTGCGCCGCGTGACCGGCACGGTGCCGACCGACGGACCGATGTGGGAAGAACGGCTGGTCCGGCCGATCGACATCTATCCGGAGCATCGCACCGACCCGTGGCGCGAGGGCGGCAAGCAGCTCGACGACCGCCGCTACCAGGTCACGCAGCACTTCCTCGACGTCGAGACCGACGAGGGCATCACCGGCCGCGCCGGCCCGATCTGGCCCGACCCGGCGCGCATCGTGCTGACCCAGCTTTCGCACCTGCTGATCGGCCGCGACCCGACCGCGACCGAACTGCTGTGGGACCAGATGCACCGCTTCCAGGTGCATGGCCGCCAGGGCGACGCGATGATCGCGCTCTCGTCGGTCGATTGCGCGCTGTGGGACATCCGCGGGCAGGCGTTCGGCCAGCCGATCTGGCGCCTGCTCGGCGGCCCGACGCGCACCGAGGTGCCCGCGTATGCCAGCATGCTCGGCTTTGCGGTGCAGGATCTGGGCCGCGTGCGCGAGCGGGCGGCGCAGTTCAAGGCAGCCGGCTACACCGCCCAAAAATGGTTTTTTCGCCATGGGCCGATGAGCGGTTATGACGGCATGAAGCTGAACGTCGGCCTGGTGCGCACATTGCGCGAAACACTGGGAGAAAACTACGACATCATGCTCGACTGCTGGCAGAGCATGAACTTCGACTACGCCGTCGATCTCTGCTCGCGCATCGAGGAGTACCGGCCGCGCTGGCTCGAAGAGCCGTTCATGCCGGACCGCATCGACACCCACGTAAAGCTGAAGGCAAAGACAAAAATCCCGCTGTCCGGCGCCGAGCACGAATACACGCGCTGGGGCTTCAGGCGCTTCATCGAGAAGGAGGCGCTCGATATCCTGCAACCCGACATGTACTGGTGCGGCGGGCTTTCCGAGACATTGAAGATCACTGCCTACGCCACGGCGCACGATCTGATCGTGATCCCGCACGGGCATTCGACGCCGCTCGGCATCCATTTTTCCGCGGCGCAATCGCCGATCCACACGCCGTACCAGGAGTACCTGGTGAAGTGGAACGACATCAACATGCACTTCCTGAAGCACCAACTGCGGCCGGTGAACGGGTCGATCCACCTGCCGCACGCGAACGGCGCGAACATGGAGCTGGACGCGGCAAAAATCGAACATGAGGAGGAGGTGGTTGTCTGAAGCCGCCGTCCTGCAAGTCCGCGACCTGCGGGTGCACTACCACACCTCGGCCGGCCCATTGCTGGCGGTCGACGGCGTCAGCTTCGACCTGCGCGCCCGCGAGCGGATTGGCTTGGTCGGAGAGTTCGGGCTCGGGCAAGTCGACGATCGCGCTGGCGCTGTTGCGCCTGATAAAGCCGCCCGGGCGGATCGAGGGCGGCCGGGCGCTGCTCGACGGCATCGACCTGCTGACGCTGCCGGACAGCGAGATTCGCAAGTTGCGCCTCGCCACGATCGCGCTGGTGACGCAGGGCGCGATGAACGCGCTCAATCCGGTGCGGCGCGTGCGCGACCAGTTCGCCGACGCGCTGCGCGACCACGGCGTGCAATTGTCCCGCGCGGACATGGCGGCGCGCATCCGCGACATGCTCGGCCATGTCGGGCTGCCGCCGGCGGTCGCCGACCGCTATCCGCACGAACTCAGCGGCGGCATGAAGCAGCGGGTGGTGATCGCGATCGCCATCTGCCTGCGCCCGAGCGTCATCATCGCCGACGAGCCGACCAGCGCGCTCGACGTCGTGGTGCAGCGGCAGGTGATCGACACGCTCAAGCGCGTGCAGGAGGAACTCGGCGCCTCGATCATCCTGGTCGGCCACGACATGGGCCTGATGGCGCAGTCGGTGGACCGCGTGGCGGTGATGTACGCCGGCACGCTCGCCGAGTTCTGCGACATCCGCACGGTGTTTCGCGAACCGCTGCATCCGTATACGCAACTGCTGATCGCGAGCCTGCCGACGCTGGAGCACAAGGGCGAGCTGGTCGGCATCCCCGGCCTGCCGCCCTCGCTGCTGAACCGCCCGCAAGGCTGCACGTTCCGCGCCCGCTGCCCGAAGGCGTTTGCTCGATGTGCCTCGGAAATGCCGGCACTGCGCGAAGTCCGGCCGGACCATTTCGTTTCATGCCATCTCTACGCCGACGGGCCGATGCAATGACGCTGCTGCTCGAAGCGCGGCGACTGAAGAAGACGTTCGGCGGCGGATTGCTGGCCGGCGCGGCAAACGTGGCGCTCGAGGACTTTTCGCTCGCCATCGCCAGCGACCCGCCGACCATCACCGCGATCGTCGGCGAAAGCGGCAGCGGCAAGACGACACTTGCAAGGCTGCTGCTCGGCCTCGTCGATCCGACCGAGGGCGCGGTGCTCTACCAGGGCACCGACCTGCGGCGCATGGCCGGCGCGCAACGGAAAGAATTCCGGCGCGACATCCAGGTGATCTTTCAGGATCCGTACGAGGCGTACAACCCGTTCTACCGGATCGACCATGTGCTCGAAACGCCGCTGCGCAATTTTGGCCTTGCCGAATCGCGCGAGCAGGGCAGGCGGCTGATCGAGGACACGCTCCGAAGAGTCGGGCTGCGGCCGGAGGAAACGCTCGGCCGCTATCCGCACCAGCTTTCCGGCGGCCAGCGCCAGCGCGTGATGGTGGCGCGCGCGCTGCTGATCCGCCCGCGGCTGATCATCGCCGACGAGCCGGTCTCGATGGTCGACGCCTCGCTGCGCGCGACCATCCTCGCGAGCCTGCGCGCATTGCACGACGAGTTCGGCATCTCGCTGATCTACATCACGCACGACCTCACCACCGCGTACCAGATCAGCCAGAACGTCATCGTGCTGTATCGCGGGCTGGTCGCGGAAGCCGGCGAGGCCGATCTGGTCGTGCGCCGCCCGGCGCATCCGTACACGCGCCTGCTGATCGGCTCGATCCCGCTGCCCGACCCGGACAAGCCGTGGCGCGGCGAGGTCGCGGCGAGCGCCGATGCCGGCGACGGCCGCGTCGGCTGCCGGTTCGCGCCGCGCTGCCCGGAGGTGATGCCGCTGTGCCGCGGCACGCTGCCGCCGCTGTTCCGCACCGACGCGCACGCGCGCCGCCGCCTGCCTGCTGTATCGCGATTGTCCCCCGTTGCGCGGCGATGAGATCGGCACCGTGCTGACCGGCGACGCCCATGTCGTGCAGGCGGCTACACCCGTCGCCTGAGCCGCGGATTGGCGATCTCGTCGAGCCCGATCGAGATCGAGAACAGCGCGATGAACAGGATGCCGACGACGATGATCGGCGCCAGCCACCACCACCACCAGCCGTTGATGACGGCGCCGGTGAAATTGACCCAGTACAGCGTCATGCCGAGCGTCGGCGCCTCGAACACGCCGAGGCCGAGCACGTCGAGCCCGATCGAGGCAAGAATCGCGGCCGACACCGAGCCGACCAGCGAGGCCATCAGATACGGCAGCAGGTTCGGCAGCAGTTCCTTGACGATGATGCCCGGGCCGCTGGTGCCGGACAGGCGCGCGATCTGCACGTAGGCGCGCTCGCGCAACGTCAGCACCTGCGCGCGGATCGTGCGCGCGGGATAGAGCCAGGCGAGGGAGGCGATCACCAGCGCCATGATGTTCACCGTCATGCCCTCGCGGAACGCCAGCGCGACGATGATCAGCACCATCAGGTTCGGCACGGTCAGGCCGAGATCGACCATGCTGCGCGATGACGGCTGTCGACCCAGCCGCCGTAGTAAGCGCCGATGAAGGCGAGCGCCGCGCCGAGGCCGACGCCGAGGAAGCCCGCGATCAGGCCGATGCGCAGCGTCAGCAGCGTGCCCATCGGTGATCACGGCGAACAGATTTCGTCCCTGCCGGTCGCTGCCGAACGGCAATTTCCATGACGGCGGCTGCAGACACGCGCACCGAGAGCGGGCGCGCGTTGTCCGGGTCGACCAGCATGCCGCCGACGATCGCGAACGCCACCAGCCCCAGCAGCAGCACGACGCCCACGGTCAGCGAGCGGTTGCGGCGGAAATACCGATACAGCCCGCGCGCCGCCTCGCCCCAGGCACCGCGCGCATCCGGCGGCACCTCGGCGAGTGCGGCGCCCTGCTCTGCGACGTCGCCGATGGTCAGGCCCTCCGATGGTGATGCGCGGGTCGAGCAGCGGATAGATCAGGTCGAGCAGCAGCGTCGCGAGACCGATCGCGATGACGATGATGAAGACGATGCCCTGCACGAGGAAGAAGTCGGAGCCCTGGATGCCCTGGAACAGCAGCGAGCCGATGCCGGGATAGCCGAAGATCGACCTCCACCAGCACCGCGCCCGACACCAACTGGCCGAGCGACAGCGCGAGTGCCGTGATTTGCGGCAGCATCGCGTTGCGCATGCCGTAGTGCAGGAAGATCGTGCGGTTCAGCAGGCCCTTCGCCTCGGCGAACATCACGTAGTCCTCGCCCTGCGTCGTCACCATCATCGCGCGCATGCCCAGCGCCCAGAAGCCGAGCGAACCGAGGATGATGGCGAGGCCCGGCAGGATCGCGTGCGCGGCCACGTCGAGTGCGAACGAAAAGCTCCAGTGCGGGATCGTGCCGGCGCGTGAAGCCGCCGTACAGCGGCAGCAGTTGCAGCCGGAAGCCGACCACGTAGATCAGGATCAGGCCGAGCAGGAAGAACGGCACCGCGCCCATCGCCAGCAGCGGCGGCATGATGAAGTGCAGCCAGCGCGGCGCGCCGGGCCAGGCCTGCAACGCGCCGAGCACGTTGCCGATCGACGAACGCGAGCAGCGTCGTCACCGTCATCAGCGTGACGGTCCAGGGCAGGCCCTGCGCGATCATGTCGACCAGACCCGCACCGGATAGCTGGTGATCGAGTAGTTGAAATTGAACTCGATCATGTCGTGCAGGTAGTTGAGGTATTGCGTCATCAAGCGATTTGTCGAAGCCGAATTTCGCTTGGTACTCCTTGATCATGTCGGGAATGCCGGCATGCAGATTGCCGCCGAGGGCGGCCATCTGCATCAGTTTCTGGGCGATCGGGTTCTCGCCGCCGATCCGCGGAAGAAAGAAATTCAGCGTGGCGGCGAGCCAGATGATCAGCAGGAACGTCCCGACCCGCCTGGCAACATAAGCAGCGGTCATTTTTCCGTCCCTACGCCAGGCGAGCGGGCGTACCTTCGCCGTCATTGCCGGGCTCGACCCGGCAATCCACGACGCCGACGCGCGTGGATCCCCGGGTCACCCCCGGACTTGATCCGGGGGCCGGGGATGACGTCGAACGAGCCGACTGTTTCAGGCCAATCACTTCGCTACGTCGTTGCCGACAGGTGATGCAGCACAAGGGCAAAAGTCGAGTGGAAGAACGCCGGGTTGACGTACGGGTCGTCCTTCGTCGGATAGCCCTTCCAGTACGTCAGGTTCATCGGCAGGCGGTGGTAGAACTGCATGAGCTGGATGTCGGGCAGCGCCGGCAGCCAGATCTCCATCGCCTGCAGGAACAGCTCCTTCATTTTGGCGCTGTCGCCCGGCGGCGTCATCGCCACCTGATCGACGATCTTGTCGTAATCGGCGTTCTTCCAGCGCGACAGGTTGACCAGATGGCCGCCGGGAATGGCCTCCGACGACGACTGGTACAGCCGCAGCGTCGCATACGGATCGCTGACGCTGCCGCCGTGGCCGAAGATCACGCGCATTGAAGTTGCCGGCGAAGTAGCGGTCGAACATGTCGGGCGGCTGGCCGTAGGTCGCGTTCATGCCCTGCCGCGCAGCAACTCCACCAGCACCGGGCCGACCGATGGGAAGTCGAAGAAGCTGATGATCTCCAGCGTGAACGGCTTGCCGCTCGCGTCGAGGTACATCCCCTTGTCGTCTTTCTTCCACCCGAGCTTGGCCAGCATCTTGTGGCCGGTGTCCGGATTGAACTCGTTGGTCGGGTATTTCGCCAGCAGCGGCTTGGCGTAGTCGAAATACGGTTGCAGGCCCTTGTAGACCGAGCCGTCCGGCATCGGCAGCGGCGACAGCGACGACGAGCCGCCCCAGCCCACGTCGATCAGCGTCTGCCGGTCGATCAGGTAGCTGACCGCCCAGCGGAAATTCGCATCGTTGAACGGCGCCCGCTCGCAGTTGAGGTAGAGCGAGGTCGGCCACCAGTCGACGTTGCCGTACGGCAGTTCGCGGCCGGTGTAGGTGATGATGTTCTTGTTGCCGTCGAACACGGTCTTGAAGGTGTTGACCTGCAACCCGGTCGAGAAATCGACGGCGTTGGAGATCAGGCCCTGCGCCAGTTGCTGCTCGCCGGTGTCCGGCAGCAGCACGATGCGCTCGACTTCCGGCAGCTTGCCGACGCCGGCCTTGACGCCCCACCAGCTGTCCCGCCGGTCGAACACGCTGCTGCGTCGGCGCGGCGTTCACCACCGCCACGGGCCGGTGGTGACCGGCCAGTCCTTGTCGTAGATCGAGGTCGGCGAACTTCTGCCAGTCCTTGCCCTCGAAGATGTGCTTGGGGACGATGTGCAGGCCGATGTCGTACTTGTACGACAGCATGTGGCGGAAGAAGCGCGGCGAGGGCACCTTGAACTTGATCAGCGTCGTGTTCGGGTCGACGACGCTCGCCGACTCCAGCACCTCCTGCACGTCCTTGCCCCACTTCACCTTCGCGCCGTACTTGTTCAGCGTGTTCAGCGAATAGGCGACGTCCTCGGCGGAGAACGGCTTGCCGTCGCTCCAGGTGATGCCGCTGCGGGTCTTGACCGTCAGTTCCTTGTAGTCGTCGCTGTACTTGTAGCTCTCGGCGAGCCACATGATCTCCTTGTCGGCGAATGCGCTGTAGAACGCGAGCGGCTCGAAGATGATGTTGCCGCCGAGCTGCGGGTTGGAGCCGATCACGTACGGCGACCACAACTGGTCGTCGGTGAACTTGCCCTCGGTGCCGCCGCGCACGCAGACCAGCGTGCGGTTGCGCGGCACGTCCTTGAGCGTCCCGGCCGCGATCGCCTTTTCCACGTTGAGGAAGCCGGCCGGCAACGCCAGCGCGGTCGCGAGCATGGTCGTCGTCTTGATGAAGTCACGGCGAGTGGCCGTCGGGCCACGAACGTTGTTTTCCATCCCTAGTTTCCTTGTTTGCAGCGCCGGCGCCGCATCCGTTTGGACGCGACCGCCAGCGCGGCACTTGTTTCTTTCGCCAGCCGGGGCAACGCTAACATGCGGCGGCAGGCTTGGGAACAGGATTGGCGGCGGTCGTCAGGTGAGGCCGCGGCTAGACGCCCGGCGGCACGCGCGCGTGCCAGTCGGTGCGCGACTGGTACTGATGCGCCAGCCGCAGCAGCAGCGCCTCGGCGAACGGCCGGCCGATCAGCTGGAACGAGGTCGGCAGCCCGGCATCGGTGAAGCCGCAAGGCACGCTGATTGCCGGCAGGCCAAAGAAATTGATCGGCTTGGTGTTGCGGGTCAGCGAGACCACCATCGCGAGATAGGCGGGGCCATCGGCTGTCGTGGTCTCCGCAATTGTAGGGGCTGCCCGCGGCAACACCGGCGTGATCAGCACGTCGGCCCGCGCGAACACCGCGTCGGCGAAAGCGCGCAGCAGGAGCCCACGCAGTTTCAGTGCCTGCACGTAGTCGGCGGCCGGGATGAAGTAGCCGGCCTGCAACCGCTGCCGCACTTCGCGCGAGTATTGTTCCGGCACGTCGCGCATCCAGCGGTGATGGTTGGCGGCACCCTCCGCCTTCATCACCAGCGGATGCAGGTCGGCTGCCATCTGTACCGCATCGGGGATCGGCACATTTGCCGCGACCGCGCCGAGCCCGCGCAGCACCTCGGTCGCGGCGGCGACGCGATCGGCGACGTCAGCCGCCACGCCCTCGCCGAAATAGGTCTCCGGGATGCCGATGCGCACGCCGGCGAGCGGTCGCGACAGTCCTGCCTCGTAGTCCGGCACCGCCTGGGCGGCGCAGGTCGCGTCGCGCGGGTCCGGGCCGGCGATCACGTTCAGCAGGCGCGCGCAGTCGGCGGCGGTACGGGCCAGCGGCCCGACCGCATCGAGCGACGGCGACATCGGCATCACGCCGTGCCGGCTGACCCGCGACCATGTCGGCAGCAGCCCGACCACGCCGTTGGCCGAGGCCGGGCAGCGCACCGAGCCGCCGGTGTCCGAGCCGAGCGAGCCCGCCGCCAGCCGCGCCGCCACTGCTACCCCCGAGCCGCTGGAGGAGCCGCACGGCACGTGGTCGAGTTGCCACGGATTGCGGCATTGCCGGAGGTTCTCGTTGTAGCCGTGCGGCCCCATGGCGAACTCGACCATGGCAAGCCGGCCCAGCGTGATCGCCCCGGCCGCGTCGAGCCGCTGCAACACGGTCGCGGTGGTGCCCGGGCGGAAATCCGCACGCACGCGCGACCCGCAGGTGCTGACGTCGTCGACGCGATAATACATGTCCTTGTGCGCGAGCGGGACGCCGTGCAACGGGCCGAGCCGGTCGCCGCGCGCCACCGCCGCGTCGGCCGCGTCGGCTGCGCGCAACGCGCCTTCCCGGTCGACCGCGATGTAACTCGCGAGCCGCCCGTCCAACGCCTCAATGCGCGACAGATACGCCTCGGCGGCGGCGCGGGAGGTGACGCGGCGAGCGGCGATCGCGGCGGCCAAGTCGGTCAGGCTCAGCAGCGCCGGGTCGCCGTCCATGCTCACTCGCTCCAGGCGAGCGCATGCAGCGTGCGCACGAAATCGGCGGACTTGGCGTCGAATTGCAGCAGATGGCGCACCGCTTCGGCGGCCGCGGCGAGTTGGTCCAATTCGACCGGCAATTCGGCGGCGCGGACGTCGGTGATCGGGATCCGGGCCGTTGCCGCGTTCTGCGCCCGCACCATGGCTTCGGTTGCGCCCATCGGCCGGCCCCTCGGTTTGCTGTCAAGCAGCAAGGCGCGTGCCAGCCGTGCTAGACTTGGCGGATGACGTTCTCCGCCCTCGATTCCGAGCTGACCGGCCCGCTGCTGGCGACCGATGCGATGCGCGCGTGTTTTTCCGACACCGCCCGCCTGCGCGCGATGCTGGCTGCGGAGGCGGCGTTGGCGCGGGCGGAGGCCGCATCCGGGCTGGCGCCGCCCGGGCTGGCCGAGGCGATCGCGGCGATCGCCCCGGAGAGCCTGAACGCCGCCGCGCTCGGCCGGCAGACGGCGCTGGCCGGCGTGCCCACTATTCCGTTCGTCAAGGCGGTGCAATCGCGGCTGCCGCCGGACATGGAACGCAGCTTCCACAAGGGCGCGACCACGCAGGACATCCTGGACACCGCGCTCGTGCTGCAGATGCGCGACGCTTTTTCTCTCGTTGCCGCCGAACTGGCCGCGATCCTCGGCGGACTCTCCGCACTCGCCGAAAGGCATCGGCAAACGCCCTGCGTCGGCCGCACTTACGGCCAGCAGGCAGCGCCGCTCACGTTCGGCTACAAGGTCGCCGTCTGGCTCGCCGGCGTCGCCGAGGCGGCGGAGCGGCTGCCGGAGGTGCGGGCGCGGGCGCTGGTCGCCTCGCTCGCCGGGCCGGTCGGCACGCTTGCTGCACTCGGCGCGCACGGGCCGGCGGTGCTGGAGCGCTTTTCCCGCGAACTCGGGCTCGGCGCGCCGCCGATCGCCTGGCACGCGCGGCGCGCGCGGATCGCCGAAACCGGATGCTGGCTCGCGCAACTGATCGGCACGCTTGCCAAGTTCGCCACCGACATTTCCTTCCTTGCCTCTACCGAAGTGGGCGAAGCGGCGGAGCCGTATGTCCCGGGACGCGGCGGCTCCTCGGCGATGCCGCACAAGCGCAATCCGGTCTCCTGCACGGTGATCCTGGCGGCGCACGGGGCGGCGCCGGGCCACGGCGCGACGCTGCTGACGGCGATGGCGGCGGCGCACGAGCGTCCCGCCGGATTGTGGCACGCCGAATGGCACGCGCTGCCCACGCTGTTCGGCCTCGCTTCCGGCGCGCTGCGCGAGGCGAGGGCGCTCGCCGAGGGGCTGGAGGTGGACGCCGCCCGCATGCTGCGCAATCTCGACGCCACGCACGGCCTGCTGTTCGCCGACGCGGCCGCCGCGCGTCTTGCCGCCAGCCTCGGCCGCGAGGCCGCGCACACCCTTGTGGAGCACGCCGCCGGCGAGGTGCGGCGCAGCTCCATCCCGTTGCGCGAAGTGCTGGAGGCCGATCCGGCCGTGCGCGCGTCCGGCATCGACCTGGCGCCGGCGTTCGCCCTCGCCCCCGCCATCGCCGCCGCCGGCCCGTGGGTCGACCGCGCGGTGCGGGACGCCGCGCGGGTGCGGAACCTGCTGCTTGTGGAGCCTGCGGCGACGGTGTGAACTCCGGGTGCGGCGACGCTGCCGCTCGGGGAGGATCAAAATGGAACAGCTGTCCGTTGCCGGCCTGTCGCTGGCGTTCCAGCCGGTCGCCGGCATGTTCGACGACATCGCCATCACCTGGGCCGGCCAAACCATCCGCCCGTTCCACCGCGCGCCGTGGATCGACACCCCCGCCGACATCCCGGACGATACGCCGCCGCATCTGCGCCACCTCGCCGGCGACTTTTTCTGCGCGCCGTTCGTGGTCTCCGACGTCGAGCCCGCGCCCAGCCACGGCTGGCCCGCCAACGGGCTATGGACCCACCATGCCTCGGCGGCCGCGCCGGACGGCGCGCTGACCGTCGAGTTCGACCTCGACCACACCGTGCTCGGCGCCAGCTTGCGCAAGCGCATCGTGCTGCGGCCAGGGCATCCGGTGGTCTACCAGCGGCACACCTTCACGGGCGGCAGCGGCGCTCTGCCGATCGGCCATCACGTGATGATCCGCGCGCCCGGCCGCGCCCGCCTGTCATTTTCGAAAAAGGATTTCGGCGCCACGCCGACCACGCCCCAGGAACCGGACCCGGCGCGCGGCCGCTCGATCCTGGCCCACCCGCAACGATTTTCCGATCTTTCGTCCGTCAAGCTCGCGGACGGACGCACGGTTGACGCGCGCAGCTATCCGTTCGCCGAGGGGCACGAGGATTTTGTTTCGTTGTTCGACCCGACAGATGCAAAACTCGGCTGGTCGGCGGCGCTTGCCGCTGCCGACGGTTTTCTGTTCTTTGCCGTCAAGGACGCGCGCGTGCTGTGCCAGACCTCGCTGTGGTTCAGCAACGGCGGGCGGAGCTATGCGCCGTGGCTGTCGCGCCACACGGCGGTGCTCGGCCTCGAGGAAACCTGCGCGCATTTCGCCGACGGCCACCGCGCCGCGATTGCCGCCAACGAGTTGTCCGCCGCCGGCTACCGTACGGCGGTCGCGTTGGACCCGGCCGGGGAAACCGTGGTGCGCTACGCTTTCGGCGCCATTCCGGCCCCGCCCGGCTGGACCGAGGTTGCCGACATTGCCGTCGGTGACGGGAAGCTGACGATTTCGGACGTGGGCGGGGGAAGCGTGACGGTGCCGTTCGATACCGGGTTTTTTGCCGGGGGCTGAGCCGGGATATCGACGGTAGGGCGATGAACCACCGCAGCGGCAAGCCGTAACCGTGGAGGCGACATCGACGGTGCCGCGTGCGGCCTGCGTCGGCGGGTTGTTCCCGCCCTCCCAGGGGCCGGCCGTCCCAGCGACGCTCGCCCCCCAGCCCTTGACCGCCTCCCCCGCCGGCTCACTCCCCCTCCCCGACCACGGCCTGCACCTGCGTCACCAGCCGCTCGATCAGCGGGTCCTCGATGCCGAGGTTGCGCAGCCCGTGCCAGGTCCGAAAAAGATATTCCGCCGAACTGCCCAGCTCGCCGGCGGCGGTCGCGAGCCTTCGCACCATGTCGGGCTCGCTGAGGTCGCCCTCGTAGCCGTGGCACTCCGGGCCGATCGTGAACGCCAAAGCGTGGCCGAACGGTGCGCCGCCGGGGTCGCTCACCTCGAGCCAGCGCGGCACGTAGCCGGCGGTCACCATCTCGCGGCGCCACAGCACGTCGAGCTCGTGCTCCAGCCCGGCCTCCGCCACCCGCAGCGCGGCGCCCTCGCAGACGCCGCCGGCGCGCAGGCCGAGCAGCAGCCCGGGATTGTCATGCGAGCCGCGCCCCGCCTTGGTGCCGAGGCAGAACGCGCGGTGCCAGCCGCGCACCTGCGCGACCCGCCGCTCGACCACGTCGACGGTCGGGTTCCACAGCAGCGAGCCATAGGCGAACAGCCAGACGCCGTCGCCGTGCTCGGCGCGCTCGGCAAGTGTGGCGTGCAGCGAGGCGCGGCGTTCGGCGTCGGTCAGCACGCGGACGTCGGGGGTGCGGCGCGCGATGATCTCGGCCAGGCCGCCGTCGAGCAGCATCTGCCGCGTCAGCAGCGGCGGGTCGGCGGGGGCACCGAAGGGCGTGGCGGGACCTTGGTCGGTCATGGCGGTCCCCCCGCCGGTACGTCACCCGCGCCGCCGCTGTCCAGCCCCGCGTGGCGCGCTAGGCCGGGCGCTTCGCCAGCAGGTCGCGGATCTCCTCCAGCAGCACCTCCTCGCGCGGCGGCGGGGCGGGCGGGGCCGGCGGCGGCTCCTTCTTGCGGTAGAGCACGCTCAGCGCCCGCACCAGCCAGAACACCGCGAACGCGACGATCGCGAACTGGATCACCGCGTTCAGGAACAGCCCGACGTTCAGCGTCACCGCGCCGGCGGCCTTCGCGGCGTCCAGCGTCGGCTGCGACGGGCCCTTGAGCGTGATGAAGATGTTGGAGAAGTCGATGCCGCCGACCAGCAGCCCGATCAGCGGCGTGAACAGATCCTTCACCAGGCTGTTGACGATGCCGGTGAACGCGGCGCCGATGATGATGCCGACGGCAAGGTCGACCACGTTGCCGCGCATGATGAAGGCCTGGAACTCCGCCAGCCATGTCGGCGGGCGGACGGTGAGTGTCGGCATGGCCATCGGGATTTTCCCTCCATCCTCGCTCTGTTGCGGGGGCGGCAGGATAGCGGCGGTTGCGCGCCGACGCGACCCGGCGGCGGACCGGGCCGGCGCACTCAGTATTGGCGGAACCAGAACGCCAGGTAGGCCGCGAACGCCACCACCGGGGCGTTGGCGAACCAGCCGATCGCGAACGGCCCGAGCCCGCGCCAGAACGCCGCCAGCGACAGGCAGACCCCGACCAGGCTCAGGCAGAGCACGGAGATCGCGAGCGGCAGCTGCTCGGTCGCCGCCAGGCCGTATTGGCGGACATATTGCTCCCGATCGATGAACGCGGCGCCCAGCGTCGGCAACGTGGCGGAGCCGACCAGGGCGGCGACCAGGGCGTTGAGATAGGCGCCCGCGCGCATGCCGCCGGTGAGCGCCAGCAGCGCGCTCACCACCCAGCCCCCCGCCAGCACCACCGCGATCAGCTTGAGCGTATCCGAGTCCATGCTGCATTATACCTCCTTCTCTCGAACGCTGCGAGCGCGTTGCTGCACCATTCCGGGCGCGGGGTGACGATGCCGGGGGCCGCTGGGAGTTTTCGGCTTTGCTGGCGGTGGCTGGCCGCGGCGCCGCTGCTGCTGGCGCTCGCGGCGATGGCGCTCGACCGCGCTTTTCCGCCTGAGTTGTCGCGGTTGCGGGCGCTCGGGACGGAGATCCTGGACCGGCAGGGCCGCACCGTCGCGCTGCTGCCGGCGCCCGGCGGCGTCTGGCGTTCTTCGCACCACCGCCGACGAGGTTTCGCCCGCATTGCTGGACGCTTCTGGTCGCGACCGAGGACCGGCATTTCTGGCACCACCCGGGCGTCAACCCGATCGCGCTGCTCCGCGCGCTCGCTGCAGGACCTGCGCGCCGGCCGCATCGTGTCCGGCGGCTCCACGCTAACCATGCAGGCGGCGCGGCTGCTGGAGCCGCGGCCGCGAACCGTTCGGTCGAAACTGATCTGAGATCGCGCGCGCACTGCAACTGGAGTGCGCATTTCTCCAAGCGGGAAATCCTGGGCATCTGGCTCACGCTGGCGCCGTATGGCGGCAACCTGGAGGGCGTGCGCGCTGGATCGATGGCGTGGTTCGGCGCCTCGCCCCGCATGCTGGAGCCGGCGCAGGCGGCGCTGCTGGTGGCAATCCCGCGCCGGCCGGAGGCGCTGCGACCGGATCGCCACCCGGACGCGGCGCGCGTGCTGCGCGATCGCATCCTGCTGGCGCACGGCATCGCCGATCCGCCCGACGTGCCGACGCGCCGGGAGAATTCCCGCGGCACGCGCCGCAGGCGGTGGCGGCGTTCGCGGGGCCGGCGCGCGTCACCACCACGCTCGACCTGCCGTTGCAGGAGGCGGTGGAGCGGCTTGCGGCTGAGCAGTTGGCCGACCTGCCCGAGCGCGCCTCGCTGGCGCTGCTGGTCGCCGATGCCGAGTCGCGCGAAATCCGGGCGATCGCGTCCGGCGGCGGATTTCTGGACCTGACGCGCGCAGTGCGCTCGCCAGGGTCGGCGCTGAAACCGTTCATCTACGCGCTGGCGTTCGAGGACGGGCTGGCCGGGCCGGAGACCGTGCTCGACGACACGCCGCGCCGTTTCGGCCGCTACGCGCCCGAGGATTTCGATCGCGGCTTTGCCGGCGAGGTGACGGCGGCCGAGGCGTTGCGGCGCTCGCTGAACCTGCCGGCGGTGGCGCTGCTCGATCGCGTCGGCCCGATGCGGTTCGCGGCGACGCCTGAAGGCCGGCGGGCGCGAAGCTGCGGCTGCCCGCCGGCGCCGACCCGTCGCTGCCGCTGGCGCTGGGCGGCGCCGGCATCACGCTGCGGCAGGCCGCGGGCTTGTACGCCGCGCTCGCCACCGACGGCAGCGCGTCTCCCCTGGTGCTGCGCGAGCAGGACCGGCAGCCCGAAAAACCGTTCCTCGATCCGCGCGCGGCGGCGGCGGTCGCGGCGCGTGCTGACGCAGCCGTTCCCGGACACGCTGCGGCCCGGCGTCGCCTGGAAGACCGGCACGAGCTGGGGCGGTCGCGACGCCTGGGCGTTCGGGTTCGACGCGCACCACGTCGCCGCCGTCTGGATCGGCCGGCCGGACGGCACGCCGCTGCCCGGCGCCACCGGCCGCAGCCTCGCCGTGCCGGTGCTGTCGCAGATTGTTCGACCTGTTGCCGCCGGCGCCGCGCCCCACCCCGCCGGCCACGCGCCGCGAGGCGACGTCGGTGCCGGCGGACGCGCTGCGCCTGCTGTTTCCGCCGCCGGACGCGGTGCTGAGCGGCGACGGCCCGGTTGTGCTGCGCGCGATGGGCGGCCGTCGCCCACTGGTCTTTCTTGTCGACGGCGCGCCGCTGCCCGGCGACCCCGCGCGCCGCGAAACCGCGTGGACGCCGCCCGCCGCCGGTTTCTACCGGCTGACCGTGCTCGACGCCGAGGGCCATGCGGCGCGCGCCTCGGTGCGGGTGCGGCCCGAGCCCTGAGCCGCGGGCGCCCGGAAACCAGCGACGGCCTTGCATAGGGCTTCCGAACGCACCGCCAGCCGGGCGGGCACATCGGAGGAGCAGAGCAATGGCCGAGCCAGCGAGCTGCGAGCGCTGCGTGCCGGTTTCGATGGTCGGGGCAGCCGGCATCAGCCTGCGCCAGGTCACCGAGGACCTACACGGCTGCCGGGCCACGCCCGCCGGGACGGTGCCGGTGCGCGAGGGCTGGGACGGCGTCGTCCATGTATTCGCGCTTGACGGCCACCCCTGGACCACGCGCGCCTTCGCCTGGTCGACGCCGATCGCGGGCCGCGCCGAGCGCACCTGCTTTTCCGTGCTGGCGCTCGGCGCCATCAGCCTTCCCGCCGAGGCGGTGCGCGCGGCGATGGCGATGGCGTAGCGGAGGCGCAAAGAGCCCTCCCCCCTTGTGGGGAAGCGGTGGGCGGAGGGTCGCGCCGCACTACTCCGGTGTCGAGCAGCGCCCGAGTATCCGCCCAGAACACGCCAAGACCAGGAAGCCGCCATTGCTTGCGGAATGGCCCTTGCGCGGCGCGGCGGCGCGGCGCTAATGTGTCCGGGTTCCCAACGAACAGACAACAAAAGGAAAAGCGTGCGCGTACGGGTGGCCCCCTCGGGGATCGAGATGCAGGACCGGGACGTTGTTCCGGGCGCGGAATGGCCAACCTGGGCGCTGAGCGCCACGATCTACGGCGGCTGGCTGGCGCTGACTTTTTGCAGCGACGCGCTGCCGTGGTGGATCACCTTCCCGAGCCTCGCCTGGCTGGTGGCATGGCACAGCTCGCTGCAGCACGAGGTGCTGCACGGCCACCCGACGCGCATCCGCGCCGTCAACGACGCGCTCGGTTTTGTTCCATTGTCGCTGTGGATGCCGTACCACATCTACCGGGTGTCGCACCTGCGCCACCACGACGACGCGCGGCTGACCGACCCGCTCGACGACCCGGAAAGCCGCTACTGGCTGCCCGAGCAATGGAGCCTGCTCAGCGGGCCGGGGCGGTTGCTGTTCATGGCGCAGAACACGTTCTTCGGCCGGCTGCTGGTGGGGCCGGCCTGGATCATCGGCCGCTTCCTGTATTTCCAGTGGCGGGCGCTCGCCGCCGGCATCCCGGGCACGCGCCGCGTGTGGGGGCCGCATTTGCTCGCGGCGGCGGGCGTGCTGGTGTGGGTGTGGGGCGTGTGCGGCATGAACCCGCTGGCGTACGTCGCCTTCGTCGTCTACCCGGCGGCCTCGCTGATGCTGGTGCGCTCGTTCGCCGAGCACCGCGCGGCGGAGGGCGTGCGCGAACGCATCGCCATCGTCGAGAACGCGCCGGTGTTCGGTTTGTTATTTTTGAACAACAATCTGCATCTGGTGCATCACGCGTGGCCGGACATGGCGTGGTGGCGCATCCCCCGCGTCTACCGCCGCTTCCGCGAGCAGTTCGTCGCGGCGAACGGGGGGCTGGTGTACGACGGGTATTGGGACGTCGCCCGCCGGTTCTGGATGACGCCGCACGACAATGTGCTGCACCCGTTGGGCCGGGCGCCTGCGGCGGATCGGGCGGGGACGGTGATGTCGTGATCCGGTAGGGCGGATCAGCGAAGCGCCATCCGCCGACGAGTGCCACCAGGCAATTCGGCAGTGCGCAATTGGACAATTCTGAACAGATCCGCGTTGTTGCTGTGGCGTCGGTGCATGGCGCTTCGCTTAGAGTCCGACTCGAATCGAGTGTCAAACGGCGGTAACCAGTTGATATCCGTAGGATGCCTTCCCTCCGCCGGGCCCCGGCGAGCGCGGTTCCCCAACTTCGCGGGTACTGTGAAGGCGCTACGACGTCCCGCGCGCGCGTTCCCGGTCCCTTATGGCTCTCAGACCCCGGCCGGACCGGCCGGACCTCGCCATGGCGGTCCCGCCGATGCTGCCCCCGGACCAACACGCCGAAGGCTCCAGCATGGACATGATATCGGGGCTCAACCCCGGGCTTCGGTATCTGCTGCCTACGCTTCACGAGCGGCGTCGCCGCCGCCCATGCAAGGCTCGCTTCCGGCTGGCGGGCTGCGCCTTTGCCGGGAGGGCGTCGAACCCTCTGGAACGCATCGAAAGGTTTCAGGTCATATCGGTTGGCGTGACGCGACAATATTGCGGCCAGTTGGGGAAGCAGGACAACTGCCAAGTGGCGGTCAGCCTGTCGGCGGCGACCCATCAGGCCAGCCTGCCGGTCGCCTGGCGGCTGTATTTGGCGAAGGACTGGGCCGACGATCCGGTTCGCTGGGCGGTCGCCGGCGTGCCTGCCGAGCTTGGCTTCCAGACCAAGCCCGAAATTGCCCTGCGGCAGATGCGCCAGGCCTTGGCGAATGGCGTGCCGCCGGCCGTGGCGCTGGCCGATCCGGCCTATGGCAACGACAGTAAGTTCCGGGGCCGGGATCACCGAACTCGGGCTGCCTTACGCGGTCGGCATCCTGCCCGGCACGGCGGTCTGGTGCCCGGGGGAGGCACCCTTGCCGCCGGCGGCCAGTTCGGGCCGCGGCCGGCCGGCCAAGCGATTGCGCCGCGACGCGACGCATCGCCCAGTCTCGGTCAAGGCGCTGGCGATGGAGCTTGCCCCGGACGATTGGCAAGAGATCGCTTGGCGGGAGGGCAGCAACACCGCACTGAGCTCGCGGTTTGCCCGCTTGCGGGTACGTCCGGCGCACGGCGACGCGACGCGCAGCGAGCCGGCGGCGGAAGAATGGCTGCTGATCGAATGGCCCGAGGGCGAAACCGAACCCGATCACTACTGGCTTTGCACATTGCCAGCCGACATCGCGTTCGAGCGCACGGTCGATCTGACCAACCCGCGGATCAAGTCCGCGGGGCGCTGGCGGATCGAACGCGACTATCTCGAACTCAAGCAGGAAGTCGGGCTCGGCCACTACGAAGGCCGCGGATGGCGAGGCTTTCACCGCCACGCAAGTCTCTGCATCGCAGCCCACGGGTTCCTGATCTCCGAGAAGGAGACGATTCCCCCCTCAGGACCTGCCCATTCCACGGGCGGCTCGCAACCAAACGGAAGCGGTGGGGCGTGCGTTGTCGGATTTGCAGGTGCATCTCAGAGGCGCCTTCCTGGGGATGGGGGCCGCCCCGTGACATTGCGCTCGCGGCTGGAACGCCTGGAGCCTCGCCGCGCGCCATCGTTCGACGACCTCTCGGACGATGAACTGCGTGCGCGATTGGTCTATCTTCATCGCAAGCGTCTCGATGTGCTCACCCTGCCGGCGGAGGTACGGGCCGACCTGACCGACGAAATTGCTGATCTTGAGACCGGGCGTTTTCAGTGCGACCCGGGACGGGGCGCGCGTATCCGGGCCTATCTCCGGGCTAGGTTCCAGTGCTGGTCGACAACGTCTGTGAACTGCTCCCGCAAGTGAACGTCTGCGACGGAAGGTGGATTGGTGCAATCGAGCGCTCTGCGCCTAAAACTACCGCCGTGACGGCGCAGGCAGTTGGTCCAAAGAAGAGGTACCACGATCTTTGGCGCGAGACGGGAGAGGGCCGGAACGGGCCGTCCAACGCCTCGGTCTCAGCCTGCAGTTCGCTCGGTCCAACGCCCGAAACCTGCCAATCCGGGACTGGGCGCAAAGGACCACTTCGGCTCGTCCGCAGCGGTTACCTACCCCCCAACTCAACCGCCGTACGGTCGCATCTGGCGCCAGTTTCGTCACTTCGTGCTGAGGCCGCGCGAGAACGCGCGCAACACGGCATCGAGGTGCGACTTCATCGCCTTGCGCGCGGCAATCCTGTCGCCTGCGACGATCGCGGCCAGGATGCGGCGATGTTCGGCAATCGTCTGTTCCGGCCGGTCGGGGCCGATCAGCAGTTCCTCGAACTTTTCGAAGATCGGCTTGCAGCAATGGTCCCAGAGATCGGCGATGATCAGGGCGAATGCCGCGTTGCCGCCGGCCTTGGCGATTTCGACGTGAAACGCCCGGTCGCCGTCGCGATAGGCTGGCGCGCGCGTCGACCGCGCGGCGGCCTGCACCCGGATCGCTTCTTGCAGCCGATCGAGATCGTCCGGCTGCCGCTTCGCCGCGGCGAGTGCCGCCGTCATCAGCTCGACATGGCGGCGCGCTTCCATGAGTTCGATCGGGCCGATGCCGGGGTCACCCGCATCCGGGCCGGCATCGGCGCGGCCCCGCTGGGGCGTCGCCTGCAGGATTTGCACGCCGTGACCGACGCGGATGGAGACCTTGCCGCTCACTTCGAGCGCGATCAGCGCCTCCCGTACCGATGTCCGACTGACGCCGAGTTGCTGCGCCAGGTTGCGCTCCGCCGGCAACAGGGTGCCGACCGGGAACAGCCCGTCGTCGATCCGCTCGCCGATCAGGGCCGCGATCTGTCGATAGAGCCGCGTCGGCTCGACCTGCGGAAGGCGCAGCGCGCGTGGCGGGCGGGGGGACTCGGATGGCGGCATCGCGCTTCACGACGTTGGGCAAACCACCGGCGCGCGGGCGACGGGAGAGTTGACAGCACCACGGCGCCTACCTACGAGTCAATTGGTTGGACCACTGGGCCTGGCCGCTCCACAGCTCGCGTGGTCCGGCCAGCGGCGTCTGATGCACGGGGAAACGAACATGCGGATCCGGTCGGTCGAGCCTTTCATCCTGCATGTGCCGCTCAACACCGACTCGATCTCCGACAGCACCCACACGATCACCCATTGGGGCGTGGTGGGGACCAGGATCGTCACCGAGACCGGGCTCGAAGGTTTCGGCTTCACCGGCACGCACGCGCATCTGCCGTCCGACCGCCTCGTCACCGCCTGCATCGCCGACAGCTACGCGCCGCTGCTGCTCGGCGAGGATGCCCGGGACGGCGATCGGCTGTGGCTGAAACTGGCGCGCCATCCGGCACTGCAATGGGTGGGCCGCGCCGGCATCACCCAGATCGCGCTGGCCGCCGTCGATATCGCGCTGTGGGACTTGCGCGCGAAGCTCGCGGACGTGCCGCTGTGGCAGTTGCTCGGCGGCGCGACGAAGCCGCGCCTGGAGGCCTACAACACCGATATCGGCTGGCTGTCGATTGCCAAGGAAGCGCTGGTGGACAAGAGCCGGCACGCCATCGAGCATGACGGCTTCCGTCGTCTGAAGCTCAAGGTCGGCCATGCCGATCCGATGCAGGACATCGCGCGGATCGAGGCGGTGCGGCGCGCGGTGGGGCCGAGCGTGACCATCGCGGTCGATGCCAACGGCAAGTGGGACCTGCCGACCTGCCAGCGGTTCTGCGCGCGCGCCGCGGCGCTCGACCTGTTCTGGTTCGAGGAACCGATGTGGTACGACGACATCGCCTCGCACGCGGCACTGGCACGGTCGACGCCGATCCCCGTGGCGCTCGGCGAACAGCTCTACACCGCCGATGCCTTCGCCGCGTTCATCGCCGCCGGCGCGGTGCACTATGTGCAGCCTGATGTCACCCGGCTTGCCGGGATCACCGAATACATCCAGGTCGCGCACCTCGCCCACGCCCACCGGCTGCCGGTCGCGGCCCATGTCGGCGACATGGGACAGGTGCACGTGCATCTGTCGTACTGGCATCCGGCGACGTCGATGCTGGAATACATCCCCTGGATCAAGGACTGCTTCGCCGAGCCGATCCGGGTCGAGGACGGGCATTATGTCCGCCCGCAGATGCCGGGCGCCGGCTGCACGCTGACCGCCGCCGCAATGCAGGCCCATGCCAGACCGTGCCGCGCCGCATGACCCTGGACGCCGACGCCGTTCCGACGCTGCGGCCCAGGCGCAGCCTGCGCCACGCCTTCGGGTTCGACGAATTCGGCATTCTGCTGGCCGTGGTGCTGTTCTTCATCGCCGGCGCCGCGAGCAGCCCGTATTTCCTCACCGTCGCCAATCTCACCGGCATCCTGCAGAACATCACCTTCCTGGGCTTCCTGTCGATCGGCGTCGGGCTCGCGCTGATGGCCGGCGAGATCGACATCTCGGTGGGGTCGGTGTTCGGCCTCAGCGCTGTCGTCACCGCGCTCGTGCTCAAGGCCGGCGATCCGCTGGCGGCGGCGGTCGCCGCAGGATTGCTGGCCGGGCTTGCCTGCGGCGTCGTCAACGGCCTGGTCGCGCAGGTCATCAAGGTTCCGGTCGTCGTGGTGACGCTGGCGACGCTCGGCGTCTATCGCGCGCTCGCGCTGGCATTGGCGAACGGCTCGCCGGTCGGCGGGCTGCCGCAGAATGCGCTGTTCTTCGACTGGTTCGGCCAGGGCGGCATCGCGCAGGTTTCGTACATCACCATCCTGCTGCTGATCGTGGCACTGATTGCCGAGATCGTGCTGCGCTGGACATCCTCCGGCTTCCGGCTGCTGGCGATCGGCAGCAATCCGCTGGCCGCGCATCTGGTCGGCTTCCATGTCGAGCGCACGCGGGTGCTGCTGCTGGCGTTTTCCGGGCTGGTCGCGGGGCTCTCGGGCGTCTGCTCGGTCGCCTACCTCGACACCGCCGGCCCCACCGCCGGGACCGGCTACGAATTAAGCGTGCTGGCGGCGACGATCATCGGCGGCGTCAAGCTGACCGGGGGCCGCGGCTCCATCGTCGGCGTGCTGCTGGGCCTGTGCGTCATCGGCATCTTCCAGAACCTGATCGTGCTGTGGGGCATCTCGCCGAACTGGACGCAGGGCGTCTCGGGGCTGGTACTGATCGCCGCGATGACGCTGACGTGGCTGACCAAGGGCAACGCGCGCGCCACGACCGAGTAGCGGCGCGTCGGCCCGGGCCGATCTGATGCAACGTAACACAGGGAGAAACACCATGAACGACGACAAGGGTGCAACCGGCTTCGATCGCCGCGGGTTCGGCAAGCTGATGGCGCTCGCCGGCGCGGCCGGCGCCGCCACAATGAGCGCCGGGTCCGCGGTCGCGCAAAGCATGCCGGCGTGGAAGCAATGGGTCGGCAGCTTCTACAAGAAGCCGATCAAGATCGCAGTGTCCTGCGCCGGCACCTCGAACCCGTATTTCGCGCCCACCAAGGCCGGCGTCGAGGATGCGGGCGCGCAGCTCGGCATCGACGTCCTGTGGACCGGCGTACCGGACGGCAACACGGTCAACCAGATCGCGCAGTTCCAGCAACTGGTGAACAGCGGCTACGAGGCGATCGTGGTGATCTCGTTCGAGCCGGACGCCTGGACTGCGCCGATCAGGAAGGCGATGGCGGCCGGCGTGCTGGTGATCACCTCCAACAACGACGCGCCGAACAGCGGCCGGGAAATCTATTTCGGCCAGGACCTGGTCGGCGCCGCCGTGGTGCAGGGGCAGATGCTCGCCAAGCTCGCCGGCGGCAAGGGCAAGGTGGCGATGACGAACTGCGCCCCTGGCTCGCTGGCGCTGGACCAGCGCCTCCAGGGCGCCAGGCAGGGCGCCACGTCCGGCGGCCTGCAGTATGTCGGCGTCTACAACACCAACCCCGCCGACATGGCCAGCGAAATCGGGACCATGAAGGACATCCTGCGCGCGCACCCGGACCTCGCGGCGATGATGCCGCTGTGCGGGCCGGACACCGCGGCGGCGGGACTGGTGCGCAAATCCGAGGGCCACAAGCTGCCGATCGTCGGCACCGACCTGCTCTACCAGACGCTGGAGCTGATCCGCGACGGCTTCATCGACGGCACGGTCGGCCAGCAGCCGTACCTGCAAGGCTACATGCCGATCATGTATTGCTATCAGCGCGTCGTGCTTGGCGCACCGAAGCTGGTGCTGCCGGGCGGCAACTACTTCCTCGCCAACGAGATCGTCACCAAGGAGAACGTCGACCAGTTCCTGGTGCGCGAGGCGCGCTTCCGCGGATGAGCGACGCCGCGGGCACGGTGCTGCTCGAAGCCGAGAGTATCTCCAAACGCTTCGGCGCGATCCGTGCCCTCGACGACGTTTCGCTGACCGTCGCTGCGGGCGAGGTGCATGGGCTGCTCGGCGCCAACGGTGCCGGGAAGTCCACGCTGATCGGCGTGCTGTCCGGGGCGCTCCGCCCGGACAGCGGGCGGCTGCGCGTGGCCGGCCGCGACGTGCCGCTCGGCTCGCTCGCGGATGCTCGACGGGCCGGACTGGCGGTGGTGCATCAGGAGCTGATGCTGTTCCCCGACCGCACGGTGGAAGAGAACATCTTCGCGAGCGTCCTGCCGGAAGCGCCGTTTCGCCTCGTCGGTCGGCGCGCGCGGCGGCAGAAGGTCGAGGCGGCGATGCACCGGCTTGCCGCCGCCGTCGATCTGCGCGCGCGGGTCGGCGACCTGCAGTTGTCGCACCGGCAGATCGTCGAGATCGCCCGCGCGCTGTGTTCCGGCGGCACGGTGCTGGTGCTGGACGAGCCGACCTCGGCGCTGTCGCAGCCGGAGGCGCAAGGTCTGTTCGAGGCGATCCGCGCGATTGTCGCGGGCGAGGCGGCGGTGATCTTCGTTTCTCACCGCCTGGACGAGGTTTTTTCGATCACCGATCGGCTCACGGTGCTGCGCGACGGCCGCGTCGAGGGACGCTGGCGCACCGCGGACGCCGACATCGCGACCATTACCCGTGCGATGGTCGGGGAACTCGCCGACGAACGGCCGCGGCCGGCGGATCGGGCAGCGAGCGGCGCAGTGAAGCTGTCGGTGCGCGGCGGCGCACCGGGGCTTGCCGAGTTGAACCTGTCGCTGCGCGCCGGCGAGGTGGTGGGATTGGCAGGGCTCGAAGGGTCCGGCGTGGCCACGGCGATGCAGATGCTGGGCGGCATCGTGCCGGTCGTCGGCAGCACCGAGGTAGACGGAAAAGCGGTTGCCTTCCGCCATCCGGCGAACGCTATTCGCGGCCGGCGTCGTCTCGATGCCGCCCGACCGCAAGAAGGGCGGGCTTTGGCTGGAGCGCGACGCCAGCGCCAATATCGGCGCGGCGGTAGTGGCGCGCATGCCGGCGCTGAGCTGGCTTCGCCGACGAATACTCGATCGCGTGGCGTCGGCCAGGCTGGCCGAGGTGGGCGTGCGCGCGACCGGGCTGCACGAGATCGTCGGGCGGCTGTCCGGTGGCAACCAGCAGCGCGTGCTGCTCGGCCGCGCGCTGGAATCGCGGCCGCGCGTGCTGCTGCTCAACGACTTCACCCGTGGCGTCGACGTCAAGGCGAAGGCGGCCATTCATCGGCTGGTGCGCGACCTCGCCGATACCGGCATCGCCATCTGCGTCACCTCGGCCGATCTGGAAGAACTGCTCGACGTGGCCGACCGCATCGTGTGCATGCGCGGCGGCAGCATCGTGGCCGACCGGCCCAGTGCGGCATTCGACAAATTGAGCTTGCTCGCTCTCGCCTCGACCGCGGCCGACGCGCCGGCGTGAGATATCAGTTCACCGTAGGAAAATCCCGAGGCCGCCCATGAATGCAAGCAGCGCTCAGCATCTTTCCGGTCGGGTCGCGCTGGTCACCGGTGCGGCGCAGGGCAACGGCCGCGCCATTGCGCGTGCCCTCGCCGGCCACGCCGCCGACCTCGTCCTTGTGGACATCAACGCAGCGCGATTGGAGGAGGCGCGGGCAGAAGTCGCCGCGACGGGGCGGCAGGCCATCGCCGTGGTCGCGGACTGCTCGGACGTCGCCAGCATTCGCGGCGCGGTCGCCACGGTGCGCGAGCGGTACGGCCGGCTCGATGTCCTGGTCAACAACGCCGGCATCCTGCGCATCTCCTCCTTCCCCGATATTTCGGAGGCCGACTTCGACGCTACCTTCGCGCTCAACGTGAAAGGTGCGTTCTTCCTGATCCAGGAAGGCCAGGCGCTGATGTCGGACGGGGCCGCGATCGTCAACATCGCCTCGGTCGCGGGCGTGGACGGGCGCACGCTGTCGGCACCGTATGCGGCGAGCAAGGCCGCGCTGATCACGTTGACCAAGACGCTGGCGCGGGCGCTCGCGCCGCGGCGGATCACCGTCAACGCGGTTGCGCCCGGATTGATCGATACCGAGTTCAACCGCCTGCTCGATCAGAAGCTCGGCGTGGAGAAGCAGGGTTTGCAACCCGGCGAGTTCATCCGCCGCCGCGCCGCCGACATCCCGCTCGGCCGCGTCGGCACGCCGGAGGACGTGGCGGGCGTCGTCGCGTTCCTGACTTCCCCCGCCGCTTCCTACATCACCGGCGAGACCGTCATCATCTCTGGCGGCTGGGTGATCGACTGACCTGCCGGCGCGTCGTGCGACCGTAGCCGAACGGAGCCGCCATGAGGATTGCCGAGTTTCGCCGCGCCGTTGCCGTGGTCCCGCTACGCAAGCCGATCGCGTGGAAACCGCGTTGTTCTCAGCCGCCCCACGCTCTCAGCGCGGCTTCCTGTCCAGCGGGAGTTCGGTCAATGCGATAGACGGTCTGGCAGGCTCGGTGCCGTTTCCCTGGCGATGGAAGCGATGCTGTTGGTCTGGACGGCAAGCATCGCCCTGACCTTCTCCGGGGTCTCGCGCGTGAAGCTGGGTTTCCGACCCCGGTACTTCGTCTTCGCCGCGGCTTCGGCCTGCGCCTTCTGGTGGTCGATAGACTGGTCCGCAGTCGATACGCGTACGTAGAGGATATGCTCAGCTGGCGCTTACGTCGTCCGTTGGGAGACCGTCCGTAGAGCGAAAATCAACTCTTACGGCCGGCGACAGGCGATGGTTTTGGGCGTCCCCAGGGGTATACCATAAGGGACATCTGTTGGCCGCGGCGCGTGCGCTCAATGGCATGAGAGATGTGCCATTCGGAATCGCACCCACGCATCAGTAGCTATGCCGACGTGAGGACCAGAGGAACCTGCGCAGGTCCCCCCGCTGGCGGTCGACGCGCGGTCGGAGAAGAGCGGCGCCGAGATCAAGCGCCTTCGCTATGGCGCCTGCACGTCCACCGTGAAATCGAGCACGACGTCCACAGGGTAGACGATGAATTGGAAATGGTCGGCGCCGACGTAGCCCGCCGCCGGGCGATACGACAACACGCTGCCGCCGCTGTTGCCGACCACGATCACTGCCTCGCCGTGTTCCGGCTGCAGCTTCACTGCGGCCGCATAGCCGGAGCCGTCGCGGCGCGTCGGCTCCGACCAGCACCAGCCGTCGGCGCTCGTCACCATGCTGACCGGCGCGAAACTGTTCGACGAGTTGCGGGTGAAGGCGTAGGGGCCCACGCTGCACTTCGATGCCTTTGGCATCCCGGATAAGGAGAGCGGCACGGTCGGTTGCACCGAGGGCACCCGCGCCGGCGCCAGCGCAAGCTGCTCCGGCTTTGGCGCTGCCGGCGCGGCGGGCGGCAACGGCGCCGTTGCCGCAGTGCCCGCGAAATAGAACTCCCCCTCGATCGGCGAGTTCGACACCCACGGTAGTTGCTGCCCGTCGGTCGAGCGCTTCACCTCGAGGCCGACGCGGTTGAACATCTGGAACAGGTCGAGCCCCGGCTGCCGCATCGAGTCGGCCAGCGCCATGGTGTACGGGCTGTCGCGCCCGGTGCCGTCGAGCGCCTCGGCGTCGGGCTGCGTCGCGTAGGAGATCAGCGTGCCCTCCGGCGCCTGCATCTGCGCGAGCCCCCGCCCCACGCCACGGCCGGCGGCCGGCACGAACGGGTTGTCGCGGCACGCATCCAGGATCACCACATTCAGCTTGGTGCCCGAGCCCTGCATCTGCCGCAGCACGGCCCCGGCATCGACCATGACGAATTCCAGGTCCTGCGGCCGCGTCAGCTTCGCGTCCACCGGCACCAGCCAGTTCGTCCCGGACACCTGCATGCCGTGCCCAGAGTAGTAGAACAGCGCGACGTCCGCGCCCTGCAGCGCCTCGCCGAACTTGCGCACGGCGCTTTCGAACCTCGCCTTGTCGAGATCCAGCAGTGGACCGCCACCGACCAGCGTGAAGCCGACCTGCTGCAAGGTCAGCGTCTGCGCGATCAGCCGCGCGTCGTTACCGGGGTTCGCGAGTTGCGGCGCGTTCACGTAGCGCGAATTGCCGATCACCAGCGCGACCCGCCTCGTGGCCGCCTCCGCGGGCGCGAGCTCCAGCAGCAGGCCGAGTGCCATGCAGACCAAACCGAAGCAACGCAGCGTTCTGAAAGGTGACATGGCAGCGCCCGGCAATGTTGGAACTGGCGCCGAAGAATACTGGTTCGTCGCCGGAAGGGTCAACGCGCGACGCCGAGCATTGTCTGTCCGCTGGCCATTTCCGCATCATGGCTGTCCGCTCAAGACGCTGAGTGTCAGTCCGGGATCCGATTGGGTCTCCAGAACAGTGATGCGTTGATGGTCTTGCCCGGCTCGGATCGGCTGTGAGTCCATCCGTGGCACCGATTTGCGAGGTGCCTGATGTGGACGAAAGAGAACCGCCGCCGCTACGACCGCAGTCGTCTGCGCTACGAGCATGACCTGAGCGACGAAGAGTGGGCGGAGATCAGGCCCGAGATCCCGCCGGCCAAGCCGGGTGGCAATAAGCGCATGGTCAACCTGCGGGATGTGGTCAATGGGGTGATGTACATCCTCGGCACCGGCTGTCAGTGGCGGGCGATCCCGAAAGATCTTCCTCCGCGCAGCACGATCCACGACTACCTTGACCGCTGGACCCACGACGGGACGCCGGTGCTGATCCATCACGGGCTTTACGTCAAGTGCCGTGAACAGGTGGGCAGAGAGGCCAGTCCGACCATCAAGAGGTCGTCGATCCTGATCGGGAAACGACGCACTCTGATACCGGTCGCGTGCCAGACCGCGTTCGCGACGGCGCCACCCGTGCCGGTGATGCCGATTTCACCGACGCCTTTGATGCCGAGCGCGTTCACGTGCGGATCGTGCTCGTCGATCAGCAGGGCTTCCACGGACGGCACGTCGGCGTTGACCGGGACGTGGTAGTCGGCAAGGTTCGCGTTCAGAATCCGTCCGGAGCGCCGATCGATGACGGCGTGTTCGTGCAACGCGAACGACACGCCCCAGATCATGCCGCCGTAGTATTGGCTGCGCACCAGCCGCGGATTGATGACGCGGCCCGCCGCGAACGCGCCGACCAGCCTGGTCACACGAACCTGTCCCAGCGACGGATCGACCTTCACCTCGGCGAATACGGCGCCGTGCGCATGCATGGCGAAGGCGGACAGCGCAGCCGGATCCGACGCGCTCTTGCCCTGTCCCTCGATCTGTTCGAGGCCGGCGCGAGTAAGGATGTCCGCAAAACTCTCGCTCCGGCTCTCGTCGTCGCGACGGAACAGCCGGCCGCCGCGCGCGATGACGCCGGCGTTCCCGGCGCCGAACAGCGGCGAGCGTTGATCGCCCGTGGCGAGGTCCGCGAGCCGCGCGATCACGTCGGCGCCTGCGCCGTGGATCGCCATCCCGGCAGTCGCCGTATGCGCCGAGCCGCCCGCGATCCCTCCGTCGGGCAAGTCGGACGTGCCGGAGCGGAATTCTACGAGGTCGATGTCGAGCCCGACGCTGTCGGCCGCGATCTGGGCGAGCGCGGTCCAGGCCCCCTGGCCCATGTCGTGGGCGCCGATTTCGACGACGCCGGTGCCGTCGTGCCGGATCACTGCGCGGGCCTGCGCCTGGAACATCAGCGCCGGGAAGGTCGCCGTGCCCATGCCCCAGCCGACCAGCAGCCCGGCCTCGTCGCGCATCTGGCCTGGCGCCAGCGGCCGCCGTGCCCAGCCGAACCGCGCGGCCCCCTGCGCGTAGCACTCGCGCAGCGCCTTCGAGGAGAACGGCTTGCCGGAGATCGGCTCGACCTCGGCGTAGTTGTGCAGCCGGAACGCGAGCGGATCCATCCCGCAAGCCTGCGCCGCCTCGTCGATCGCGCTCTCGAGCGCAATCGATCCGGTCGCCTCGCCCGGCGCGCGCATGAACATCGGCGTGCCGGTGTCGATCCGCACCGCCTCGTGCGACGTGGCGATCGCGGGGCTCGCGTAGAGGGTGTGCGAGGCATCCGCCGCAGGTTCGAAGAAGTCGTCGAACGTGCTTGTCGCGATTTTTGCGTGGTGGCCGATCGCGGTCAGCCGTCCGTCGCCGTCGGCGCCGATGCGCAGCGTCTGGCGGGTGGGCGGACGATGGCCCACAGGGCCGTACATCTGCTCGCGCCGCAGCACGAGCTTGACCGGCCTGCCGACCAGCCGGGCGGCCAGGATGCCGAGCACCTGCGGCCCGGAAACCAAGCCCTTGGAGCCGAAGCCGCCGCCGAGAAATGGGCTGCGGATTTCTATTCGCTCCGGGGCGATGCCGAAGAGACCGGCGATCCGGCCCTGCGCCATGACCATGCCTTGGCTCGGCGTGTCGATCGACAGCGTATCGCCATCCCACGCAGCCACGATCGCATGCGGCTCCATCGCATTGTGGTATTGCGCGGGCGTCTCGTAGATCGCGTCGATCCGGCGGGATGCCTGCGCAAGCGCAGCCTCGACATCGCCCACCTGCATCCGGGCGGGATTGCCGACGCCAACGGCGGGCGGGATGAAGCTGTCGCTGGCGTCGAGACCGACCCGGGCAGGCTGCGCTTCATACCGCGGCGACAGCAACGCGGCGCCTTCGGTGGCAGCCTCCAGCGTCTCGGCGATCACCACCGCGATCGGCTGGTTGACGTAGCGCACCCGATCGTTCTGCAGCAGATCGAGCCGGAACATGAAGGGATGCAGCTTCGCATCCGGGTCCTGCGCGAGCGGCGGCCGGTTCGCGGGAGTCATGACTTCAACCACGCCTGGGTGCGCCTTGGCGGCCGGCACGTCGAGCGACACCACGCGCCCGCGCGCAATACTGCTGACCGCCAGAACGGCGTACAGCATGCCGGCGGGATGATTGTCCGCCGCGTAACGGGCGCGGCCAGTCACCTTCAGCACGCCGTCGCGGCGGGTCAACGGCTGGCCGATACTCGAGCCGTGCCTGAGATGGGCCGGAGCCTGAGAAAGGTTGAGATCAGGCGTCATGGAGTGCTCCGCGAACGGACGAGAAAGGGGATGCCGGAAGCGCCGGAACGCGGTCAGGCGTTCCGGCGGCCGCCAGCGTGAGGGCACGCAAGACCACCCGCTGCGCGAGCTCGATCTTGAAGCCGTTGTCTCCGGAGGGTTTTGCGTCCGCGAGCGCTTCTGCCGCCGCACGGCGGAAGGCGGCGTCGTCGGGGTCCGAACCTGCGAGGGCTGCCTCCGCCGACCGGGCGCGCCACGGTTTGGCGGCGACGCCGCCCAGGGCAATCCGCGCCTGTCGGATTTTTCCATCCTCGATCCAAAGCGCGGCGGCGGCCGAGACGACGGCGAAGGCGTAGGAGGTGCGCTCGCGGACCTTCAGATAGCGCGCGTGCCTCGCGAAGCTGCCGCCGCTGCCTGGCAGCCGCACGGCGACGATCAAGTCGCCCGGCGCGAGTTCGGTTTCCTGCTCAGGCGCGTCGCCCGGCAGGCGATGCAGGGCATCGACCGCGATCTCGCGTCGGCCGGCCCTGCCCTCGATTTCGACGACGGCGTCGAGCGCCACGAGCGGCACGCAGAAGTCCGACGGATGCGTCGCGATGCAGGCCTCGCTCCACCCCAGCACGGCGTGCAGGCGATTTTCGCCGTCGCGGGCATCGCAGCCGGTACCGGGCTCGCGTTTGTTGCAGGCGCTCGCGACATCGTAGAAATACCCGCACCGCGTCCGCTGCAGCAGATTGCCGCCAACAGTCGCGGCATTGCGCAATTGCGGGGACGCGCCGGAGAGCAGCGCCTCGGCGACCGCGGGAAAGCACCCGGGCGAACTCCGCATCGTGCGCGAGGTCGGCATTGCGGACCAGCGCGCCGATGCGGAAGCCGCCGTCGGGCAGGCGCTCGATGCGGTCGAGGCCGGGCAGGTGCGTGACATCGACGAGGCGGTGCGGACGGGCGATGCCGCCCTTCATCAGATCGAGCAGATTCGTGCCGGCCGCGAGATACGCGGCCCCCGGCGCGGCTGCGGCCACGATGGCGTCCGCGACGCTCGCCGGCCTGACGTAGTCAAAACTGTTCATGCCGCGTGCCTCCGGTCGGTCCGCGCAAGGTTTTTCTGCGCCTCGAGCACCGCTTCGGTGATGCCGGCATAGGCGCCGCATCGGCAGAGGTTGCCGCTCATTCCTTCACGGATGCGCTCGGGATCATCTCCGGCCTGGCCTTCGCGGATCAGGCCGATCGCGCTCATGATCTGCCCCGGCGTGCAGAACCCGCACTGAAAGCCGTCATGCGCGATGAAGGCGGCCTGAACGGGATGCAGTTCATCGCCCTCCGCCACGCCCTCGATCGTCAGCACCTCGGCGCCGTCGTGGCTGACCGCCAGCGCCAGGCACGAATTGATCCGCCGCCCGTCGACGAGCACGGTGCATGCGCCGCATTGCCCGCGGTCGCAGCCCTTCTTTGTCCCGGTGAGATCCAGGCGCTCACGCAGCAGATCGAGCAGCGTGACCCTCGGGTCGTCGAGCGCGACCGTTCGCGCAAGACCGTTGACGGTAAGTGAGATTGACAAACTCATGCGCTGCTCCCGATGGGTGCGATCGTCCTGCCAGGTCCGACGAAAATCCCGCCTGCGCCCCGGAGAGTTCGCGTTGTGCAACGCGGGGCGGTGGCCCCGGGGATTGGCTGGGATCAGGAAAGCGGGGTTGACTGGCGCTGCGGCTCTGCTTTGGTGTCGGCGCCCGCCATATACGGAGGATGCCTCCGTTTTGCAAGCGGGCTGGGAGACGCATTACGCACATCATGACGGATCATGCGCTCACAACCACGCGAAGGCCGCGCGCCGATGCCGCCCGCAATCGCGAGCGGTTGCTTGAGGCAGCAAAAGCCGTGTTCAGCGCCGGCGGCCCGGACGCGAGCCTCGAGGCCGTCGCCAGACACGCCGGCGTCGGCATCGGCACCCTGTACCGGCATTTCCCGACCCGCGAGGCCCTGTTCGAGGCGGTCTATCGTCGCGAGGTCGAGCAACTCGCCGATCTGGCGGATCAGTTGAAGAGCGAGCGGCCGTCGGAAGCCTTGCGCCGCTGGCTGCGCGCGAACGTGGAGTTCGTCGCCACCAAGAAGGGCATGGCAGCGGCGCTGGCGCTGGCCGCGCACAGACCGCCGGACCTCGTCGCCTACTCCTCCGATCGCCTGACCAAGGCGGTCGGCGCGCTACTGGACCGGGCGGTCGCCGCGGGCGAGATCCGGCCCGACATCGGCCCCGAGGATCTCCTGCGCGCGCTCGTGGGCATATGCTACATGAACGATCAGCCCGGCTGGCAGGCAAGCGTGCTGCGTCTGGTCGAGGTCTTCGTGGACGGATTGCGCGCGAAACCTGCCAGGGAGCGGTAGAAACGCGGACCTTTCGCAATCCCGGCGATCGTTCAGAGAGTTCGGTCCCACCCGAAACCGACTTCGAGTGAGCGAGACGAGGATGGCCGCTGCGTGCCCGTCCCGGTCATCGCGTAACTGGAATGTGAACAAGCGCCCAAACGGAGTTCTTTCCCCGGCGAATTGGAGCGCACGGTTCAACCGGTCGAGGAGGAGGAGTGGGAGAGCCGCGAGCGGATTGCGAGAGCGATGTCCGGCCTCCTCCCGGAGGTGGGCGGCCCGCCCGTTCCGGAGTCCCTGGTTCCGTAAATCAACGACTCCGGCGCGCTGGCGCCACTGACCGAATCCTTACCCGTCAATGTTGTGCTACTGACGATCTTCGCCCTGCAGCATAGCGTCATAGCGCGTCCGCAATTTAAGGCATGGTGGACGCGGTTCGTGCCGAAGTCTGTGGAGCGGAGCATTTACGTTGTGCTTGCCACGTCGGCCCTGACGCTGTTACTATCGAAGTGGTGGCCGATACCGGACGTCATCTGGCAGATCGGCAATTCAGAGCTTGCGCGCATCGTCATCGGCATTTCACACTTCGGCTGGTTGGTCGTGCTCACCAGCACGTTCTTGATCAACCACTTCGCGTTGTTCGGGCTACGAATGACGCGCGCTGCCCTGCTTCGGCGACAGACCTTGATGCCCTGCATGAGGCCAAGGCTGCCTCCAGCCTGTCACAGCCCGTACGACGCACGTAGCGCGGTTGCAAGGACGGGGCCAGGAGCGTGCCGGACGTGTGCGGGACGTCCTTTGCCCGTAGTGCGATGCCTCTTTCGGGCGGGAAGCGGGTTTACAAGGAATGCGTGCTTTCCGCCCATCTCTGCCGTCCCATCGAGTGCGCAGCCCCATAGGCGCTAAAATAGGTCACGGACGGGGTATCTGACGGGAGGTTTTCGTTTACGCGGAGCGTTGGCGAGGCGGCGATGAACGATGGCCTGGGCGGCGACGATGCTGGTGAGGGAGAGCGTGCTGAGGACCAGGGCTGATCAACGCTCTCTACCTGATCCTGCAAAGGTCGAGTTTTTTCGGCAACACTTGGGCGAATTCCATCAGCGGGGGCGGTTGCCGGATTCCGGCGCGGCCGGATCCCTGAATCTATGCCGGGCAACCCAATCGCCAGCAGGTTGCCATGCGCCCATTCGATCCACTTCTCGCCATGTTTGGCGAGGTCCCAGACCCACGCCGGGCGGAGGGCAAGCTCTACAAGCTGCCCTACATTCTACTGTTCTCAATCCTTGCCGTGGTCACCGGCGGCAATTCCTTCCGCTCGATCGAGACCTTCATCAAGGTGCATCGCCGCCGGCTGAACGCCGCTTTCGGCCTGCGTTGGAAGCGTGCGCCGGCGCACACCGCCATTCGCTACATTCTACAGGGCCTCGATCCGCAGGCCGTCGAGCAGGTGTTTCGTCGGCATGCCGCGGGCCTGCTGGACACTGCGATCGATACGTCACGCCGCACCATCTCGCTCGACGGCAAGACGCTGAAGCAAAGCTTCGACAACTTCAACGACCGCAAGGCAGCCCAGGTGCTGCATGCCTTCAATCTTGAGGCGGGCCTGGTGCTGGCGCATATCGAAATCGATGAGAAGTCCAACGAAATCCCCGCCGCACAGCGGTTGCTCGGCGAACTTCAACTTGCCAACTGCACCGTAACACTCGATGCCATGCACTGCCAAAAAAACCATCGAGGCCGCCGCAGCGGCGCAGGCGCAATCATCGTCCAACTGAAAGACAATCAGCCGACCCTGTTGCAGCAGGCCGAAGCACTCTGTGCCTCCCGCCATCCCGAAAGCAGCGATACTTCGGTCACCAAGGGCCGCAATCGGCAGGAAACCCGCACGGCCGGCGTATTCAGTATCGCCCATGCCATGGTTGAAACCGAGTGCAGCTCGCTGATCAAGCGGTTCGTTCGTGTGACCCGCGACGTGTTGCATCGCAGTGCCAAGACCGGCCTGTGGAGCAGCACTTCGGAGGTCGCCTATTATGTTGCCAACTCCGCTGCATCCGCGCGCCAGGCTGGCGACGCTATCCGCGGCCATTGGCACATCGAGAACACGCTGCACTACACCCGGGATGTCACTTTCCGGGAAGATCAATCCCGCATCCGCCACAATCCCGGCATCTTCGCCCGGCTACGCTCGTTCGCCTACAACATCCTGCAGCGCAACCGCACTTCCACGTTCAGCCAGCAGCGATACGCCGCCGCGCTCGGCGGCCTCGACGCACTGCTCAAGTTGCGCCTCAGTTGAGAGCCTTGAACAGCCCTGGCCAACCACCCAAGAGAGTACGGATGCTGTCGTACCCGCCCACCCGTGACTGTCGCATGCTTTCCCAACAGACTTTAGGACGGGCTAGCCGTGTAGCAGGGCGATCGTCTTCAGCGTCGAGAAACCGTACAGCGCCTCAAAGCCCTTCTCGCGGCCGTGGCCGGAGTGCTTGACGCCGCCGAACGGCAGTTCGACGCCGCCGCCTGCGCCGTAGTTGTTGACGAACACCTGGCCCGCGCGCAGCGCCCGGGCCATGCGCATCTGCCGCCC
The DNA here is from genome assembly GCA_963697635.1 of uncultured Solirubrobacterales bacterium. Classification (GTDB taxonomy): domain Bacteria; phylum Pseudomonadota; class Alphaproteobacteria; order Acetobacterales; family Acetobacteraceae; genus CAJCJG01. The sequence goes on along the minus strand of CAVOOS010000032.1, from coordinate 165,778 downwards.
GCCGTCGCGGGTCCAGACGCCGGCGACCAGCCCGTACGCCGTGCCGTTGGCGATGCCGATCGCCTCCGCCTCGCCGTCGAACGGGATCAGCACCTGCACCGGCCCGAAAATTTCTTCCTGTGCCAGCCGGTGCTGATCGGGCGCCCCGGCGATCAGCGTCGGCGCGACGTAGTAGCCGCTCGCCGGCGCATCGGCGACGATGCTGCCTTGCGCCGCGACCTGCAGCCGATCGTCGTGCGCAACACCGAGATAACGCTCGACGATGCCCTTCTGCCGCCCCGAGATCAGCGGCCCGAGATCGAGGTCGGCGCTGGCCGGGCCGACGCGCAGCGCGCGGTAGCGCTCGGCCATGCGGGCCAGCACGGCTTCGTAAATTGGTCGCTCGACCAGGATGCGCGAGGCCGCCGAGCAGGTCTGGCCGGCGTTCTGGATGCCGGCGTTGACCAGGAATGGCAACGCCGCCTCGATGTCGGCGTCGGCGAACACCACCTGCGGCGACTTGCCGCCCAGTTCCAGCGTCACCGGCACGGCGTTGCGCGCCGCCGCCGCCTGCACCAGCGCGCCGGTCGCGACCGACCCCGTGAACGAGACGTGGTCGATCCCCGGATGCCCGGCGAGCGCCGCCCCCGCCTCGGGGCCGGTGCCGGTCACGAGGTTCAGCGCGCCCGGCGGCAGGCCGGCGGCCTCGGCGATGCGCACGAAGGCGATCGCGGTCAGGCAGGCTTCCTCGGCCGGCTTGAGCACCACCGCGTTGCCCATCGTCAGCGCGGCCACGACGCTGCGCCCGATGATCTGCATCGGGTAGTTCCACGGGATGATGTGGCCGGTGACGCCATGCGGCTCGCGCAGCGTCAGCACGGTGTAGCCCTGCAAATAGGGGATGGTCTCGCCATGCACCTTGTCGGCGGCGCCGGCATAGAATTCGAGGTAGCGGGCCAGCGCCAGCGCATCCGCCCGGGCCTGGCGCAGCGGCTTGCCGACGTCGAGCGCCTCCAATCTGGCGAGTTCGTCGGCCTGCTCGATGACCAGTGCCGACATCTTCGCGAGCAGCCGGCCGCGTTCGGCCGCGGCCAGCCGGCCCCACGCGCCGTCGAGCGCCGCGCGGGCGGCCGCGACCGCCGCATCGACATCCCGCGCGCCGCCGCGGGCGATGCGCGCGAGCACCGAACCGTCCGACGGGTTCTCCAGCATCAGCGTCTGCCCGCCGTCGGCATCGCGCCAGACGCCCCCGATATACAGGCGCGACGTGTCGAACGGCACCGAAGTCTGGCTGATCTCGAGCATTGCGTCCTCCTCCTGCTAGCGGCCGAGCGCGAAGTCCGGCACCGGCGCGCCCTCCGCCGCGATCACTTCCAGCCACAGCAGCGACGCGCAACTCGGGCAGACATACTGGTTGGCGACGAGGTCCTCGTGGACCTCCACATACGGCCCGAGTTCCGCGCCGTGCACCGTGACGACGCCTGCGATGTCGCGCCAGTCGCTGGTCAGTTCGCCGAGATCGCTGTTGCAATGCGCGCAATGCACATGGGTGTGGTCGCCGCGCCGGTGCAGCGCCAGCGATTCGCCCCATTGCATGTCGGCGACCGGGATGTTGCGGCCACTGCCGGAGCGGTGCGGGCCGGGCTTGCGCATCGCCTCGCGCCGGTGCTGTCGGATCGCCGCGCGTCGCGCAGCCGTCGCCGCCGCATCGACCTCCTCGTGCGCGACGACGACGCCGTAGATCGCCTGCGCGGTCGGCCGCGTCACCTTGCCGTCGAGCACGTCGCGCAGCACCGCGGCCACCTCGCGGTCGAGCGGGTCGCCGTAGCCGCCGCCGTTCTGCATGCGGATGTTCACGACATCGCCGCGCGGCACCGCGACGCCGGCGGAGACGCTGCCGAGCACTTCGTAGTCGCCGCCGATCTGGTCGAGCCGCTCGATCGGCCGGCTGGCCTTCATCAGCCGTTCGATGTCGCTGCGGCGCACCACCTCGTAGCGCGCGCAGGATCCGGGATAGCCGCCGAAGATGCCGGTGCGGTTCGGCAGCTTGACGCCGTGCGTCGCCAGCACCCCGGTGACGGCGTCGGTGTCGATCGGCGTCATCGCGTATTCGATGCCGTTGCCGCCGCGATGCCGCCCGGCGCCGCCCAAATCCGGCACCTCGCGGCGCCACAGGTACAGCAGCGGCTGGCCGACTTCCTGCTGCTCGACGTCCTGCGTGCCGCCGCCGAGGATCACCATCGCGCCGCCGGAATCCACGCCATCGCGGAACGAGAACGCCGGGCCGCCGAACAGCAGCGAATCGAGGTACATCGCCGCGAACGGCTCGCCGGTACTGGTTCACGCCGCCGAACTGCGCCAACTGCCACGAGCCGTCGCCCGGCCCGAACGCGAGGCTTTTGTGTTCCGCGCTGAAGCTGACCAGCTTGGCGAGACAGCCGGCGGTCGCGTTCATCGCCACCCAGTTGGCGCTCGCCGCGCCGCCGCTGACCGGGATCGGCGGGGTCGCGGTCACGCACAGCCCGTCGCGCGCCACCACCTGCACCGGCCGCATCAGCCCGTGGTTCCAGGCGATGCCGGAGCCGAACAGGCACAACATCACGGTCGCGACCGCGCCCACCGTGCCGGCGCGCGTGGCCATGCCGTATGTCGCCGTCTGCGGATCGCTGCCGTCGAAGTCGAACGTCAGCGTGTCGCCGCGCTTCTCCATCCGGCAATGCACTTTGACGAGGATGGTGTCGCCGGCGCTGCCGGGGCGGTCGAGATAGCTGATATGCTCGAACACACCGTCCGGCAGCGACCGCAGCCGCTCGCGCAGCTGCCTTTCCGAGGTCTCGATCGACTGCCGCATCACGCTGCTGACGGTCGCATCGCCGTAGCGGTCGCACAATTCCCGCATGCGCTGCTTGGCGATGCGCAGGCCGGCGAGGAACGCGCTGAAGTCGTTGGAGACGGTGAACGGCATCCGCGAGTTGGCGACGATGATGTCCCACAGTTCCTGGTTGACCTTGCCGCGCCGCACGATGCGGCCGGGCGGGATGCGCAGGCCCTCCTGGAACACGTCGGTCGCGGTCGGGCACCAGCTTCCCGGGTCCATGCCGCCGAGATCCACCTGGTGCGCCATGCAGCCGATCCAGGCGACCAGCTTGCCGTTGTGGAAATACGGTGCGCAGAACTGCACGTCGTTCTGGTGCTCGGCCGCCAGGTACGGATCGTTGATGATGAACACGTCGTCCGGCTCGATGTCGTCGAAGCGGGCGAGGAATTCGCGGATCGCCATGAAGCCGGTGTAGATCGGCACCAGCAGGTAGACGCCGACCACCGCCATCTCGCCGTCGGCGGCGTAGATGCCGAAATTGTAGTCGGTGGCATGCACGACCGGCGAGCCGGAGACGTGCACCATGGTCGCCGAGCCCTCCTCGTTGATCGACCACAGCTTGTGCCGGATCACCTCGAAGGTGATCGGATCGATGCCCGTCGTCGCTGCGTCCATCGTCGTTTCTCCCAACAGGTTGCGGGCGCCTCAGGCGCCGAGATGGATGATCAGGTTGCTGCCGGCGTCGATCTCGGCGTGCTGGCCGTCGCCGACGACGATGGTGGTGTCCGGCATCTCGACGATGGTCAGGCCCTGGATACGGAGCCCCGGCGCCAGATGCCGCGGCCCCATGATGGTCGCCGGCGTCCACGCGCCGTTGCGATAGACGTTGCGGCTGGACGGCGGCGGCGCATCGCCGGCGGCCGGCCGACGGTCGTCCAGCGCCGGCCGCGCGGTGCGGCTGCGGGCGACCACGCGGTACGTCGTCAGCTCGACGCCGGCGGCGGTGAAGGCCGAGCCCTTGCCGAAGCGCGCCTCGTAGATGTCGATGAACCGCCTGACCAGCGCATCGACTTCGGCCGCGTCGATGCGGCCGTTCGGCACCGGCACGGTCAGCACGTGGATCTGGAAGCGGAACCGCATCTCCACCGCGCGCGACAGCACGATGCTGTCGGCCGCCGCGCCGGCGCGCTTGAGCTTCTCCGTCGCGCGCGCGGCGATGCGGTCGAACCGGTCGTTCAGCGCGTCCGGCTTGATCACCTCGGCGTAGTTCTTGGTGCCCGGCGGGCTCAGGATCGGGTCCGACAGTTCCTCGGCGACCATCAGGTCGGAGACCGCGATGCCGAACGCCGAATGCACGGAGGCCGTGACCGGCACGACGATCTGCTTGATGCCGAGTTCCGCGCCGTAGGAGAACGCATGCGTTGGCCCGGCGCCGCCGTAGGCGTACAGCACGAACTCGGTCGGGTCGTAGCCCTGCTCGACGGTCGCCTGGCGGATCAGGTCCGCCATCCGCGAGTCGATGATGGTCTTGATGCCCTCGGCCGCCTGCTCGATCGACAGGCCCAGCGGCTTGGCGACATGCGTCTCGATCGCCCGGCGCGCCAGTTCCGGATCGAGCCGCAGCCGCCCGCCCAGGAAATTGTCGGGGTTGAGATAGCCGAGCGTCAGGTCGGCATCGGCAACGGTCGGCAGCGTGCCGCCGGTGCCGTAGCAGGCCGGGCCGGGCACCGCGCCGGCGCTCTCCGGCCCCACCCGCAACAGCCCGGCCGCGACGGTCGCGAGCGAGCCCGAGCCGGCGCCGACCGTGCGCACCGAGACCGACGGCAGCGCGATCTCGTGCCGGCCGACCCAGGTGGAGTTGGCGATGTGCGCCTGCCCGGCCAGGATCAGCCCGACCTCGAAGCTGGTGCCGCCCATGTCCGTGCCGACGATGTTCGGCTGCCCGGCGCGCGCGCCGAAATACTCGCAGGCGACGACGCCGCCGACCGGCCCGGACATCACCATCGAGGCCGCCATGCGGTCGATCTCGGCCACCGGCGCGAGGCCGCCATGCGACTGCATCAGCAGCGGCTCGGCGGCGAGCCCGTCGGCGCGCAGCCGCTGCTCCAGGCTGTGCAGCGCGCGCCGCACCACCGGCCGCAGGCTGGCGTTCAGCGCCGTCGTCACCGAGCGGCGGTACTCGCCCATGCGCGGCAGCAGTTCACACGACAGCGTCACCAGCGCGCCCGGCACCTCCTCCTCGATGATCGCGCCGACCCGCTGCTCGTGGCTGTCGTTCTTGAACGACCACAGCAGCGAAACGGCGAACACCTCGGCGCCGCCGTCGCGCAGTTCCCGCACCGCGCGCCGCACATCGGCCTCGTCGAGCGGCGTCACCACGCGGCCGCGATAGTCGATGCGCTCGGTGATCTCGACGATCAGCCGCTTCGGGACCACCAGCTCCTGCTTGACCAGCGAGCGAAAATCCTTGATCGCCGCTTCGTCGAGGCCAAGCGACTTGAAGCCGCGCATGATCGAGATGGTGTCGCGGAAGCCGCGCGTCTGGATCAGGCCGGCGACGGCGCGCTTGCCCTCCAGCATGGCGTTGGTGGCGACCGTGGTGCCGTGCGCGAAGAATGCGACGCGGCGCAGCAGGTCGCGCACCGGCTCGCCGGCCTCCTGCGCCGCCAGCGCCAGCGTCGCCAGCACGCCCGCCGCCGGGTCGTCGGGCACCGTCGGCGCCTTGTAGCGCCCGACGCGGCCTGCCTTGTCGATGGTCACGGTGTCGGTGAACGTGCCGCCGATATCGGACGCTACATGCAGCCATTCCATCTGCGCTACTCCCTCATCGTGTTCGTTGCTCGCCGGTCGCCAGCTTGCTTTCCAGCCGTTCGATCGTGCTGCGGATATGCCGGCCCGCAAGGCGCTGCGCCTCGGCCGCGTCGCCCCGGGTGATCGCATCGGCGATCGTCACATGCTCCTCGATCGCGTGGATCGCGCGATCGCTGCCGATCATCACCCAGGGCGAAAAGATCTGCGACGTCATCCGCACGATCGGCAACTGCCCGGTCAGGAACTCGTTCTGCGCCATCTCGATGATGGCCGCGTGGAACTCGACATTGGCCTTGGTGTAGGCGTCCGGCACCCAGGGCTGCACCGCCTGCCGCTGCACCGCGATCAGCGCGTGCAGGCGGGACACGGCGGCCGGCTTCTGGCGTTCGGTGGCCAGCCGCGCCGCCAGCGCGTCGATCACCTCGCGCAGCAGGTAGGCGTCGATCAGCCGCCGGTAGTCGGCCCGGATCACCCGCACGCCGCCGCCGACATCGGCCTTCAGGATGCCTTCCATCTCCAGCATGCGCAGCGCCTCGCGCAGCGGCGTGCGGCTGACCTTGAGTTCGGCCGCGATCTGCACCTGCCGCAGCGCCTCGCCGGGAACGTAGCGGCCGGAATAGATGCGCTCGCGCAGCACCAGGGCGATCTCGTCGATCAGCCGTGTCCGGCTATGCCATTCCAGTTGCTCGGGCGCGGGCGCGTGCTGCGCTCGCGCGGCACCCGGCGGAGGCTGCGCGTCATTCATCGCGGGCCGCCGCCGGCGCGATGATCTTCTGCGACAGGATCGCCGCGATCACCACCACCGCGAAGACGATGTCGCGCACGCCCGCGGACATGTTCTCGATCAGCAGGTCGGTGCTGAGCAGCGTGATGAACACCACGCCCGCGACGGTGCCGCCGTAGCCGCCGCGCCCGCCGAGGATCGAGGTGCCGCCGAGCACCACGGCGGCGATCGTGGGCAGCACGAACTGGTCGCCCATGCCGAGGAAGCTGGTGTTGGAGAAGCCCGCGAACAGCACGCCGGCGAGCGCCGCGCAGACGCCGCTGACCACGTAGGCCGCGGTGACCACGGCGGCGTTGTCGATGCCCGAGAGCGCGCTGACCGCCGGGCTCTCGCCGACGCTGAGCAGTCGGCGACCCCAGCCGGTGCGGTTGATCGCGACCACGACCACGACCGCCAAGACCGCCCACAGCACCACCATCGACGGCACCGGCCCGATCGAGCCGACCGCGATGTTGCGCACCAGGTCGGGCACGCCGAGCGGCGAGCCGCTGGTCGCCACCAGCGTCAGTCCCTGCATGATGCTGTTCATCGCCAGCGTCATCACGATCGGCGCGATGCGCAGCCGCGCAACCCCGAAGCCGTTGAGCAGGCCGGTCACGACGCCGACCGCGAGCGCGCCGACCAGCGCCTCGGGAATGCGCGCGGCGTCGCCCTGGTCGATCGTGGTGAACGCGAACGCCGCCCCGGTCAGCGTCCATGCCACCGACAGGTCGATGCCGCCGGTCAGGATCACCAGGGTCTGGCCGATCGCGACGATGCCCATGAACGAGGCAAGCTTCGCCAGTTGCAGCATGTTGTTGAGCGACGCGAAGCCCGGCGACAACACCTCGCCGATCACCACCAGCGCCACGGCGAACAGCGAGAGCATCAGCGGCACGCCGATGCGCCAGGCAACGCGGCGGTCGCGCGGCGGCACCCCGGCCTGCGTCTCGTAGGCCTCGGTCATCGCCGCACTACGCCCGCTGGCCAAGTTTGCCGACCATCTGCGCGAGCCACAGCCGCGTCGTCTGGCTGGCGACCACGGCCAGCAGGATCACCCCGTTGATCACGCTCTGATAGAACGACGATATCTCGGCAAAATAAAGCAGGCTGCCGATGATGGTCAGCGTCAGCGCGCCCATGATCACGCCGAGCACCGAGCCGCGGCCGCCGACCAGCGGCACGCCGCCGAGCACGACGGTCGCGATCGACACCAGGATGTAGTCGTCGCCAATGATCGGCGAGCCCGAGGAGGTGGCGACCGCCAGCACGATGCCGCTGAGCGCCGCGACCACGCCGGCGATCGTGTAGGCCAGCATGCTGACGCGGCGCACCCGCACCCCGCTCATCCGTGCCGCCAGCGGGTCGTCGCCGATCGCGCGCAGGTGCAGGCCGAAGCGCGTGCTGAGCAGCCACGTGCCGGCGACGAACACCGCGACGATCAGCCACAGCGCCGTGGGCACGCCGTAGCTGCTGGCAAGCAGCTCCGGCAACGCCTCGGGGATGTCGCCGCCCGGCTGCGGCAGCACCAGCAGCGCCACCCCCTGCCACAGCGACATCGTCGCCAGCGTCACGATGATCGGCGGCAGCGCGAACGCCGATCACGAGCACGCCGTTGAGCAGCCCGGCCGCTGCGCCGACCGCGAGCGGCAGCAGGAATCCGGCCGCCAAGTTCTGCGTCAGCAGCAGTGCCGCGCAGGAACTGGCGACGCTGGCGATCGGGCCGAGCGAGAGGTCGATGCCGCGGGTCAGCACGACGAAGAACTGCGCCAGCGCGATCAGCGACAGCGGCAGCACGTTGACGCACAGCGTGCGCAGGTCGAATGCGCTGAAGCGGCCCTTCAGCGCGACGTCGAGCGCGAACAGGGCGGCAAACACCAGCACCGGCCAGTTGTCGCCGAGGCGCAGCGCGTCAGCCCGCCACGCGCGCATCGCCGCCCTCCTGCACCATCGAGGCGCGCACGATGCTTTCGGACGTGATCTCCGCCCCAGCCAGGGTCGCGTTGATCCGCCCCTCGAACATCACCAGCACGCGATGCGCGAGGCCGCGCAGTTCCAGCGTGTCGGTCGAATACCACAGCACGCCGACGCCGCGCCCGGCGATCTCGGCGATCAGCGCGTAGATCTGCAGCTTGGTGGCGATATCGACGCCGCGCGTCACGTCGTTCAGCAACAGCACCTTCGGCTCGGTCAGCAGCCATTTCTGCAGCAGCACCTTCTGCTGGTTGCCGCCGCTGAGGTTGCGGATCGGCTCCTGCGCCGAACGCGCGCGGATCTGGAACTTGCCGATCGCCGCATCGACGACGCGTGCCTCGGCACGCCGGTCGATCAGGCCGAACCACGACGCGAGGCGGCGCAGGATCGCCAGCGTCATGTTGGTGCCGACGGTCTTTGCCAGCAGCAGCCCCTCGGTCTTGCGTTCCTGCGGCACGTAGGCGATGCCGGCGCGCGATGGCCCGCGCCGGCACCGGGCGAACCAGCGGCGTGCCGCCGACCGCGATGCTGCCGCCGAGCAGCATATGCACGCCGAACAATGCCTGCAGCAGCTGCCCCTGGCCCTGCCCGACCAGCCCGCCCAGGCCGAGGATCTCGCCACGCCGCAGCTCCAGGCTTACGCGTTGCAGCGCGGCACTGCGCAGTTGCGTCGCGCGCAGCACCACCGTGTCGGCGACGGCCGGCTTCCTCGGGAACGTCGCCTCGAACGACTGCCCGGTCATCAGCCGGATCGCGTCCTCCTCGGACAGCGCCGCGGTGTCCGACAGCCCGACCAGCTCGCCGTTGCGCATCACCGCGACGCGCGTGCAGAACCGGGTGATCTCGTCCCAGCGATGCGAGATGAACAGCACGATCGTGCCGCTTTGGCGCAGCCGGTTGACCAGCGCCACCAGCCATTCCACCTCGTGGTCGCCGAGCGCCGACGTGGCCTCGTCGAGCAGCAGCACGGCCGGCTTGCGTTCGGCGGCGCGCACGATCTCCAGCATCTGCTGCTCGCCGAGGTGCAACTGGCCGACCGGCAGATGCGGCGGCACGGCGAGTTGGTAGCGGGCCAGGATGTCCCGCGCCCGCGCATGGCCGCGCCGCCGGTCGAGGCTGCCCCAGGGATGCCGCGGCCCGTCGGTCAGCAGCAGGTTCTGCTCGACCGTCAGCGAGCGCACCAGCGTCAGTTCCTGGAACACGCTGGCGATGTTGTGGCGCAGCGCATCGGCAGCACTGCGCAGCACGATCGGTCGTCCGTCCAGGGCGATCTCGCCGTGGTCGGGCTGCACCACGCCGCTGAGCATCTTGATCACGGTCGATTTGCCGGCGCCGTTCTCGCCCACCAGCCCAAGCACGGTTCCAGGCGCCGCCTCCAACGTCACCGATCGGACGGCGTGGGTGGCACCGAAGCGCTTGTCGATGCTGCGGAGCGTGAGCATCGCGTTCGCACCGCGACGGCGGCGGGCGGAGGCCTTCGGCGGCCCCGCCCGCAACCGGCGCGCGTCGGCTACTTGCCCTGTGCGTCGTCGATGGTCAGCGTGATCCCGGAGCCCGGGATCTCGATGTCGGCGAACACGCTCGGGGCGACGCCGGGGAACACGTTGACGCCGGGCTTGAGGTTGTCGGTGGTCACGTTCGGCAGCGGCACCGACATGTCCTTCTGCGCCGGCGGGTGGCCCTTCAGCACCTCGAGCGCGATCTTCAGCGCCAGCGCGCTGCTCATCGGCGGCTCGCCGAGCGAGATGCCCTTCAGGCCCTCGTCCTTGTACTTCAGCATCGCCAGCCGCCAGCCGTTGGCGCTCTCGCCGGTCATCGCGATCATCGGGTGCTTGAGGTTGATCAGCGCCTGCAGCGCGCCGTATTCGCCGGCCTGGTTGATGATGCCCTGCACGTCCGGATGCGCGGTCAACGCCTTGGTCAGCTCGGCCTGCGAGACGCCGTCGTCCCACTTGCCGTAAACCTCGGCGACGATATGGATGCCGGGATACTTCTTCAGGACGTCGACGGCGCCCTTGTACATGTTGGTGTCGGCCTCGAACCCGGCGACGCCGCGGTTGAGGATGACATTGCCCTTGCCGCCGAGCGCGTCGGCGATGAACTGGGCGTGCGCGGCGCCCATCGCGATGAAGTCGCCGGTGACCTTGTACCGGTACTTTGGAGGACACGTTCTGGTCGAAGTCGACGACGACGATGCCGGCCTTCGCCGCCTCGGCGATCACCGGGTTCAGCGCCGTGTCGGAGACCGGGTCGATCAGGATCGCGTCGACCTTCTGCGAGATCATGTCGTCGATCGCCGCGATCTGCTTCTGCACGTCGGGGCCGGAGCTGTTGACGATCAGCTCGACCTCGTCGGCGTGATACTTCTTCACGTACGCCTTCAGCATGTTGATCATTTCAACACGCCATTCGTTCCCGATGTAGGAATTGCTGAGCGCGATACGGTATTTCTTGCCGTCCGCGCGGGCGGGCGATGCGACGAGCGCGCAGGCGACGGCGGCGGCGATGGCCGCGCCGCCAGCGATCTTGCAGATACGGGCGAATTTCATTGGGTTTCCTCAGCTTTTTGACGAGACCGCCGGCGGGGATCTCGCGACGTTGGTGGGGGTCGCGCGGCGCCGCACGGCGGAAGGCAGCGCCACGAACGCGGTCAGTCGAGTGACTTCACTCCGCCTTTGGTCCAACAGTTGACTTCGGGGCGACACCTTCTCGTTACGCTCTGCATCGCGTCGGCATCGTGGATGCAGGCATCGTGTATCCAGGATACACTGCTGCCGGTATCCTGCCGTGTCAACCGGGTCGCCGTCGGGGTTCTGGTGCAAACCGCCATTTGTCGCGCGCTGAATCCGCTCCAGCGGCACGCGTATCAAGCTGCCAGCACCGCGTTCCAGACGGCAGGCGCGGTTTGGCCTTCGAGACGCAATCCGGTCAGATTGAACTGGTCCCTTTGGATCTGGCGCAGGAGTTCGACGCCTGCGATCTTGATCGCGGCGTTCCTGAACCGCTTGAAGCCGAGCATTGGACCGAGGCGCTGCTTGACCCCGCGATGATCCTGCTTGATCAGATTGTTTAGATATATTGATGAACGCGGCTTCGCATCATCGGGCAGCGTGCCGTCGGCCTTCATGTCGCGCACCGCGCGGTGCGGCGCCGCATAACCGTCCAACGTGATCGTCCGGGGGGCGCGTCCTCGGGCCTTGATCGCCTTGCGAAAGAACGCCTTCGCTGCCGCCACGTCGCGTGCAGCGCTCAGGCGGAAATCCACGGTCTTGCCGCCGCGATCGACCGCCCGATACAGGTAGAGCCATTTGCCTCAGATCTTCCCTCAGGTGCGGAGATGATCCGGCCGACACGGCGCGGCTGATGTCCCGCGGGCGTGTTCCCCGCAAGCGCGGGGATGATCCGCCACGCTGCCGTCGGCTGCTCAATGGGAGTTGGTTGCCGAGATCGACGAGCCTGTGTCGCCATCCTTGGCGTCAGTGACATTGAAGTCGCAGGGCTCGCCGTTGCCGGCGCACACGGCGGCAAGCTTAGGCTCGCAAAGGGTCGTGCGGAACTCCCTCCACTCCCTGATTCTGCGATCAGCCTCGGATGCGCGAGTTTGGCCTACGCCCGGGCCTCGTCAGCCTGCATGCGCACCACCGTCACCTTGGTGCCGAGCGCGCGCAGCGCCTCCACCTGTTCGGACGGCGCGCCGTCGTCCGTGATCACTTCCTCGATCTCGGCCACATCGCAGAAGGTGCTGAACGAGGGCTGGCGAAACTTCGAACTGTCGGCGAGCACGATGCGGCGACGCGAGGCCCTGATGATCGCCCGCTTGATCGACGCCACTTCCAGCGAGGCATCGGTGAAGCTGCGGCCGGAAATAGAATAGGTGCCGATCATGCAAAGATCGGCATGGATCGTGCGCAGAAAGTCGCTGGCCGGTTCGCCGTAGATCAGCGGCGAGCCGGGGCGCACCGTACCGCCGAGCACGACGACGCGGATTGCCGGTGCGCAGGCGCAGAGCTGCGCGACGTCGAGGCTGTTGGTCACGGCGGTGAAGACGACGCCGCGACCGACGATCAGGCGGACCGCCTCGGTCACGGTGGAGCTGCTGTCGAAGATCACGCTGTCGCGCGGCTTCACGCGCGTTGCCGCTTCTGCCCCGATCGCCCGCTTCTGCGGCAAGTCGATGTGCGCCGAGATCGACGGCTCGACCTCGAATGTCGCGTGGCGCGGCACCAGTTGCGCGCCGCCGTGAGTGCGTTCGAGGTAGCCGGCTTCCGTCAAATGCTCCAGGTCGCGCCGCACGGTGGAGGCGGAGGCGCCGAGTTCGCCGGCGAGTTCGTGAATGGAAACGGCGCCGTGCGCGCGCAGCCATTCCAGGATCATGGCACGGCGCTTGGCAGGGATGATGTCCACGCGTCGCGTCGCATGCTCCGCCGCCACGTGCATGCCCGCTGCCAGCGGCATCACCAGACCGTGTAGCCGGCGTCGGCCTGCACGACCGCGCCGGTCATCACACTCGACGCTTCCGAGGCGAGGAACAGGATGATCGCGGCGATCTCGTCGGGCCGGCCGACGCGCTTCATCGGCGTCATCTCCATCCAGGTCGGGAACATCGCCGGGTTGGTGAAGCCGCCGCTCGACATCGGCGTGTCGATGTAGGTGGGTGCGATCGAATTGACGCGCACGCCGAGCTCCGCCCATTCGCCGGCGAGCGAGCGCGTCAGATGGTGCACCGCCGCCTTCGAGGCGTTGTAGTGCGCCTGCCGCTGCGGCTTGTTCGAGATCAGGCCGGACATCGAGCCGATCGTGACGACCGAGCCGCGGCGGCGCCGCACCATGTGCTTGCCGAACTCGCGGCAGCACCAGAACACGCCGTTGAGATTGATGTCGATCACGCGCAGCCAGTCGGCGTCCGGCATCGCCTCGCCCGGCGTGTCCGGCAGCGCGATGCCGGCATTGGCGATGAGGATGTCCACGCCGTCGCCGCTGGCGTTCAGCTGATCGGCGACGCGGCGCACGTCGTCCGATTTGGTGACGTCGAGGAAGATCGCCTCGACCTTGTAGCCGAGTGCCGCGAGGTGCGCCTGGCCGGTCTTCAGGGTGTCGGCGTTGTAGTCGCACAGGATCACGTTCGCGCCGTGTTCGGCGAGCGCCTCGGCACCCGCAAGGCCGATGCCTCGCGCGCCGCCGGTGATCACGGCGGTCGAGCCGGCGAGATCGAATTTTTCCCGGTACATCGTCATCTCCTGAAAAGGGGCGCTGACCGCGCCGATGGCTATTTCACCGCGCCGAACGTCAGTCCGCGCACCAGTTGGCGCTGCGTCATCCAGCCCAGCAACAGCATCGGCGCGACCGACGCGACCGACGCCGCCGACAGCTTGGCCCAGAAGAATCCTTCGGGATTGGAGAACGAGGCAATGGCCAGCGCCAGCGTGGCGGCGTTCACTTCGGTGACGTTGATGCACCAGAAGGATTCGTTCCACGACAAGATGATCGACAGCAGCGCGGTCGAAGTGATGCCGGGGGCCGCGAGCGGCAGCAGCAGATGCAGCAGTTGCTCCGCCACGCCGGCGCCGTCCATGCGCGCGGCCTCGAGAATCTCGCGCGGCACGTCCTTGAAGAACGAGTACAGCATCCACACCACGATCGGCAGGTTGGAGAACAGCGTAATCAGGATCAGGCCTGTCAGCGTGTCCAGCAGGTGAGCGTCGCGCAGCAGCAGGTAGATCGGCACCAGCACGCCCACCGCCGGCATGAACTTGGTCGACAGCATCCACAGCAGAATTCCGCGGGTGCGCGGGCCGGGAAAGAACGCCATCACGTAGGCGGCCGGTGCCGCGATCAGGATCGCCAGCGCGGTCGAGCCGAACGCGACGACGACGCTGTTCCAGGCGTGCGCGATGTAGTCGACGCGCTCCTGCATCTCGGCGAAGTTTTCCAGCGTCGGCTTGAAGAACAGCAGCGGCGGCGAGGCCACCGCGTCAAGCTCGGTCTTGAACGCGGCGAGCGTCATCCACAGGATCGGAAACGCCATCACCAGTGCGGCAAGCCAGCCGAGCGCCGTGAATTGCAGTTTGCGCCGAAGTCGCTGCTTCACCGCACCGTCTCTCGCTACATCTGCCGTGCGATGGTGCGCACGAACAGGAAGGTGACGATGTTGGCGAGCACGATCGCGATCACGCCGCCGGCGGACGCGCCGCCCACGTCGAACGCCTGCAGCGCCTGCGTATAGATCAGGAACGTGAGGTTGGTGGTGGCCAAGCCAGGGCCGCCGACCGTGGTGACCACGATCTCGGCATAGACGACGAGAAAGAAGATGCTCTCCAGCATCACCACGATCGCGATCGGCCGCGCCAGATGCGGCAGGGTGACGAAGCGGAACACCCCGACCGAGCCGGCGCCATCGATATGCGCCGCATCGACTTGCTCGCGGTCCAGCGACTGCAACGCGGTGAGCAGGATCAACGTCGCGAACGGGATCCACTCCCAGCCGACGATGGCGATGATCGAGCCGAGCGGGAATTCGCCGAACCAGTCGACGGGAGTGAGGCCGAACACCAGGAAGACCCAGGCAAACAGGCCGTATACCGGGTGCATCAGCAGGTTCTTCCAGATCAGCCCGCTGACCGTCGGCATCACGAAGAACGGTACGATCACCAGCAGGCGCGCGATGCCGCGGCCGAAGAACGGCTGGTCGAACAGCACCGCGAGCGCCACGCCGCCGCCGATCGTGACGGCAAGGTCGATCAGCACGATGACGACGGTGTTGATGAGCGCGGTGCCGAGCGACGGATCGGTCAGCAGGAACTCGTAGTTGGAAAGCCCGGCGAAGCCGCGGCCGGCCGGGTCCTGCAGGTTGTAGCGCTGCAGCGAGAACCACAGCGTCAGCACCAGCGGCACGATCGTCCAGGCGAGCAGCAGCCCGACTGCCGGCGCCATCAGCCACGTCAAGGCGCGCGCCTCGCGCCGGGCGCTGTGGCGGTGCTCCGGGCGCACCGCCCCCGCGCCCTCCTGCATCGAGGCCGTGCTCATGCCCTCCGAGCCCTTCCGATCCGCACCGATATGAACCGAACGAGGCGGCCGGCGACGCCTGGGATGCGTCGCCGGCCGGTGTCCGCCAGCGCTGCTACTTGATGTAGCCGGCCTGCTTCATGATGCGATTCGCGTTGTCGGCCGCGGTGTCGAGCGCAACACTCACGGTCTCTTTGCCCGTCAGCGCCGCCGCCACCTGCTGCCCGGCGAAATTGCCGATCGCCTGCATCTCCGGGATGGTCGCGAAAGTGATGCCGGTGTACGGCTTCGGATCCTTGGTGGTGTTGACCACGTCGGCGGACTCGATCAGGCCGAGCGTGATCTTGGCGAACGGCGCCGCTTTCAGGTACGCGGGGTTCTCATAGGTGGACTTGCGGGTGCCGGGAGGCGCCGTCACCCAGCCGTCGGTCTCGCCGATCATCTTGATGTAGTCCTTCGAGGTCGCCCACTCGATGAACTGCTTGGCTTCCTTGGTCTTGGTGCTGGAGGTCGGCACCGCGAGCGCCCAGGCCCAGAGCCAGCCGTTGCCCTTGTTCCAGGTCTCGATCGGCGCGTTGGCGAAGCCCACCTTGTCGGCGACCTGCGAGCGCTTCGGGTCGTACAGGATGCCGGCCGCGACCGTCGCGTCCACCCACATCGCGCAATGGCCGCTCGACATCAGCGCCAGATTCTCGTTGAAGCCGTTGCCGGCGGCACCCGGCGGACCGTCGCGGTGCATCAGGTCGACGTAGAACTGGATGGCCTTCTTCCACGCGGCACTGTTGTAGCCGGAGTGCCAGCTCATATCGAACAACTGGCCGCCGAACGTGTTGCCGAGCAGGCCCATGATGCCCATGTTCTCGCCCCAGCCGGGCTGGCCGCGCAGACACACGCCGTACTGCTGCTTCGCCTTGTCCGTGGTCTTGTCGGCAAAGTTCGCGACGTCGTCCCAGGTCGGGTGCTCCGGCATGGTCAGGCCCGCGGCCTTGAACAGGTCGGTACGGTAGAACATCATCGTGCTCTCCGCATAGAACGGCAGCGAATACAGCTTGCCGTCGTACGAGAGCCCGTTGCGCACCGATTCCAGCACGTCGTTGAGGTCGTAGCTCGCCGGCGTGTCGTTGAACGGCACCAGCCAGCCGTTCTTGCCCCAGATCGGCGTTTCGTACATGCCGATGGTGATGATGTCGAACTGGCCGCCCTTGGTGGAAATGTCCGTCGTCACGCGCTGGCGCAGCACGTTCTCCTCCAGCACCAGCCACTTCAGCTTGATGCCGGTCTGCTCCTCGAATTTCTTCGAGTATTTCTGCATGACGATCATGTCTGGGTTGTTCACCGTCGCGATCGTCAGCGTCGTCTCCGCCTGGGCGGCGGCCGCGGACACCGACAGCATCAGCGCTGTCGCCAGCGGCAGAACGCTATTCCATTTCATTGGCAATCTCCCTGCGAATTGGCTCCATTGGCGGTCATCGGCGCGCGTCCGGGGCCGTGCGGCGCGGGCCGTGTCAGGCAGCGCCGATGTCGTTGCCGGGCTGCGCAGATCGTGAGCGGGAATGGCGAGCGGGATGTGGTCGTCGAGCCGGCCGAGTTGCTGTTGGCCGCTGCCGACAAGCTTCGGCACGCGTTGCGCCACGTCGGCGTAGGCCTTGCGCCAGCCCGCGTTGGACATCGCCCCTCCCCAGGGGTAGCCGTTCTTGCTGCATGCTGCCCTTCTCGGCAGCGCCCCATGCGGCAACGGCAGTCGCAAGCCATCGAAACATGACACCTTTTGGACGCTAGTGGAGGATTGTATGCTGGTCAATCCTGCCCTGCCCAAAATCTCTCAAAAACGGCGTGGCCGCCCAGGGGGTCAAACGAAGCGGCATGTCGTCTCCAGTGCACCGGTTTTCGGGTCGTGCAGCAGGGCGGGTGCGTCGGTATCGGGGCCGCACGAAGCGCGGTCTGTCGATCCGGTTGCCGGACACGGCGCGATTTTCGAGGAAGGCGGTCGCGCGCCGCCGCCGCCATCAATGGGCCGTTCAGCATGTCCATTACCTTGATCGGGTTGCCATGCTCGTCCGTGCCCTCGGTGTAGCGCGCCCGGCTCGTCACGATTGCGGCGCTGCGGCGGATCCTTGCGCTGCCGACATCCAGTTGCTCGCCCTCCACCGGCAGCAGGAAGTTCTGGATGCGGTCGGCGGTGTATTCCCAGAGCCGCGTGAGCCTGTCGGCCAACACTGGGTTACCGAAGCGCTCGATCAGCGTGTGACAGTAAGCGATGAGGTCCACGCCCGGCACCGGGCGCAGCGTCGGGATCGCTTCCTCGGCCGAGTAGCCCAGCAGAATCTTGGGCCATAGCGCGTTGGCCATCGCCACGTAGCGTAGCGGTTGCCGGCCAACAGGCCAAATCAGCAGATCGCCAGATGCCTGGCGATGAGCAGGCGCAGCTTCATCAGCTTGTATGGCACCACGTCGTCAACCAGTTGCGCACCGCCATTCTCAAGCCGCGGGCGGCCGAGCGGGAAATGGTCGTCGATCACCCAGTGGTTGAACGGTTCGCGCACCACCGACCTAGTGTACTCGACTCTAACGCTTCTCGCCCACGGGCGACTTTTTTGAGGATGTCGGTTGCCGATGCGGTCCAGGTGAAAGGTTGGGCAGATCCGCTGCACGCTGCTGCGGCTGAGCCCGACCGCCGCGGCCATCCGGCGAATGCTCCAATGCGTCGCCTTCGGCGGCTTCTCGTGCAAGGTCTTGTGCACCACGCGCGCAATCACGGCCGCCGACAACGGCGGCTTGCGGCCGGGTCGGGTGGCGTCGCGACACAGCCCCGCCGCGCCAAGCGCCAGATAGCGCTCCTGCCATCGCCCGACGGTACGCTTGCTTTTGCCAACAGCGCGGACAATCGCCATCGTTCTGGCGCCGTTCGCGGACAGCAGCACGATGCGCGATCGCCACGCCAGTTTCTGCGGCGTGTTCCGGCCCGCCACCCAACCCTCAAGCTTCGCCCGGTCATCGGGAGAGAGCCAGATGGGCGCTTGTGTTTCCATCCCCGCAGAGTTGCACGCCTTCAATCGCATAGGAACCCTCCGTTAGGGACAGAACACTAGCGTCGGCGTGGTAACGCGGCCGTGGCGCCTCCACACTTGGCCAGACACCAGTCCCAGGATGCCGCCGATCTCCGCGTCCAGCCCCAGCATCGCGTGCAGCAACACGCCACCCCCGACACCCTTGCCGATCTCGCCCAGACCGCGATCATGCTGCTTGGTCGTGGTGAAGTTGATCTCGCTGGTATCCCGGATCGCCAGCACATGCCGATCTGCGCAGGCCGCGGCAATGTCCGCTCCCCAGCCCTCGACCAGCGTCGCCACCGTTACCCGGGAATTGGCGAGAAACCGCGAAAACCCAACAATGCCGCCGCGTCGCTACCTGCCAGACGGCGCTGGCAGATGCTGTGCCGCGCCGCCATCCGCGACAGCAGCAGCCCCCCTTTTGCCAGGCGTTCGTCGCCGAACTCGCCAAGCCTCAAACCGTTCGCCATCATCACGATCCGCCCTCTCGCCGCCAGGCAAGAATCGAATCCCAGCGGCGCGGCAACGGTCAATCACACCGCGCCCACCAGACAGGGCAATCTGGCGAAGAAGTACGTGACATACCGCTGAAATGCTGAATCTGCGCCGATCCTCTGAATCGATTCGCGGGGGATGGCGATGGACGGCGAGCCGGACGCGTGCGGCGCGGTTTTCGAGGCGGTCGCTTTTCTAAAGCATTTCAGCAATTTGCCCGACCATCGCCAGGCAGGAGGCGCGCCCTCGCATGACCATCTTTGCGACGCCGGACGCCGATCAATTCCAGCGCTGCTTCGTCGCCTTGGTCGCCTCGCTCACCGGCGCGACGGAGGGCGTGATCGCCATCGACGGCAAGACCGTCCACCGCTCCCACCATCGAAGAGTCCAGCAAAGAGTTTCGGCCAACCCTCCAGATTCTCAACCAAATTCTACGTTCAAGCCCTGGCAGCGGCGTTTCGAGACAGCCTCTTTAGTCCAACGTCCTTTATCAAGAAATCGGTTGGTTTGCACCCCATCTCGGGATTTTGCAGGTTCGCTCCGGGTCGATCAGCCGCATCCGGACCGCGACGCACTGCCTCGCCCGCCACCCTTGCCGGCACCGTGCGGCGACGTGATACCCTGCGGCCCGCATGGACGCGTCGCCGCATATCCCGCCCGCTGATCCCGACGCGGCGGCGCGGCGGTCGCTGCGGCGGCACAAGCGGTTCGCGACCGGCCTGCTGCTGGCGATGGCGGCGCTGACGCTCGCCAGCTACGCGCTGCCGGAGGGATACGCATCCGCGTTGCTGCAATCGGCGGCCAAGGCTGGGTTCGTCGGCGGCATCGCCGACTGGTTCGCGGTGACGGCGCTGTTCCGCCATCCGCTCGGGTTGCCGATCCCGCACACCGCGATCATCCCGGCTCAGAAGGAAAGATTGGGCCGGGCGCTCGGCCGGTTCGTCGGCAACCATGTTTTTACCGAGGCCGAGGTCCGGCGCACGCTGGGGCAACTCGACCTCGCCGGCATGTTTTCGCGGTTTTTCGCCGATCCGGAGGCGATGGCGCCGGCCGCGCGGGGGCTGGCCGCGATGCTGCCGAAGCTGCTGGCGACGGTGGAGGACGGCCGCGCCCGGCGGACGCTGGCGCGGCTGATCCCGCGGCTGGTCGGCGGGCCGGCGGCCGGGCGGGTGATGGCGCGGGCGCTGCGGTCGCTGGTCGACGGCGGGCGGCACCAGGAGGTGTTCGGGTTCATCCTCGCGCGCCTGAAACTGGTGCTGGCGGAGCGGGAGGACGCGCTGCGCCGGGTGATCGAGGACCGGGTGCGCGAACAAGGGGGAAAACTGGTGGGATGGGCGCTCGGCGCCTCGGTGGCGCGGCGCGTGCTGACGCAGATCAACGCCGAACTCGACAAGATGCAGGACGACGGCTCGGAATTGCGCGCGGCGTTCGACGAGTGGATGCGCCGCGAGATTTCCCGGATGGAGGAGGACCCGGCGCGGGCGGCGGAGGTTGGGCGGGCGGTGCGGCAGGTGGTGGCGCACGAAACGATCCAGGTGTGGCTGCGCGACATCTGGTCGCGGCTGCGTTGGGCGCTGGAGGCGGATGCGAGCCGGCCGAATGGCCATACGGTCGCGTTCCTGGCCGGCGCGCTCGCCAACCTGGGGACGCTGCTGGAGACCGATCCCGCCGCGCGGGCGCGGGTGCAGCGCGCGGCCGAGGGGGTGCTGATCAGTTTTTTGCCCGCTGCGCAGACCCGCGTCGCCGGCTTCATCGCCGAGGTGGTGGGCCGCTGGGATTCTGCCACCATCACCGAGAGGTTAGAACTGCGCATCGGCAGCGACCTGCAATACGTGCGGGTGAACGGCACGCTGGTGGGGTTTCTGGCGGGAGGCGTGCTGTACGCGGTGCTGCGCGCGGTGTTCGGGTCGGGGGCGTTGTAGCGGCCGTTGCCAACCCGCCTCGCCGCCGCCACATGCCGGTCGGCTTCGATGGGGATGAGCGATGCGGCTCGCGGTGCTGGATCAATCGACGATCGTGACGGGGCGCACGCCGGCGGAGTCGATCCGCGAAACTCTTGTTCTTGCCCGGCACTGCGAGGCGCTCGGCTTTTCCCGGTACTGGCTGGCGGAGCACCACAATTCCGAGGCGGTCGCAGGGGCGGCGCCCGAAGTGCTGCTGGGCGCGCTGGCGGTCACGACGGAAAGAATCCGGCTGGGCAGCGCGGGGATCATGCTGCCGCATTATTCGTCGCTGAAGGTGGCGGAACAGTTCCGCGTGCTGGATGCGCTGGCGCCGGGCCGGATCGACATGGGGCTGGGCCGCGCGCCGGGGTCGGACGGGCTGACCGCCCACGCGCTGAACCCGAACGCGGCGGCGGCGGCGGACCATTTTCCGGCGCAGGTGCGCGACCTGCTGGCGTGGGTTGCCGGCGCGCCGCTCGTCGAAAAACATCCGTTCCGCAGCGTGGTCGCGCAGCCCGCCGGGCCGACCGTGCCGGAGGCGTGGATCCTCGGCAGCAGCGACTACGGCGCGCAGGTGGCGGCGCATTTCGGGCTGCCGTACTGCTTCGCGCATTTCATCACCGACGGGCACGGCTGCGCCGAGGCAATCGAGCTGTATCGACAGAACTTCCGCCCGTCCGAACGCCATCCGGAACCGTACGCCTCGGTGTGCGTGTGGGCGCTCGCGGCCGAGACCGAGGCCTCGGCAGACTATCACTACCAGTCGCGCGCAGTCTGGCGGCTCTCGCGCGATCGGGGCGTGTTCGTGGCGATGCCCTCGCCCGAGGAGGCGGCGGCCTACGAATGGAACGAGGCGGAGCGGGCGCGCATGGAGCGGCAGCGGGCGCGCGCGTTCGTCGGCACCGGAGCGCAGGTGGTGGGCAAGCTGCGAACGCTGGTGGACGAACTGGGCGTGCAGGAAGTGGCGATCCTCGGCACCGCGCACGATCCGGGGGTGCGGCGGGCGTCCTACGCGCTGATCGCCGAGGCGGCCGGGCTACGGGCGGAACAGGTCGCGATGGCCGCCGCCGCCGAGTGAGCGGCGGCGCGCCTGCCAGAGCTGCAGGCGGAACACGCCGTAGGCGATCGCGCCGCCGACGATCGCGATCGGGATCAGCGTCATCGCCACCCAAAGCGCCAGCATCGCGATGCCGATCGCGCCGGCCACCACCGCGACCAGGATGCCGAGGCCCATGACCTTGGCCGAGAGCGGCAACTGACCAGAGCGGTGGATGCCCACGAACTCGCCGCTCGCGGTCATGTCGATCACCGGGCCGTCGTTCGTCTGGCGCGTGCGCCAGCGTGGGTCGGAGGTGTTCATGCGGGTCAGGTGGCACCGGCGCGGCGGCAGCGCAAGCCGGCCCGGATGAACAGCGGGTCACCTGCGCAGGATCGGGCGTGGCGCGGCGGCTGCGGTGCGGTAAAGTTCTGCAACACGGTTGGATGAGCGTTCGCCATGCCCTTCGACGACTATCTCGGCCGCACCGAGCAACGGGCCGACATGGTCTGGCCGCTGCTCGTGCAGGGCCTCGCCGCCACGCTCGACGTGCCGGAGCCGGACCCGGCGCTGCCGCCGCTGTGGCACTGGATGCTGTTCCAGCATCTCGCCCCCGCGCACGAGCTCGGGCCGGACGGGCATCCACAGCGCGGCGGCTTCCTGCCGCCGGTGCACGACCTGCCGCGCCGGATGTGGGCCGGCGGCACCGTGGAGTGGCCCGGCCGGCTGCATGTCGGCGAACCGGTGACGCGGACCAGCACGATCCGCACGATCGACGAAAAGCAGGGCGGCAGCGGGCGGCTGGTGTTCGTCACCGTCGCGCAGGAGATCTCCGGCGAGGCGGGCGTGGCCATCCGCGAGGAGCAAAACATCGTCTATCGCGGCGTCGGGGGCGCGGCGGTGAAGCCGGCGCCGGCCGCACCGCCGCCGCCGGCGGGCGCGCTGATCCGCACGCTGCGGCCCGACCCGGTGCTGCTGTTCCGCTACTCGGCGCTGACCGGCAACGGCCATCGTATCCACTACGATCTCGACTACGTCACCCGGGTCGAGGGCTATCCGGGGCTGGTCGTGCACGGGCCGTTGCAGGCGACGCTGCTGGCGGCGCTCGGCGCAGCAGGCGGCCGGCGGTGCGCCGCCGCGCCGCTTCGCCTATCGCGCGCGGCGGCCGGCGTTCCACGATCGCGAGCTGACGCTGGTCGCCGCCGCGTCCGGCGCGACAGTCCGGGTGGAGAGCCGGGACGACAGCGGCGCCGTGTGCATGGACGGGGAGGCGACATTTGCCTGAGTACGCCGCCCGCCGCGTGCTGCGCGACACCGGCACCGACACGGTGCGCGGCATCCTGCTGGTCAACATCTGCTTCTTCCTGCTCACGGTCGGCGACGTCGCGACCATCATCGCGCTGCCGGTCGCGGGCGTGGTGGGCGCGATGCTCGGCCGCGGCCTGATCGGCGCGGCGACGGTCGCGGTGATGGCCGCGCAGAACCGCGCCGAGGACGAGGGCCGCCCGATCGGGCTGCGCCGGCTGCGGCCGGTGCGCTGGCGCCTGGTGACGTTCCGCAGCGTCGTGCATGCCTCCGCGACGCTGACCTGGTACGTCGCCTGGCAGTACCAGATGGGGCTCGCGGACAGCTACGCGATCGGCTACGCGGCGCCGCTGCTGATCATTCTTCTCGCCGTCCCGATGCTCGGGGAGCGGCTCACCGGGCGCCGGGTCGCGGCGACGGCGGTCGGTTTCGTCGGCATGCTGGTGATGCTGCGGCCGGGCGGCGATCTGTGGACGCCGCTGTCGGCGCTGCTGCTGCTGGGCGTGGTCGGCATGGCGATCAGCCGCAACATGACGCGGGTGCTGGCGACGACGGAAACGCCGGAATGCCTGACGTTCTGGCTGATGGCGTTCCACGTGCCGGTGGGGCTGGCGATGCTGTTCATGGGCTTTGCCGCGCCCGGGCTGAACGCGGTCGCCTTCGCCGGGCTGTCGGTGCTCGGGCTGAGCAACGGGGTGGCGCACTGGCTGCACTCGCGTGCCGCGGCGCTCGCGCCGATGGGGGCGCTGGCGCCCTATGAATACACCGGAATGATCTGGGCGCTGGGACTGGGCTACGCGATGTTTTCGCAGGTGCCGTCGTGGAGCACGCTGGCGGGCGCCGCGGTGGTGGCCGCGGCGGGCCTGACCAATTTCCTGGGCGAGCACCGGCGCCGGCGGCGCGAGCGGGCGGGGCCGGAGGGCGGGGCGATGCCGGTGGTGGCGCTGGCGCAGCGCAGCGACCAATGACCCCGCGCTACCTGACCGAACCGATGCCGCCGTACGACGTCGCGGTGCAGGTGGCGCCCGGGGTGCGGCGGATCGTCGCGAACAACCCGGGGCCGATGACCTATCACGGCACCAACACCTACCTCATCGACGGCGAGGACGGGGTGAGCGTGCTTGACCCAGGGCCGGACGACGCCGCGCACGTGGCCGCGATCTTGGCGGCGAGCGGCGGCCGGGTGGTGCGGGTTCTTTTGAGCCACGGCCATGTCGACCATGTCGGCGCGCTGCCGGCGCTGGTGGCGGCGACCGGGGCGCCGGTCTTTTCCGCGTCGGGTCGGTTCGGTCCGGCGGTTGCGGACGGCGACGCGGTGGCCGGCTGGACGGCGCTGGCGACGCCGGGCCACGCGCCGGACCACCTGTGCTTTGCCCGCGACGGCGTGGTGTTCAGCGCCGACCACGTGATGTCGTTCTCGTCGAGCGTGGTGATCCCGCCGGACGGCGACATGGCGGCCTATATCGCGGCGCTGCGCCGGCTGCTTTCCCGGGACGACCGGTTGTTGCTGCCCGGGCACGGGCCGCCGATTGCCGAGCCGCGACCGTTCATCGCCGCGTTGCTGGAGCATCGGCTGCGGCGCGAGGCGGCGATTGTCGCGCTGCTGCGGGACGGGCCGCGGACGCCGGCGGCGATTGTCGAAGCGCTGTATGTGCCGCTCGATCCTCGACTTGTGCGGGCGGCGGCGGCGAACGTGCTGGCGCATTTGTTGAAGCTGAAGGCGGAGGGAGTGGCGGAGGAAAGCGGCGGGGTTTGGCGGGGATAGCCGATTTGGGCCGCTCGAACTTGGCCAGTCGCGCCTCCAGTTCGGCGATGCGCGCCAGCGCGGCTTGCACCTGACCGACCAGCGGCAGCAGCGACAGGATGAGCGCATCCTTCTCCGCATCGGTCAGTTTACTGAGGTCGATCTTGGGCGGCCCACAGAGCTTGAACCGAGTCGGCCATGACCGCGTCAATCATCTTCTCGCCCACCCGATCGGCCGCAGCAGCGCTGCGGCTCAGCCGTTGCCCGGGTGAGCAATTACATACATTCCGTGCTTTGGAACGGAAGGCGCTTCATAAAAACAAGCTTTCACTTGTCATTTGGCAGTTCAATCGATTTTTGGACCTGTAGGTTTTGCATGAGCTCTCAGCTCTGCATGATCTGCAGGGAACGCATTACGGCCCTCAAATGATCCATGCTGCAGGTCACGCATGACAAGGCTTTACTGCATTCTCGCACGCGCCGCCGATACCGGAGTGATCTTCCGGCGCGGGCCGTCGAAGCTGGTGCGTTTGATAAGCTGGGACTTGCAGACCCACACATTCCAGCCGGGGCAGTGGTTCAAGGGCCGGATCTACGAGCGCAAGTCGGATTTGTCGCCCAACGGCACAAAGCTGCTCTACGTCGCCGCGAAGCCTCGCGGAAAGATACAGAACTGGATCGCAATCAGCAGCCCGCCCTTCCTGACCGCGCACGTGCTCTGGAGCCGGATGGGGACTTACGGCGAGGTCAGTCTGTTCAAGACCGACAGCATGCTGGCTCTGTCAACGTACAACGGCGCAAGCAGCCTCGAACCGGCACACGGTTTCGCGGTGCCCCGCCAACTGCGGGTGAAGCCGAAGCCGTGGCCCGGGTATTTCCATCGGCTGGCAGACCACGACCGGCTCGTCCGCGACGGCTGGGCTGTCCATGCCGGCGATCCGGTCTACAACAGCAAGTCAGCCGCGCAGGGGCACCCGGTCGTCTACCGCAGGCCGGTGCCGGGTGGAACCCGATCGACCTGCCTGGAAATGTCGGCCACCAGCGAAACCAATATCACCTACGCGGTGCGCGACGATCTCGGCAGTTTCGTGGCACTGGTCGCGGACTGGGCCGACGTGCGCGGTGAAGACGTTTTATATGCGCACGGCGGAAGGCTGTTTCGCATGCGTGTCGCGAAACGCGGCAAGCAGATCGAATGCGGACAACCGATCGAACTCGACGACTTCAGCGACATGAAATTCGAGCCGATCGAGGCGCCGGCCTGGGCGACCAAGTGGTGATCCGCTGACCCACAGCATTCTCTGCGTCCCGCCGACCCACAGTCACCGCAATGCGCCCCAAGACCAACCCGCCAACTCCATGCCTAACATCTAGCTGCCCGCCTCTGAACGATGATGGCGGCTCGACCGGGTATGCCACATAAGCACCGCCACCACCGCATCGCCCGGCTTCGCGCGCACGCATGACCCTTCCCCCGGCCAAGAAGGCCGCCCCGGTCCACCGCCATTGGCCGCGCCAGCTCGCCTTCACGCTGGTGCTCACGGCGCTCGTCGCCGCCGCCACCGGGGCGGGCTGGCAGTCGGCGCTGGCCGGGCTCGCGCTGTCGGCGGCGAGCCTCGGCTTCTTCTACGTGCTGTTCCCGGGCGGCCTGCATTTCGGCCTGACGATGGCGAATTTCCTCGCCGTCTATGCCTGCGTGTTCGCGTTCTTCCGCGAGGCCAATTTCGCGCAGACGGACATCACCCCCACGATCGTCGCCTCGGTGATCCCGGTCGCCGCCTTCCTGCTGCGCTGCTTCCTCGCCCGCCGCCGCGTCGCCGCGATGATCCGTGCCCGCCGCCAGCACGAATTGACCCACCTGCCGCGGCTGACCCGCTGGCTGCCGGGCGTCGCGCTGGTCGGCGCCGCATCGTTCGCGCTACCGCAGCTCGGGCTCACGACGGCGATGCAGGACCAGACGCTGCTGCTCGGCATGGCGGTGATCGGCGGCCTCGTCGCCGTGTCGTTCGGCGACCTGATCCTGCTGATGCTGGACGTGGCGATGGTGTTCGAGGCGGTCGCGACCCGCGTCGACCGGCTGCTGATGCCGGTGATGGCATTCCTCTCGGTCTATGGGCTCGTGGTGGTGGTGTTCGCGTGCCTCTACCGGATCGCCGAGCTCTCGGTCGGCGCGCAGTTCTTCGTGCACGGCCGCCCCGGGCCGCTGAGCTTCGGCGACGCGCTCTATTTCAGCGTGATCACCGTCTCCACGGTCGGCTACGGCGACATCACGCCGGAGGGGCCGCTGGTGCGCGCGCTGGCGTCGCTGGAGGTGGTCTGCGGGCTGCTGGTGCTGCTGTTCGGGTTTGCCGAAATCATGCGCGGCAGCGGCCCGGAATCCGAGCACCGGCGGCCGTTCCGCCCAGATCGTGAGCACGAAGGGGACTAATTGCGCACCGCCGTCGGGCGATGGTTGCGCGACGGCGCGGAGCGGCGTCATATCTCGCACATGCAGCATACCGTCTCCGATCTCGCCTCGGTCCCGGCGCTCGCGAACGAGCTGCTGGCGCTGACCGCGCGCACCCGCGAGACCGCCGACGCCGACCCGTTCGGCAACCCGGTGCTGTCGATCGCGCTGGTGATCTCGCGCCGGATCGACCAGGGCACGCTGACCTACGACGACATCGAGGAACTGATCCGCCATCTGCGCGACGCCGCGTTCGCCGATCGGGCGGTGCGCATCGCGGCCTATGTCGGCGGCGCCGATGCCGCCGCCAACCGCCACGCGATGGCGGCGTTGGCCGAGCGGCTGGTGCGCCCCGATCCGGCCGACAGCCCGGTGCCGCTGGCGACGTTCCGCGCGGCCGTGCAGCGCCCCCGCTTCGCCGCGGTGTTCACCGCGCACCCCACGTTTGCGCTGCCGGCCGACGTCAACCACGCGCTGGCGGAGGCGGCGAGCGGGCGGCCAACCGGCGAAAAATTCGCCTCGCACCGCGCCGTCGGGCCGCGGCTGGAGGACGAGTTCGAGCAGGCCGCCGTCGCCATCGCGCATGGCCGCGACGCGCTCGACCTGCTGAACGAGGCGATCCTGGCCGCCGCCCGACGCAACTGGCCGGGCCGCTGGACCGAGCTCATGCCGGCGCCGGTGATCCTGACCACCTGGGTCGGCTACGACACCGACGGCCGCACCGACATCGGCTGGTGGGACACGCTGCGGCTCCGCTTGCGCATGAAGCGGATGCAGCTCGCCCGCGTGCAGGCGCAGGCCGCCGCGGTGCCGGAGGGCGCGCCGATCGCCGACCGCGTGGGCGAGGCGCTGGCAGCGGTCGACGCGCAGCTCGCGGCCGCCCCGGCGACCCAGGACCCGGACGCGGTGGTGGCGTTCGCGCACGCGCTGATCGACCGCCGCGACGCCGCGCTGACCACGCCCGAGCCGCTCGAAACCATGTTCCGCGACGCCATCGCGACCGCGTCGGAGCCGGGCAAGCTGGCACTCGCCGTCGCGCGCGCCGGTCTGCATTCGCACGGGCTGTCGCTTGCGCACACCCATGTCCGGCTCAACGCGGCACAGCTGCACAACGTGGTGCGCCAGCGCCTCGGCCTCGCCGACCCGCCGGAGGACCAGTCGCGCCGGCGCGTGCTGATCGCCGGGATCAACGCGGCGCTCGACACGGTGCAGCCGGTGCCGGTCGATTTCGGCTCGCTGATCGCCGAGGGCGCTTCCGCCGCGCGGCTGATGATGACGGTCGCGCAACTGGTCAAGCACGTCGACGGCGCGACGCCGGTGCGTTTTCTGATTGCCGAGACCGAGAGCGGTTATACCCTTTTGTCCGCGCTCTGGCTCGCGCGCCTGTTCGGCATCGACAAGCACATCGAGATCAGCCCGCTGTTCGAAACCGCGGAAGCGCTGGAGCAGGGCATCCGCGTGCTCGAGGAGGCGCTGCGCAGCCCGCACTACCGCGCCTACCTGAAATCGACCGGCCGGCTCGCGCTGCAGTTCGGCTACTCGGATTCCGGCCGCTACGTCGGCCCGCTCGCCGCCACCTACCTGATCGAGCGGCTGCGGCTGAAGCTCGCCGAGGCGATGGCCCGGCACCGGCTGACCGACGTCGAGGTGCTGTTCTTCGACACCCACGGCGAAAGTGTCGGGCGCGGCGCGCATCCGGGGTCGCTCGCGGAACGGCTCGCCTACCTCTCGCCGGCCGCATCGCGACTGGCGCTGCGCGACGCGAACATAGACGTGCGCGAGGAAAGCGCGTTCCAGGGCGGCGACGGCTATTTGCTGTTTGGCACGCCGGAGCTCGCCACCGCCACGATCGCGCGCATCGCCGAGCACGCCTTCCCGCCGGAACCGCGCGCGGGCGAGCCGCCGCCGCTCGACCCGATCTACGAGGAAACCGATTTCTCCGCCGATTTCTTCGCGACCTGCCGCGCCGGCATGCAGGAACTGGTGGAGGACGCGGGCTATGCGGCGCTGCTGGGCGCATTCGGCCCGGCGCTGCTCGACAAGACCGGCTCGCGCCCGGCGGCGCGGCAGACCGACGGCATGGCCGGCCCGGCGCTGATCCGCCATCCGCGCGAACTGCGCGCGATCCCGAACAACGCGATCCTGCAGCAGCTCGGCTGGCTCGCCAACACGCTGCAGGGGCTCGGCGCCGCCGCGGCGCGCCACCCCGAGCAGTTCGCCGAGCTGCGCGAGCGCAGCGCGCGGTTCCGTAACGCGCTCGCGCTGGTGCACCACGCGATGGCGCATTCCGACCTCGACGTGCTGCGCGCCGTGGTGGCGACGCTCGATCCCGGCATGTGGCTCGACCGCGCCGCGCACGCGCGCATCCCGGGCCGGCGCAACGCGCTCGTGTCCGTCGCGCGCGCGCTGGAGCGGCTCGACCTGTGGGCGCAGGCGCAGGCGATGTTCCGCCGCATCCAGGCCGACCACGTGGCGCTGCGGGCGCTGTGGCCGGACGCGCCGATGATGGCCGACCGGGAGATGCTGCTGCACTCGCTGCGGCTGGCGCTGATCCATCGCATCTGGCTGGTCGCGACCGCGATCCCGGACTTTTCCCCGCGCCACGGCATCACCCGCTCGACCTTGGACGGCCGCGTGCTGCGGCTCGACATCCCGGCCTCGGTCAAATTCCTGACCGAGGTGTTCCCGGCAGCACCGGATCCCTCCGCCGACCGCGACTTCGCCGAGCCGCGCGCGCCGCGCGCCGCGGAAGCCTATGCGCGCGAGCACGCGGACATCTTCGCGCCGATGGCGCGCCTGTTCGGCATGGTGCGCGAGATCAGCACCGCCGTCACCCACGAGGTCGGCGCGTTCGGGTAGGGCTGCGGCGTCGGCGCCTCCGTCGCCCCGCTCACGTCGCGGCGGATTGCAGCGCTTGTTTCACCCGCTCCGGCGTGAACGGCACGGTGCGCAGCCGGATGCCGGCGGCGTCGAACACCGCGTTGCCGAGCGCCGCCGCCACCGGCGCCGCCGCGGCCTCGCCCGCCCCCAGCGGTTTTTCCTCCGGCCGGTCGATCAGGTGGATCTCCAAGGCCGGCACGTCGGGGAACCGCAGAATGGGATAGCTCGCCCAGTCGGTGCTGGTGACGCGGCTGCGGTCGAATGTCACCTGCTCGAACAGGGTGCGGCTCAGCGTCTGCAGGATGCAGCCCTCCACCTGCGCGCGCACGGCGTCCGGGTTGATCATCAGCCCGCAATCGTGCGCGCAGACCACGCGGGTGACGCGGATCGCGCCGCTGGCGCGCTCGACCGTCGCCTCCAGCCCCATCGCCACGAAATTTTCCGCCTGCTTGTAGTGGACATAGGCGATGCCGCGGCCGGTCAGCAGCTCGGCCGCCGGATCGGCCGTGCGCCGCCGCGGCGACCACGCCATCGCCTCGGCGACGCGCTGCAGCACGGCGAGCCCGCGCGGCTCGCGCAGCCCGCGCAGCCGGAATTCGAGCGGGTCGACGCCGGCCGCGGCCGCGATCTCGTCGGCGAAAGCTCTCCACCGCAAAAACATTGCCGATCTTGCCGGGCGCACGCAGGTTCGCGGTGCGCAGCGGCGTCGCCTTGAGCCAGCGCGTCACCGCCCGCAGGTTGGCGATGCCGTACGGCGGGTCGGAGTTCAGGTTGGTCAGCCCCGAGGTCATGCCGCCCGGCTGCGCCAGCCCCGCCGCCTCCCAGGCCAGCAGCGGCAGCCCCGGCAGGCCCTTGGTGTTGACCGGCAGGTAGGCCACCGTCTCCCACGCCGTCACCGCGCCCGCGGCATCGAGTGCGGCGCGCAAATCGAGCAGTTGCGGCGGCCCCTTCGGGTCCCAGCCATGCTCGTCCTCGCGCATCCACTGCACCCGCACCGGCCGGCCGGCCGCGCGCGACAGCAGCGCCGCGTCCGCCGCCACGTCGTCGTTGCCGTTGCTGCCGTAGCTGCCCGAGCCGTCGAGATAGATCAGCCGCACCTTTTCGACCGGCAGGTCCAGGTAGCGGGCAAACAGCTGCCGCGACTTGTGGGTGCCCTGCGAGGCCGTCCAGATCGTCGCGCCATCGGCGCGCACATCGGCGACCGCGCACGAGGGGCCCATCGAGGCATGCGACTGGATCGGCCACTGGTAGGTCGCCTGGAGCCGCCGCGTGGCCGCGGCCAGCGCCGCCGCCGGCATCGCCGACGCTGCGCAGCACTTGCTCGTGGTCGACCGGCGTCGCGCGCACCATCCCGAACAGGTCGTCCGCGCCGGCGAGCGCGGCCGGGTCGCTCCACTGCGCCTTGAGGTCGCGCGCCGCGCGCACCGCGGCCCACTCGGTCGGCGCGACCACGCCAAGGAAATTCTTGATTCGCACGATTTTCGTGCCGCGGATGCCGGCAACCGACGCTTCGTCCACCGACAACAGCTCGGCGCCGACGGCCGGCGGCCGGATCACCCGGCCATGCAGCATG
The DNA here is from genome assembly GCA_963697635.1 of uncultured Solirubrobacterales bacterium. GTDB lineage: Bacteria > Pseudomonadota > Alphaproteobacteria > Acetobacterales > Acetobacteraceae > CAJCJG01. The sequence goes on along the minus strand of CAVOOS010000032.1, from coordinate 133,959 downwards.
CCGTCGACGCGAAAATCCTGCACGTAGACGTGCCGGCCGGTGAATTTCGCGGGCAGGTCGGGGCGCGGAATGCTTTTGCCGACAATCGTGTAGTCGGCGGGGTGCTTCAGCGGCGCATTGGCGTCGACCTTAAGGGAAAGAGCACGGCCGCCGATCAGCTCGCCGAACCCGATGCCGGCGCCGCTGCCGTCGCGCGGGCGCACGGAGCCAGCGACCGCCTCCAGCGTAGCCGCCGGGCGTTGCAGCTTCTCGGCCGCGAGCGCCAGCAGGTGTTCCCGCGCGGTCGCCGCCGCCTGCCGCAGCCGCACGCCGCCGACGCTGATGCCCCGGCTGCCGCCGGTGCGATCCCAGGTCCGGCGTGAGCGCGGTGTCGCCCTCCACCATCGCTATCCGCGCGAGATCCGCGCCAAGCTCCTCGGCGACGATCTGCCGCAGCGCGGCGCGTGCGCCGGTGCCGATGTCCACCATGCCGCTGTAGATCGTGACCGTGCCGTCGCCGCCGATCGCGAGGAAGCCATCCACCTCGTCGCCGGCGACCGTCGTCGCGCTTGCCCAGGCGCCCGCCGGCAGCGAGAATGCCACCACCAGCCCCGCCGCCGCTTGAAGAAGCCCGCGCCGTCCGAGATGGGTCATGGCGCCGCTCCCGCCGCCCGCATGACCGCCGCCAGCACGCGGACATGCGCGCCGCAGCGGCACAGATTGCCGGCCAGTTCCTCGCGCACCTGCGCCTCGCTCGGGTGCGGCACCCGCGCCAGCAGCGCCGTCGCCGTCATGATCATGCCGTTGCTGCAATAGCTGCACTGGCCCGCCTGTTCGGCGATGAACGCCGCCTGCACCGGATGCGGCGCCTCCGGGCTGCCGAGCCCCTCCAGCGTGGTGATTTTTCCATCCCCGACCGCGGCCACCGGCAGCATGCAGGAGCGCACCGCCTGTCCGTCCACAATGACCGTGCAGGCGCCGCACTGGCCGAGGCCGCAGCCGAACTTCGGCCCGCGCAGGCCGAGATCGTCGCGCAGGGCGTACAGCAGCGGCATCGCCTCGTCGTCGAAATCGAGCGCGTGGTCGCGTCCGTTCACATGCAGCGTGATGCTGGGCATGGTCCGGTCCCCCGTGGTGGCGGGGGCCAAGTCTACTGCCGCGGTCGCCGACCGTCGAGCGGGCGGCATCGCGGCGGACCCGGGGATGGCGCGTGCGGCGGCGACGGGGCATACAGCCCGGCAACGGTTGTCGGAGTTTCGGAGGCAAGGCATGGACCCGCGCACCCATCTGGCCGACCTGCTGCGTGCGCGCCGGCGCGGCTTCTCGCTGCCGCAGGGCTTCTACACCGACCCCGCCGTCCACGAGGCCGATCTCGACGGTATCTTCCACCGCCACTGGCTGTTCGCGGCCGCGACCTGCGAGCTCGCCGAGCCGGGCGCGTTCGTCACGCTGAGCATCGGCCGCAGCCCGATCCTGCTGCTGCGCGACCAGCACGGCGAGCTGCGCGGCTTCTTCAACACCTGCCGGCATCGCGGCGCCCGCATCGTCGATGCGGCGCGCGGCACGCTGCGGACGCTGATCTGCCCGTATCACAACTGGACCTATCGGCTGTCCGGCGAACTCGCGGCCACCCGCTACATGCCGGCCGATTTCGACCGCGCCGACTTCCCGCTGCGGCCCGGTGCACCTGCGCGAAGTCGCCGGCACCGTCTATGTCTGCCTCGCCGACACGCCGCCCGATTTTGCCGCGTATGCCGAGGCGATCGGCCGCCAGCTCGCGCCGCACGGTCTCGCGAACGCGAAAGTCGCAGCGGAGGTCGATCTCGTCGAACACGGCAACTGGAAGCTGGTGATGGAGAACTCGCGCGAGTGCTACCACTGCGCGACCGGGCATCGCGAGCTGATGCGCAGCCTGCTCGACATCTACGATTTCTCCGACCCCGCGGCGATGGCGCCGATCAGCGCCTACTGGGCGGACTGGGACCGCGCCGGGCTGCCATCGGGCGTCGAGGACGGGCCGGATTTCCGGGCGGCGCGGCTGCCGTTCGTCAACGCCGCGCGCTCGATCACCGTGGACGGCGGGCTGGCGGTGCGCAAGCCGCTCGGCATCGGCCCGCCGGACAGTTTTGGCTCGCTGCGCTGGGTGCACTACCCGACCACGTTCAACCACGCGCTCGGCGATTTTGCGGTGTTGATCCGCATGCTGCCGCTTGGGCCCCAGGAGACCCTGGTCACCACGAAATTCCTGGTGGCGCGCGATGCCGTGGAAGGCGTGGACTACGACGTGGGCCGTCTGACCCACGTCTGGAACGTCACCAACGCCGAGGACAAGGCGTTCGTCGAGCGCAACCAGGCCGGGATCAACTCGATCGGCTACGCGCCCGGCCCGTATTCGCCGGCGCTGGAGGCGGGGGTGATCAAGTTCGTCGACTGGTACCTGCGCCGAGATGCAGGCGTGGCTCGGGGCCGAGCGTCGGCCCGAGGCGCCGCACCTCGCGCTGGCCGGATGATTGCCGAGATCGGCGCGGAGGTCGTCAGTCCGGCACTCCGAACGCCACCGTCCCGTCGCGCGCGATTTCGTGCACGAGGTCGATCTCCCAGGTCAGATAGGCCTGCATCGCCGCCTCGACCTCGGTGTTGCGGTCATAGGGACGCAGATACACGTCCGCGCACTCGTCGTCCGCCGGCGTGAGCCGATCGCTGTCCATCGCAAACCCGGCCTGCCGCCACGCCGCCGTGCCGCCCGCCAGCGTCGCGACCGGCTTCGCGGTCAGCGCCTGCGCTTCGGCGACCGCCAGCCGCGCCAGCGCGCCGTCGGCTGACGTCAGCACCACCATCGCGGCGGCGTCGATGCGCGCCTGCAGCAGATGCAGCCGCGTGCGGATGCCCCACACCGCCCCGGGAATATGTCCCGCGCGAAACGCCACGCTGCGATCAAGATCGATCACCAGCGCGTCCGATCTCGCGAGTTCCGCGGCGGTCATGCTGACCGGCAGCGCGTTGTCGGCCACATACACGTCCCGGTGGCCCATCTGCCGCAGCCAGCCCCCGGCCATGCGGGCACGCACGCCGTCGTCGTCGATCAGCACGATCCTGGCGTTGCGGACGGCGATCCACTGGTCGGTCGCCTGCACCAGCTGGCCGCCCGGCGCATTGGCGCTGCCCGGACGGTGCGCCACGGCAAACTCCTGCGGGTCGCGCACGTCCAGGACGTACAGCGTGCGCGACCGGTCCGCCTCCAGCGCGTTCAGGCCGCGCACATCGATCGCCTGCACGCCGCAGCGCGTCGCAAACGCCGCGGCCCGCGCCGCCGCGAGCGCGGCCGTGGCGGGGGTGCCGGGCGCGAAACGCTCGGCGGCGCCGCGGGCGCAGGTCAGGCCCGCCAGCTCCCAGCCCATCGTGCCGTTGCGCAGCGCCACCACGCGGTTCGGAATGCCGGCCTGCCGCAGGCTCTCGGCGCCCAGGATCGAGCGGGTGCGGCCGGCGCAGTTCACCACCACCAGCGTCGCCGGGTCCGGCGCCAGGTCGCCCACCCGATACACCAGCTCGCCCCCCGGTACCGAGATGCCGCCGGGGATCGACATGGTGCGGAATTCCTCGAAGGTCCGGCTGTCCAGCACGACCATGTCGCGCTTGGAGTCGAGCCACGACTGCAACTCCGGCGCATCGACGCTCTCGGTGCCGTAGTGGTGCTCGACCCACTCGCCGAACGCCTTCGACGGCACGTTGACGCCGGAGAACAGCACGAAGCCGGCCGCCGCCCAGGCCGGCGTGCCGCCATCGAGCACGGCGACCTCGGTGCAGCCGATCCCCGCCAGATAGGCAGCAAGCCGCTCGGCCAGGCCGCGCCCGTCATCGACGCAGACGACGCGGGTGCCGCGGCGCGGCAGCAACGCCGGCGCGCGCAACTCGGCGCGCGAGAGCGGGCAGGGCACCGCCCAGAACAGATGCGCGGCGCCGAACTCGCCTTCCTCGCGGGCATCGAGAATGGCGAGTTCGCCGCCATCGGCGATCCAGCCGCGCAGGGTGGCGGCGTCGACCCGGCGCATCAGCCGGCCGGGGCGACCGTGGGGCGCATGAAGTTCGTGTTGTACGGCACTTCTGTCCCGGTCGCCGGGTCGTAGGCCTTGCGCTGGTCCAGCACCTCCAGCGCCAGGCCGTAGACATGCAGATGCCGCGTGGGCGCGTCGCCGAGCGTCGCGATGGCGTGGATGTCGTCGGGCATGAAGGCGATGCCGGTGCCTGGCTCCACCCTGACCTCGCGCGCCACCACCAGCCCGCCGGGCACGCGCGCATACACCTTGTTGTGTTCCTGACCCTCGACGGCGACGATCACCGCCCAGGTCGTGTGGTCGTGCGGCCGGGTTTCGTTGCCCGGGTTGAGTGCGTTCAGGTAGATCGCGAACCGGTGGTCGGCGTCCTGTTGCAGCAGATAGCGCCGCGAGCCCTTCTCGCCCGCGGGCGGCGGCGGGAACTCGGCGAACGGAAACAGCTGCTCGTGAGCGGCCAGCGCCAGCATCTCGGCCTTGATCGCGTCGAGCGCCTCGCGGGTCACGCCCTGGCTCCGTTCGATCGCGCGGATGCGGTCGATGGTCGCGGCGACCTGGGCGGCGCGGGCGGCTTTGACGTCGATCGCGTTCATGATCGGGCCTCCAAAGGTCGCGGCACCGTAGCGCAGCCTCGGCGACGCGGCCAGGACACGGTTGGTCCCGGGCGAACTCTGCGTGCCGGCCTCAGCCAACATCCACCGCCGCATAGATGTCGGAAAGCCCGATCTCGAACCCGATCGCCTCGAACCGCAGCACGGCGTCCGTCGACACCAGCGTCTCCACGGACCAGCCCATGTCGGTGCGCCAGAAATGCTCGACCCGGATCTGGTCCTGGTAGACCAGCGCGATGTGCTGCAGCATCGGCAGCGCGGTCTTGTAGAAGCGCAGCTTTGCGCCGCGATCGGCATCCATGTTGCTCGGTGACAGCACCTCGACCACCACCAGCGGGTTGGTGACGAAATTGCGCCGCATGTCCACCGGGCCGCAGAACGCGATCAGGTCCGGCCGAGGCTTGTTGGCACCCTGCCCGTCCGCGCGGCTCTGCACGTGGACGCCGCCCTGCGCGACGTAGCAGTTGCGAGCCCGCATCAGTGTGCGCAATGGCCCGCCGATGTTGCCGACGATCACCTCGTGGGCGATCGTCGGGTTGGTCATGGCGACGATCTCGCCGCCGATCAGTTCGTACAACGTGTCGCCGCGGTGGGTCTCAAGGAAGTGGTCAAACTCCGCAACGGAGACCGGCGGGGGCAGTTCGATGGCGTGTGACATCGGGCGATCATACTCCATCGCGGCCCGCGCATTACAGTCCCGCCCGCGGCGCGCTCAATTCTGCGCGAACACATGGTTTCGCCGACCGCCCGGCTCGGTATAAACTCGCACCTCATGCCCCGCGGCGACCTGTTTCCCGAGATCGGCCCGTTCGAGACCGGCTACCTGCCGCTCACGGCCGGCCACGTCATGTACTGGGAGCAGGTCGGCAACCCGCGCGGCGCGCCGGTGCTGTTCCTGCACGGCGGCCCGGGCGCCGGCGCCGGCGCGGTGCATCGCCGCTTCTTCGATCCGGCATTCTGGCGCGTCATCATCTTCGACCAGCGAGGCGCCGGCCGCTCCCGCCCGCTCGGCAGCCTGGACGCCAACACCACGCCGCATTTGATCGACGACATCGAGACGCTGCGACGGCACCTCGGCATCGAGCGGTTCCTGCTGTTCGGCGGCTCCTGGGGCTCGACCCTCGCGCTCGCCTACGCGCAGGCCTACCCGGAGCGGGTCGGCGGCTGCGTGCTGCGCGGCGTGTTCCTCGGCCGCAAGGAGGAAGTGGACTGGTTCCTGCACGGCCTCGGCATTCTTTTTCCTGATGCCCACGCCGCCTTCGTCGGCTTTCTTCCCGAGGAAGAGCGCGGCCAGATCCTGCGCTCGTATCTGCGACGGCTCACCGATCCCGATCCCGCGGTCCATATGCCGGCGGCGCGGGCGTGGTCGGTCTACGAGGGCTCGTGCAGCACGCTGCTGCCGAGCCCGGACACCGTCACCTCGTTCGCGCAGGACCGCACGGCGCTCGGGCTGGCGCGGATCGAGGCGCACTACTTCGCCAACGACCTGTTCCTGCCGCGCGAAGCGACCGAGGGGGGCTTGCTCGGCCGCATGCACCGGATCGCGCACATCCCGGCCGAGATCGTGCAGGGGCGCTACGACGTGATCTGCCCGGCCCGCACCGCCTTCGCGCTCGCCGCCGCGTGGCCCTCCGCCCGGCTGACGATCGTGCCGGACGCCGGCCACTCGGCGCTGGAGCCGGGCGTGCGACGTGCGCTGGTCGCGGGCGTGGAGCGGTTCCGCTACGGGCGCTGACGCCGGCCGTTCGGCCAGTTCCATCGCACAGCGCTCGTTGTAATGTGCGGGCGCAACGAAGCGGCCACGAGGACGTGCCATGCGCCTCATCCTGAACATCCTGTGGATCCTCACCGGCGGCATCTGGATGGCGGCGGCGTGGCTGTTCGCCGCCGTCGTGCTGGCCGTGACCATCGTCGGCCTGCCCTGGTCGGCCGCGGCACTGCGGATCGCCGCCTATTCGCTGCTGCCGTTCGGCCACCAGGCGATCCCGCGCGCCGAACTGACCGGCGGCGGCGAACTCGAATCGGGGCCGCTCGGCGTGCTCGGCAACGTGGTCTGGTTCGTGCTGGCCGGGTGGTGGCTGGCGCTGGGCCATCTGGTCGCGGCCTTCATCCTGGCCTGCACCATCATCGGCATCCCGTTCGCCTGGGCGCACCTGAAGCTCGCCGGGCTGGCGATGTGGCCGATCGGCATGATCATCGTGCCCAACGAGGTCGCCGACATGCGCTGGGGGCCGGCCCGCTACTAACCCGGCGCCGCCCCGAGCGCATTGACGGCGCCGCCGCGGACGCCTTCGATGGCGCCGGCGGGATGCGGGGGAAGCGGCATGCAGGTGGCGGTGATCGGGTTGGGCTCGATGGGCATGGGCGCCGCCCTGAACCTGCTGCGCAAGGGATTTCGGGTCATTGGCGTCGAGCCGCGCGAAGCCGTGCGCGCGGAGTTTCAGGCCGCCGGCGGGGCCGCCGTGGCGACCGCTGCGGAATTGCCGGCCGGGCTGGAGGCGGTGATCGTGTTCGTGGTGAACGCGGCGCAGACCACGGACGTGCTGTTCGGCACCGCGGGCTGCGCCGACAGGCTGCCGGAGGGCGCGGTGGTGTTGTGCTGCACCACGGTCGCCCCGGAATATTCCCGGGCGCTTGCCGCGCGGCTGACCGAAAAAAAACTGCTGATGCTGGATGCCCCGGTCTCCGGCGGCGCCGCAGGCGCCAAGGCCGGCACGATGACGGTGATGGGCTCCGGCGCAGCGGCAGCATTCGAAAAAGCGCAGCCGGTGCTCGACGCGATCGCGGCAAAAGTCTGGCGGCTGGGCGATGCGGCGGGCATCGGCAGCACCATCAAGATGGTCAACCAGTTGCTCGCCGGCGTGCACATCGCGACCGCCGCGGAGGCGATGGCGCTCGGCATCCGCGCCGGCGCCGACCCGCAGACGCTGTTCGACGTGATCACCACCTCGGCCGGCAATTCCTGGATGTTCCAGAACCGCATGCCGCACGTGCTCGCCGGCGACGACACGCCGCTCTCGGCGGTCAACATCTTCGTCAAGGACCTCGGCATCGTGCTCGACCAGGCGCGCGCGCTGACCTTTCCGCTGCCGATGGCCTCCGCCGCCCACCAGCTTTTTCTCGCCGCCGCCGCCGCGGGGCATGGCGGCCGCGACGACGCGTTCGTCATCCGCGTCTGGCAGGCGCTGACCGGCATCGCGCTGCCGGGGGCCGCGCACGATGACTGACGCGACCGTCGAACTGGTCTGGGACATCCGCTGCGACACCGGCGAGAGCCCGGTGTTCGATGCGCGCAACCGCCGCATCCTGTTCTGCGACATCCCGGCCGGGGTGATCCACGCCTACAGCACCGTCGATGGCGCAACACGGACCTGGAATGTCGGCGACCTCGTCGCCAGTTTCGGCATTTGCCGGTCGGGCCGGTGGGTGGTGGCGCTGCGCGACAGCGTCGTGGTGTTCGATCCCGCGACCGGCACGACGGTGCCGCTGGCCGGGCCGCTCGGCCAACCCGCCTCGGTGCGGCTGAACGACGGCAAGGTCGGGCCGGACGGCTGCTTCTGGGTCGGCGGCCTGGACGCGGACCGGCCGAAGACCGCCGGCGGCGCGCTGTGGCGGATCACCCCGGACGGCCGCGCCGAGCGCCGCGCGGACGGCTACATGACCTCGAACGGCCTCGCCTGGACGCCCGACGGCAAGACGATGTTCCACACCGACACACGGCCGGGCGCGCTGGACGCCTGGGATTTCGACGCCGCCACAGGCACCATCTCCAACCGCCGGCGGCTCGCGACGCTCTCCGAGGCCGAGGGCCGGGGCGACGGCGGTGCCACCGACATCGACGGCGACTACTGGTCGGCCGGCATTTCCGCGGGCGTGCTGAACCAGTTTTCTCCGACTGGCGCGCTGATCCAGCGCATCAAGCTGCCGACTCCCGCCCCGACCATGCCCTGTTTCGCTGACGACTGGATCTACGTCACCAGCCTGCGCGGCGGGCGCGACCCGGCGGTGCTGGCCGCCAACCCGAGCATGGGCGGCCTGTTCCGCATGCGCGCGCCCGTCGCGGGCGCCCCGGTTGCGCTGTTCGCGGATACATAAGGGTGGGAGAGGGGCCTTGAGTTAGATTCCGCACCCGCATCCTGGTCGGCCCCGATCATCGCATCACCGGCAGCGTTCCTGCGAACGTGCCGCCGGGCGAATACGACGCCGAGATCGCCATTGGGCCGCAGGCGGACGCGGCGCCGCTATCGGCCGAAGCCGAAATCCAGGCGCGCATCTGGGCGCTTCAGGAGGAAGTGGCGCGACTGCCGATCCTCGACCCGCGCGCTCCCGATGAGATCCTCGGCTACGGCAAGGACGGCTTGTTCGAATAATGGTGATCGACAGCTCGGCCTTGATCGCGCTTCTCTTTCGAGAGCCCGAAGCCGAAACCTTTACGACGGCGATTGCCACCGCCTCCACGCGACTGGTCGGCACACCCTCCGTGCTTGAGACGACGATGGTCGCAGTCGGACGACTTGGCCCCATTGGACGATCACTCGTCGAACGCATGATCAGCGATATCGCCGCGCAGGTTGCCTCGTTCACTCCTGAGCAGGCAAATCGAGCGATCGATGCGTTCCTGCGCTACGGCAAGGGCAGGCATCCGGCCGGGCTGAATTTCGGCGACTGCTGCAGCTACGCGCTCGCCGCCGACGCGGGCCTGCCGCTGCTGTTCAAGGGCACCGATTTCGGACGTACGGATATTCGTCCGGCACTCCCGCCTTGAGCACATCTGCGCCCAGAACGCCCCCATGCCCCCCGTTCAGAAACGGCCATCCCAGGAGATTGAAATGACCGACATTCCGCAGAAGCCGGTCCTGATCACCGGCGCCTCCGGCGCGCTCGGGCGGCAGCTCACCGCCTGGTTCGGCAAGCTCGGCTGGCCGCTGCGGCTGACCGACATCGTGCCGTTCCCGGGCGAGGTGCCAAAAAGCGCAACATTCACCCGCGCCGACCTCAACAACGGGCTCGACATCCTGCGGCTCGCCGAGGGCTGCGGCATGATCCTGCACCTTGGCGGCTGCTCGGTGGAGCGGCCGTTCGAGGAGGTGATCGGGCCGAACATCCGCGGCCTGTTCCACATCTACGAGGCCGCTCGGCGCGAAAATGCGCGCGTGCTGTTCGCCAGCTCCAACCACGCGATCGGCTTCCATGAGCGGGCCGAGCCGCTCGACGCCGACTGCCAGTTGCTGCCGGACGGCTACTACGGGCTGTCCAAGGCGTATGGCGAGCTGATGGGGCGGATGTACTGGTTCAAGCACGGCGTCGAAAGCGTCTCGGTGCGCATCGGCTCCTGCTTCCCGGAGCCGACCGAGCAGCGGATGCTGTCGACCTGGCTCTCCTACCCGGATTTCTGCCGGCTCTGCGAGCGCGCGACATTGGCGGAAAACACCGGCTGCCTCGTGCTCTGGGGCGCCTCCAACAACGCGCGCACGTTCTGGCGCAAGGACGCGCGGGAGAAAATCGGCTGGCTGCCGCAGGACAGCGCCGACATCTATGCCGGCCAGATGATGGGCAAGACCAGCGGCGACGCTGTGATCGAGCTGTATCAGGGCGGCGCCTACACGCGGATCGACTACACCCGCAAGCAGCCCCCGCCGGCACGGCTGTTCGCCGGCTGACAGGCGGAAAAACCCGACAAGCGGAACCTCTCCGGGGCAGCCCCGCGCCAGGCGCATGCAGGCCGCGGTGGCGGCGATGATAACGCTGCTTATCATATGCCGGTGCCCCAATCCTCCGACCTGCTGTTCCTGCTGCACGACGTCGCCCGGCTGCTGCGGCAGGAGGCGGATCGCCGCGCAGGGGCGCATGGCATGACCCGCGCCCAGTGGGTGATCCTGTTCTGGCTGCAGCGCCAGCCCGGCCTGTCCCAGAAGGAGTTGGCCGAGATCCTGGAAGTCGAGCCGATCACCGTCGCGCGGCTGATCGACCGGCTGGAAGCGCGCGGCATGGTGGAGCGGCGGCCCGATGCGAAGGACCGGCGGATCTGGCGCCTGCACCTGCTGCCGCCTGCGGGGCAGGTGCTGGAGGAACTGCACGGCGAGCGCGAGGAGATGCTGCGGATGGCGACCGCCGACGTTGACGCCCCGGCGCAGCAGGCGATGACGGAGGGGTTGCAGCGGATGAAGGCCACGCTGCTCGGCAAACTTCGGCACAAAGGGCCGTTCAAGGACACGACGATGAAGGACTTGCTCGTGAAGGATGTGGCCTGATGGCGTCCGCGACGACTGCTCCGGGCGTCCTGGCCGCCCCGGTTTCGCGACGCAACTGGTTGCGGCTGCTGCGCCCGGTGCTGATGATCGGCGGCGTCGTCGCCGTCATCGTCGCGTCCGGCTGGTGGTGGCTGAACAGCGGCCGCATCGTCTCGGTCGACGACGCCTATGTGCGCGCCGCCAAGGTCGCCGTGACCGACGACGTCGCCGGCATCGTCGGCGAGGTGCTGGTGCATGAGGGCCAGCACGTCAACAAGGGCGACGTGCTGCTGAAGCTGCGCGACCGCCAGATCCAGATCGCACTGACCGGCGCCCGCGCCAACGCCGCGCAGGTCGCGCTGACGCTGGAGTCGATGAAGCGCGATTACCAGCGCATGCTGCGCGACATCACTGCCAAGCAGGCGCAGGTGCAGGCCGATCAGGCGAGCTACGACCGCTATGCCAACCTGGTCCACAGCGGCGGCGTGACGCGCGCCGAGTACGATGACGCACGCTTCAAGCTCGCGGCCGACACCGCGACAGTCGACAGCCTCAAGCAGCAGGCGGAGGTGCAGCTCGCCCGCCTCGGCGGCAACCCGGACGTCGACGTGACCACGATGCCGCAATACTTGCAGGCGCAGTCGCAGGTGGCGGAGTACCAGCGGCAGCTTGAACACGCGGTGATCTACGCGCCGTTCAGCGGCATCGTCACCAACGTGGAAGCGACGCAGCCCGGCATGTACCTCAACGTCGGCGCCGCCGCGTTCGGCCTCGTCTCCGACACCGATATCTGGGTCGAGGCGAACCCGAAGGAAACCGAACTCACCCACGTCAAGCCCGGCGACCCGGTGACGATCGACGTGGACACCTATCCCGATCATCCGTGGCAGGGCACGGTCGAGAGCATCGCCCCGGCCAGCGCCTCGGAATTCTCGCTGCTGCCGGCTCAGAACTCCTCGGGCAACTGGGTGAAGGTGGTGCAGCGGCTGCCGGTGCGCATCCATGTCGACCGCAAGCCCGGCGACCCCGACCTGCGCGCCGGCATGAGCGTGGAAGCCGAGATCGACACCGGCCACGAGCGCCACGCCGCCGACCTGATCCCGTGAACGCCGCTCGCGCTGCCAGTGAAAGAGTCCCGCACCGCGCGCTGATCACCGTCTGCGCGATGATCGCGACGCTGATGCAGGCGCTGGACAGCACCATCGCCAACGTCGCGCTGCCGTACATGCAGGGCAGCCTGTCGGCGACGCTCGACCAGATCACCTGGGTGCTGACGTCGTACATCGTCGCGGCCGCGATCATGACGGCGCCGGTCGGCTGGCTCGCGGCACGCTTCGGGCGGAAGAACCTTTTTGTCCTTTGCCTGGTCGGCTTCACGGCCGCCTCGATGCTGTGCGGAATTGCGCAGACGCTGCCGCAGATGGTCGCGTTCCGCCTGCTGCAGGGCATGTTCGGCGCGGCGCTGGTGCCGCTGTCGCAGGCGGTGATGCTGGACATCTACCCGCCCGAGCAGCGCGGCTCCGCGATGGCGATCTGGGGCGTCGGCGTGATGGTCGGTCCGATCCTCGGCCCGACGCTCGGCGGCTACCTGACCGACGTGTACAACTGGCGCTGGGTGTTCTTCGTCAACCTGCCGTTCGGCATTCTTGCGGTTGCCGGCCTGGCGTTGTTCATGCCGCGCGCCGAGCGCAACCCGGGCCTGGCGTTCGACTGGACCGGCTTCGCCGCTCTCGCGCTCGGCATCGGCGCGTTCCAGCTGATGCTCGACCGTGGCCAGGACCAGGATTGGTTCAGCTCCGGCGAGATCATCACCGAGGCGGTGCTGGCGGGCCTGGGAACCTATCTGTTCCTGGTGCACATGCTGACGGCGAAAAAGCCGTTCCTGCCGCCGCGCATGTTCAAGGACATCAATTTTTCGGCGGCGCTGGCGATGATGTTCGCGGTGGGGATCGTGCTGATTTCCACTTCGGCGCTCCTGGCGCCATGGCTGCAGAACCTGGGCGACTATCCGGTGGCCACTGCCGGTCTCGTGATGGCGCCGCGCGGCGTCGGCACGATGGTGACCATGATGATCGCCGGCCGCCTGTCCTCGCGCATGGATCCGCGCCTGATCATGGGTTTCGGCATCGTGCTGCTGTTGTGGTCGCTCAACGAGGCCTCTCACTGGACGCCGGACGTCGGAGCGCGCCAGTTGATCCTGACGCTGATCGTGCAAGGCGGTGCGCTGGGCTTCGTGTTCATCCCGCTGCAGGTGGTGGCGTTCGCGACGCTGCCGCCGACGCTGCGCACCGATGCCGCCTCGCTGCTCAGCCTGCTGCGCAATGTCGGCGCCGCGATCGGCGTTTCCATCACCTCCTCCATGCTCGCGCACAACATCCAGGTCGTGCACAGCGAACTCGGCGCCTTCGTCAATCCGTTCAGCCGCGCGTTCCAGGGGGGCGGCGCCGTCTCCCGCATGCTCGATCCGCACACGACGCTGGGCGCACAGATGCTGGACGGGATGATCAACAACCAGGCCCAGATCATCGCCTACACCGACGACTACAAGCTGATGATCTGGACGACGCTGCCGACGCTGCTGCTCCTCATGATCATGCGCCGCCCCGCGGCGCCGCCGCGCGCGATGGCAGGAGCGCCGAAGCAGGAAGAGGCGCACGCGGCGGTGATGGACTGAAGTAAGGCGCGGGGGCCCCGCCCTCACCCGGCAGGGGCCGGGGCCCCTGCACCCCTTTGGTCAGGCGGCTTCGGCGCGGATCGCGTCGGCGATCGTCCCGAAAATGCGGTCGACGTGGTGCTTCTCCACGATCAGCGGCGGCGACAGGGCGATGATGTCGCCGGTGGTGCGGATCAGCACGCCCGCGTCGAAGCATCGGTGGAAAATCCGGAACGCGCGATCGGTCGGCTTGCCGGCGCGCCGCTGCAACTCGATGCCCGCGACCAGGCCGAAATTGCGGATGTCGATGACATTCGGCAGGCCCTTGAGGCTGTGCGCGCCGTCCTCGAAATACCCCTCCATGCCGCGCGCCCGCGCGGGCAGGTCCTCCTGCACGTAGAGGTCGATCGTCGCCACCGCCGCCGCAGCCGCCAACGGATGGCCGGAGTAGGTGTAGCCGTGGAACAGTTCGATCCCGGCCGGCGCCTCGTCGACGATCGCGCGGAAGATCTTGTCGTGGACGGCGACCGCTCCCATCGGCACGGCGGCATTGGTCAGGCCCTTCGCCATCGTCATGATGTCGGGCGTCACGCCGACGCGCTCGGCGCCGAAGAACGTGCCGAGCCGGCCGAAGCCGGTGATCACCTCGTCGAAGATCAGCAGGATGCCGTGCTTGTCGCAAAGCTCGCGCAGCCGCTCCAGGTAGCCCTGCGGCGGCACCAGCACGCCGGTCGAGCCGGCCAGCGGCTCGACCATCACCGCCGCGATGGTATCGCCATGCAGCGCCACCAGGTTCTCGATCGCATCGGCGAGGTGCGCGCCGTGCGCCGGCTGGCCGCGGACGAAAGCATTCTGCTGCGGCAGATGCGTGTGCGGCAGGTGGTCGACGTAGGGAAGCTGCGCGCCGAACTGTTTTCTGTTTGCCCCGATGCCACCGACAGAAATCCCGCCGAAGCCGACGCCGTGATAGCCACGCTCGCGGCCGACCAGCCGCACCCGCTGCGCCTGCCCGCGCGCGCGCTGGTAGGCGAGCGCGATCTTCAGCGCGGTGTCGGCGCTCTCGGAGCCCGAGTTGGTGAAGAATATCCGGTCGAGCCCGGCGGGGGTGTGCTCGGCGATCTTCGCGGCGGCCTGGAAGGCGATCGGATGGCCGAGCTGGAACGTGGGCGCAAAATCCATCACGCCGGCCTGGTGGCGGATCGCCTCGGTGATCTCGCGCCGCCCGTGGCCGGCGTTGCAGCACCACAGGCCGGCGGTGCCGTCGATCACCTCGTGGTTGTCGTTGGTGAAATAGCTCATGCCCTCGGCGCGGGCGATCATGCGCGGGGTGGATTTGTACGCCCGGTTGGCCGTGAACGGCATCCAGAAGGCTTCGAGGTTGTTCGGGCGCGGTGTGGACATCTCGTTCATGGGGCGGGTCCTGGGTAGATTTGCGCCGCAGGTTCGCGCGTTGGCCGGCATGAGGCAAGTTCTGCCGGAGCCGGCCGCGTGGCATGGTGCGGCTTTGGCGGCGGGGGAATGCGATGGCGGACGGGACACTGACGATCGGGACGCGGCGCTATTCGTCCTGGAGCCTGCGCGGCTGGCTCGCGGTGCGGCTGGCCGGGCTCGACGTGGAGGACGTCGTGATCCCGCTGGCCGGCGGCCAGACGCCGGCCGTGCAGGCGGCGACCGACGGCGCGACCGTACCGTTCCTGGAACATCGCGGCAACCGCTTATGGGAGTCGCTCGCCATCTGCGAATACTGCGCCGAGTTTTTTCCCGCGCTCTGGCCGGCCGAGCTTGGCGCGCGGACGCACGCGCGGGTGATCGCGGCCGAAATGCACGCGGGCTTCCGGGCGCTGCGGCAGGCGATGCCGATGAGCCTGTTCCGCGACGCCAAGGGCGCCGGCCGGACGCCGGACTGCCTCAAGGACATCGCCCGCATCGAGCATCTGTGGCGCGAAACCCGGAAGAACTTCGGCGCCGGGGGAAAATTCCTGTTCGGCGCCGCCTTCTCCAACGCGGACGTGATGTACGCCCCGGTCGTCGCCCGCTTCCTCACCTACCGGCCGGAACTGTCCGCCGAAGCGCTGGCCTACTGCGAGGCGGTGCGGGCGCATCCGCTGGTGCAGCAGTGGTACGAACTTGCGGAGCGGGAGCCTGCGACGTGGTTCATCCCGCAGCACGAGGCGCCATTGTCGGCGTAACCGCTACCCCAGCAGCGCCCGCACCTTGTCCGCGACCGCGAGGCCCAGCTTGCGCTGCATGTCCGCAGAAAAATGCACGCCGTCGGAGCCGTCGGTCGCGATGTGGTCGCCGGCGTTGAGGAAGGCGGCGCCGGCCATGCGCGCCACGCCCTCGTAGAGCGGCGCCATCGCCACGGTCTTGGCGTGGCCGCCCGCGAACATCTCGACGAAGTAGTCGCTGAGCTGGCCGATCGGCGGCGGCGCGATCAGCAGCGCCTTCGGGTTCGGGTAGGTGGTGCCGACGCCGCCGTCGAGCGTGCGGACATAGTCGAGCAGCTTCTTGGCGCCGAGCGCGATGCGCGGCGCGGCGCGGCCGAGATGCGGCTTCACGTCGTTGGTGCCGAGCATGATGATGACGAGATCGAGCGGCAGATGGCTCGCCAGCGCCACCGGAAAATAGGCGGCGCCGTTGGCGCCCGCGCCCGCAACCTGCGCGAGCAGCGGGTCGTCGGCGTCGGTGGTGCGGCCGTTCAGCGCCTCCTCGATGACCTCGACGCTGCCGCCGAGGGCCGCGGCCATCACGTGCGGCCAGCCTCTGCTCCCGATCGTAGCGGCCGGGCGTGGGCGGGGTCGGGACCGGGATGAAACCCCAGGTGTTGGAATCGCCGAAGCACAGAACGCGCTTTTGCCCCGCCATTGTGGCCCTCCCCGTTGCGTGGGCGGCGAGCCTAGCAGGCGGCGTTCAATCGTCCCACCCGGCCAGGCGCGGATTGCCGCAGGCCGGCAGCATGGCGGCGACTTCCTTGCGATACGCCGGGTTCATCAGTACGACGTTGCGCACGCCGCGTGCCGCCAGCGCTTCGGGCGCGACGATCGGGTGGCCGGTGCCGGGCACGAACCGGCCCTGCTTGGCAGGATTGATGTCCACCACGCAGTCGATGTGTTCCAGGTCGGGATCGACCAGACCGGCGAGCGTCACGCCCTTGGCGCCGGCGCCCCAGATGGCGACCGGGCCGGACGCGGCCAGCACGGCGAGCCGCAGCCGCCATGCCCCGACGCGCGCCGTTTCCGAGCGGCCGTAGTGGCGCGCGAGGTCGGGGATGTCGCCGGCCCAGGGCGGCCGCTTCGGCGCACCGGGGGTCGCCTCCAGCAACAGGTACTGGCCGGCGAAGACCTGTCGGACGGCGGTGACCGCGAACCCGGCGCGCGCGAACGCGCCGCCCAGCGATGCGGCGCTGAACAGCGAGCAGTGCTCGTAGAAGAAGTCCCAGAACACCCTGTGATGCAGGATCCAGCCAATCCCCGGCGTCTCGAAGATCACCCGCGCACCGGCCGTGCCTTCCAGCGCCGCCCCGACCGCGCCGAGCAGCGCCAGCGGGTCGGCGACGTGCTCGATCACGTGGCGGCAGATCACCACGTCGATCGGGCCGTTGTCGGGGTCTGGCGCGTAGAACTGGCGGACGAACCGAAGCCGCCCGCCGAACTCCTCCTGCGGGCCGTCGTAAGCCGGGTCGAAGCCGACGCCACGGTTGCTGGCGCCCGGCCGGCCGACCAGCTTGCGCAGGAACTCGCCGTGGCCGCTGCCGACTTCGAGGATGCGCGCCTGCGACACGCCGCACGCGTCCACCAGATGCTGCCCCACCGCATCCAGGTGCGCGGCGAACGACGGCGAATGCGACTGGGCGTTGTCGTATCCGGGGCCGTAGCGCGGCAGCGCGGGGTCGAACGCCCGGTTGAACACGAAGCCGCAGCATTCGCACGCCACCATCTCCAGCCGGCCCCGCGGCGCCGCGCGCGCTTCCGCGGCGGTCGCGGCCGGCAGGTTCTGATGCACCGGCACCGACGCCCGCACCAGGAACGGCGCCGGCGTGTCGGCGGAACAGAGCGGGCAGGCGGTCACGGCGCCGCCGCCGTGACGCCGAAGCCGCCGATGACCGGCACCCGCCTGACTGCCATTCCACTGCCGCCGTTTTTGCTGCGGGGCCAGACTGCCGGCGCGTGCCTAAGGAATGGTTAGGCCGGCGTTTGACGCCGCCGCCCGGCTGGACTGTCATGCCGGCGCAGCCGTCGGAGAAAGCCAGTGAATCTGCATCGCATGCTCGCGGCCCGCGCCGAGGCCGGGCGCCCGGTCCGCGCCGGGCTGATCGGCGCCGGCAAATTCGGCTCGATGTTCCTGGCGCAGGCGCCGACCACGACGGGTCTGGCGATTTTCGGCATCGCCGACCTGGCACCGGACCGCGCCCGCGCCGCCTGCCGGGCGGTGGGCTGGAGCGAGGAGCGCATCGCCGCGACCGCGTTCGTCGAGGACGGCGCGGCGCTCGCCCGGCGCGACGATGTCGAAGTGGTGGTGGAGGCGACCGGCAGCCCCGCCGCCGGCATCGCCCACGCCCGCGCCGCGATTGCCGCGGGCAAGCACATCGTCATGGTCAACGTCGAGGCCGACGTGCTGGCCGGGCCGCTGCTGGCCGAGCAGGCGCGCGCGGCGGGCGTTGTCTATTCGCTCGCCTACGGCGACCAGCCGGCGCTGATCGCGGAGATGGTCGACTGGGCGCGCGCCTGCGGCTTCCGCGGTGGTCGCCGCCGGCAAGGGCACAAAATATCTGCCGTTGTATCACCGCGTCACGCCGGACGACGTATGGACGCATTACGGCCTCACGCCGGAGCAGGCGAAAGCGGCGGGGATGAACCCGCAGATGTTCAACTCCTTCCTCGACGGCACGAAATCGGCGATCGAGATGGCGGCGATCGCCAACGCCTGCGGCCTGGTCGTGCCGAGCCGACGGCCTGCTGTTCCCGCCATGCGGCGTCGATGATCTTCCATTCGTGCTGCGGCCGCGCGCGGACGGCGGCGTGCTGGAGCGCGCGGGCATTGTGGAGGTGATGTCTTCGCTCGAACGCGACGGGCGCCCGGTGTTTCGCGACCTGCGCTGGGGCGTCTACGTGGTGTTCGAGGCGCCGACCGACTACGCGGCGGCGTGCTTCAAGCAATACGGCCTGCGCACCGATCCGTCCGGGCGCTACGCCGCGATGTACAAGCCGTTCCACCTGATCGGCCTCGAACTGAATATTTCGGTTCTGTCCGCGGCGCTGCGCGGCGAGCCGACCGGGCAGCCGCACAAATTCCGTGGCGACGTGGCGGCGGTCGCCAAGCGGGCCTGCGCGAGGGCGAGACGCTGGACGGCGAGGGCGGCTACACGGTCTGGGGCAAGCTGCTGCCGGCGGCGACCAGCCTCGCCCGGCGCGCGCTGCCGATCGGGCTCGCGCACGGCGTCCGGCTGGTCCGCAACGTCGCCGAGGGCGCGACGCTGACCTGGGACGACGTGGTCGCGGTGCATGGCGCGGCGGCGCAGGCGCGGCGGGAGATGGAGGCTCGGTTCGGGTAGCGTCGCGCGGAGTGCTTCGGCCGTTTCCCGGCTCGACCTATCGTGTATCGGCAGCTTCCGCCTGAGCGGCCGCGACGCCGGGTTTCTGATGCCGCTGTATGCCGACCGCAAGGATCGCGAGGATCTCCGCCACGATCGTCGCGGCCAGCAGAGCGGTGACCTGCCCGGGACCGTCGTCACAGCGGGTTCGTTTCCACCACGTCGGCGCCGCAGATCGGCAGCGGTGGAAGCAGGCGCAGCAACTGCAGCGTCTCGCGCGCCGTCGGCCCGCCGGCCTCCGGGGTCTGCACGCCCGGGGCCGACGCTGGATCGACGAAATCCATGTCGAAGGTGACGTAGCAGGGCGCACCGCCGACCCGCGCGGCGATCAGTTGCGCCACCTGCGGCAGCCCGAGCGCGAACATCCTGTCGGTGTCAATGACCTGGTAGCCGAGCGCTTCGGACTGGCTCACGTCGTCGGCACGAAACAGCGAGCCGCGCAGGCCGACCTGGATCGAGCGCGACGGATCGACCAGGCCTTCCTCGGCCGCGCGACGGAACGGCGTGCCGGCGCTGTAGCGCTGGTCGCCGAAGTAGCGATCCCAGGTGTCGCTGTGGCTGTCGAAATGCACCAGCGCCAGCGTGCCATGCCGCTTTGCGACGGCACGCAATGCCGGCAGCGAGACCGAGTGGTCGCCGCCCAGGCAGACCGGGATCACGCCGGCCCCGACCAGCGTGGCGACGGCCCGCTCCAGATGCGGCAGCGTTTCCACCTCGTAGCCCGGGATCACCATCGCATCGCCGGCATCGGCCAGCCGCAGTGCCTCGAACAGGTGCACGCCACCCCGATACGGGTTGATCGGCCGCAGCATCGCTGATGCCGCGCGGATCGCATTGGGCCCGAAGCGCGCGCCGGTGCGGAACGGCGAGCCGCTGTCACTGGGCAGGCCGAGCACCGCCGCGTCCAGTTCCGCGAGGCTGCCGGCGAGCGGCAGCCGCATGAACGTGGGCACACCGCAGAACCGCGGCGTGACCAGCGAGTCGGCAGGGAACGTCATGCGTCCGCCGCGAGCGGCGCCGCCCTCCGGAACTGCCGGACGCGTTCAGCCTGCGGCGCGGTGAGCACCTGATGGGGCGGCCCGAATTCGGCGATCCGGCCGCCCTCGAAAAAACGCCGTGCGGTGGCTGGCATGCTGAGCAAAACCCATCTCGTCGTCACCACAAGCATCATCATGCCCGGTTCGGCAAGAGCCGTCGTCGGATCGAGCATTTCGCCGGCCCCCGCAAGACGCGCCACCGACGCCCGTTGCAGCAGCCTGCCGGAAAACCCCTCAAAGCTGCAGCGCGGCGCCGCCCGTGCCCATCCGCCGTTCGAGCGCGCGCACCAGCCACGAGATGATCAATACCAGTACGAGATATTCGACGATCAGCACGGTGTAGATCTCCAGCGGGCGGAACACCGTGACCACCAGCTCGTTCGCCTTGCGCGTCAGATCGGGATAGCCGATCACCGAGGCCAGCGACGACATCTTGACGACGTAGATGAACTGGTTGCCGAGCGGCGGCAGCACGCGGCGGATCGCCTGCGGCAGGATCACGAAGCGCAGCCGCTGCCAGCCGGTCAGCCCGAGCGATTTCGCCGCCTCGCGCTGGCCGAGGTCGATCGACTGGATGCCGGCGCGAAAGATCTCCGCCTGGAAAGCGCTGTCGCAGACGCCGATCGCCAGCAGCGCCGCGGCGAACACGCCGACCCGGATGTCCAGCACGATCGGCAATCCGTAGTAGACCCACAGGATCACCACCAGCGGCGGCGTCGAGCGCAGGATCTCGACATAGACCCGGTTGAAGCCGCGCCAGAGGCGGCCGGGCAGCAGCGCGCAGACGCCGACCGAAAGGCCGAGCACCACGGCCAGCAAGGTCGCGGCCAGCGACAGGCTCACGGTTTGCCACAGCCCGCCGAGCATGAACCGCAGATTGGCGGCGCCGCGCGGGTCGGCCGGGCTCACGGCATACCAGCCCCAGCCGGCGCCGCAACCGGGCAGCGCCAGGACCAGCGCAACCAGCGCCAGCCGTGGCGGCCACGGCCCGCGGTCCCGCATGATCATGCCGGCCGTTCTCCCAGCCCATTGCGATTGCCGACATGCACGCGGTGCCGCATTCTCGCAAGCCGCCGCGTCCGTCATACCCGTCCCAGGAGATGCAGCCCATGATCGACCGACGCCTCCTCGCCGCCGCGGCGCTCGCGGTGCCGGCGCTCGGGTTCGTCCGCAAGGCGCAAGCGCAGATCGTCGCCAAATCCCGCCTCAAGGCGATCCAGGACAGCGGCCACCTGCGCATCGGCACGACCGGCGATTTCAACCCGATGAGTTTTCGCACCGCCGGCGTTGACGGCTACCAGGGCCATCAGATCGACGCCGGCAACATGCTGGCGGCCGACATGGGCGTGCAGGCACAGTTCGTCGCCACCGACTGGAAGACGCTGATCAGCGGCCTCACCGCCGACCAGTACGACATCGTGATGACGGGAACCTCGATGTCGGCGGCGCGCGCGATGGCCGCGACCTTCGTCGATCCGTGGGGCCGCAACGCGTTCGTGCCGCTGGTGTTGAAGGACAACGCCGGCAAGTACCCGGACTGGGATGCGCTGAACCAACCTTCGGTCACCATCGCCACCAACCTCGGCACCACGATGGAGCAGTTCGTCCAGCAATCGATGCCGAAGGCGACACTGCGCCGCGTCGAGAGCCCGGCGCGGGATTGGCAGGAACTGCTCGGCGGCCGCGTCGATGCCACCATGTCGTCGCTGATCGAGGCGGCGTCGCTGACCAAGGAATATCCGCAGCTTGTGACGCTGTTTGCCGACCGTCCGCGCAATCCGATCCCGATGGCGTTCCTGATCCCGCAGGGCGATCCGATCTGGCTGGCGTTCCTGAACAACTGGACCGTGCTGCGGCGCGCCCGCGGATCGTTCGACGAACTCAACAAGAAATGGGGCGTCGTCGGCAACGGCTGAGCGCGACTACTCGGCCGCGGCGAACTCCCGCAGCAGCTCGGCCACGTCATCGGCGGCGGCGTCGAGCAGTTGCACGCCGTGCTCGCGGCGCGCCAGCGCCGGGTCGGCGCCGATCGGCCCGTCCGGGTAGCGCGCCCGATGCCGCGCCGCGTCCTCGTGCCGGTCGCCGCCGAGATCGACCAGCGCGTCGGCGGCCAGCGGCCGATACGGCGGCCACGCGTCGGGCGCCGTCCAGTCCGGATGCAGCGCGGCGACGATCGCGATCTCGGACGGCGTCGCGTGAAACCCTTCGCGGTCGCCGTAGAGGGTCTCGCGCAGTCGCCGCACGCGAGACCCTTCCCACCAGCAGCGCAGTTTCGCCGTCACCGGCTGCGGAAAGGCGAGCCGGCCGAGCGAGACCTCCGCCATCACCTCCTGAATGGCGGACAGCGCCGGCGCGACGTTGCCGCCATGCCCGCTCAGCAGCAGCAGCCGGGAAAAGCCGGCCCGGCCGAGCGAGACGATTGCATCGAACAGCACCGCCGACAGCGTCGATGGCCGCAGCGACACGGTGCCCGGAAATCCCAGGTTGAACTGCGCCTGCCCATACGCCAGCACCGGCGCCGCGATCACGCCGGCCCGCTCCGCGGCGCGCGCGGCGATGGCGTCGGCGCACAGCGCGTCGGTGCCGATCATGCCGGCCGCGCCGTGCTGCTCCAGGCTGCCGAGCGGCAGCACGATGGTGCGGCCATGCCGCAGATACGCCTCCACCTGCGGCCAGGTCATCAGGTCGAGCCGCATGTCTTCCGCTTCGAGAACCCGCCGCGCGTTGCCGCTGCCGATGGCTGCGCGCGCCGCGTCGGGGATCGCCGCGTCGGCCAAGGCGAGCGTCGTCACGTCGGTGGCAAAAATCGGAAAATCGGTGCCGAGCATGATGCGATCCGCCCCGAACACCTGCACCGCCAGTTCGAGCGCGCGCGGGCCGAGCGAGGCGTTGTCGAACAGGATGCCGCCGAGCAGCGCCGACGGCCGCGGCGCGCCGGGATCGCGCGTGGCGACGACGTGGTCCATCCGCTCCACCAGCATCGGAAAACCGCCGCCAAGGTTCACCACCTGCCATCCGAGGTTCGGATAGCGCGCCAGCACGTCGGAATGGATCAGCGTGAGCAGCGCATGGGCGATGCCGGCATGCAGGTCGATCGTCGAGGCCCGGTGCATGCCGAGATCCTCGTACTGCTTCGGCGTCATCGGCTCATCGTGGCGCGGGCCCGGATGCAGCATGAAATGCGCGCCCAGCGCGTCGCCGGCGGCGAACAGCGGGCGCAGCGTTTCGAGCCGCGCGAGGCTGGAAAAATAATTGCCGGGCAGGATCGCGCCGACCACGCCGAACAGCCTGCACGCCCGTTCAAGTTCGCCGATCGCGGCGTCGATGTCGGCCAGCGGCAGCCCGCACAACGCGGCGAAGCGCTGCGGATGCGCGCGGCAGGTCTCGGAAAGCTCGTCGTTGACCTCGCGCACCAGCGGCACCGCCTCGGCAAGCGGCAGCACCTCCGCCCCAAGCGCGCCGGGAAACGTGATCAGTTGCCGATCGATGCCCACCTCGTTCATGTAGTCGAGCCGCGCCTGCACCGACAAAAAGCCGCCGCGCAACTCGAACCGGCTGGTCGGCGTGACCATGAACCTTCGCCCGTCGTCGGTTTCGACGCGGGGCACGCCGGTGCGCCCGGCCAGCCGCGCGAACAGCGCCTCGCCATAGAAATGCGCGTGCATGTCGATCAGCATCCGGCGGCGATCACGCCTTGTCCGCGCCGGCGCGGCGATAGGCGAATGCGGCGTCGAGCCGGCCCTCGACGTAGGCGCCGCAGGTCACCGGCGCGTAGCGCGCGGCCTCGCCCGGGCGCACCACCGGCGCGACCAGCGTGTCGCGGTTCGGATCGACGAAGATCGCCGTGGACAAGCGCTCGCGGCCGGAGCGGTTGACCACCCGGTGCGGCGTCGAGTGGAAGCGGTCGTTGGTCCAGCGCGCCAGCAGGTCGCCGACATTGACCACGAACGTGCCGGGAAGCGGGTGCGCGGTGACCCACGCGCCATCGGTGGCGCGGACCTGCAGGCCCCCGACGCCGTCCTGGCAGACCAGTGTCAGGCAGCCGTAATCGGTGTGCGGCGCGACGCCGAACTGGTCATCGCCCATTTCGGGCGGCTGCGGCGGATAGTAGACGATCGAGCCGCGGCTGGTCGGGCGGTCGATGCTGCGCACGAAACTGTCCGGCGCCAGGTCGAGCGCGACCGCGAACGCCCGCAGCAGCGCCCAGCCGACCTCATTGCCCGCGGCAAACCACGCATTCAGCGCCGGCCGCAGCGCCGGCAGGAACTCCGGCCAGGTGTTGGGCGGGATGCCATCCGGGCCGGGCGCGTCGAGCCCCCAGACAAAACTTTCCTTTAGGTCCGACTTGGTGTTGCCCGACATCTTCGCCGCGCCGACCTGCAGGAAGCCGCGATGGAACGGATTGACCGCGACGCTTTGTTTCTGTGCCGGGGACGCGGTGAAGAGCGCGCGCGCGGTGCGAAAAACCTCGTCGATCAAGTGCGGCGCGATGCCGTGGCCGCGAACGTAGAAAAAGCCAATGCCCTCGGCCGCCGCGCGCATCTGCGCGCCGACCCCGGCGGCGGCGTCCGAACGCTCGCTGCGAAGTGCGGAAATGTCGATGACCGGAATGTCTCCGACGCCGATCTGCGTTGCCGCCGCGTAGGCCATGCGTTTCTCCTGCCCCCCGAACCCGCATCGTGCACGCCGCCGCGCCGTGCGGCAACGCGATCAGGCGCCGAGCTTGCCGGCAACCCAGGCATCGGCCGTCGCCCGGTAGGCGCGGGTCAACGGCCCGGCGACCGGATGCCGGTCGATCCGCTCGCGCCACGCGGACACGCGCGGTCCGAGCGGCACCGCGATGCCGAGTGCTGGCAGCATGGCGTCCGCCAGTTCGATCGTCGCGGGAAACCCGCAATCCGCCAGCGACAGCGCGCCGGCCAGGAACGCCCCGCCGCCATCGGCAAATTCCTCCAACTCCTCCAGTCGGCGCTGCACCAGCGCTCCCTGGGCGCGGACCACGCCAGGGTCGCGGGTGGCGGGCGAAACGTGGCCAAACAGCGCGCGCAGCGGCGGCTCCAGATGGAGGTCGTGGAACCGGGCCAGAAACCGCGCGCGCGCGCGCGCTCGGGCGACGCCGGCAGCAGCGGCGGATCGGGAAAAATCTCCTCCAGATATTCGGCGATCGTTTCCGATTCGCTCAGCACCAGATCGGCATCAACGAGCGCTGGGATCGTGCCCATCGGCACGATCCGCCGATACTCGGCCGAACCGTAGCCGCCCGGCGGCAGGCGCTCCTCGCAGGCGACGCCCTTCAGGGCGATGACCAGCCGAACTTTCGCGGCGAAATTGCTGATCGCGTTCGCGTACAGGATCAACGATGCGGCTCCCGGTCCGGCCGCCTATGATGCAACCCGCCCGCCGTCCCGCACAGAGGTCGCAAGATGTCGCAAGCGCCCGTCCACGCCGAAACCAGATCGCCGCTGGCCGACCCGGCATGGCGCTACATCGAGAAACCCTCGATCGAGGCGTTTTCCGCCGAGGACTGGGCGGTGATGGCGCGCCAGCGCCGGGAGTTCGCCGCCGCGAAGCAGGCCGACATCGTGCTCGCCATGCTGCGCGTCGGCGAGGACGAACCGACGTTCGGCTACCAGATCAACAATTTCCGCCACTGCCTGCAGTCCGCCAGCCGCGTGCTGCGCGCCGGGCTCGACGAGGAGACCGTGGCCGTGGCGCTGCTGCACGACATCGGCTTCACCGCCTGTCCGGCGACCCATGGCGACTTCGCGGCGGCGCTGCTGCAGCCCTACATCGGCGCCCGCAACCACTGGATGCTCGAGCATCACCAGATCTTCCAGGACGCCCACAGCCCGACCCATCCGGACGCCGATCCGCAGGCCCGCGAGCCTTTCCGCGGTCACCCGCATTTCGCCTGGACGGCCGAATACGTCGCCAGGTTCGACCAGGATGCGATCAGGCCGGACGAGGACGTGCTGCCGCTGGAGCCGTTCATTCCAATCATCCGCCGGCTGTTCGCGCGGCCGCCGACGGCCCGGCAGAATGCCGCCTGGCGCTCCGGCTGACCGCGGGTTCCGGTGCCCTGACGCACTGCACTGCTTGGGGCTTGCCGCGCGCGGTCAGCGGCCTGCGATCCGGGCGCCGTCGTCGCACTCGATGACCGAGCCGGTGACGAAGCCGCTGGCGAGCACGAACAGCAGTGCCTGCGCCACGTCGTCGGGGCGCCCGATGCGCCCGACCGGAAGCTGCCGGGCGGTGGAACTCGTAGGCGTCGCGCCGCTCGTCCTCCGACAGGTGATCATACCAGGGCGTGGCGATCAGGTCGGGCGAGACCGCGTTGACGCGCCGCGGCGCCAACTCGCGCGCCAGCGTCGGCGTCATGATTTCGAGCGCGCCGTTGATCGCCGCGAAGCCGCTGCCGCCCGGGTTGACTTTTCGGGCCGCGATGCCGGTGACGAACGTCAGCGAGCCCCGCTCCGAGAGCGTCGCCAGCGACGCCTGGGCCGCCGTCAGATGCGCCCAGAATTTCTCGTCGAAGGCGCGTCGCAGCTCGGCGAGGTCCAGGGCCGCAAAGGCGCCCCCGCCGAGCCGCCCGGTCAGCGTGAGGATGCGGTGGTCGAACCGGCCGATGCGCGCGAACATCGCGGCGCAGCTTGCCGCCGATCCGGCATCGACCTGTTCGGTCGCCACGTCGCCGTCGAGCGCCTGCCGTCGAACCTCTCGGGCGGGCAGCAGCAGCGTGTCGCCATCGCTCGGGCGCTGGCGCTGGAACCCGAGGTGATGCTGTTCGACGAGGTCACCAGCGCGCTCGATCCCGAACTGGTCAAGGGCGTGCTGGAGCTGATGGCAGCTTTGGGCGCCCCGGCATGACGATGATCGTCGTCACGCACGAGATGGGGTTCGCCCGCAAGGTTGCGGATCAGGTGGTGTTCATGGACGAGGGCCGGATCGTCGAAGCCGGCCCGCCCGACGAGCTGTTCGACCGCCCGCAAAGCCCCCGGCTACAGCGCTTCCTCTCCGAGATGCTGTGACCGCGCATTTGCTTTGAATGGAAAACCTCACCGTGGCCTCAGAACAGCCCGAACGGGTTGAGGTAGTCGCGCCAGGACGGGGCGGTCAGGTGGATCGCCAGCGCTTCGGCGAACGCGACAAACCCGAAAATCCGGAGCTGCAGTCCCGCGTGCGTGAGCATCGGCATTCTCCCTGAGAACGCCTCAACTTTCCGCGAAATCGGTTAACGCATCACGAATCTGTGATCAGAGAACATCGTCGTCGCGATGCGCACCGAGCGCGGCGGAGAGGCGTTGCGTGATCGCCTGCATCAAGTCCGGCGTGTCGCGCCCGGTTCCGTAAACGAATTGCGGGAAGTTCAACTCGCGTTGCACCGCCCAGATCGCATCGTGCCGGTCCGGAGAAAACAGTTGCGCCGGATCGCCGACCGCAATCCAGCCGATCGGCACCGTGGCGCCTTCGGCGAGCCGCGTGCGCAAATGGACGGTTGCATGCACCCGGTACCTCGGCGCCACGGCCGAGCAGCGCGCCGTGAAAGATCGCGGCGCCGGTGGCGATGAAGACCTGGTCCGCGACCGTCGCACCGACCACGTGTGCGCCGGGGCCGATCAGGCAGTTCGCGCCGATCGCGCACGCGTGCAGGGAGGTCGCCCGCACCACCGCGTTCTCCATGACGATCGTTTCTCGGCCGATCGAGATGCGGCCACCGGCTTCGCCGATCAGGCGGGCGCCGTGCAGCACGCGCGCGCCGGCCTCGATGGTGACGTCACCGCACACGGTCGCGTCGGGCGCGACCCAGGCCGAGGGGTCGATGCGCGGGCGCTTGCCGGTATGCTCGATGATCATGGTGTTTCCGCCTCAGCCTTTCGGGACGACGTTGGCGCGCCCGCTGACCGCGGCGGCCGCCGCGGCGGCAACGCCGACGCACTCGACGCCGGGCAAGTCGGCGGTGCCGACGCAACGCGCGCCGGCCGGCAGGATCGGTACTGCGTCCGGCGCAACGCGAATGACGCGCACGCCGCCGTTGGCGAGGCGGCCTTGCGCCGCGAATGCTTGCGCGAATGCGTCCCAGTCCGCGTCGGCGACGGCCACGACCTGCACGCGGTCGTCCGGCCGGTCCCAGCGCATGACCGTGCGGGCGGTGCGGCCGAGCAGGTGTGACTTCTCCTCATCGGAGAACAGCGGCGACAGGCGAATGGAAAACAGCATTTCCGCAAGGGTCTCGTGGCCCATGCACTGGGTCCAGTCGCTTTCCCACATGATCCGCGGTGCCCCGAACGCGTCGACGGCGCGGCGCAACTGCGCGAGCACGTCATCGTAGGGGAACGGGCGGGCAGACATCCTGGTCATGTGCCCCCATTTCACCGCGACGTTCGGAAAGCGGGCCAGGCCCAGCAGCGCGTCGAGCGGAGCAAAGCGCTGCGGATCAATGCGGTTCCAGTTTTCCGGCATCCCGGCGTGATCGACGACGAACGGGAGGTCGGGGAACGCCTCGGCATAGGGCGCGAGTTCGTGAAGGCGGCCGGGCAGCACGATCCAGGTGGGCAGGCGATGGCGCTCGGCGAGCCCAAAGAAGGCAGCGTAGCCGCCCTCGGCGAATTCTGCTCGCGGCGGCTGGTCGACACGAATGCCGACGCAGCCGGGACGTGCGCGCACCTCCGCCATCAGCCGCGCAAGCTCCGGGTCGGCGGGATCGAGGCGCGCGACGTAGGCGAAGCGCGCCGGTGTGCGACGCACCGCATCCTCGGCGCTCGCGTAGTCGCAGCGCAGCGCGCCGTTCGGCAGGCGATGGCCGCTCGGCGGAAACACGTCGATGATCGCGGCATCGATGCCGACCGCGTCCATCGCCCCGACGCAGGCCTCGAAGCCGACGTGATTGAGATGCACCTGTGCGTCGATGATCTCCACCGGTCCGCTCAGGCGGGTGCCAGCACCTCCGGGTTGACCACGTTGTCCCGGATCGGCGTGCCGTCGAGTACGCTCAGCATGTTGTTGGCGGTGGTCGACCGCCATCGCCGCGACCGACTCGTCGGTGACGCCGGCCATGTGCGGTGCCGCGATGACGTTCTCCAGGTGCAGCAGCGGGTCCACCGCGGTCGGCGGCTCGATCTCGAACACGTCGAGCCCGGCGCCGGCGATATGGCCGGACTGCAACGCCGAGTAGAGCGCCGGCTCGTCGATGATGCCGCCGCGCGCGGTGTTTACGAGATACGCGCCGGCGCGCATCCGCGCGAGCCGCGCGGCGCCGAACATGCCCGTCGTCTCTGGGTTCTTCGGGCAATGGATGCTGACGAAATCGGCCTGCGCCAGCGCGGCGTCGAGATCCTCGGCCGGCTCGCAGCCGGCCGCGCGGATCGCCTGCGCGGACTTGTACGGGTCGTAGACCAGCACGCGCATGCCGAACGCGGCGCAGCGCGGCGCGGTGCGCGAGCCGATCCGCCCGAAGCCGACGATCAGCACCGTCTTGCCGGAGAGCTCGACAGGCAGCCCGCCTTTGCGGTCGTGCCACACCCCCTGCTGCATGCGCCGGTTCATCTCCGTGCCGCGCTTGGCGAGTGCCATCATGAAGAACACGGCCTGTTCTGCGACACTGGTGGAGTTCGCCGTGCCCGTCACCATCAACGGGATGCCGCGCGCGGTCAGCGCCGGCACCTCGACCGCATCGAACCCGACGCCGGTGCGCGCCACCACCTGCAATCGCGGCGCCGCGGCAACTTCTACCTGACGGAACGGCGTGACCGAGAGCGCAATGCCGTCGACATCGCCAAGCATCGCCCGAAGATCCGCGGATGCGATGCCGGGCACGTATCTTTCGATCCGCACATCGTCGCGGGCGACAAGGATATCGAGACCCGCCTTGCCGAGCGTCGTCGGCACCAGCAGCAGCTTTCTGTTCGCGACCACGGCTACAGACCACCCGCGCGCAGCCTGCCGTCGAGGAACTTCTTGGCGCGCGGCACGTCGCTTTCGTCGAGGTGCTCGATGATGATCGGGATGTTCGGATGCTTCTCCGACAGGCGCTTCAGGTAGTAGTCGTAGTTCAATGCGCCGAGGCCCGGCGCCGGCAGTTCGATCTCGCCGACGCCGCGGAAGGAATGCGCCTCCGACGCATCGATCTCGGCGTGTTTCTCTCCCTTGTCCTCGCCCGACCGCTTCACGTCCTTGGCGTGCGAGATGCGCACCTTGTCGGCGAGCGTGTCGAAGATCTGCTTAGGATCGCGTCCATCCGGTCGATGTTGTGACTTTCAAAATAGTTGGTCGGGTCCATCAGCAGGCCGAGCGCCGGGTGGTCGATCTCGGCGAACATGCGCACGGTCTCTTCCACGGAGCCGACGACGTTGTTGACGTAGGTTTCCAGCAGGAACACGGCGCCGTGGTCGTACGCGGTCTGCACCAGCTCCTTGATGACGCCGCGGCAGATTTCCCAGCCCTCTTCGGTCTTGTTCTTCGGGTGCGCCACCCAGTCGGATTCGGTGTTGAACGTGCCGGTCTCCGAGATCATGTACGGCGTGCCGAAGTCGCGGGCGTGGCGCAGGATCGCCTTGAGCATGTCGAGCTTCTGCTTGCGCGCCGCCGGATCGGGGTGGACGATGTTGGTGTAGGCGGAGATGCAGCAGACCGGCAGGTTGTGGTCGCGAAAGGTTTCGCGGACATGCTTCGCCTTCGCCGCCGTGATCGCGTGCGGCGTGGCAAAGTCGATGTCCTTGAACGCGAGGTCGAGCTGCACGGTGTTGAAGCCGATGTCGCGGATCTTGCGCGCCTGCTCGGCGAGCGTGTACGGGAAATACCCCGTGAAAATGCCGACCTGGATCATGTTTTTTCTCCCCTTTTCATCGATTCAGCAGCCGAATTCGGCAAGCCGCACCGCCCGGCCCTCGCGCAGCGAGCGGTAGGCCGCTTCGACCAGCGCCATCGTCTTCACGTTGTCGTCGCCGTTCAGCAGCGGCGTCGCGCCGGTCTTCACCGCGTATTGCAACTGCTCCATCACGCCGCGGAACGCCTGCGGGAACCACCGCGTGGTCCAGCGCGGCTCGACCCATTGGCCGCCGGTCGCGGTCTTCGACGCATAGCGGAACGTCGACGGCGAGCCGTTCGGATAGTCGGGCCAGCCGATCGTGCCCTGCGCCACGCCGAGCGTGCCCTCGACGCGCCATTTGATGTAGATGTCGGATTCATATCCGTCCTCGCGCGGCCCGCTCCACACGTCCTCCATCGAGACGGCCAGCGCGCCGCCCGGAAACTTCAGCGTCGACACGGTGATGCCGTCGGTGTGCGGAAACTGCGTGCGCGGGTCGGTGCGCGCGGCGGTGTAGATTTCGGTGGGATCGCCGAACAGGAAGCGCAGCACGTCGAGGTGGTGGATGCTCATGTTGAGCAGCGTCAGCCGCCCGTAGTCGCGCAGGAACGGCTGCCAGTGCGGCACCGCCCGCATCTCGATGGTCGCGAGCACCGCCTCGCCGAGCGCGCCGCGCTCCATCGCCTGCTTCAGCACGCGCATCGACTGGTCGAAGCGCATGTTCTGGTTCACCGACAGGATCTTGCCCGCCGCATGCGCGTCCGCGACCAGTCGTTTCGCCTCGGCGAAATCCATCGCGATCGGCTTCTGCGCCAGGATCGCGCGAATGTGCGGCTGGCGCAGCGCATGCCGGATCAGCGCCGGCTGCTGGTCGGGCGGGAACGCGATGTCGAGGATTTCTACCTGTTTGTCCTCGATCAGCGCCGCGGGCGTTGCATGCACGCGCGGAATGTTCCACCGCTTCGCCACCTCCGCCGCGTGGGCCTCGGTGCGCGAGGCGATCGCGACCACCGGGAAGCCGGCGTCGGCATAGGCGGCCAGATGCACGTCGGCCATGATGAAGCCGGCGCCGATGCAGCCGATGCGGAACTCGCGGCAGCGCACGACGACGTCCGGCTCGAAGCCCAGCGCGTCGCTCATCGTTCCCCCCGTCTCCATTCGTGGCGGGCGTGGCCCCGCGTCCGTGCGCGCCGCGATACGGCACGCCGGATGCATCATGTCACGTTGGACGAGCGGCTGAAAAGTGCCGGCGGCGCAGCCGGCCGAGGGTCAGCGTCCGCGGCGGGGGAAATCGCGCTCGAGCGCTTCGTTGATCTGCTCGACCACCTCCGCGCCGATCGGGCACAGCACCAGGACGGCCTGGCGGACCCCTTCGAACCGCTCGATCTCCTCCTGTTCGCCGTTCCGTTCCGGCCGGATGCGGTGCAGCACGACTTCCCGAGGCGCCCGGGTGACAACGAACCGCGGCTCCTCCGAACCCGGCGGCGTCACCAGAACCTGCTCGGGCGCACCCTCGGGGTCGAACGCCACGCGCCAGCCGCCGAACCCGGGCGCCGCGGCGCTCCAGGCGCGCACGAAGGCGATGTCGGACGCATGGAACACCGGTGTCACGAGCGACATTCGGCCGAAAGCGGGCATGCGTTTGGTCCCCGGGCGGTTGGGTCTGGGCGGCATTGGGCTCTACCAGCACTGAACGCCCGGTAAATATACCAACGCGCGCGCGGCGGCGACCGCGGAAAATTCCCCCTACCGCTCGCGGCCAAGACCGCCTTAACTCCGGGCACGCGGTAACAAAGGGGTGAGCAATGAACGGGAACGGTCCGATGCTCGGGCGGCGCGACGCGCTGCTGACGGCGACGGCGTTGCTGGCGCTGGGCGGGGCGCGCGGCGCGCAGGCGGCGATGGCCGGCCAGTGCATCCTGGGCGTGACCCAGGAGGCGGTGAACTTCAACCCGCTGCTGTACGTCAACACCGGCGTCGAAACGTCGGTCGAGTTCATCGTGTTCGACGCGCTGTGGAAGATCGACCCCGCCGGCACCTTCGTGCCGAACCTCGCGGCCGAGATCCCGACGCAGGCGAACGGCGGGGTGAGCAAGGACGGCCGCACCTGGACGATCAAGCTGCGGCAGGGCGTGACCTGGCACGACGGCGCGCCGTTCAGCGCCGCCGACGTGCTGTTCACGCTCGACACCATCCTGAACCCGAAAGTCGTCGTGCGCAGCCGCAACGGGCATGAGCATGTCGGCAGCTACGAGGCGCCGGACGACCATACGGTCAAGATCGTGCTGAAGGACGATTTCGCGCCGTACATGGTGTCCTGGCAAAAGACCAGCGTGGTTCCGAAGCACATCCTGGCCGGCATCGCCGACATCAACACGGCGCCGTTCAACACCAACCCGGTCGGCACCGGCCCGTTCAAGTTCAAGTCGCGTACCGCCGGCAGCGACATCGACGTTCGAGCCGAACCCGAACTACCACGGCGGCGCGCCGAAACTTTCGTCGCTGGTGCAGAAATACGTGCCCGACCAGCAGACGCTGTACGCACAGTTCCAGACCGGCGAGGTCGACATCTACGACACCCAGGGCATCCCGCCGCTGCTGTATGCGAAAGCCAAGGCTCTGCCGGGCTCGAAGATCCTGCTCAGCCCGGTGCCGTTCGTCGAGTTCATCTACTTCAACTGCGGCAAGCCGCAATTCGCCGACAAGAAGGTGCGGCAGGCGCTGTATCGCGCGGTCGACAAGAAGGGCTGGATCGACGCGGTCTACTACGGCGTGCCGATCCCGACGCTGAGCTATCTGCCGCCGAACCACTGGGCGTACAACAAGAACCTCAAGGATCCGGGGTTCGACCTGAAGGCCGCCGCCGCGATGCTGGACGAGGCCGGCTGGAAGGTCGGCCCCGACGGCGTGCGCGCCAAGGACGGCGTGCGGCTGGCGTTCTCGATGTCCACCACCGCCGGCAACAAGTCGCGCGAGCAGGCGCAGCAGCTTGTCCAGCAGAACTTCAAGAAGATCAACGTCGAGATGACGATCAAGAACATGCCCGCCTCGGTGGTGTGGGGCGACTACACGGTCAAAAGCGAGTTCGACACGCTGATGGTCGGCTGGGATCCGCTGCTGTATCCCGATCCCGACTACACCGATCGCATCGACAGCAAGCTGATCCCGGCGAAGGGCGGCACCGGCTCGAACTACGTGCAGTACCAGAACCCGGAGATCGACGAGCTGTGCGCCAAGGGCACCGCGGTCGTCGACCAGGCCGAGCGCAAGAAGATCTACGATCGCATCCAGGAAATCCTGCTGGAGGACCTGCCGTTCGCGCCGATCTTCTCGTACCAGGTGATCATCGGCGTCAAGGACCGCGTGCACGGCTACGAAGTGAACCCGTACACGCCGATCAACTCCTGGAACACCGGCGATTGGTCGGTGAGCTGAGCCTCTTGCGCCTGTTCCCACTCCCCTTAGCGGGAGGGGGCCAGGGGAGGGGTCGCGCCGCATGTGCGCCGACCGCCCCACCCCTCCCCCAACCCCCTCCCGCAAGGGGAGGGGGCTTTCTTTCCTTGGCCAACTGATGATCCGCTTCCTGCTCAACCGGCTCGGCCAGTCGGCGCTGCTGCTGGTCGGCGTCTCGGTCATCGGGTTTGCGCTGATGCACCTCGCACCCGGCGGGCCGCTCGCCGTCTACACGCTTAATCCCACTGTCACTGCCCAGGACATCGAGCGGGTCAAGCACGAGTTCGGATTCGACCAGCCGGTCTACGTGCAATACGTCAAATGGGCCGCCGGGCTCGCGACCGGGCATTGGGGCTACAGCTTCTTCGGCGGCCGCCGGTCGGCATCATCGTCATGGAGCGCATTCCGGCGACGCTGGAACTGATGGGCTCCAGCGTGGTGCTGGCGCT
Source organism: uncultured Solirubrobacterales bacterium (assembly GCA_963697635.1). Taxonomy (GTDB): domain Bacteria; phylum Pseudomonadota; class Alphaproteobacteria; order Acetobacterales; family Acetobacteraceae; genus CAJCJG01. The sequence continues at coordinate 99,104 of CAVOOS010000032.1, read as the reverse complement.
GGTCATCGGCGTCGGCATCGGCATTTTTGCGGCAGTGCGGCGGAATTCGGGGTTCGACTACGCGACCGCGACGGTCGCGATGCTGGCGCTGTCGCTGCCGACGTTCTGGTTCGGCCTGCTTGGCATTTTCTTCTTTGCGCAGACGCTGGGCTGGCTGCCGGCGGGCGGCATGGAGAGCACCGGCGGCGGTGGCGTGGCGGATCGGTTGCAGCACCTGCTGCTGCCGATGCTGGTGCTGGCCTTCGTGCTCGTCGCGAAATGGAGCCGCTACACGCGCTCGGCGATGATCGAGATCCTCGGGCAGGACTACATCCGCACCGCGCGTGCGAAGGGGCTGAGCCCGGCGCGGGTCATGCTCGGGCATGGGCTGCGCGCGGCATTGGTGCCGCTGGTGACGCTCGCCGGGCTGCAACTGCCGGAACTGGTCGGCGGCGCGCTGGTGACCGAGACGGTGTTCTCCTGGCCCGGCATGGGGCTGCTGTTCGTCAACGCGCTGGGCACGCGCGACTATCCGGTGCTGATGGCGATCCTGATGGTGGGCGCATTGGTCGTCGTGCTCGGCAACCTGCTGGCGGACATCGCGACGGCGCTGATCGACCCGCGCATCAGGCTGGCGCATGGTTAGTCCTGCGCCGGGCCGGATTCTGTTCCCCCTCCCCTTGCGGGAGGGGGTTAGGGGGAGGGGTCGGGCGGCCAGAGTTCTCGGAACGCGCCACCCCTCCCCCAACCCCCTCCCGCAAGGGGAGGGGGCTTCAGCGGCCGCAACCATGTCTGACATCCTGCTCGCCGAAGTCGCGCCGCTGCGGCCGGCGGGGCGCAGCCATGTGGTGCGGCGGTTCCTGCGGCACCGGCTCGCGCTGCTCGGCGTCGTGCTGATTGCGCTGCTCGGCATCGGCGCGGCCGGTGCGCCCTGGCTCGCGCCGTACGATCCGGACGACATCGACATCACCGCACGCTACGCGCCGCCGCTCACGCCCGGCCACCTGCTCGGCACCGACGACCTCGGCCGCGACGTGCAAAGCCGGCTGATGTACGCTGGCAGGATCTCTCTCTCGGTCGGCGTCGCCGCGATGCTGGTGACGCTGGTCGTCGGCTTCGCGATCGGCGCGTTCGCCGCCTACTACGGCGGCTGGATCGATGTTGTGCTCATGCGCCTCACCGACGTGATGCTGTGCTTCCCGAGCGTCTTCCTGCTGCTGTTCGTCGCGGCGTTCGTCACGCCCAGCCTGACCTCGATCGCGCTGATGATCGGGCTGACCTGCTGGATGGAGATCGCGCGCATCGTGCGCTCGCTGATCCTCGGGCTGAAATCGGCGGACTTCATCGCCGCCGCGCAGATGGCCGGTGCGCCGGCGTGGCGCATCGTGCTGCGGCAGATCCTGCCCAACACGCTCGCGCCGATCCTGGTGGCGGCCACGCTGAACACCGCGACCGCCATTCTTCTGGAAAGCTACATCAGCTTTCTCGGCTACGGCATCCAGCCGCCGGACGCGAGCTGGGGCAACATGCTGACCAACGCGCAGAGCGACTTCCAGGTCGACGCCTGGCTCGCGGTGTTTCCGGGCTTTGCGATCACGCTCGCCGTCGCCAGCTTCAATTTCATCGGCGACGGGCTGCGTGACGCGCTCGACCCGCGCGTGCGCGATACGTGACGGCGCTGCTGGATGTGAAGGATCTGTCGGTCGCGTTCGGCGAAACCCGCGCGGTCGACGGCGTCTCGTTCACGCTCGCGGAAGGCGAGACGCTGGGCCTGGTCGGCGAGAGCGGCTGCGGCAAATCCACCACCGCGCTCGCGCTGATGCGGCTGCTGCACGGGGCGCAGGTCGAGGGAAAAGCGACCTTCGGCGGGCGCGATCTGCTGGCGCTCGACGAAGCGGCGATGCGCCGCATCCGCGGCGCGGAAATAGGAATGATCTTCCAGGACCCCGGCACGTCGCTGCACCCGCTGATCCGCGCCGGCGATCAGGTCGCCGAAGTTCTCCGGGCGCATCTCGGCCTTTCGCCCGCCGACGCACGCGCACGCGCGCTCGATCTGTTCGAGCAAGTCGGCATCGCAGGAGCAAAACAGCGGCTGCGCGCCTATCCGCACGAGCTTTCCGGCGGCATGTGCCAGCGCGTGATGATCGCCGCCGCGATCGCCTGCTCGCCGCGCCTGCTGCTGGCCGACGAGCCGACCACCGCGCTCGACGTGACCGTGCAGGCGCAAATCCTCGAACTGATCCGCGGCGTCTCGCGCGCGGCGGGCATGGCGGTGGTGCTGATCACCCACGACCTCGGCGTGGTCGCCGGCATGACCGACCGGGTGGCGGTGATGTACGCCGGCCGCATCGTCGAGATGGCAGCGACCGACACGTTGTTCGCCCGCCCGGCGCACCCGTACACGCGCGGCCTGCTCGGCTCGGTGCCGGTGCTGGACGCCGGCTGGGAGGACGAACTCGCGACCATCCCCGGCAGCGTGCAGACCGCCGCCGACGCACCCGGCTGCCGTTTCGCGCCCCGCTGCCCGCTCGCCTCCGAAGTCTGCGGCCAATCGCCGCCATTGGTCGAGGCGCGAACCGGGCCATTTCGTCGCCTGCTGGAAGGCGGCATGAGGTCCCCCTCGTCGAAGCCATCGGCCTCGCCCGGCATTATCGCACCGGCCGCTCGGTGCTGCGGGCGCTCGACGGCGTCGATCTGACGATCGAGCGCGGCGAGACGCTCGGCCTCGTCGGCGAGAGCGGCAGCGGCAAGAGCACGCTCGGGCGGACGCTGATCGGGCTGCAGGCGCCGACGCGAGGCACGGTGCGCTTCGACGGCGACGACACGGCGGGCGCCGCCGGAGACAGGCTGCGGGCGCTGCGGCGGCGCCGGCAACTGGTGTTCCAGGACCCGTCCGGCGCGCTGAACCCGCGCATGACCATCGGCGCCACGCTGACCGAACATCTCCGGGTGCAGGGTTTTTCCCGCGCCGCCGCGCGGGCGCGGGTGCCGGAGGTGCTGCGGCTCGCCGGGTTGCCGGTGGAATTCGCAACACGCTACCCGCACGAAATTTCCGGCGGCCAGCGCCAGCGCGCGGTGATCGCGCGCGCGATCAGCACCGACCCGGATTTCCTGGTCGCCGACGAGCCGGTTTCTGCGCTCGACGTCTCCACCCGCGCCCAGATCATCAACCTGCTGCGCGGCCTGCAGCGCGCGCGCGGCCTGTCGATGCTGTTCATCAGCCACGATCTGTCGGTGGTCGCGCACACCTGCCGGCAGGTTGCGGTGATGTATCTTGGCCGCATCGTCGAGCAGGCGCCGCGGGACGTGCTGTTCGCGGCGCCGCGCCACCCCTACACGGCGGCGCTGCTCTCCGCGGTGCCGGTGCCGGACCCGGTGCGGGAGCGGGTGCGCAGCCGCATCATCCTGCGCGGCGAGACGCCGGACCCGTCGGCGCCGCCCAGCGGCTGCCGCTTCCACCCGCGCTGCCCGCTGGCGACCGCGGTGTGTCGCGAGGTCGATCCGCCGATACGCCAGCTCGGCCCCCTGCACGCCGCTTCGTGCCACCATTCGGAGAATGTCGGCAGCATCGAAGCGGTCGCCGAGGCCGCCCGCGCCCAGGCCGGATTCTGGGCATAATGGTGGCGAGGGCGTGGCCCACACCGCTCCCCCAACCCATCCCACGGGGGGAAGGGTTTTTCATGCGCTCATATGGGGCGTTGCCCGCGCCGCGAGGCAAAGCCCGCGTTGGGTGCGATACCGGGCTTGATTCTTCACCGAAATTACACGACGAATGCAAAAAATGTTGGGAGGCATCGCTATGCTCACGAAATCCGTCCTGCGCGGCATTGCGGCTGTGGCCATGTTGGTGGGGTTCGCCACCCCGGGCCTCGCCATCAAGCCCAAGCTGCTCAGAGCGCCCGCCGGCCTGGCCGTGGACGGACAGGGCAACCTGTATGTCGCCAACGCCGGCGGCAACAACATCCTGGTCTACGGGCCGGACTTCACCCAGCAGACCGCCAGCACGATCACCAAGGGGATCGCGAACCCGATCGCCGTGCAGTTCGACGTGGCCGGCAATCTGTGGATCAGCAACTTCGACCACTCGGACGGCGGCGTGACCGGTTCGGTCATCGAATACAGCGACGGCGTGCTGCAGACCGCGCACACCATCAGGGCGGTCGACGGTCCCTTATCCATCGCCTTCGACGGCAACGATAATCTGTGGGTGCAAAACGGCGGGAACGGACAGAACAACGTCGAGGTGTTCATCCCGAGAGCGGCGTATGCCCCGCCTTCGCTCCTGGTGAAGACGATCAGTCCACCCAACGGCGTTACATCGGTGTCGGTGTGGGCGGGCGTCGTGGCGACCAGCCAGGGCACCAATGTCTGCTTCGCGTCGGCGAGCGTGGCGATGCGGGGATCCAATACCGGCGCGATCTGCGACTTTTTCGACTCGTCTACGTCCGCGGCGGTGTTCGCCCCCGACAACGCCGGCCACCTGTATGTCGCCACCAACGATGCGAACCAGGACGTGTATTTCCATCAGCCCAATAACACTTTCTTCGGGTTCACCAACCTCACGGTGCCTGCCGCCACCGGCATGGCGGTGGATGACGTGAACCAGCGCCTGTACGTGTCCAGCGCGAGCACCAACCAGATCTTCGTCTACAGCACCGCGAGCGCGACCTCGGGCCAGCTGCTCACCACCCTGCATAACTGACCGCCGCTTCCTCGGCGTGGTGCGGCACGCGCAGCGTGGGGTGCCCTTGCGCACCCCACGGTTTGCGTGGCCGCCGGCGCTGCGCTGCCGCGACCTGCCGGGGTCGCCGCTCCGGGCTGCCCGCGCAACCCGGGTTGTTTGCCAGCTCGCAACCCCGCCCCCGCCACCGTTGACGCGACGCTTTCCTTGGTGACGCGGTTGAAGTTGAACAATCGAAGAACGCCATCGTTACCGTCACCGTAGACCATTTGCGTCAAGTCGACGGATACAAATTTCTTGAGCCTTTTCTCTCGGAGAGGCCAAATTGGCGACGCGGCCATTTCGGTATTTCTTGAGATATGGGAAATCTCGCTGATTCCCCCGCCTTTGCAAATCTCAAGACTTATGCAAAAAACTTAGGGCGTTGATCCGATTGCGCTTTTCCTTTGCATAAGTTACCGCCATAATAGCGGCATGAAATACGGCTATGCGCGGGTATCGACGGACGGCCAGAGCGTCGACGCGCAGGTGCGCCAGCTCACCCAGGCCGGATGCAAGAAGGTGTTCCGCGAGACCGCGAGCGGAGCCAAGACCGACCGCGCGCAGCTTCGCCGCGCGCTCGCCCAGCTCGACGCCGGCGACGTGCTGATGGTGACGCGGCTTGACCGGTTGGCGCGCTCGACCCGCGACCTGCTGAACACCCTCGCCGCGATCACCGACCGCAAGGCCGGTTTCCGATCGCTCGGCGACGCATGGGCCGACACGACGACGGCGCACGGCCGCCTGATGCTGACCGTGCTCGGCGGGCTGGCGGAGTTCGAGCGCGAGCTGATCCGCGCGCGCACGGGCGAGGGCCGGGCGCGCGCCAAGGCGAACGGCAAGAACCTCGGCCGCCCGTTAAGCTGACCGAGCACCAGCAGCGCGAGGCGATCAAGCGGCGCGACCGCGGCGACGAGACGCTTGCCGAGATCGGCCGCAGCTACAATGTCAGCGCGGCGACGATTTCGCGGCTGACGGCGAGAGGTTGACTTCGAGGCTTACGGCATGAACGCAGACTGGCATCACCACGCAAAAAGAGGACTGCCGCCGCAGCCAGCGCATATTTGGCTCTGGTGAAGGATACGATAGAGGCGGCGCATGCCGCAGCTTCGGCGGCATTTATTGAATTCGCAAACACTGCCGAGCGCACGCCGGAGGGACGAATTGTGGACGTGTTCGGAGGAGCCTGGGTTTCCGTCTGCTACAAACCCACCTATCGACTTCGGGCCGCGCTGAAAATTCTTGGCGAATCGAAAAAAGCGATGCAGGCGTTCGCGCGTCTCGAATTTGGCGAAGCACGTAGTAAGAGAGCAGAGCGTCACGGCCCATCGAATTGCTTGCGAAGCGGCCTGCACCGTCCTCCAGCGTAGCTTTCGGTTACCGTATGGTTATTCCAGACAGCACAGTAAAGAGATTGAGGATGTGAGCGGCGATAAATCAACGGCACGGGGCACAAGATGCAGAAGCGCCTTGTTCGCCAACGAAGGGCAGGAGGTAGCAAGTGGATAGAGCGACACAGGTCAGAAGCGCCATTAGGCAAACTATATTCGCTTTCAGCCCGTTCCGGAATCGTCAGCCTGATGTCCGTGTTGGATCGGCAGACCGCCGCGCATCTGATTGCCAAGGCTGTTTTCGAAGCGCTAGAGGGTGGAGGCTATTTGAATGCGACCAACTGGCCGCCGCCCGAAATACAGATCAGGATCACCTTGGCGATTACGGAAGCCATAGGAACGTTGGCGAGACTTCAGGAACTTATCGCCCGGGGCAGTGGTGTGAAATGACCCTTGATCTGCACCAGACCTTGGGGAGGCTGTTGATGCTGTTTATGGAAATCTGGATGATCGGAGATATCTGGCCGAAGAAACAGGCTGACTGGCTCGGCCGCGGAGGAAGCTATGCGTTACCGTGGGCTTGTGCTGCTGTGCTGTCTCGGCGTTGGCATCCTCATTGCCGTATACGCCTCGCCCTTTTCGTCGTCCAAGGACTCCGCCGCTCACTTGGCGGCAGCCATCAACTACCACAACAGTGCGGCCGCAATAGCCAACAAGGCCGGCGGAACGGGCCTTATCGGAACGATCCCGGACTCGGACTGGCGAGCTATCGTCAGCTACGATAAGAAAGCCTTGGATGAGGCGCAGAAAGCAGATATCGCTGACATGAACAGTCATTATCCCGGCTTCGGCGATCACTTCAGAGAGAATTCATTGAAGGACTGAAGTTGATCCTGAACAACAGTGGCGGGATAGCAAAAGCCCCTGCATTTTTAAGGGGGCAGATGTTGGTGGACCGCTTCGGGGATTGGTACGAAGCCAATATTGATGCGATACGCAACAAAAAATAGGACTTGCCGTTGAGTTCTCCATGCAGAGGATACACGCCATGAAACAGGACAATGCCAAGAAGGCGATTTGCGAAATGGCCCGTGTCGGGCTTTGGGGCGCGTCCTCCTTCCATCACTCCGCAGCAGCAGGCCGAGGGTCGCCCCGCCTCGCCGAAGGTCGAGCCGCCGCCCTGGACCTAACATAACTACGCGCGATATGGAGCCGGCGGGCTTAGGCGTCGATCAGCCATCCCCTCGCCGCGCCTGTTCCCCTGTGACTTTCTCCCCATTCCATGCTAAACTTGTTGCCATGGTCAATCTATCTCAGGAAACCGAAACGCTCGCGCGCCGTTTGGCCGACGCGCAACGCGTCACCATCGAGGCCGCCATCAGGCGGGCGCTGGAGGCCAGCGCTCAGCCGCCGGCGTCGTGCCGGAACCTGGCCGGCCGCATGACCGATCCCCGAGGCCGCCGCCACGCGTCGCGCACGGATGGATCGAGATCGTGCGCGAAATCGCGGCCATGCCGATTCTCGACCGGCGTTCCGGCGCGAGATCATGGACGACATCAACGCTCTATGATTGTCGTCGATAGCTCCGCGCTGATCGCCATTCTGTTCGCCGAACCGGAAAAGCCAGCCTTTCAGAACATCATCGCCGGCGGCGACCGTTGCGTCATCTCGGCGGTCAACGCGCACGAGACGGCAACCGTGCTGCGCTTGCGTCATGGGGCCGGCGGCCGTCGAACGGCTGTGGCAATTGCTGGCGGACAGCGAGATCGAAATTGTCCCGTTCGACGAGGCTGCAGGTACGCGCGGCGGCAGTCGCGTTCGACCGCTACGGCAAAGGCATCAATTCAAAGGCGCAGCTCAACCTTGCCGATTGTGCGGCCTATGCGTTGGCCAAAACCATGAATGCACCGCTGCTGTTCAAGGGCAACGATTTCACGCAGACCGATTTGCAATCCTGCCTGTAGGCGTTGGCCAATTTCGCTGTGTCTGACTCGGCCTTGTCGTAACCTCGGTGCCAAAAGTGCCGATCTGAAAAACGGTCTAATTCAACTGGTTAGGATGCGACCCTTTGCAGCAATCGCTTGATATTGCCCAAGACTTCAGCTTTTCGGATCGGAAGCGGACAGTGTCGCGCAATCCGGTTGCCTTTGGGGACGTTTGGCAACAGACTTACGAGCGGCGCAAGCTGTTGTGGCCGGTCGCGCCATTTTCCGCTGCGCAAACGAACGTTTGCGCAGCGCCGAGAGCGGCATATCGACGGAGGCCGTTCAGTCACCATGCTTCGCCGAGCTCTTTTGCTCACCAAGCGTGACCCATCGCAACGAAAAGCTGAATCTCTCACGATATCAAGGAGATATACCCCACCACCTGGGTGTAACCCTTTGGAATGAAACACTTTCCAGAACGGCACTTTTGACACGGCGGTTACGGCAAGGCCAGCGGTACGTTTCGTCAGTTCCGGCCAAAGCGCCAAAGCGTCCCGCGCCTCTGGTCGCCATCGATGCGGCGCCGACCGGCTTCGGACCGAACGCAGCCGTGTCGGCAAAAGATATCCTGCTCGGGCGGGAGGGGAAGGGGAGCTTTCGCGCAGCCTCGGCCGGATCGCGGCAAAAAGTTCGCATTTTGTTCTTGCCCAGGCCCCGCCATCCGTCGTAACCATAGGCCGTGCCCCACGCGCCCCCCTCCCCGGTCGAAGCCCTCCTCACCCTGCTGGAGGCCATCATCCAGGCCGTCGCCGGGCGGGGAGTGTTTCGGATTTTTTTCACATTGCTGGCCGGGCCGCTCCTCGACGAGATCGAACAGATCAAGCGCCGGTTCCGCGAGGCGGCCGCCGCCATCGGGGCCGCCCCAGCCGAGGCCACCCCCCGCCGCCCGCCGCGGAACCCGGACCCAGGGCGAACATCCCGGCACAAAAATCCCGGCCGGCGCCGGCCAAGGGCACCCGTTGCCCCCGATGCCAGGCGCCAGCCGGAGCGGCCAGCGAGGCCAGCCCCCAGGCCACCCACCGCCAGGCCGCCCCGCCAAACAACCCTCCGCCGCCCCCACCCCGCCCGGGTCCGAAGTATCCCGAAAAACGGCCCCCACAGGCCGGCGCTTTGGCACGCACTAATCGTTCCATATGCGGAACAAACGCGCTACGGCTCGCGCGCCAAACCCTGCGTCTTCAGCGCGGCGAGATAGTCGAGCCAGCGCTGGCCCTGCTCCCGGCCAAGCCGGTGCAGATAATCCCAGGAAAAAATGCCGGTGTCGTGGCCGTCGTCGAACAGGATCCGGATCGCGTAGTGACCCACCGGCTCGACCCCGGAAATCCCCACATTGCGTTTGCCCGGCACGGTCCGCCGCTCGTTCGGGCCATGCCCCTGCACCTCGGCGCTCGGGCTTTCGACGCGCAGGAATTCGGCCGTGAACGCGAAACGGCTGCCGTCGTCGAAATCCACCTCCAGCCGCTTTTCGGCCTTTTTCAGGCGGATTTCGGTGGGGGTGGGCATCAGAGGAAACAGGCCAAGGGGCTTTGCCCCCTGGACCCCCAGCAAAGGCCGAGCCTTTGCAATCCCTGGGGTCTGGGGCCTCCCGGCCCCAGCGGGGTTTGGGGCAGCGCCCCAGGCTTTTTCACGCCTCGTCCAGTCGCCGCGCATCCTCCGGCAGCATGATCGGGATGCCGTCCCGGATCGGGTAGGCGAGCCCCGCGGCGCGGCTGATCAACTCATTCGCCGCGCGATCGTAGACCAGCGGCCCCTTGGTCAGCGGGCACACCAGCACGTCCAGCAGCCGTGGATCGATCGGCACCGGCGGGGCGGACGGCTCGTGGTCGGGCTGCGACATCGCGAATAACCTCCCCCCTCAACTCGCGCGGATGTGGTCGACGTTCGTATGATGCGCGTCGATGCGCAGCAGCGCCAGCAGCGTCGCGGCGCGGCCCGCCTGGTCCGGCGCCTCCAGCAGCGCCTGCTTCTCGGCCGGCTCGAACGGGCACGCCATCGCCAGCGTGGTGATCAGCATCTCGTCGCTGAGCTGCCCGATCGCCTCCCAGTTCGCATCGAACCCGCGATGCGCGAAGTAGCCGCGCAGCGCCGCCAGCAGTTCCTCCCGATCGTACCCGGCGGCCGTCGGCGGCTGCAGGTCGCCGAGAAACGGCACGAACTCCCCGCGCACCCGGCGGTAGCCGCGCACCCCCGCCAGTTCCTCGGCGATCGCGAACCGGCACAATCCGGTCAGCGTGACCAGATAGCGGTTGTCCTCGGTCTCGCTGAACGAGCAGATGCGGCCGAGGCAGCCGACCCGGTACAGCCCCGGCCCGGCCTCCGGCGCCGCGCGCAGCGGGTCCGGCTGGATCATGCCGATCATCCGGCCGGCGCCCAGCGCGTCCTCGGTCATCGCGAGGTAGCGCGGCTCGAACAGGTTCAGCGGCAGCCGGCCGCGCGGCAGCAGCAGTACCCCAGGCAGCGGGAACACCGGGAACGCCGCCGGCAGTCCCTCCGCGCCCGGCTTCGGCGTGCCGCCAGCCTTCACCGCAGCGTCACCTGAACAGCAGCGCCGAAAGCTTGCGCCGCGCCGCCACCGTGGTCGGGTCGTCGAACCCCCAGGCCTCGAAGAACTTCAGCAGTTGCAGCCGTGCCGCATCGTCATTCCATTTCGGGGCGGCCCGCATGATCTCGAGCAGCGCCTCGGCCGCCTGCTCGCGCTCGCCGGTCGCGTTGAGCGCGGTTGCCAGATCGTAACGCGCCTGGTGGTCCTGCGGGTCGGCGGCCAGCCGGGCCTTGAAGCTGTCGAGCTGCGCCTTGGCGCGCTGCCCTTCCTCGGCGAGCTTCAGTGCGCTGCGGGCGCCGGCGACCTCGGCGTGCTCGCGCAGCTTCTCCGGCACCTGGTCGAGCGCCTCCTGCGCCTGCGCGGCATCGCCCAGCGCCAGCAGCGCCCGGACCAGCCCGCCCCAGGCCTCCGGCTGCTCGGGCTCCTGCTGCAGCATGGCGCTGTAGAGTTCCGCGGCCTCGGCGGGCTGCGCGTTCTCCATCGCCGCCCGGGCTTCCGCCAGCAGGTCGGCCGAGGGCAGCGTGCCGCCGGCGAGCTTCAGCAGCGCCTCGACGAAGCGCTTGACCTCGGACTCCGGCAGCGCGCCCTGGAACAGGTCGGCGATCTGGCCCTGCCAGAACGCGGCGACCGTCGGGATCGACTGCATCGGCAGGCCGAGCTGGGCAAGCTGGCGCACCAGCGCCTGGTTCTTGTCGACGTCGACCTTGACCAGCCGCACCCGGCCGCCGGCGCTGCGCACCACCTTCTCGAGGATCGGCGTCAGCGTCTTGCAGGGGCCGCACCAGCTGGCCCAGAAATCGACGATCACCGGCAGCGCGCGCGACGCCTCGACGACGTCGCGCATGAAGCCGGCCTGATCGCTGTCGATGATCATGCCGTCGCGGCCGGCAGCCGGAGCTGCGGCGGGGCTGGGGGCGGCGGGGGCGGGCGGACGGGCGGCGTCGCGCCTGCCCGGTGCGCCGCCGCCCTGGCCCGGCCGTTGGCCGATGATGTAGTCCATTGCGGGCGTCCTTGCCTGTCCTGCTGTCATAGATGTTGCGGGCGGGAGCGCTCACAAGCCACGAAACGCCGCCGCCCGCAAGCGCCGACGCGCGGCCCGCAGGGTCATTCGGCGTGTCAATCGGCGTCGAAAACTGGCCCCCTATCGGCGTGCAAAATTGACCCCTCCGGGCGGCGGCTTGGGCCGTCCAGCGCCGGGCCATCACCGCGAAGCCGATCCAGCCCGCCGCAAATCCGACGCCTCAGGCGCGGTGACACTGGCCATTGTCCCGTAGCTTCCAACGGTCGCCCACGCCACGGCCTCGCGCGCGAATGCACCAACTCACAACCGAAAATCCCATCGACCTCGCCTGAACGCTCGGTCCCGGAAAGGTTCAGTCCAACGGAGTTTCTGCAGCGGCTTCGCGGTCCAGAAACTCCTACATCGCTTCCCGTGACCCCGACCGACCCAGCCATAACCCGCCATCGCGCAGCAAACCATTGAATCACTGTGGAAACTGGGCCGCGGTGGTCCCGGTTTGCCTGCCTATCCGTCAAATCCGGACACTTCGTTCGTACCGGCCTCTTCGCGCGGAAGCGCCTTCCGTTCCTACTCGTACCAGCCCTCGGTCGATTTCCGCAGCGCCGCGAACTGCGCGGCATCGTGCCCGAACCAGACGGACGCGCCGGATTCCTCGGCCAACAGCCGGATCCGTCGCACCGTCCGCGCGGCGGCGACGGTGTCGTACGAAATGCCGGAGGGTCTGTACGGCGGCCCGTAATTCTCGGCGGTGTAGCAGGCGTCGGAAACGAGGATCGCGCTCGGCTGGCTACGCAGCGAGACCTGCAGCCCGAGCATGCCGTAGGCGTGGCCGCTGCCGAAGTTCAGCAGCCGCACGCCCTCGACGAGGGTCTGGTCCGGTTCCCAGCGGCCGACCTGGTGCCAGCGCAGCTCCGCCCGCACCATCGCGTCGAGGTCGTCGAGGATGTAGACCGGCACCTGGTCGCGGGCCGCGTAGTGCTTGAAGGCGCCGGCGAACTCGTCCTCGTGCACGATGATGCGCGACTTGCGGAAATACTCGACGCAGCCGGCGTGGTCGCAATGCAGGTGCGACAGCACCACGTGCTGGATCTGGTCGGGGCCGAGGCCGAGCGCGTCGAGCCGGTTGGGCAGCGTGCACTCCTCGCCGCTGACCAGCGGGAACAGCTCCTGCGATGCCGCCGGCCAGCGCCCGTTCGGGCCGCCCCAGTCGGGGTGGCAGCCGGTGTCGTAGAGAATGTTGCCGTCCGGGTGCTCGATGAAATAGCCGGGCACCGGAATGTCGATCACCTGCCCCTGCGGATTTGGATTCTTTGCCGTCGCTATCGTCGAGTTGGCAACAATAAAATTCTTGTCGAGGCGCAGCGTGCCGAGGTCGAGCACGTGCAGCTTCAGCGACCGGCCGGTGGAACGTACGGCGGTGGGGCGCACCTCGGCGGGGCGTCGCGCCGCCGGCGGCGGCTCGGCGCGGAACGCGGCGCCGGCCGGCCGGTCGCGGCTGCGGTCGCGGCCGTATGTTTCTGTCCGCGCCGATCCGGGGGCGGCGAAGTCGCTCGTCCGGTCGAGTTCGAAGATCTTCATGGTGGACCTCAAATCTGCAGTCGGATGCTGTCGGAGAGGGGCTCGATTTTTTCGCGCGGCGGCGTCGAGAGTTCGAGCTTGTAGGCGAGCAGCCACAGCAGCAGCACGCCGAGCGCCCACCAGATGATCTGCCACGCCCAGGCCGAGGGAATGCCGAAGCTCCAGGCAGCCGCGCCGCCGCCGGGCGCGCCGAACAGGTCGCTGCCGATGACGAGGCCCGGCCCGAGCGCGAAGAAGAACCAGGCGAGCGTGAGCGCCCAGGCGACCGGGCGCAGCACCCGCTTGCCCGGCGCGATGCGGCCGGTCTCGGCGAGGAAGGCGTGCGCCGCAAGGCGCTGCGCGCGGCCGGGGTCGCGCCAGTTCAGCAGCGACACCAGCAGGCACACCGCGACGTTGCAGGCGATGCCCCAGCCGGCGGAATGGATCGTCCACGGCCACTGTCCCCAGGGCATTTCGATGCCGAAGAACTGCGTGAGCGTCACCCCGAGCCGGTCGGTGAACACGACGGCGGTGAGCCCGGCGACGAGGCCGCAGACGGCGCCGAGGCGGGTGATCCAGGGCAGCCAGCACAGACCCGCCATCGCCGGCAGGAGCTGCAACCCGGCTGCGAGCGCGAGCGCGCCGAGCTGGATCTGCGTGCGCGGCAGGAACGTCGCCAGCAGCAGTGCCGCGAACAGCGTGAGCCCGACGCCGATGCGGCCGAACAGCCGCTGGCGCTGCTCGCCGGCGGTGGGGACGAGAAAATGCGTGCAGACGTCGCGCGCGAACATGGTGCCGGTGGCCGAGGCGTAGAGCGCCGCCGTCGCCTGGATCGCGGCGACCGCGGCGACCGCGAGCAGGCCGGCGAACCAGGGCGCCCGCACGCCGAGCGAAGCCAGGTAGAACCCGACCAGTCCCGCGTCCCGCCCGTCGCCGAGCGCGGGCAGCGCGGTGCCGGCGGCAAGCCCGGCCTGCGACAGCGCCGGCGCCGCGCCGAGGAACAGCGCGCCGACGCCGCCGATCACGCCGAAGAACACCAGCAGCACGCCGATGGCGCCGGCCGCCACCCATACCTGCTGCGGCGCAAACCCCCGCGCGTCGCGCGCGGCGAAGGCGGCGACGGAAAACGCGGGCGCCAGTTGCAGGCCGATCAGGCTGAGCGCGTAGCTCAGCACCATCGCGGCCGTCCAGACGCCGCCGGCAGGCGCCTCCAGCGGCGGGCCGGCGACGAACTGCACCACCCCCGGCGTCGCGAAATAGCCGGCGCCGAGCTTGGAGGCGCCGAGTGCCGCGAGCAGGTCGACCAGCCGCGCCATGCCGCCGAGCCGGCTCCAGGCGACGATGCCGACCGCGGCGACGGAGGCGGCGAACAGCAGCCCCTGCAGCACGCCCACGAAGCTCGCGGCGCGCATGCCGCCGAGGCAGACATAGAGAAACACCAGCGCCGCCAGCAGCCACATCGCGAGCACCCACGGCACCGCTCCCGCCGACAGCACCTGGATCAGATAGCCGGCCGGCCGCCAGCTGCATGCCGAGGAACGGCAGCGCGAACAGCAGCGCGATCAGCAGCACCGCGAGCCGCATCATCGGCCCGCCGAAATAGCCGGTGAACATTTCGGCCGGCGTCACGAAGCCGAAGCGGCGGCTCAGCATCCATTGCCGCTTCAGGAACAGCGCGCCGGCGAGCGGGATGACGATGGCGCCGAGCGCGAGCGGGGCGGCCGGAAAACCGTCGCGCACCAGCAGCGCCGGCAGGCCGATCGCGACCCAGCCGGTGAACGAGGCCGCCGTCGCGAACACGGCGAAAACCCAGGCCGGGATCGTCTGGTCGGCGAGGAAGAACGCCTGGCCGGTGCGCGCCCCGCGCCCGCCCGCCACGCCCCAGAACACGCAATAAGCACGCGTAGAGCGCGAAGAACACGAACAGCCAGACGAGCCGGTCGGTCACGACGCGCGGCGCTCCTCGCTGTGCAGGCGGTAGCACCATCTCGTAGGAGCCGCGCACGCCGTAGTTGATCGATGACGTAGCCGACGAAGCAGCCGTCGAGCGCGCTGAAACCGACGAGCCCGATCGCGAGTCGGCCTCGCCGAAGGCGGGATCGAAGATGGCGCTCGCGATGAAGCAGAGCACGCCGACGGTGAAGGCGGCGAGCCCGAGCGCGATCTGCGGCTGGGTGAAGCCGGTGCCGAAAATCCGGTTGATGATGATGTGGGCGATGAAGCCGGCGACGAAACCGGCAAATCCGG
Source organism: uncultured Solirubrobacterales bacterium (assembly GCA_963697635.1). Lineage (GTDB taxonomy): Bacteria > Pseudomonadota > Alphaproteobacteria > Acetobacterales > Acetobacteraceae > CAJCJG01. The sequence goes on along the minus strand of CAVOOS010000032.1, from coordinate 83,722 downwards.
AGCCGGCGACAGGCAGGTCGCCGTCGGCCAGCCCCGACAGCACCAGGCAGACGCCGAAGCCGCCGAAGAAGGCCCAGTTCGTCATCACCGCCGAGCGTGCTCTCGGAGGGCGCGGCGGCGCCGGCCGGCCGCGCCCGCTGCGCCGGATGGCGCGCCGATGCCCTGGGCGTGCGCATGCCGCTTCAGGCCCCGTCGCGCCTCAGCGCCTGCCGTCCGACGACGCCGGCGGCTTGTCGCCGGGCAGCCGCACGCTGAGATCGCCGAGGTCGCTGAGGTTGTCGGGCGCCATGCCGACCTCCTTGAGCAGATTGTCGACGAACGGGATCTGCGAGCGGTAGCGCATCGCCGCGTTGACCACGCTCTCGGCGAGATTGCCCGGCTTGCCGTCGCCGCCCGCGCGGCGCCGCGTCGCCGCCGCCACCGCCGCCGGACTGGCCCTTGCTGAAGCCCGGCAGCCCATCGACCTGCATGATCTTGATCAATTCGATGCGCTCCATCGGCCGGACGCTCTCGCGGATGATCGCCGGCAGGTTCTCGAACAGGCGCTGATTGAGCGCGGTGCGGCGCGAGGCGTCGGAGCGCAGGTTCTCCGCCTCGTTGAGCTTGCGCTGGCCTTCCGCCTCCACGTCGTAGCGGAACCGCGCGGCCTCGGCCGCCGACCTTCGCCGCCTCCGCGTGCTCGACCGCCGCCACGCGCTCGGCCGCCGCCATGCGTGGTGATCTTGATCGCGCTGCGCTCGGCCTGCTGCTGCGCCTCGATCAGGTCGATCAGCTTGCGCCGCTCCGCGATCTCCTTCTCGCGCGTCGAGATGACGCCTTCCTGCGCCTCGGCGAGGCGCAGTGCGCGCCGTCTCGGTCGCGATCTGCGGCTTCCGCCTGCTCGCGTTCGACTTCTCGGCGATCGCGATCAGTCGCTCCTGCTCCTCGATCTCGATCGAACGCCGGCGCTGGATCTCCAGCCGCTCGGTCTCCTGCGCGCGCTGGATCTGCTCCGCCTCGACCGCGCGATCGAGCTTGATGCGCGCCCGCTCGACCGCTTCCTTCGCTTCGATCTGCGCTTCCTCGATCTCGCGTTCGCGCCCGATCTTCTCGAACTCGACTTCCGCACGCTGCTGCGCGCGGCGCTGTTCGACGTCGCGCTCCTGCTCCAGCCGCGCGAATTCGCTCTGCTTGCGGATCGCCAGCGCGCGCAGCTCGGCTTCGAGGTTCTTGGCGTGGACCGCGACCAGCGTCTCCTGCTCGATCTCGTTGCGCTTCCTGCTGGCGCGCCTCGGTCTCCTCGGTCAGGCGCGTCCGGTTCTCCGACCTCGTTGACGGCGATCGCGACGCGCGGTTCTGCTCCTCCATCTCGACGGCGCTGCCGGCGCTGGATTTCGAGCCGCTCGAGTCTCCTGGTCGCGCGGGATGTTCTCCGCGTTGATCGCGAGCTCGTGCTTGATCCGCGCCCGCTCGACCGCCTCGTGCGACTGGATCTGCGCCTCCTCGATGTCGCGCTCGCGCTCGGCCTTCTCGCGCCGCGACCTCGGCGCGCTGCTGCGCGCGGCGCACCGCGATCTCGCGCTCCTGTTCGAGGCGAGCGTATTCGCTCTCCCGCTCGATCGCCAGCGCGCAGCTTCTCCGCCTCGAGGTTCTTGGCGCGGATGGCGATGATCGAAGTCCTGCTCGATGTCGTTGCGCTTCTTCTTGCGCGTCTCGATCTCCTCGGTCAGCCGCGTCATGCCTTCGGCGTCGAACGCGTTGGAGGGGTTGAACAGCTTGATGTCGGTCTGGTCGAGGTTGGTCAGCGACGCGGTCTTCGAGTTCGAGCCCGTTGGCGGTCAGCGACTCGGCGACCAGCGCGCTGCACGCCGCGGATATAGTCGGCGCGATGCTCGTGGATCTCCTCCATCGTCATCTGCGCCGCGATCGCGCCCATCGCGTCGACGAAGCGGCCCTGCACCAGATCGCGCAGGCTTTCGGGATCGAGCGTGCGATTGCCGAGCGTCCGCGCCGCCGCCGCGACCGACTTCGGCCGTCGGGATCACGCGCAGGAAGAACTCGACGATCACCTCGATGCGCATGCGGTTGCGCGTGATCAGCGATTTCTCGCCGGCGCGGCGCACCTCGATGCGCAGCGTGTTCATGCTGACTTCGGTGATGTCGTGGACGATCGGCAGCACCAGCGCGCCGCCGCCCATCACCACCTTCTCGCCGCCGAAGCCGGTGCGCACGAACGACAGGTCCTTCGACGAATGCCGATAGAGCCAATGCAGAAGGTAGACGACGATGGCGATGACGATCGTCGCCAGAATGATGATGGCAATGATGTCCGCGCCGTTCATGACGACATCCTCCGCCCAGTCCCATTGTCCGCCGCTTCGCCTGCGATCGCCGCTCAGCGCGAATGCGCCGAATCGTTCATCGCCGTGGCCAGCACCGCCAGCACGAACGCGATCTGGTTGATCAGATCGGCGAGATTGTAGATCGACCATCAGCTTGGCGACGTCCGCGCCGCTGCCGAGGCGGACGATGAGATAGCTCAGCGGATACAGCGCCCAGCCGATCGTCACGATCAGCCGCAGCCAGAAGAAGCCGAGCCGAACCGGATCGCTGCGCTCTGCGCGTTGATCTCCGCGAGCCGGCCGAAGTAGAGCTCGCCGAGCACATAGAGCCAAAGAATCAGCCCGATCAGGAAGCCGAGCGTCGGGTAGAGCAGCCAGGTCTCGCCCATGTAGCGCGCCAGCACCATGGCCACCGACGCGATCAGCAGCCGCCAGAACAGCCCGGTCGGCGCGCTGCGCGACCGTCTGGATGAGGAAATACAGCGCCAGCACCTGCAAGGGCATGGCGATCATCCAGTCGATATAGCGGTAGACGACCGGCATGTCGCTGCGTCTGCAGCCAGACGAGCGCTGGCGAGCGCGTAGTGCAGGACGCCGACCAGCGGGACGAGGCTCGCACAGCGCGACCGGCAACCGCCAGCGCGGCGACACCCAGTCGCCGCCAGTCAGCAGCAGCACGGTCGTGGCCGGCCATCGCGGCGGCCAGCAGCAGGAACGGTCGCGCTGGCGACGTCGAGCCGGCAGGAGCGGCGAGGCGTTCATCGCGCGCTCCGCCCCAGCATTCGGCGCCGGTACGGTCCGATCCGGCCGCGACGCATCGGCATTCTCGAACGGTCCCATGCGCCTGTTCTAGATCTGCGTGCGGATATGCGGCGAGCGCGCGTAGAGCGCGACCATCGGCAGGATCAGCAGGCCGTAAATGAACTGCTGCCACTCGAACTTCAGGCCGATGCCGACGAGAAAGGCGGTCAGCACCTGCAGCACAAGGACGCCGATGACGGTGAAGCCGTAGCCGCCCTGGCCGCCGAGCAGCGAGGTGCCGCCGATCACCACCGCCGCCAGCGTCATGAACAGATAAGGGTCGCCGACGCCGATGAATCCGCCGCCGCTCCAGCCCAGCAGCAGCGACCCGGTCAGCGCCGAGGCGAAGCCGCGAGATGGCGAAGGCGCCCCACCAGTAGCGCCGCTCCGAGATCGAGATGCGCTGCGCCGAAGTTCGATTGCCGCCGAGCGCGTAGAGGTAGCGGCCATAGACGGTGTTCTTCATGCCGAAGATCAGCGCGGCCGCGACCGCGATCCAGATCGAAGATCACCGGCGGAATGGCGAGGCCGAAGGTCACGCCGTTCATCGCCGCGAAGTTGCTGAGCCAGCGCGGCACCTTGCCGAACACGTTGCCGGCGTAGGCCGAGCCGATGCTGGTCAGGATCTGCGTGCAGCCCGACGTCGCAAAGCCGACGCCGAGCGTCACGATCAGCGCCTGCGCCTTGCAGGCGGAAGCTCAGCAGGCCGTTCAGCAGGCCGATGCCCGCGCCGACCACCAGGATCAGGATGACCGCGATCGGCGAGGGAATGCCGAGGCCGATCAGATAGAGCAGCCCGACATTCGAGGAGCCGATCACGAACGGGATCGACAGATCGAGACCGCCGAGCAGCGCGACGCAGCGTCTGGCCGATCGTCGCGAGCCCGAGGAACGAGGCGAACACCAGCATCGACTTGATGTTCGCGCCCGAGAGAAACCCGGTCACATGCAGCGAGGCGACGACGAACATCGTGCCGAGCACCATCAGGCCGATGAAGGCGCTGCGATTGTCCCCGAACGCGCGGCTGGCGAGCGTCGGTGAAGACCAGCGACCGCGGCGAGAAACAGCGCCGTGATCAGGTTCAGCCAGGTGAGGAAGCCGGTCAGCGTCACCGACAGCACGACGAAGCCCAGCGATCAGCATGGCAAGCCCGGCGAGCACGCCCTTGTTGCCGGAGACGAAGCTGCGCAGCGCGGCGCGCGCCGAGGCCGCCGTCCGCCGCGCTCCGCCGCCGCCGCGGCTTGCGCAGCGACGGCCTCGGCCGCCCAGCGCACGAAGAACCCGTTCCACAGCCACAGCGACCAGCGCGAAGGTCGCCGCGGTGGTAGAAGATCACGTATTGCGCCGGTATTGCCTGCCGACGCCGAAGCCGGCGCCGACCGCCGCGACCACCGCCGCGAGCGCCAGCCCGATCCAGCGCAGCGGCCGTACGATCGGCGCGGTGAGGGGCGCAAACAGCGGGACTGTCGGTCATGCCCCCGCCTCAGCGTCCGAGCTTGAGAAACGAAGGCGTCGGTGTCCATCAGCAGCCAGACGCCGAGAACGCCGCCGACCGCGATCGCGGCATAGAGCAGCGGCGTCATCCGCCGCTTGCCCGCCTGCCAGACCAGAACGCGCAGGATCCCGACGACCGCCAGCAGCAGGACCGCCAGCTGCGCCAGTCGGGTGGAAAGCAGGGTGCGCAGGAAACTCGGCCGCCTGCTCGACCTGCTCAAGCGGCGGCGTCGCGACCATCGTCGGTGCCGGCGGCGGGCGCTGTTGCGTGGCCGGCGCGAGAGCGTGCGGTGTAGTCGTAGGTCGCGTGCAGCGCGACGCCGATGAACACAAGCCCGAGCACGACGAACACCAGCAGCGGCGAAACATAGCGAAGCCAGCGTTGCAGATAGGGCAGCGCAACCGTCAGCAGCAGCGACAAGACGAGAATGACGCCGTAGCTGAGATCGGTGACGAAGCCCTGCACCGAGCCGAAATCGAAGGTCGACAAGCACGTAGCCGATCAGGAACAGGTTCAGCGCCCCGAGCAGCGAGCCGAATACCGTCGCGCGACCGCCGGCCAGGCTGGTGCCGCCGAGCACCAGCGCGGTGACGGAGATCAGCGTGTAGGTCGTGCCCTGCGTGGATCGCCGGAATTGATCAGCGCGGTATAGGAAAGCGCCGCGAGGCCCGCGAACAGCCCGGCGACGACATGCGCGCCGATGCCGGACGACGCCGATGCGCACGCCGCTGGTGTAGGCGGCGCGCTCGTCCGATCCCATCAGCCGCAGATGGCCGTAGAACGGGGTGGTGGAGAAGAGCAGCCAGCCGACGGTCGCCGCGAGCACCATGAACATGCACCGGCGCGAATATCGAGGTGCCGGCGCCCCAGTCCGACATCCATTCCGGCGCGGTTCCGCCCGGACGCGGCAGGATGACGAGATTGATGCCGGACAGCGCCAGGAAGCCGCTCAAGGAAACGATGATCGGCTGCACGCGGACCCAGATGACGATCAGTCCGAACACCATCTGATAGGCGACGCCCGCCGCGAGCACGTAGGCGAACACGCGCGATCGGCGAACTGACGATGACCAGCGCGCGCCGAGCTGGATCAGCGTGACGTTGATGAAGCCGATCAGCGGTCCGATCGACAGATCGACCGTGGCGCGCCCGGCGAGCGCGGTCGCCATCAGCGCGTAGGTGGAGAGCACCAGCGGCGCGACGACGATCTCGGCGCTGCCGATGCCGGAACTCGAAATCAGGCTCGGGCTGCGCAGCACGGCGACGATCAGCAGCCCGAAGAACAGCAGGATCGGGACGAGCAGAAACGTGTTGAACGAAGCGCCCGCGCGCCGGTATCCGCGCCGCTACTCATGGCGCTCGGTCGGACGTGCCGATCGCTCATCGCGCCATGCCCGACGTCGCCGCCGTGGCCGTCGCCAGCGTCCGCGGCTACCAGCGGCGCGACGCGGCGCGCGCGGCGCGCTCTTCGCGCTGGCCGCGACGTCCGGCGCCGAGGCCGGGCGCGGTCGCGCGCGTATTCGGCGAGCCGGTCGAGCACCGGCATCAGATACTTCTTGAACACCTCCGGGTTCTCGCACATCGGGAAATGGCCGATGCCCTTCATGATGATGCATTCGGCGTTGCGGATCTTGTCGGCGGTCTGCTCCGTCATCTCCGGCGTGCAGGCGAAATCGTAGACGCCGGTCATCATGATGATCGGGATGCGGCCGGAAATCTTGCGGCACATGTCGCGGAAATCGTGATCGACGCTGTAGAAGTGCAGATCGCCCTTGAACACGCCCGGGCCGCCCTGCGCGTAGTACCACCAGGTCTCCCAGCGATATTCGTCGGGGCTCTGCGGCGCCATCAGGCCGAACACCGCGGTCGCGCAGACCTCGCCGCCATGGATATGCGGATGGTGCAGCGGGTCGATCCACCAGCCCGGCGAATGGTCGCAGGCCTCGATCGCGATCAGCGCGGTCAGGTCGTTCTCGTAGTTGAGCGCGAGCGGCAGGCAGACGTTGCCGCCCATCGAGCTGCCCATGATGATCGGCTTCTTGAGGTCCAGCGCCTCGCAGAACGCCATGATGAATTCCGAATAGAATTTCGACGTGAGCGCGTACTCTTCCTCTTCCTTGTAGAAATCCTTGGGGGAATTGATTTGCCGTGCCGCGGCAGGTCGAACGCGATGACGCGAAAATTCTTGGTGATGTCGGGGTCGCAGAGCTGATGGCGGTATTCGCGGCCGTCGGTGCCGGCGGTGTGCAGGCACACCAGCGGAATGCCCTGGCCGTTCTCTTCGTAGTAGATGCGATATTCCTTGCCCGCGTAGGGCACATAGACGTAGCGGCCAATGATCGGATCGGTCTTCGCCATCTTCGACGGTCCTTGAGGTGACGTGTCGATCATGCTCAGTTCGGGCGCATCTTGGCGAGCATCCAGGTCAGGGCGCGCAGATTCTGCCAGAAGATCTTCATGTCGCCCTCGATCTTGAGCTTGCCGTGCAGCGGATGCGCCATCGCCCAGATGTCGTTGAACATCGGCGGCGGCACCGGCTCGACGAACTTGTTCCAGGAGCTCGCCGGCGCGCGCAGCGCGAATTGCCAGCCCATCAGGTTGGCGTTCGGCTCGTCGGCGACCATCTCGATCTTGCCGTTGCGGACCTGATGTAGAAATCCTTGTCGTCGATGCCGATGACGAAATTGGCGGTGAAGAACCGGCCGATCACCTTGCAGACCCGGTCCTCGTTGACGCGTCTTCGCCCAGCTGACGATCCAGTCGGCGTCGAGTTGGGTCAGCGTGGAATAGCGTGTCATCGCGGTCTTTCCTGTGTGCTGCGGCCCGCGCCGGCGCCGGCCTCGTGCCGCGTCGGCCGGCGCCTCGCCTGCCGCCTCCGCGCCGTGCTGCGCGTGCGTCTGCCCGAACATCGCCGCGAGGATGCGGTCGGCCGTCATCGCGGCGCCGCCGAGTTCCTCGAACACGCCGCCGTTGCGGAACACCAGCACGCGCGCGCAGAAGCCGACCAGTTCCTCGATCTCGCTCGACATGTAGACGACCGACGTCCGCCGGCGGCAAAGTCCTGCAGATGGCCATAGAGGTCGGCCTTGGCGCCGACATCGACGCCGCGCGCCGGATCGTTGAGGACGAGGATGTTGGGCGCGAGCGCGAAGGCGCGGCCGATCAGCACTTTCTGCTGATTGCCGCCGCTCAGCGAGGTGATCTTGTCGCCCCGGTCGCCCATGCGGACCGACAGTTTCTCGCGCTCCCACTCGAACGAGCCCGAAAGCGCCCGCCAATCGACGATCGCGAGCTTGCCGCCGCGCGACTTGGCGCGATAGAGCGGCAGCAGCATGTTTTCGAAGATGTTGAGATTGGCGAAGATGCCTTCGCGCTTGCGGTCGCCCGAGACGTAGGAGACGCCTGTGCCGCGCGGCCTCCGCGAGGCTGTCGACGGCGGCGTAGCTTCGCCTTCGCGGTCGCCACCATCGGGGCCGCGCCGTGCCCCTTCTGCATGCCGGCCAGCACGCGGACGAATTCGTTCTGCCCCTGGCCTTCGAGGCCGGCGATGCCGAGGATCTCGCCCCGATGCAGGCGAAAGTCGATCGCCCGGCTTCTCGGCCACAGTTTCAGCGCGTCGGTCTTGAGCACGACGCCGTCCTCGCGCACCTCGCGCGGCGCGGCGCAGCGGCTGCGCCGGGGCTTCGCTGCGGCCCGCCATCAGCCGCAGCAGATTCTTCTCGGTGATGTCGCCCTTTTCCAGCACGCCGACGTCGCGGCCATCGCGCAGCACCGTCACCCGGTCGGCTGATGCGCATCATCTCGGCGATCCGGTGCGTGACGATCAGCACGGCGGAGCCACGCTCGCGCAGGTCGCGCATCTTGGCGAACAGGCGCTCCGTGGAATTGAGGTCGAGTGCGGCCGACGATTCGTCGAGGATCAGCACCTTGGGGTCGCACAGCAGCGCGCGGCCGATCGTGATCCATTGCTTGAGGCTCAGCGGCAGCCCGCCCGCCGGCTGGTCGAGCGGCGAGATCGAGACCGGTCAGCTCCATCATCAGCGACTTCGCCGCCGCGACCTTCGCGCCGGTCGGCAACGATTTCGAGAACAGCCGGTCAGCGCCGATATAGAGGTTGTCGAGGATCGAGCACTCGTCGGCGATCAGCACTTCCTGGAACACGGTCGCGACGCCGATCGCGCGCGCCTCGTGTGGCGAGCCCGGCGTGTGTCCGAGGACGTTGACCTGCCCGGCATCGACCGGCAGCACGCCGGAGATCACCTTCGCGAGCGTGCTCTTGCCGCAGCCGTTGCCGCCGAAAATCGCGTGAATCTCGCCGAGCGCCGCGCTGAACGAGCAGCCGTCGAGCGCCCGGGTCACGTCGAACGACTTGCGCACGCCGACGATTGCGATGCCGCGTTCGCCGAACGGGGCCGGGCCTGCTCCGCCGCGCTCCGCCCGGGCCGCGGCCGCCTCACTCATCGGCGAACCGTCGCCGGCCCCGGGGGCACGCCGCCGCCGTGCGCCGGCCGAGCACCCCGGCTTGCACCGGGGTGACGGGGCGGGCGCCCGCGCGCGAGGTCAGGCGAGTTGCTGTCAACGGAGCCCTGCTCAGGGCTTGTAGTTGCTCCGGATCGGCGGGATGCGTGAAGAAGTTGTTCAGGTAGTCCGTTCCGGCCCAGCGCTGGATGCCGACGGTGAACCATGCCGTGGATGCCTCGCTGCAATCCTCGCCGACGTCCTTCTTCAGATCGTCGGGGCCCAGCCTGACCGGATCGACCAGCACCGACTCGAGCTTCGGTCCCTGCCCTTCCAGCGTCCGCATCATGATGTTCCAGGTCAGCTCCATCTCGTCGGCCGGCGGCCAGCTTTGCAGCGCCGTGCTGACGTAGTCGGGATGGTGGCGCCAGTAGCAGAGCGCGCCCGATTCGCCGCCGATCGCGACCGGGATCATTTTCCGGCCGGATTGCTCGAGCGCGCGCAGCACGCCGAGCTCGGCCGCCGACTGCACGGCGATGCCGTCCAGTTCGCCCGGATGGTTGGCGAGCCATTTCTGCACTTCCGACTGCGCCACCTGATCGGTCCACATGCCGGCGATGTCGCCGACGATCTTCACGTCGGGATATTTCGCGAGCCCCGCCTTGATGCCGCGATCGATCGAGTCGGACGTGCTGGTGCCCGGAATGCCCTCGACCACGAGCACATTGCCCTTCTTGCCGATCTGCTCGGCGAGCCACTCGCCCTGCTGCTCGCCGGCGACGACGAAGTTGGTCGAGGAATTCACCGAATACGGCGAGGTCACGTAGCCGACCATGGAAAACGTCGGCACGCCCTTGTCGTAGGCGTATTTCACCGTGCCGTTGAGCGCGGTCGGGTTCGAGCAGCAGATGATCAGCGCGTCGACGCCGCGGTCCACGAGCTGCCGCATCTGCTGGATCTGCAACGAAGTTCCTTCAGGTTCGACTGGGTGACGATCACGTCCTTGATCAGGCCAAGCTTCTTCCACTTGGGGATCAGGTCTTTCTCCAGGTGGTCGAGCGCCGCTGCGCGCCAGGTGTTGCCGGCGTAGGAACTCGCGTAGCCGATGGTCCAGGGCGGCCCCTTCTTCGGCTTCCAGTTGGCGTAGGCGCTCGGCCCGGTCGGCTGCATCGGGTCCAGCGCACCCTTCGAATAGAGCCGCTGCTGGACATCCTTCGGCAGGTCATCCACGCCGGCCGCGATCGCGCCGCCGACGAAGCCGAACGCAGCGACCGACAGCAAAGCCACCTTGAACCATTTCATCCTTCCCTCCTCCGGTTATGCATCGGTCTGGCGATGTTTACTTGAGTGGGATTGCGGCCCGCCGCCGGGCGCTCCGCCCCACCGATCGGGCAAGCTTGCACCCCCGGGCGGCGATGCGCAACGAGCCCCTGCGACGGCCCGGGCTCGTGGCGAACAGGTCGAGTGGTATGCGACGGCATTGACGAAGTTATGTCTCGGCCGGGCCACGACGCCTGGTCTCGCGGGAGGTCTCCGAGTGGGTCCACGTGTTGCACCGAAGGGGCCGCTGTCTCATTCCATCGCCACAGCACGAGATTCTGGCCGATCGACTGGACCGATGGCACGCACACCCCATGCCAGCCTGCTGCCGCCGCGGCCGCAGCGAAATCCCAACTCGGGGGCCGCGCCTTCTGGATATCGCGTGTGTGCTTCCAAGGCTGGCGGAGAAAGGCTTCGTCCAGACCCAGCAAACGCAGGACTGCCGAGTCGACGAGGTCCAGGATCCCCGACCCATTGACGTCGTAGGCCGTGAGCGTGCCGGGCCGAGGCAAATCCTGCTGGTATTCAGCGATGGCTGTCGAATGACTGGTGGAGAGATAGAGCGTTGCCTGGCCCGGTTCGTTCCACCGTCCGCCGGCACGAGCCGCGCCAGCGCCCGAGAGCGGGTTGAACGCCCAGCGCGGCGCGAGCATGCGCCAGAAGCGGCCATCGACGTCGGCATCTCGGACGCCGTCCAGCCGCCACGTCACGCGTACGCGCCGTCCCGGAGATCTTCCAGATGCGCCAGGACGGCATCGGCATGGCCTGCTTCGACAAGCTCGAGCGCGGTCCGTCCGTCGTGGCCGGCAATGGGCTGGTGCCGGAACCACACGATCGCGCGGTCGGCATCGCCGGTCAGTTGCTCGGCCGCGGCAAGAATATGCACGACAGGCTCGAGGCCTTTCTGAACCAGGGCCGACTCCGGCCGTTGCGCGAGCGTATTGCGATGCACGTGCGCCAGCTTGGCGAGGTCCGCGAGCGGCAGGCGCAGGCGGCGACTCAGGCGCTGGGGCGACACGAAGTCCCGTTCGTGAATGTCGGCAAGCAGGGCGGTCAGCATTTGCGTCGTCCGATGTGCGTAGACAGAGCATACATAGCACTCCTGGCGCACTTTGAAGGGCTCCAGATGGAATCGCATCAGGAACGGGCCGCAGGGCGGATCGGTGAGGCGGCCGGGTTTTGCCCGGGTTCGCGCCCGACGACGAACGGCCACAGCGGCAGCGACGTGACGCTGGTGGCGAGCAGCGGGTAGGCGACGCGATGGATCCGCTCACATGCGCATCGCGCTTGTGGGGGCGACGCCAGGGCCGCCGGCGCTACCCCACCGCCGCCTGCGCCACCTTCCCGTGCGCTTCCGCCAGATGGTCGAACCGCCGCCGGTAGTTGCCGAGGCCCATGGTGATCGAGCGCAGCTCGATGATCAGGTCGTGCAGCTCCGCCTCCGGCACCATCGCCTCGACGTCGTCCCAGCCGGGCCAGCCCGGGCGTTCCGCGTAGCCCAAAATCTGCCCGCGCCGCCCGGTCAGCAGCCGCTGCGCCGCGGCGGTGTAGTCGTTCGGCACGCTGATCGTCACCTGGTCGATCGGCTCCAGCAGCACCGGGTCGCATTGCGGCAGCGCCTCCGAGATCGCGATCCGCGTCGCCGTGCGGAACGCCATGTCGGAGCTGTCGACCGCGTGGAACTGGCCGTCCACCAGCTTCACCTCGACGTCCACCACCGGAAACCCGAACACGCCCTTGTGCAGCGCCTCTTCCGCCGCCTCGCCGACGGCGGGGATGAAGTTGCGCGGCACCGCGCCGCCGACCACCTTGTCGACGAACCGGAACCCCTCGCCGCGGGCGCGCGGGGCGATGTCGAGCTTGACGTCGGCGAACTGCCCGTGCCCGCCGGTCTGCCGCTTCAGCCGTGCCATGCTGGTGCACCGGCCGGCGGATCGTCTCCTTGTAGTGGATGCGCGGCTTCTGCGACGTCACCTTGACGCCGTAGGTTCCGGCCATGCGGTCCATGACGCTGCGCAGGTGCATCTCGCCTTGGCCGGCCAGCACCGTCTCGCCGGTTTCGGCCTCGTGCCGCACCGTCAGCGTCGGGTCCTCCTCCGCGAGCTTCTGCAGCGCGCCCGACAGCCGCACGTCGTCCTTGCGGTCGGTGGTGGTGATCGCGGCCTCGAACACCGGCGCCGGCGCGGTCGGAAACGACAGCATCGCATCGCCGGCATCGCCGAGCACGGTGCCGGTGGCGATGCCCTCCAGGCGCCCCAGCGACACCACCTCGCCGGCCCCGGCTTCGGCGATCTTGGCGGGCTCGCCGCCCGGCAGGCGCCAGATGCCGCCGAGCCGCACCCCGTTGAGCGTGGCGCCATCCTTGAGCGGCCCGCGCCAGACCCGCCCCCACGAGACCTTGCCGCCGGCGCCGCCGTTGATCGTCCGGAACACCTGCACCAGGGGCCCGCCAGCGGGATCGACGCCGCGCCGCTCGGCCGTGGCAACGGCCGAGGGCGCATCGTGCCGCAGCGATTTCCACAGCCGGAAAACCCCCCAGGCGCGGTCGGCGGCGCCGAGCAGCACGCCGCCCACGGTGCCGGCGGCCTCGTCCTGGCGCAGCCGGTCATAGATCTCGTCCGCCGTGGGCGTGACGTCCTCGACCACCTTTTCCAGCAGCGCGTCGTCGTGGTCGGCCAGCACCTCGACGAGCCCCGCGCGCGCATCGCGGCCCGGGTCGGCCATCTCGGCTGGCACCTCGACGCGGTCGGACGCCCCGCCGCGGCGATAGCGATAGGCGCGCTCGCTGATCACGTCGACATATCCGACGACGGCGCTGTTGTCGCGGATCGGCACATGGCGCAGCACCAGCGGCCGGCTGGTGAACGGTTGCAGCGCGGCGAGCGTGTCGCGCGCCTGGCCGCCCATCATGTCGACGCGGTTGACGAACACCAGGAACGGCACGCCGTAGCTGTCGAGCACGCGCAGGAACGGCGCGGCGGTGCGGGCGCGCCCCGGGTCGGGCTCGCACACCAGCACGGCCAGATCGGCGATCGCGATCCCGGAGTCACTCGAATAGGCGAATTCGACCGAGCCGGGGCAATCGATCAGCGCCCAGGGCTCGTCCATGAAGCTGCAATGCGCGAGGCGCAGTTCGCCGGCGACCCGCTCGGCGCCGCGGCGCACCGGGCTGCCGGCGGTGGCCAGCAGCGCATCGAACAGCGTCGACTTGCCGCTGCCGTACGGCCCGACCAGCGCAACCGTCCGCGGTCCTGAAAGGGCATGACCCATCGCATCCTCCCGCGCCGGCGCCTGCCGCTTCGCCTGGGCCGTACCAGGTCGCTGCCGGTCTCTGATCCGTCATCAGACCAGCGGGGCGGCACCCTGCCAAGGCGTTTTTTTCGCGCGCGCCCGGGCGGCGCGGTCAGGCCATGCCGAGCGCGCGGCGGTACACGTCAAGCAGCGTCTCCTGCTCCTCGACCTCGGCGGGCTCCTTCTTGCGCAGCGAGATCAGCGCGCGCAGCACCTTCACGTCGAACCCGGCGCTCTTGGCCTCGGCGTAGATGTCCTTGATGTCGCCGGAGAGCGCCTTACGCTCCTCCTCCAGCCGCTCGATGCGTTCGACGATGCTGCGCAGCCGGTCGGCGGCGATGTTGCCCCATTGCGCGTTCTCCTCCGGCTGTTTGCCGGTCGCATCGAGAGCCATCGGCGCCTCCTGCTGCTGGGTGCGGGGCGGCGGGAATAGCGGTGGCGGCGAGTTGGGTCAATCGGCCGGGTCGGGCGGCCGTTCGATCGCCGATCCCTCGGGCGGGTGGCGACCCTTCGCGGTCGTGCCCCTCAGCGCAGCAGCCATTGCTGCGTGCGGGTTCCCCCGGATGTCGTGTCCACCAGTTGCTTGTTGGGGCCGATGCCGCTGACGCTGTCGAGCACGAGCCCGCTGCCCTGGTTGGTCAGCACGGGCGAAGTGCCGTCCTGAAAGATGCTGATGTTCCAGGTCTGGCTCGGCGCGCCGGTGCAGGTCTGCAACTCGACCAGGTGCTTCGAGGTCTCGCCGAGGCACATCGGGTCTTGCTGCGACTGGCTGATGCCTTGCAATTCGCCTGTCGATGTCAGGGTCCAGCGCTCGTTGGGGGCGAGGGTGCACGGCACCGCATCGACCGGCGTCGTGTTGGCGGCCACGCCGCCGCGCACATCCACGCAAGCGTTATGGATGGTGCCGGGAATCGGCTGCGCGATCAGGATGTCCTGCGTGGTCCAGACGAACGGAGGCGTCACGTTCTCGGTGCTCTGCACCGACAGCTTTCCCGAGCTGCCGCCGCTGGCGACGTTGCCGGCCGCGTTCTGGGCGTTGGCGATGTTGTAGGTGGTTGGCGCGGACCCGGAGACGCCGGCTTCGATGCTCCAGAAAATGCCGAGATTGCCGCACTGATCGATCAGGACGAGGTCGTTGCCGGTCTTGCTGGTGGTGCCCAGGCAGGTGGTGCGGCCGGCCCAGGTGCCGAGCGCGATCAACCCGGCGCCGGTGGCCTGGAACTGCTCGTTGCCGTTGTCATTGCACGGAAACGCGACAATCGGCGTGCCGTTGGCGATTTTCGCGCCCTGCACGTCCCAGCAGGCGGTCTCGCTCGATTTCGGGATCGGCTGGGTGATCTCGAATGCGCGGGCGGGCGGCGCCGCGAACGCGGCCCAGGCGGCCAGCAACAACGTCGCGAACACTGGGAAGGCGGGTCCGTGCATGTGCGTGCTCCCTGTCGGCCGTTCTGCTCGTTGCGCCCCACCGCGGCACCCCGGCCGGCCGGGGCCGCGGCGGACGGGCCCTATCGCAGCGACCAAAGCTCCGTGGCGATGCCGGCATTGCAGAAATAAAGCACCAGTTGTTCCCCATTGGTGCCATTGCTGCTGTCGAGGCAGCCGTTGCCGATGCCGCCGACGAGGACGCTCCGGTTCTGGATCAGCACTCCGGACGCACCCACCGGCTCGACATACCATTGCTGGCTCCCGCTCCCGTTGCAGGGATTGACGACAACGTTGAGCAACGCGTTCACGTCGAGGCAGACGGGGCCGGTCGACGCGGTGTCGTAGCTCTGCAACGCGCCGCTGACGTAGCTCCAGCGTTCGCTCGGCCCGAGCGTGCACGAAGCGGCGTTGACGGCCGTGCCGGTGGCCGTGGCGCCGCCCGCGACGTCGATGCACGCGCTCGCGGTCTTTTTGGGGATCGGCTGGGTGAAGACGATGTCGCGCACGATCCACGTCTGGGAGGCATCGAACGCGCACGAAGTGACGGCAATCTGGGCGCCGCTGCCGTATTTTCCCTGGCTGTCGAAGCAGTCGCCGTTCCCCCCCTCGAGCACCCCGAGATTGAACTCGATCGGGGCGCCCGCGCTCGGGCACGGATTGGCCAGCACCGCGAGACCATTGACGATGGCGAGGCAGGTGGTCTTGGCGCCGTAGCCACCGGTGCCAGTGATGGCGCTGCCGTCCATGCGCCACTGCTCGTTGAAGTAGCCGTTGCACGGATACGCCTCGACGGGCGTGCCGTTGGCGGTGTTGGCGCCCTTGACGTCCATGCAGGCCGTCAGCGGCGGGTTCGTCTTCGGGATGACCTGGGTGATCTCGAACGCCCTCGCCGGCGCCGCGACCGCCAGCAACAGCAGCGCCAGGCCGGAAAGGCAAAGCAACCGCCGCATTGTTTCCTCCCTGTCAGCCGCATGATCGACTCGTCAGCGGCAATCCAGCAGCGAAAGCACGGCACGGAACGTTGCTAGTTGCCAAACAAACTAAACGTGCCGGGTTTGCGGCGTCAACTGGCATTGGGGAATGAATCATGCGCGCTGCCGAGCGACCGGGCCGAAAACAAGGTTCCCGCCCGCGGGGTGCTTCCGCGACCGACCGTCGAACGATCGGTGATCGCCCCCTATCGCCCCGATGACGGCGGGGTGTTCGTCACCGAGACCAGCAGAGCGCCGTC
Source organism: uncultured Solirubrobacterales bacterium (assembly GCA_963697635.1). Taxonomy (GTDB): domain Bacteria; phylum Pseudomonadota; class Alphaproteobacteria; order Acetobacterales; family Acetobacteraceae; genus CAJCJG01. Next base: position 67,379 of record CAVOOS010000032.1, on the reverse strand, counting down.
GGCTGCGGCGAAATCACTGCAACTGCCGGCGAGCACCCCTCAGAACAGCGTCGAATAGGGCGTGCCGAACATCTCGTGGTCGCCGGCGAGGAAGCTGAACCGGCCCTGCTCGCCGAACCGCCGCAGCCGCGCGTGATCCGGCCCCCGCGCGGCGAGATCCGCCTTCGCCGCCGCGATCGCCTCCGGGATCAACGCTGCCACCGCGTCCCGGCTGAGCAGCCCTTCGACGTGCGCGTAGTCGGTGCTGCCGTAGCGGCGCAGGGACGCCTCGCCCACCTCCTCCAGCAACGCCGGCCAGTGCGACAGGCCGAGAAAGTCGAACAGCCCGGCGAAGGTCGGGACCGGATCGGCGAGGCTCTCGGCGGGCACGACCCGGGTGCGGCGCGGGAATGCCCATTTGATCTCCTGGAACCCAAGATCGACCACCGCCAGCGCGTAGGCGCAATCGGCCACCGCTTGGTGCAGCTTGGCCGGGTCGGTGGTGACGCCGAGCGTGCGCAGCCGGCCGATCGCCCATGGCGTCAGCATGTTCGACAGCACGAGGTCGGCGAGGTCGCGCCGCAGGATCACGAACCGCCCGGCCGGGAACAGCTCGGCCAGGAACTGGGCCGTCGCCAGCCGATGGTAGCGGACCTCCTTGAACCCCCAGCGCTGGTCGCGGTGCAGGCCGCGCCGGAACGTCGTCTCGATGAACTGGCGGCACCAGTTGCGCCAGTCGCCGCGCTCGAACGGGCTGCGCCAGGGGTCGAAGCCGTCGGGGTCGAATTTTCCCGTGCGCACGTAGTCGGGCAGGCCGCGGCGATCCAGCGGCTGGGTGAGCGGCGGGTAGTGCGCGACCACGGCGTCCAGCTCGGCCAACTTGTTGATGAACCCGGCATGCTCGCCCCAGACCACGAGGTCCGGGTGCCGGTTCAGCCCGCGCGCCAGCGCGGTGCCGCCGGAGCGGTGCGCGGTGAGCACGAACACGGGTCCGGTCACGCGCGGCCGTTCCACGGCCGACGGCGGCGCAGCCTAGGGGCGGCGGTCGTCCAGCAGGCCGACGAAGCCCCGCTCGCCGCGCGGGTCACGCAGCGCCGCCTGCAATATGGCCGGACGCCCGGTTGTCGGCGCGCTCGGCAACCCCAGATACGGTTTCGGATCGACCGCCTTGCCGTCGACCCGCACCTCGAAATGCAGATGCGGCCCGTGCGCGTGCCCGCTGGTGCCGATCGAGCCGACCGGGCCGCCAGTGTCCACCGGGGAGCCGACCCGCAGCCCCGGCGCAAACGCCGACAGATGCGCGTAGCGCGTCACCAGCCCGTCGGGATGGCGCAGGTCGATCATGTTGCCGTAGCCGAAGAACGTGCCGGCGAACACGACGGTCCCGCCCGCGGCCGCCTGCACCGGCGATCCGTATGGCGCCGTCAGGTCGACGCCGGTATGGAAACCGTGGCCGGGCGTCGGGCCGAAGCCGCGCGTGACCTGTTTGAGCTTGACCACCGGCATCCGCATGATCCGGTAGGCGATGCCGGCACGGGCTGCCGCCGTGCGGACAAGTCCGAGGAACGCCAGCGCTCCCCCCAGGAATTTTCTGCGCATCCGCCCCGCGTATCACGGATGTGTTATTCCGCCAAGCGAGCGTCGCGCGCGGACGGGCGCGGGTCTCGCTCGGGACAGAGCAGAACCATGCAGAAAACCACGCCGCCGCGAGTTGGATCACAGCCTCGTTACCCTATTTTACAAAACTCGGCGCCGCGGCGCTTCCGCCCGGCCGGCGCGCCCAAGCTCACTTCCAGCGTGCCATGTAGAAGCGCGGCAATTCGTCCGGCGAGGCATGGAAGTCCAGCGCGCTGCTGAAACAGTAGGTTGCCGCGTACGTGTGGGTCGGGAGCCAGAGCGCCTGCGCCGTGATCCGATGGATCGCCTCTGCATACAGCGTGCGCCCCTGGTCCGCATCGCCGGCGGCGCCGGCCCGCCGGATCAGATCGGCGAGGGCCGGATCGCGCGCGTAGTCCAGCGGCCCGCCGGTGAAGAACTGCGGCAGGAACGCCGCCACGTCGTTGATCGAAAAGCTGCCCCAGTTGCCGAGGAACAGCGGCGCCTGCCCGGACGCGGCGCGCGCCACCGCCGCGTTGGTCGGCAACTGGATCAGCCGGGCCGCAATGCCGACCGCCTGCAGCGCGGAGCGGATCGCCACCCCGTCCTCCGGCAGCACATAGGAGACGAGGTGGGTCTCGAAGCCGCCTGCGTACCCTGCCTCGGCCAGCAGCGCGGCGGCACGGGCGGGATCGGTACGGATATTGCACCGCGGCCGCCGCATCGCAGCCGACCTGCGTGGGATAGCAGGGCGCGTCGGGTACCCGCAGCGCGACGCCGGCGACCCGGCGCGCGAGCGCCACGCGGTCGATCGCATGGCAGATCGCCTGCCGCACCTTGAGCCGGGTCAACGGGTTGTCGGCGCCGCTGCGGCCGGCGGCATCGAACGAGAGATACCCGAGCCGCATCGAGTTCCGCGCGCACCGCCTCCAGCCCGGGCTGGTGCGACGCCGCATCGAACATCTCGGGGCCGACCTGCCAGATCCAGTCGGCCCGGTCGGCCAGCAGATCGGCGAATTCGGCCTCCGCGTCGGCGACCGCGCGGATGGCGATGCGGCCGATCGCCGGGCGGCGCTTCGGCCCGTCCCGGATGTAGTCGTCGAACCGCGCCAGCATGATCGTGTCCGGCTGGTCCGGGGCGATGATGCGATACGGCCCGCTGCCGATCGGCGCGCGCGAGAACCCCGCCGGCCCGACCCGCTCGCGATAGGCGCGCGGCAGGATCGGCAGCGCCATCGCGAGATACTCCAGCGCCGCCGGAAACGGCTGGCGCAGCCGCAGCCGTACCTGCGCATCGTCGAGGCGCTCGGCGTCGGCGAGCCAGGCGAACAGGCCGGGCGCGGCGACCCACTCGGCGGCGCGGGCGGCGTGCACGGTGTACACCACGTCGTCGGCGCCGAGCGGCGAGCCGTCGTGGAAGCGGACGCCTTGCCGCAGGCTGAACAGCAGCGACGTGTCGCTCTCCTGCCGCCACTCCGCCGCCAGCAGCGGCCGCAACTGCAGCGTCCCGGGGTCGCGGTCGACCAGGCAGTCCCACACATGATGCGCCAGCACGAAGCCGGTGCGGAGCTGGTTGCGGTACGGGTCGAGATCCGGGATCGCGTCGCGCCAGCTGATGCGCAGCGTGTCCGTCGCCTTTTCCGCGCGTGCGGCACCCCCGGCGGCGGCGAGCCCCAGCCCGCCGAGGCAGGCGGCGCGCCGCCCGAACCGGGGCGGCGGCCGCCTCATCCCATCGTGGCGTTGAATGCGCCGCCATCGAGCAGCAGGTTCTGCCCGACGATGAAGCCGGCGCTGGCGCTGCACAGGAAGGCGCAGGCATCGCCGAATTCCTCCGGGTCGCCGACGCGCCCGGCCGGCGAGTCGCGGGCGCGCTCGGCGATCACCTCGTCGACCGGCCGGCCGGTCTGTGCGGCCGCGGCGGCGGAGACGCTGCGCAGCCGGTCGGTCAGGAACGGGCCGGGCAGCAGGTTGTTGATGGTCACGTTGTGCCGCGCCACCTGCCGCGCGAGCCCGGCCGACGAACCCGGTCAGCCCGCTGCGCGCGCCGTTGCTCATGCCGAGCATCGGGATCGGCGACTTCACCGAGGCCGAGGTGATGTTGACGATGCGGCCGAACTTGCGCGCGATCATGCCGTCGACCACGGCGCGAATGAGGAAGATCGGCGTCAGCATGTTGGCGTCGAGCGCGCGGATCCAGTCGTCGCGCTCCCACTGCGCGGAAATCGCCCGGCCGGAGGGCCGCCGGCGTTGTTGACCAGGATGTCGGGCTCCGGGCAGGCGGCGAGCGCCGCGGCGCGCCCGGCCTCGGTGGTGATGTCGCCGGCGACCGTCTTCACCTCGACGCCGGTGACGGCCCGGATCTCGCACGGCGGTCTGCTCCAGCGTCGCGGCGGTGCGGGCCGTGATGGTCACGGTCACGCCCTCGCGCGCCAGCGCCATCGCGCAGGCCCGACCAAGCCCCTTGCTGGCCGCGCACACCAGCGCTTTTCGCCCCTTTATCCCGGTGTCCATCGGATCGCCTCCCCTGCCTGCGACGGTTGGAGTGCCACCGCAGGCAGGTTGAGCGCAAGGCGCGCGAACGGCACAATTCCGCGCATGCCGTCGCTCCCCTGGTGCGCCCCGCTCAACCCCGGCTGCGTGACCGGCCTGCGGGCCGAGGCGCGGCTCGCGGCGCCGCTTGGCCCGGCGGAGGCTGGCGGCGGTCTTCCCGCCGGCGCCGCGCTGGCGGCGGAGCGGCTGTTGGCGCAGGGCGCCTCCGCGCTCGTCAGTTTCGGGCTGTGCGGCGGCCTCGATCCGGCGCTGCGCCCCGGCGCGCTGGTCGTGCCGCGCGCCGTGCTTGTCCGCGGCACCCGTTACGCGACGGATGCCGCATTGGCGGCCGCGCTGGGCGGCTGGACGGCCGACCTTTTGCTCGCCGGCGATGCGGCGGCGACCGATCCGGCGACCAAGCGCACGCTGTTCGACGGTCCAGGCGCCGCCGGCGATCGACCTGGAAAGCGGCGCCGTCGCCCAGGTCGCAGCCGGCACGAATGTGCCGTTCGCAGTGCTGAGAGCGGTGTGCGACCCGGCCGAGACCGGCCTGCCGCCTGCCGCCCTCGCGGCACTCGATGCGCGCGGCACCGTCTCGCTTTTCGGCCGTGACACTCTCGCTGCTGCGTCGCCCCGGCCAGATCATCGCCCTGCTGGCGCTCGCACGCGCGGCCGCAGCGGCGCGCTCGCGCGCTAGTCCGCCGCGTCGGCGACGTCGCCGGCGGCCGGTTTCTTGTGCCGTAACCGCTCCTGCATGTCCTGCACGTGCCGGCTGAACACGTATTCCGCCGGCCGCTGGCTCGTCCAGCGAGATGTCCGGCGCCATCGGCCCCTCGGTGCGGATGCCGCGCAGCACCTGCGCCGCGGCGCTTCCACGGCTTGCGCACCGTCTCGGCCACCGCGGTCGCCTCGTAGCCGGAATGCACCATGCAGTCGGCGCATTTCTCGTAATTGCCGGTGCCGTAGCGATCCCAGTCGGTCGTCTCCATCAGTTCCTTGAAGGTCTTCGCGTAGCCTTCGCCCAGCAGGTAGCAGGGCCGCTGCCAGCCGAAATAGGTGCGCGTCGGATTGCCCCAGGGCGTGCAGTGGAACGTCTGGTTGCCGGCCAGGAAATCCAGGAACATCGACGACTGGTTGAACGACCACTTCGTCTTGCCGCCCTTGCCGCGCGCGGAAGATGCCGCGGAACAGTTCCTTGGTCTTCGTCGCGGTTGAGGAAATGCTGCTGGTCCGGCGCGCGCTCATAGGCATAGCCGGGCGAGACCGATATGCCGTCCACGCCCATCGCCATCACGTCGTCGAAGAACGCCGCGACCTTCGCTCGGGCTCGGCGGTGTTGAACAGCGTGGCGTTGATGATGGTGCGGAAGCCGCGCGCGCTTCGACTTCGCTTGATCGCCGCCACGGCGCGGTCGTAGACGCCGGTCTGGCAGACCGAGATGTCGTGCTCCTCGCGGCCGCCGTCCAGATGCACCGACCAGGAGAACCACTTGCTCGGCTTGAACAGGTCCATCTTCTTTTCGAGCAGCAGCGCGTTGGTGCAGACGATGACGAACTTCTTGCGCGCGATGGCGCCCTCGACGATCTGCGTCGATCTCCTTGATGCAGCAGCGGCTCGCCGCCGGCGATCACCACCACCGGCGCGCCGCATTCGTCGACCGCCTCCATGCACTCGTCGACCGACAGGCGCTGGTTCAGGATCTCGGCCGGATAGTCGATCTTGCCGCAGCCGGCGCAGGCCAGGTTGCAGCGGAACAGCGGCTCCAGCATCAGCACCAGCGGATAGCGCTTGCGGCCCGAGCAGATGCTGCTTGACGACATAGGCGCCGACGCGGATCGCCTGGTTCAACGGCACGGACATGCTGGCAGTAATCCTTTATGCGTCGGCCGACTTCGGCCGGAAAGCGGAACCGCACATCCTCGGCCACGCCGTCCAGGGTGGACACTTCGATCTCGCCGAAGCCGGCGCAGCCCCTCCAGCACGCCGCTGCACCAGCGATCTCCGGCGCCGAGGCGCCGGCGGTCACGCCCGACCGATTCGACGTCCTGCGAACCATTCCGGCTGCAGCGCGCTCGGCGTCGTCGATCAGGTAGGCCGGCTTGCCCAGTTCCTCGCCGATCTCGCGCAAGCGGTTGGAGTTGGAGGAGTTGCGCGAGCCCACCACCAGGATCAGGTCGACCGCCTGCGCCAGTTCGCGCACCGCCTGCTGGCGGTTCTGCGTCGCATAGCAGATGTCGCGCACGTCCGGCCCGACGATGGTCGGGAAACCGCGCCTTCAGCGCCGCGATGATGCCGCGGGTGTCGTCCACCGACAGCGTCGTCTGGGTGATATAGGCCAGCTTGTCCGGGTCGCGGACCTGCAGCCGCGCCACGTCGTCGACGGTCTGCACCAGATGCACCTTGCCCGGGACCTGGCCGATGGTGCCCTCGACCTCGGCATGGCCGGCATGGCCGACCAGCACGATCTCGCGGTCCTGGCGCGGCGTAGCGGCGGCCTTCGTTGTGCACCTTGGCGACCAGCGGGCAGGTCGCGTCGATCACCGGCAAGTCGCGCGCGCGCGGCGTCCTGCTCGACCTGCTTGGCCACGCCGTGGGCGCGAGAAGATCGTCATCGCGCCGGCCGGCACCTCGTCCAGTTCGTCGACGAAGACCGCGCCGCGCTGGCCGCAGATCCTCCACGACATGGCGGTTGTGCACGATCTCGTGACGGACGTAGATCGGCGGGCCGAACTTCTTCAAGCGCCCGCTCGACGATCTCGATCGCCCGCTCCACGCCGGCGCAGAAGCCGCGCGGCTGGGCCAGGATGACGCGCATCATGCATCGGTACTCCGATACGTCCCGTGCCAGCACGGCGCCATGACCGATCTGCCGAGTCGGATATGACAGGTCGACCCCCGCCTCGGCAACGCCGCAGATGCAGCAATACCGGACTCGGCCGCGGGATGGCATCGGGCCGCGATCGCAATCGGCGCGAGCAATGGCGCTGCCCGATGCGCAGCCGTGCATCTGTGGCAGTCTGCGCAACAGGGCGTGGCAGGAATGTCATACGACATTGGCGGACCTGCGGCCATAGTATGCCACTGCGGGAATCGCCGACGGCTACAGTGCGTCGATCGGGCTTGCGGGCGAGGCAGTCGGGCATCATCACGGGGCTGACGTGGCATCGGAACCGAGCAGACGACGCGGCGGGCGATAGACCTGCCGAAGGCCATGGCGCGCGTCGCAGGCGTCGTGGAAAACGCGCTGGAAGACTCTGCTGCCGCCGGTCGACGGCGCCGAGGCGCGCCTGGCCGAGGCCATGCGCTACGCCACGCTGGGCGGCGGCAAGCGGCTGCGGGCCTTCCTGGTGATGGAGACCGCCGCCCTGTTCGCGGTGTCGGAGACCTGCGCCGCGCGGGTCGCCGCCGCGGTCGAGATGCTGCACGCCTATTCGCTGGTGCACGACGACCTGCCGGCGATGGACGACGACGACCTGCGGCGCGGCAAGCCCAGTACGCCACAAGGCGTTCGACGAGGCGACCGCGATCCTGGCCGGCGACGCGTTGCAGACCCGCGCGTTCGAGGTGCTGGCCGAGCCCGACACCCACTCCGACCCGGAGGCGCGCTGCGAACTGGTCGCCGGCGCTGGGCGCGCGCGGCCGGGCGCGCGCGGCATGGCCGGCGGCCAGATGATCGACATGCTGGCGGAAGGCCAGACCCTGGACGGCGCCGGCAGTCACCCGGCTGCAGGCGCTGAAGACCGGCCGGCTGATCCAGTTCAGCGCCGAAGCCGGCGCCATCCTGGGCCGCGCGCCGGCGCCGCAGCGGCATCATGCTGGCGGCCTATGGGCGCGACCTCGGCGCCGCGTTCCAGATCGCCGACGATCTGCTGGACGTCGAAGGCACCGACCGAGGAGACCGGCAAGACCGCCGGCAAGGATGCCGCCGCCGGCAAGGCGACGATGGTCGCCGTGCTCGGCGCGGAACGGGCGCGGGCGCACGCGGACATGCTGGCGGAGCAGGCTGCCGAGCACCTGGACAGCTTCGGCGAGCGGGCCGAATTGCTGCGCGCACTCGCCGCCTTCGTGGTGGCGCGGCGGCGGTAGCGGACGCCGGGATGGCCGCGCGGCCGCGGGCCGACCAGCGCCTCGTCGACCTCGGCCTCGCCGAAAGCCGCGCCAAGGCGCAGGCGCTGATCCTGGCCGGCAAAGTGTTTTCCGGGACGCGGCGGGTCGAGAAGGCCGGGCAGCCGATGCCGGAGGACGTCGCGCTGGAGGTGCGTGGCCAGGACCATCCGTGGGTGTCGCGCGGCGGCGTCAAGCTTGCGCACGCGCTCGCCAGTTTCGGGCTGTCGCCGGCCGAGCAGATCTGCCTGGACGTCGGCGCGTCGACCGGCGGCTTCACCGACGTGCTGCTGGCGCATGGCGCGGCGCGGGTGCATGCGGTGGACGTCGGCCACGGGCAGTTGGCGTGGAAGCTGCGCAGCGACCCGCGCGTGGTGGTGCACGAGCAGATCAACGCCCGCTATCTGACGGCCGACGAGATCGGCGAGCCGGTCAGGCGCCTGGTCTGCGACGCCAGTTTCATCGGCCTGGCGACGATCCTGCCCGCACCGCTGGCGCTGTGCGCGCCGGGCGCCTGGGCGGTCGCGCTGATCAAACCGCAGTTCGAGGCCGGGCCACAGGCGGTCGGCAAGGGTGGCGTGGTGCGCGACCCGGATGTCCACGCAGCGGTCTGCGAGCGGGTCCACGCATGGTGGGACGCGCGACCGGGATGGCGGGTGATCGGCATCGTCGACAGCCCGATCACCGGCCCCGAGGGCAACCACGAATTCTTGATCGGCGCGATGCGCGCGGGCTGACCTCGGCGGCTTCAGCGGGACGGCTGGTCCTGCGGTGCGGGCAGATCGTGCTGCGAAATCTCGGCCAGCAGCGACCATACGCGGTCCGGCTGCAGCGGCACGTCGAGGTCGTTCAGCAGGTGGTCAAGCTCGTCGAGCTTGCGCTCGTAGTCGTGGTCGGTCATGGCGCGTCGCATCCGCTCCTCGTCGTCGGCTCCAGTCAGGCGGAACAACGTGGCAGCGCCAAGGCAGTCCCCGCCAATCCGCGCCCCTGGCGGTCAAAGAGACGAGAGCACCGCCGGCGCCAGCGCCGCCGCCCTGGCCGCCGGATGCGCCGGGTTGCGGAAACGCAGTTCCCCATCCGGCGCCGCATCCGGGCCGGCGGCCCCGAGCAGTTCCAGCCGCGACGCGCAGGTGACCGCCACGACCGAGCGCGCCTCCGGGAAGGTCAGGAACTGCCGCGCCTCGCCCTCCAGTTCGAGCCGCTCGCGCAGGTGGCGCCATTCCGCGCGGTCGGTGTCTTCGACGAACATGGCGAGGATGCCCGGGCGCGTGCCGCTCAACCGGGACGGCGCGACGGCTGCCATGCGGCGACGGATCGCTGCGGCGACCTCGTTCTCGCGTCCGGCCCGGGCGGCCATCACGAACACCCCGCCGCCCGCTTCCGTCACCGCCAGATGGGCCTCGTGCCCGAACTCCTGGCGCAGCGAATTCAGCAGTCCGAGTTCGCCGGCCTGCGCGCCGGCCAGCATCAGCGGGTCGAGGCGAAGCACCGCGGCTTCGTCATGGTCGGCGCGACGGTGGGCGGCGAGCATGTCGCGAATGCGGTCGTGCAGGGCCGACAGCAGCTGGTGGCCGCCATCGCTGCGCAGCCCCTGCGGCAGGGTGAGCTTCAGCAGGTAGCGGCCCGGATGCGCGGCAAGCCAGGTCTGCAGGTCGGGGTCGATGCGGTCGATCAGCCGCACCCAGGCGCCACGATGCACGTCGCGGCCCTCCTCGGCGGATACGACGTCGCAGGCGACCTCCGCCTCCAGCCCGTCGCGCGTCAGCAGCAGGTCGAACGGCGCGGCATCGGCGAACGCGGCGAAGCTGACATCAAAACCTCGCGAGCGCTGCAGCGCAGCAACCCGCATCAGGTGAAACAGCGGCACCAGCGAGCGTTCGCCGGAGAGGCACTCGTTCAGCATGTCCCGAAGCCGCTGCCGGCCATCCGGGCGCAGCGCGGCAGAGGCTGCGACGGTATCGCGGGCCATCGCCAGCACGCGCCGCTCCGTGGCGCTTGGCGCCGCTCCGCCGCCGCGTGCCATCCGGTCGAGCACCAGTTCCAGCGCGTGGCGTTGCAGCAGCGCGCGGCGGATGTGCGGACCCGCTGCCGCCGTATCGCGCAATTCCGCCATCCGGCGCGCCCAGCCGCGTGCCCCCGCGAGCCCGATGAGCGACTTGGCTGTCGCCGTGGCCGATTGATCGCTGCCCATTCCCCGACCGCCCTATTCTTGCGCGCGCCAAGCCGCGACCCACGAATGCGTGAACAGATCCACAGGTCGCAAACGGAGAAAGGACCGTGGCGGTCCGGATTTAATCACCGGGCCGGCGGGCCGGCAAGCGGGCGCGGTGGGGGGCGTCCGGCACCTGCGCCCGGTGGCGGAGCAGGTGGTCGGCCAGGACGCAGGCCAGCATCGCCTCGCCGACCGGCACGGCGCGGATGCCCACGCAGGGGTCATGCCGCCCCTTCGTCGTCACCTCGGCGTCGTGGCCCAGGCGATCCACCGAGGCGCGCGGGGTCAGGATGGAACTGGTCGGCTTGACCGCGAACCGGACCACGATCGGCTGGCCGGTCGAGATGCCGCCCAGGATGCCGCCGGCGTGGTTGCTCGCGAACGCGACTTCGCCGTTTTCCATGTGCATCTCGTCGGCATTGGCTTCGCCGCTCAGCGCGGCCGCGGCAAAGCCTTCGCCGATCTCGACGCCCTTGACCGCGTTGATGCCCATCATGGCGGCGGCCAGGTCGGCGTCGAGCTTGCCGTAGATCGGCGCGCCGAGTCCGGGCGGCACGTTTTCCGCCACGATCTCGATGACCGCGCCGCAGGAGGAGCCGCGCTTGCGCACGTCGGAAAGGTATTCTTCCCACGCGCCGACCGCATTCGGGTCCGGGCAGAAGAACGGGTTTGCGTCCACCTCCGGCCAGTGCCAGCGCGCGCGATCGATCCGGTGCGGCCCGAGTTGCACCAGCGCGCCGCGGATCGTCACGCCGCGCAGGATCTTGCGCGCGACCCCGCCCGCGGCGACGCGCGCGGCGGTCTCGCGAGCGGAGGCCCGCCCGCCGCCGCGGTAGTCGCGGATGCCATATTTCAGCTCGTAGGTCAGGTCGGCGTGGCCGGGCCGGAAACGCTCGGCAATCTCGGAATAGTCCTTCGATCGCTGGTCGACATTTTCGATCTGCAACGCGATCGGCGTGCCGGTGGTCTGGCCCTGGAACACGCCGGAGAGGATGCGAACCGCATCCGGCTCCTGCCGCTGCGTGGTGAACTTCGACTGGCCGGGGCGGCGCCTATCGAGCCAGGGCTGGATGTCGGCCTCCGAGAGCGGAATGCGCGGCGGGCAGCCGTCGACCACGCAGCCGAGCGCCGGCCCGTGGCTCTCGCCCCACGTCGTCACCCGGAACAGATGGCCGAAGGTGTTGTGCGACACGGCTACGCGCTCCGCGGCACCGAGTAGTCCGCCGGGAACGTGGCGACGAACTCGGGCCGTGCCTCGCACCTTGCCGACAGCGCATCGAGGGTCGGGTACCGGCCCTCCGGCACCATCTCGGGATCGCCGATCTGCAGCCAGCGCAGCACGCAGGCCATCGTGATCTGCGGCTGATCGAGAGGGCCGTCGCTGGTCCACGGCTCGGAAGCGAGCGCTTCGAGCGCGCCTGTTGCCCTGGGTACTGCAGCGCAGAATCCACTCCGGCCAGCGATAGGCGGATGGGCGGATCAGCCGCTCGTAGACGGCGGCGCCGGCCTTGTCGATCACGCCGGTTGCCAGCGCGATCCGGCGCAGCGCATGCCGCCGCGCGTGGCCGGCAGCGGGGACCAGCGCCCGCTGCGGCCCGACCGTCTGGTCGAGCCAATCGAGGATCGCCGCGGAATCGATCAGCGTCTCGCCATCATCGAGGATCAGCGACGGAATGCGCGCCAGCGGATTGGTCCGCCGCATCGCCTCGAAATCGGCAAACACCGAGCGCGTGTCGTGCTCGTAGGCAAATCCAAGCACGCGGAGCGACACCGCGACGCGGCGGACGTACGGCGAATCGGTACCTGGCCGACCAGGATCATGTCAGTCGGCCACCGCGATGTCCGGCGCGTCCGGGTTCTTCATGCCGACCAGATGGTAGCCGCAGTCGACGTGGTGCACCTCGCCGGTGACGCCGGCCGAGAGCTTCGACAGCAGGTAGACCCCGGCGCCACCGACGTCCTCGATGCTGACGTTGCGGGCGAGCGGCGCGTTGTACTGGTTCCAGCGCAGGATGTAGCGGAAATCACCGATGCCGCTGGCCGCCAGCGTGCGCACCGGCCCGGCACTGATCGCGTTGACCCGGATGTTGCGCTTGCCGAGGTCGGCGGCGAGGTAGCGGACGGAGGCCTCCAGCGCCGCCTTGGCGACGCCCATGACGTTGTAGTGCGGCATCACCCGCTCGGCCCCGAGATAGGTCAGCGTGAGCAGCGATCCGCCCTCCGGCATTACCGCGACGGCGCGGCGGGCGACCGCGGTGAAGCTGAAGCAGGAGATGTCCATCGCCTGCAGAAAGGCCGCGCGCGGCGTGTCGAGATAGAGGCCGCGCAGGTACTGCTTGTCGGCGAAGCCGATCGCGTGGACCAGGAAGTCGATCCGGTCCCAGCGCGCGGCGATAGCGGCGAAGGCGGCGTCCATGCTGGCGTCGTCGGCGACGTCGCACGGCGCGAGCAGGGTCGAGCCGACGCTCGCGGCGAGCGGCCGGACGCGCTTTTCCAGCGCCTCGCCCTGGAAGGTGAACGCCAGGTCAGCGCCTTGCGCGGCGCAGGCGGCCGCGATGCCCCAGGCGAGCGAGCGCTCGTTCGCAACCCCCATGATCAGGCCGCGCTTGCCTGCGAGCAGGGTCCCCTTGGCGGGGAGGGTTGCGGGTTCGCCATCGGGCATCTGATGCAATCCTGAAATCGCGGAGCGGGCCGCATGCGTGACATAGCCCGCCGGGCGGGGGCAAGAGCGGGGCAGGGTCAGCCCGGCGGCAGCCCGGTCGCCTTGCAGCATCGATGTCTCTGCATTATCATCACAAAATGCAGTTACGGAATTGGACGATGGCGAGGAGCAGCCAGCATCCGAAGGACGCGACCTTCAACCTGCGGATCGACCCGGACCTGAAGGCTGCGTTCGCGGCCGCGACGGAAGCCGAGGATCGGCCGGCCGCGCAGGTGCTGCGGGATTTCATGCGGGCTTATGTGAAACGCCGCGAGCGCAGGGATTTCGAGGTCGAAGCCCTGCGGCAATCCACGGCGATTGCCGGCCGCGCGCGGTCCCCGGGAACCGACGAGCATACGATCATGCGCGAAATCGAAGCGGAGCTCGATCGCGACGACTTCGCAGACAAGTGGGAGGCGTGAAGCGCGGCGACCTGGTGACGATCGCGGTCGGCGGCGACTACGGCAAGCCGCGGCCGGCCTTGGTGGTGCAGGCGGACCCCTTCATGGCGCTGCCTTCGGTGACGGTGCTGCGACTGACCAGCGACATCAGCCCCGAACATCTGATCCGGCTGACCGTGCAGCCGACGCCGGAGAACGGGCTGCGGACCATCTCGCAGATCATGATCGACAAGGCGGTCTCGGTCCCGCGCGAGCGGGTCGGCAAGGTGTTCGGCCGGCTTGATGATGCGACCACGCTGGCAGTTAATCGCGCGCTCGCCGCCTTTCTCGGTTTGGAAGCGGCAATGTGATTGTCGAGGAGAGACGGACCATGTCCGACGCCGATCCCTTCGCCCTGTTCGCCGCCTGGTACGCCGAGGCGGAGCGCAGCGAACCGAGCGACCCGAACGCGATGACGCTCGCGACCGCGACCGCGGACGGCGTGCCGTCGGCGCGCAACGTGCTGCTCAAGGGCCAGGATGGCCGCGGTTTCGTCTTCTTCACCAACACGTTGAGCCGCAAGGGCGGCGAACTCGCGGCGAACCCGCGGGTCGCGCTGCTGTTCTACTGGAAGTCTATCGCCCGGCAGGTGCGGGTCGAGGGAACGGTGGAAAGCGTGACCACGGCGGAGTCCGACGCCTATTTCGCCACCCGCGCGCGCATCTCCCGCCTCGGCGCCTGGGCCTCGCTGCAATCCCAGCCGCTGGAGAGCCGGGCCGTGCTGGAGCAGCGGCTGGCCGACGTGGAGGCGCGCTATCCCGGCCCCGACATTCCCCGGCCGCCGCACTGGTCCGGCTTCCGGGTGCTGCCGGCGCGGTTCCTGTTCTGGAAGGCGCACCCGCACCGGCTGCACGACGTGACCCAGTACGACCGCGACGGCGAGCGGTGGGTGGCCGGAAAAGTGTATCCGTAGGCGGGCATGGTCCCCGAGGCGCAATCCGCGACCGTCGCGCTGCTGACGCGGCTGGCCGGGGGGCGGGCGCCGATCGAGACGCATATCTCGCTGCTGTTCGTCGGCGCGGACACGGTCTGTAAGCTGCGCAAGGCGGTGCGGCTGCCGTTCCTGGATTTTTCCACGCTCGCCGAGCGGCATCGGACGGCGCTTCGCGAGTTCGAACTCAATGCTCCGCACGCGCCGGGCATGTACCGCGACGTCGTGCCGGTGGTGCGATCGGCGGACGGCTCGCTGGTGGTCGGCGGGCAGGGTGAGGCGGTCGACTGGGTGGTGCGCATGGCGCGCGTGCCCGAAGGCGACTTCCTCGACGCTATCGCGGCGCGCGGCGGGCTCGACGCGTCGCTGCTGGACGCGCTCGGCGACGCGGTGGCCGCGTATCTGGCGGCGGCGCCGGTCGCGGCGGTGGACGGGCTCGACTCGCAGCGCTGGATGACCGACGGCGACGCACGCTCGGCGCGGGCGGCGGGGTTGCCGGAGGCCGACGTGGCGGCGTGGGAGGCAGCGATGCGGCGCGAGCTTGGGCGTCGCGCCGGATGGCTGCACGCGCGCACGGCGGGCGGCTTCGTGCGGCGCTGCCACGGCGACCTGCACCTCGGCAACATCTGCCTGTGGCGAGGGCTGCCGGTGCCGTTCGACGCGGTCGAGTTCGACGAGGCGATCGCGACCGGGGATGTCGCCTACGACCTCGGCTTCCTGCTGATGGATCTGGAGCACAAGTCCGGCCGACCCGCCGCCAACCGGGTGCTGAACCGCTACGCCGCCCGCACCGGCGATGTTTCCCTCGTGACCGGCCTGCCGTTGTTCATGGCGCAGAAGGCGATGGTGCGGGCGCACGTCGAAGCGGCCCGGGGGCGTGGCGAGGAGGCGCGGGCCTATCTTTCGATGAGCCTCGGCTACCTGCACCCGCCGCCGCCGGTCGTGGTGGCGATCGGCGGGTTGCAGGGCACAGGCAAATCGACGCTCGCCCGGAAGCTCGCGCCGGAGTTGGGGGCGGCGCCGGGGGCGCTGATCCTGCGCAGCGACGAAGTGCGCAAACGCCGCAACGGGGTGGCGCCGGAGGCCCGTTTGCCGGAGGCCGCCTACAGCGGCGCGGAGAACCGGGCGGTCGCGCTGGAGCAGCGGCGGGCCGTCGCCGAGGTCGCAGCCGCCGGGCACGCGGCGATCGGCGATGCGATGTTCCTCGACCCAGCGGATCGGCGGGCGATCTTCCGAGGCGGCCGGCGCGGCGCCCTTCGTCGGCATCTGGCTGGAGGCGCCGACGGCTGTGCTGGAAGCCCGCATCGCCGGGCGGAGCCGCGACGCCTCGGACGCCACGGTGGAAGTGCTGCACCGCAGCATCGGCGTCGATCCGGAGCCGATCGAGTGGCTGCGCGTCGATGCGAGCGACCTGGATCACGCCTTGCTTCGCATCCAGGCCGTTGTCCGCGATGCGAACATCGCGCAGCCGTGCTAAACTCGGTGCCCGAACCGGTTGGAGGGGAGCCATGAGCATCCGTAAGTTGCTGCTGCCGCTCACCGGCACCGCGGCTGGTGAGGCGGCACTCGTGACGGCGCTGGGGATCGCCCAGGCCTGGGGTGCGCACGTCCTCGCGCTGCATGTCCGGGTGGACAGCCGCGACGTGGCGCCGCTGGCGGGCGAGGGCCTGTCCGGCGCGATGATCGAGGAGATGATGACGGCGACCGAGGCCGAGAGCCTGGCGCGGGCGACCGCCGTGCGCACGATGTTCGAGGCGACGGTCGCGGCCAGGGGCGTGCCGGTGGGCGAGCCGCGCCAGGGGGAGCATGGCCCGACCGCGAGTTTCGCGGCGATCACCGGGCGGGAGGACGATCTGGTGGCACAGCAGGCGCGGCTCGCCGACCTGACGGTGGTGCCGCATCCGGAGGCGGCCGACGACGTGTCCTCGTCGGAGGCGTTGCACGCGGTGCTGTTCGACTCGGGCCGCCCGGTGCTGATCGCCCCGCAGCAGGCGCGCGAGCCGCTTGGAAAACGCATCTGCCTGGCCTGGAACGGCACGGCCGAGTTCGGCGTCCGCCGTGTTCGCGGCCTTGCCCTGGCTGCAGCGGGCCGAGGCGGTGCGGATCCTGGCGGCGGACGAATACCAGCGGCGCGGGCCGGCGGCGGCCGACCTCGCCAGCTACCTTGCGCTGCACGAGATCCGCGCGGAAGTCGCGACGTTCCGGCCGATCGACCGCGACGTGGGCGCGGGCCTGCTGAAAGCGGCCAGTGAATTCGACGCCGACATGCTGGCGATGGGGGCATATTCGCACAGCCGGCTGCGCCAACTGCTGCTGGGCGGGGTCACCCGGCACGTGCTGGAGCATGCGAGCCTGCCCGTGCTGATGAACCGCTGACCATGCATGGCGTGACCGAAGCCGAGGTCGAAGAAGCGATACGGGCCTATGTCAAGCTGATGCGGGCCAGTCGATCGGTGACGAGCCGTGTCGAGCCGCTGGTCGGCGCGGAAGGGCTGACGCTGACCCAGCTCGGCGTGCTGGAGGGCATCCTGCACAAAGGCCCGATGACGCACCGTGAACTCGGCCGCAGGGTGCTGACCAGTGCCGGAAACATGACCGATGTCGTGGACAAGCTGGAAGCGCGCGGCCTGGTGCGGCGGGTGCGAGCCGCGACCGATCGCCGGCAGGTCTGGGTGGAACTGACCGATCGCGGCAGTTCGATGATCAAGGAGCTGTTTCCGCGCCATGCCGAGGACATCGCGCGCGCGATGGGCGGCCTCGACCTGCACGAGCTGCGGCAGTTGGGCGCGTTGCTGCGCAAGCTCGGCATTGCAGCCGCGCAGGGCGATCGTGAGCCGACCCTTGTCGCCTCCGAGGGCGATGCCTAGTTCTCCGGCCAACCGTTCGATGTCGAACGATCATAGGAGAGGCAGATGATTCAGGTGCAACCCTTCGAGCGTCTGGGCGGGTTCCGCAACGAGTGGCTGAACGCGCGGCATCACTTCAGTTTCGGCGAGCTACCGCGATCATGCCCGCATGGGCGTGGGCGGGCTGCGGGTATGGAACGACGACGAGATCGCGCCGGGCACCGGCTTCGACCCGCATCCGCACCGGGAGATGGAGATCATCACCTACGTCCGGCAGGGCGCGATCACCCACCAGGACAGTCTGGGCAACGACCGGCCGCACCGAGGCGGGCGACGTGCAGGTGATGCACGCCGGCACCGGCATCGTGCACGCCGAGTACAACCGGGAGACGGTGCCGACGCGGCTGTTCCAGATCTGGATCCTGCCGGCCAGCGCGGCGTCGCGCCGGGCTGGGGCACCCGCAGCTTTCCCAAGCAGGGCGCCGGCAGCCTGACGGCGCTGGCCGATGGCCGGCCCGGTGCCGACGGATCGGCGCTGCCGCTGTATGCCGACGCCGCGGTGCTGGCGGGCACGCTCGCCAAGGGGCAGACCGTAGAGCAGAAGCTGCGGCCCGGCCGGGTTGCGTATCTGGTGCCGGCGACCGGCGCGGTGACCGTGAACGGCGTCGCCGTGAACACAAGGGATGGTGCGACCATCAGTGGCGAGACGGAGTTGCGGATCGTCGCGACTGAGGAAGCCGAGGTCGTGCTGGTGGACGTGGTGGGCTGATCGGGCGGCGGGGCACGGCGCGGAACGGTGCCGCGCCCCGCACCGGCGTCTGCGCTACCGCAGAGCGCACGATCCGGCGCGATCGGCCCGAGGCTGTCGGAACGAGGTGTGCTGCGAGCAACGCGGGAAGATAGGTGCAGCACAAACCTGCGCGAAGCAAAAATCATCGGGCTCGCTGATACGGAATGCAACGAGCCGTCGGAGCCGCGGATCACGAACTCTTTGTTCGACGGCGATCAGCGCCGGCCAGCTATTCGGCCACGCATATGCGGAGATCGCCACAGCTCGCGCGGCGCTTATGCCGGTCGCCTTGCAACCGCCCCAATCGCTATGATTTATGAAGCGACCATTAGTTGCCCTCTCGCGACCAATTGATCGCGAGAGGGTTCGCCGAACGGCTCCCGACCAGTAGGCCCCACGCCGAGTAGGACATGGACGAGCAAGTCGACCTGCACCCCGATGCGCACGCCCCCGTGACGGTCGGTCGCGAGAAGTTGACCATGGCGCCGCAGGTTCGTCATCGTCGCGCTTGGCTCCGGTGGCTCGCGGCGCTCGCATTGGTCGTGCTGCTCGGCCTGCTCGCGTGGCACGAGCTGGGCCCTGCGGCTGCTCCCGCACCGGCCGGCCGTGCCGCGGCACAGGGGCCGCCGCAACCGGTCGGCACGGCGGCTGCCGCGACAAAGGACGTGCGGGTCATTGTCAACGCGCTCGGCACCGTCACGCCGCTGGCGACCGTCACGGTGAAAACCCAGATCGCCGGCCAGTTGCAGCAGATCGGCTTCACCGAAGGCCAGATCGTCCACAAGGGCGATTTCCTGGCGCAGATCGATCCGCGCCCTTATCAGGCGTTGCTGGAACAATACCAAGGGCAGTTGGCCAAGGATCAGGCGACGCTGAAACAGGCGCAGGCCGATCTAGCCCGATACCAGACGCTGCTGAAGCAGGATTCGATCGCCCGCCAGCAGGCTGAGGACCAGGTGTACGTGGTCCAGCAGGACGAGGGTGCGATCCGCACCGATCAGGCGCTGATCGACACCGAAAAGCTGAACCTCACCTACTGCCATATCGTCGCCCCGGTCGAGGGGCGCGTCGGATTGCGGCAGGTGGACGCGGGCAACTACGTGCAGACGACCGACCCCAACGGTCTCGTGGTGATCACGCAGCTGCAGCCGATTTCGGTGCTGTTCTCGATCGCGGAGGACGACCTGCCGGCCGTGTTGAAGCGGGTCCACGAAGGCGCGACCCTGCCGGTCGCACTTTACGACCGGGCGAACGTGACCGATCTGGCGTCCGGAACCTTCTCGAACCTCGACAACGAGATCGACACGTCGACCGGCATGGTGAAACTGCGGGCGATGTTCCCGAACAGCGACGAGTCGCTGTTCCCCAATCAGTTCGTCAATGCGCGGCTGCTCGTGAACACGCTGCACGACGTCGTCACCGTGCCGACCGCGGCGATCCAGCGCGGCGCACCGGGAACCTACGTGTATCTCGTGAACGCGAATTCCACAGTGACGGTTCGGCCGGTGAAGATCGGAGTGACCGACGGCGATACGGTGCAGGTCGTTTCCGGGCTTGCCGCGGGCGACAGCGTCGTCATCGATGGTGCCGACCGGCTGCGCGAAGGCGCGAAGGTGAGCATCCAGCCCGGATCGAAGTCTGCCCCGGCCGCGGCCCAGAAGGCGGCCTCGGATGCTGCCCCCGCAGCAGCCCCGGGTGCCGCCCCGGCCCCGGGTGCCCCACCCCGGGTGCCCCGGCTTCGGGCGAACCGCCGGCCGCGACCGGCGCGGCCACGCTCCAGCCGCCGCACATCCGTCACCATCAGCAGGATCAGCAGAGCGGCACCTCATCGCCGTGACCGCGACCGGCGCGAAGAAGTCGTGAACCCGTCTCAGCTCTTCATCCTTCGTCCGGTCGGCACCACGCTGCTGATGGTGGCGATCCTGCTCGCCGGCGGGCTCGGCTACACGTTCCTGCCGCTCTCCGCTTTGCCGGAAGTGGATTACCCCACCATTCAGGTGCAGACGTTCTATCCGGGCGCCAGCCCGGAAGTGATGACCTCGGCGGTGACGGCGCCGCTGGAACGCCAGTTCGGCGAGATGCCGGGGCTCAACCAGATGAGCTCGACCAGCTCCGGCGGCGCCTCGGTGATCACGCTGCAATTCAGTCTGACGCTGCCGATCGACATCGCCGAGCAGGAGGTGCAGGCGGCGATCAATGCCGCAGGCAACCTGCTGCCCTCCGATCTGCCGGCCCCGCCGATCTATGCCAAGGTGAACCCCGCGGATACGCCGATCATCACGCTCGCGGTCACCTCGACCACGCTGCCGCTGACCGACCTCGAGGATCTCAGCGACACCCGGCTCGCGCAGAAGATTTCGCAATTGCCCGGAGTCGGGCTGGTCAGCATCAGCGGCGGCCAGCGGCCATCGGTGCGCATCCGCGTCAAGCCGCAGGCGCTGGCCGCCTATGGCATGAACCTCGACGACGTCCGAACCACCATCGGCAATGTCAACGTCAACACCCCGAAGGGTAACTTCGACGGGCCGACTGCAGTCGTCGACGATCAACGCCAACGACCAGTTGACCAGCGCCAACGACTACCGCGATGTCGTGCTGGCCTATCGCAACGGGGCGCCGGTGCGGCTGTCCGATGTCGCCGACATCGTCAGCGGTCCGGAGAATTCCTTCCTCGGCGGCTGGGCCAATACCACGCCGGCGGTGATCCTGAACGTGCAGCGCCAGCCCGGCGCGAACGTGATCCAGGTGGTGGACAGCATCAAGGCGCTGCTGCCGCAAATCGAAATCGGGCTGCCCGCGGCCATGAGCATCGCCGTGCTCAGCGACCGCACCACCACCATCCGCGCCTCGGTCGCCGACGTGGAGTTCGAGCTGTTCCTCGCGGTGGTGCTGGTCGTGCTGGTGATCTTCCTGTTCCTGCGCAACCTGCCGGCAACCATCATTCCGAGCCTCTCGGTGCCGCTGTCGCTGGTGGGCACGCTCGGCGTGATGTACCTGCTGGGGTTCAGCCTCGACAACCTGTCGCTGATGGCGCTGACGATCTCCACCGGCTTCGTGGTCGACGACGCGATCGTCATGATCGAGAACATCGCCCGCTTCGTCGAGGCGGGCGAGCCGCCGTTGCAGGCGGCGCTGAAAGGCGCGGGGCAGATCGGCTTCACCATCATCTCGCTGACCGTGTCGCTGCTTGCGGTGCTGATCCCGCTGTTGTTCATGGGCGATGTGGTCGGGCGGCTGTTCCACGAGTTCGCCATCACGCTTGCCGTCACCATCGTGATTTCGGCGGTCGTGTCGCTGACGCTGGTGCCGATGCTGTGCGCGCGGCTGGTGCGCCACCGGCCTGACGCCGAGCGCAGCCGCTTCGATCTCGCGGCCGAGCGCGCCTTCACCTGGACGATCGCGCGCTACGGCCGCGGGCTCGACTGGGTGCTGGACCGGCAGGCCGCAACGCTGGTCGTCTTCCTGGTCACGCTGGCGGTGACGATCCTGCTGTACATGGCGATCCCCAAGGGCTTCTTCCCGGTGCAGGACACCGGTGCGATCCAGGGCATTTCCGAGGCCGCGCAGGGCATTTCCTATGCCGCAATGGCGGAGCGGCAGGAAGCGCTTGCAGCGGCGATCCTGAAGGATCCGGACGTCGCCGGGCTCAGCTCGTTCATCGGCGTCGACGGCTCCAACACCACGCTGAACAGCGGCCGCTTCCTGATCGTGCTGAAGCCGCACGACGATCGCAGCCTGACGGCAAGCGAGATCATCCGCCGGCTGGAGCACGAGGTGGCAGGGGTCGAGGGGATCACCCTCTACATGCAGCCGGTGCAGGACCTGACGATCGACAGCACCGTCAGCCGCACCCAGTACCAGGTGGTGCTGGAAGACGCGAACCCCGCCGAGTTCCTGGTCTGGGTGCCGAAGCTGGTGCAGGCGCTGAGCGCGCGCCCGGAGCTTGCCGATGTGGCGACCGACCTGCAACAGCAGGGATTGGCCGTCGATCTGGTGATCGATCGCGCCACCGCCGCGCGCTTCGGCATCACGCCGGCCACGGTGGACAACGCGCTGTACGATGCCTTCGGGCAGCGCATCGTCTCGACCATCTACACCCAGTCGAACCAGTACCGCGTGATCATGGAGGCCGACCCCGCGATGCAGGCGTCGCTGGCCGGCCTGTCGGAACTCTATCTGCCGTCATCGGCGTCGGCCACCGGGCAGGTGCCGCTCAGCGCCATCGTCACGATCAAGCAACGCAACGGGCCGCTGCAGATTTCCCATCTCGGCCAGTTTCCGGCGACCACGGTCTCGTTCAATCTCGCGTCCGGCAGTTCGCTTGGCGCCGCCGTCACCGCGATCAAGCAGACGGAGACCGACCTCGGCTTGCCGGCGAGCTTCATCACCGCATTCCAGGGCGCGGCGGCGGCCTTCCAGTCGTCGCTTGCCAACGAGGCGTTCCTGCTGCTGGCGGCGGTGGCCGCGATGTACATCGTGCTGGGGGTGCTCTACGAGAGCTTCATCCATCCGATCACGATCCTTTCCACGCTGCCGTCGGCGGGCGTGGGCGCGCTGCTGGCGCTGATGGTCGCGGGCAACGACCTCGACATCATTGCGATCATCGGCATCATCCTGCTGATCGGCATCGTCAAGAAGAACGCGATCATGATGATCGACTTCGCGCTCGTGGCCGAGCGCGAGGAAGGCAAGCCGCCGCGCGAGGCGATCCATCAGGCATGCCTGTTGCGCTTCCGCCCGATCATGATGACGACGATGGCGGCGCTGCTGGGTGCATTGCCGCTGATGATCGGCAGCGGCACGGGATCGGAACTGCGTCGGCCGCTGGGCGTCGCGATCGTCGGCGGCCTGATCCTGAGCCAGGTGCTCACGCTGTTCACGACGCCGGTGATCTATCTGGCATTCGATCGATTGGCGCTGCGCCTTTCCGGCCGGCGGGCGGGGCGGCTGGCGGGCGAGGGGTCGGCGTCGTGATGTCGCCATGAACCTTTCGGCGCCATTCATCGCGCGTCCGGTCGCGACGACCCTGCTGACGGTGGGGATCGCGCTCGCCGGGGCGCTGGCGTTCTTCCGACTGCCGGTCTCGCCGCTGCCGCAGGTGGATTTTCCGACCATCTCGATCACCGCGCAGCTTCCCGGCGCGAGCCCCGACACCGTGGCGACGTCGGTCGCGAGCCCGCTGGAGCGGCATCTCGGCGAAATCGCCGACGTCACCGAGATGACCTCGCAAAGCTCCGTCGGGCAGGCGCGCATCACGCTGCAGTTCGGCCTCGACCGCGACATCGACGGCGCCGCCCGCGACGTGCAGGCCGCGATCAACGCGGCGCACGCCGACCTGCCGACCAGCCTCAAGTCCAACCCGACATACCGGAAAGTGAATCCGGCGGACGCGCCGATCCTGATCCTGGCGCTGACCTCCAAGACGCTGACCCGCGGCCAGCTCTACGACGCCGCGAGCAACGTGCTGGAGCAGAGCCTGTCGCAACTCAGCGGCATCGGCCAGGTGATCATCGGCGGATCGGCGCTGCCGGCGGTGCGCGTCGAACTCAATCCGGGCGCGCTGTTCAAATACGGCATCGGGCTGGAGGACGTGCGGGCGGCGCTCGCCTCGGCCAACGCCAACAGCCCGAAGGGCGCAATCGAGCAGGGCGCTCGGCGCTACCAGATCTACACGAACGACCAGGCGAGCACCGCCGCGGACTATGTGCCGCTGGTGGTGGCGTATCGCAACGGCGCCGCGGTGCGCCTTTCCGATGTCGCCGACGTGCAGGATTCGGTCGAGGATTTGCGCAACGCCGGGTTCGCCAACGGCCAGCCTTCCGTACTGGTCATCCTGTTCCGCCAGCCCGGCGCCAACATCATCGATACCGTCGACGGAGTGAAGGCGGAGCTGCCGCATCTGATGGCGGCAATGCCGCGCGATGTCGACCTGACGCTGGCCTCCGACCGCACCACGACAATCCGCGCATCGCTGTTCGACACCGAGCGCACGCTGGTGATCGCGGTGTGCCTTGTGACGATGGTGGTGTTCCTGTTCCTGCGCGATCTGCGCGCGACGCTGATCCCCTTCATCGCCGTGCCCGTCTCCATCATCGGCACGTTCGGCGCGATGTACCTGCTGGGCTTCAGCCTGGACAACCTGTCGCTGATGGCGCTCACGGTCGCCACAGGCTTCGTGGTCGACGACGCGATCGTCGTGCTGGAGAACATCGAGCGCTACCTGGAGGAGGGCATGCCGCGCGTCCAGGCGGCGCTGCGCGGCGCCAGCGAGGTGGGGTTCACCGTGCTCTCGATCAGCCTGTCGCTGATCGCGGTGTTCATCCCGATCCTGCTGATGGGGGGCATCGTCGGGCGGCTGTTCCGCGAGTTCGCGCTGACGCTGTCGCTGGCGATCCTGGTGTCGCTGCTGATCTCGCTGACCACGACGCCGATGATGTGCTCGCTGTTCCTGCGCAGCCGCAAAGGGCAGCATCGGCCGCTGCTGTTCGACCGGCTGCTGGCCGGTTACGAGCGCACGCTCGGATGGGCGTTGCGGCATGGCGTCCTGGTGATGCTGAGCCTGTTCGCCACGATCGCGGTGGGCTGGGGGCTGGTGATCATCATTCCGAAGGGGTTGTTTCCCGAGCAGGACACCGGCCGGCTGACCGGCTCGATCACCGCCGACCAGAGCATCTCGTTCCAGGCGATGCAGGCGAAGCTCGCCGAGCTGATGGATATCGTGCAGCACGACCGGGCGGTGGACGAAGTGGTCGGCTTTGGCGGCGGCGGCGGCGGCGGCCGCTCGCAGACCAATTCCGCATCGGTCTACGTTGCGCTCAAGCCGGTGGCCCAGCGATCGGACACGGCGACCCAGGTGATCGCGCGGCTGCGTCGGGCGCTGTCGCATGTTGCCGGGGCCACGCTCTATCTGCAGGCCGTGCAGGACATCCGCGTCGGCGGGCGGCAATCCAACGCGGAGTATCAATACACGCTGCAGGGCGACAGCACCGCCGAGGTGTACCAATGGGCGCCCCGGCTGCTTGCCGCGTTGCAGAAGAACCCGGTGCTGACCGATGTGAATTCCGACCAGCAGCAGAAAGGGCTGGAAACCGACATCACGTACGACCGTGACACCATTGCCCGGCTTGGCCTGACGCCCATCGAGATCGACAACACGCTGTACGATGCGTTCGGGCAGCGGCAGGTCTCGACCATCTACAGCGCCCTGAACCAGTACCACGTCGTGATGGAGGTCGCGCCTCGCTACTGGCAGCGGCCGGAGACGTTGAAGGACATCTATGTCAGCACCGCCGGCGGCACCGCGAGCGGCACGCAGACCACCAACGCGCTGCCCGGCACCGTGACCGTGGTCACCAGCGCCGCGACGGCCGTCTCGGCGGCAACATCGGCGTCGGCGGCCTCGGTGCGCAATGCGGCGACCAACGCACTCGCCAACGTCGGCAAAGGCACAGCCTCTTCGGGCGCCGCGGTGAGCACCGCGCGGGAAACGATGGTGCCGCTTTCGGCCTTCACGCATTACGGGCCGGGCAACACGCCGCTCGCGGTGAACCACCAGGGACTGTTCGTGGCGACGACGCTCTCGTTCAATCTCGCGCCCGGGAAATCGCTGAGCGACGCCACCGCGGCGATCGCCGAGGCAAGCCGGCAGATCGGCATACCGGCCACGATCCACGGCACTTTCGCAGGCACGGCGCAAGTGTTCCAGCAATCGTTGGACAGCGAGCCGGTGCTGATCCTTGCGGCGCTGGGCGCCGTCTACATCGTGCTCGGCATCCTGTATGAAAGCTTCGTCCATCCGATCACGATCCTGTCCACGATACCTTCGGCCGGCGTGGGCGCGGTGCTCGCGTTGATGCTGTTCAATATCGAGTTCAGCATCATTGCGCTGATCGGGATCATCCTGCTGATCGGTATCGTGAAGAAGAACGCCATCATGATGATCGACTTCGCGATCGCCGCCGAACGTCACCGGCCACGCCACTCCGCGCGACGCGATCTTCCAGGCCTGCCTGCTGCGGTTCCGTCCGATCATGATGACGACGATGGCGGCGATGCTGGGCGCGGTGCCGCTGGCGCTGAGTTTCGGCGACGGCGGCGAAATCCGTCGTCCGCTCGGTATCTCCATCGTCGGCGGGCTGATCATCAGCCAACTGCTGACGTTGTACACGACACCGGTGCTGTATCTCTACATGGCCCAGTTCCGGCTGTGGGCGCTGCGGCACTGGGGACGCGCGTTTCCGTCGCTGGCTTCCGGCGCGCCGGAAGCCGCGGAATGAGGCGCCCGGTCCGGTACGCGGCGCTGGCGCTCTCGTTGCTTGCTGCCGGCTGCAAGGTGGGGCCGAACTATGCGCGGCCCAGCGCACCGACGACCCCCGCGTTCAAGGAACTGGCCGGCTGGAAGCCGAGCGATCCGCGCGACGGCATCGACCGCGGCGCGTGGTGGTCGATCTATGGCGATGCGGAACTCGACGGGCTGGAGCGGCAGGTCGAGGTGTCGAATCAGAACGTGATCGAGGCCGCGGCCGCCTATCGGCAGGCCGTCGCGCTGATCCAGGAGGCCCGCTCCGGCCTGTTCCCGGTGCTATCGGTCACCCCGGGCGTCACGCGCGCCCAGAACGGCGGCGGTTCCGGCGGTTCCGCTGGTTTCGGCGGCGGCCCGCACACGCAGTACAGCGTCGAGGGGAATGCGAGCTGGGATCTCGATGTCTGGGGCAAGATCCGGCGCCAGATCGAGAGCCAGTCGGCGGCGGCGCAGGTCAATGCGGCGGATCTGGCGAATGCGAAGCTGTCCGCACAGGGCTCGCTGGCGACCGCGTATTTCGAGCTGCGAGCCGCCGACTCGCTGACCAAGCTGCTCAGTGACACGGTTGCGGACTACCGGCACGCGCTCGCGATCACGCAGAACCAGTACGACGCGGGCACTGCCGCCCGCTCCGACGTGCTCGCCGCCGATGTGCAGTTGCAATCGACCGTGGCGCTGCTGGTGGCGGCCGGCGTGTCGCGGGCGCAGTACGAGCACGCGATTGCGGTGCTTGCGGGCAAGCCGCCGGCCGACCTCACGATCCCTGCCGCGCTGCTGACCAGCGACGTGCCGGTGGTGCCGCCCGGCGTGCCGTCGGCGTTGCTCGAGCGTCGGCCGGACATCGCCGCTGCCGAGCGGACCATGCAGCAGCAGAACGCGCTGATCGGCGCGGCCGTCGCCGCCTACTATCCGGACATCAGCCTCTCGGCGGTATTCGGTTTCGCCGGTGATCCGCTGTCCAAATTGTTCAGTGTCGGCAACGAGGTCTGGTCGCTTGGCGCCTCGGCCACCGAAACGCTGTACCAGGGCGGCTTTCAGGGTGCCGCCGTGGCCGCCGCCCGCGCGACCTACGACGAGGCGGTCGCCACCTACCGGCAGACCGTGCTTTCGGCGTTCCAACAGGTGGAAGACAACTTGTCCGACCTGCGCATCCTGCAGCAGCAGGCCGACGCGGAGGACCGGACCGTTAAGGCGGCGCATAGCGCAGTGAACGTGGCGCTGAACGAATACCAGGCCGGCACCGTCGCCTACACCAGCGTCATTACCGAGCAGGCCGCGTTGCTCTCGGCCCAGCAGGCGCAGCTTTCGGTGCAGCAGAGCCGGCTGGTGGACAGCGTGGCACTGATCCAGGCGCTCGGCGGCGGCTGGGAGGCGACGCAACTGCCGCCGTCGGCGTCGGAGGGTTTGCTGCCGGTGCCGCCGCCGTAGCGGCAATCCTGGCATTGAGCCGCCTTCCCGCTTGTGCGACGGTTGCGCAGGTGCGCGGCACGCGGCGCCCCGGGGTGCAAACGGGAGGGAACGAATATGCTTTCGAGAGTGCGACTGCTGCTCGGCATCATGGCGCTGGGGTTGGCGCTGGTGCTGCCGTTGGCCGCCCAGGCCAAGACCTTTTACTGGGTTTCGCACGGCGGACCGGCCGACCCGGTGTGGACGTATTTCCTCGCCGGCGCCAAGCAGTGGGCCAAGGACACCGGCAACACCGTCAACACCTCGTTCCACAGTGGCGATGTGGCCGCGCAGCAGGAAGCCGTGCGGGCGGCGATCGCCGCGCACGCCGACGGCATCGTCACCACCAGCCCCGATCCGGGCAGCCTCGTCGAGATCGCCAACGAGGCGCACGCCGCGCACATCCCGATCATCAACTTCAACACGCCCGATCCGAAGGTGAGCTTCGACGCCTATGTCGGCGGCGATCTCGTGGTGTTCGGGCAGCGCTGGGCGCACTACCTCGTCGACCACAAGCTGGTGAAGTCAGGTGATTTCGTGTGGATGCCGGTGGAAGTGCCGGGCGCGACCTATGGCGTGCAGGAAGAGCAGGGCATCGCCAGCGTCTTCAAGCCGATGAACATCACCTGGGAAGTGACCGACAACACGCTCGACCAGGCCGAGGTGATCAACCGGATGTCGGACTACCTCACCGCCAACCGCAAGAAGATCAACGCGATCATCGGGCTTGGCGACCTCGTCACCGGCAGCATCAAGCGGGTGTTCGACCAGGTCGGCGTCAAGCCGGGCGAAATTCCGGTGATCGGCTGGGGCAACTCGCTCGATACCACGCAGGAAGTCATCCACGGCTACGTCAACGCCGGCACATGGCAGGATCCGCAGGCGACCAGCTATCTGGCGCTGTCGCTGGCGGCGATGGCGGGAAGCGGCATCCCGCCGGGGTTCAACATCCTGACCGGCGCCATCTACGAAAAGGACAAGGCACCGCTCTACGACAAGATCATGTCGACCAAGTAGCGCGGCGGCGTAGCTCCCTGCGCCGGGAGGTGACTGGCGACGAGAGGGCCGCGCAGGCGCCGAGCGCGGCCCTCTCCTGCTCTCATCAGAATTACGGGTGACACTTGAACCAATCGGCACTCGCCAGAAGGTCGCCGCTGCAACGCCTGCTCGGGCATCATCTGATCGCGCGGCCGGAGTTCGGCCCGTTCGTGCTGCTGGTCCTGGAACTGGCGGTGTTCTGGTCGTTCAATCACGACTTCCTGTCCGAGGGCAACATCAGCAACATCCTGGCGTTCACGGTCGAGCTTGGCCTGATTGCGCTCGGCATGACGCTGCTGATGACGTCGGGCGAGTTCGACCTGTCGGTCGGTTCGGTGTTCGGCTTCGCGCCGGTGCTGATGTGGACGCTGCTGAACAGCGGCGAGGCGCCGCTCGATGTGGCGTTCGTCGTCTGTCTCGTGGTCGCGGCGCTGGTCGGGCTGATCAACGGCTGGTTCGTGACGCAGCTTAAAATTCCTTCGTTTCTCGTCACGCTCGGCATGCTGCTGGTGGTGCGCGGCACCGCGCTGTTCGTCACCAACGGGTTTCCGCAGCGCACGTGGTCGGCGGGCGGCCACTGGCTGGCCCGGGCGCTGGTCGGCGACATCTACATCGGCGGCTTCCGCATCTACGCCTCGCTGCTCTGGTTCGCGGCCGCCGTGGTGGTGCTCGGCTACCTGCTCACGCAGACCCGGGTCGGCAACTGGATCCAGGCGTCCGGCGGCAACCCGGGCGCCGCCCGGGCGCGCGGCGTCAACGTCGACCGCACCAAGACGGCGCTGTTCATGCTGTCCTCGGTGCTGGCGGCGTTTGCCGGCGTCATCAGTTCGATCCGCACGTCGGCCGCCAACCCGAACAGCGGCACCGGCTACGAGCTTGAGGTGATCGCGATGGTGGTGATCGGCGGCACCGCACTCAGCGGCGGCCGCGGTACCATCATCGGCACGGTGTTCGGCATCTTCATCCTGCGGGTGATGCGCAACGGCATCGTGCTGATCGGTGTGCCGGGCCTAGCCTACAACATCTTCATCGGCGCGATCATCCTGGGGATGATGGCGCTGCATTCGGGGCTGGAGCGCCGGCATCAGGCGGGGACATGAGGCAATGGCCGAACTGATCCGCATGTCCCACATCAGCAAGTCCTACGGCCGCGTGCAGGCGCTCGACGACGTGAGCGTGAGCGTCAACGAACGCGAGATCGTCGGCCTGCTCGGCGACAACGGGGCCGGCAAATCGACGCTGATCAAGGTGCTGTCGGGCGCGGTGCCGTTGACCAGTGGCGACATCTTCATCCGCGGGGAGAAGGTCACGATCCGCAGCACCACCGACGCCATCGCCCGCGGCATCGAGACCATCTACCAGGACTCGGCTCTGGTCACGCAACTCTCGATCGCGCGCAACCTGTTCCTCGGGCGCGAGCCGCTCAAGGGGCCGCGCGTGTTCAACCGCATGGACCGCGCCGTGATGAATGCGGTTGCTCGCGACCTGATGCGCAAGGTCGGCATCACCAAGGACATTCCTCCGACCACGCCGATCGGCTCGCTGTCCGGCGGCGAACGCCAGGCGGTGGCGATCGCGCGCGCCATGTACTTCGACAGCGACCTGATCATCCTCGACGAGCCGACCAACAATCTCGGCGTCGCCGAGACCCAGGGCGTGCTGCGTTTCGTGCGCAGCGCACGGGATTCGGGACATTCCTGCATTTTCATCGCGCACAACATCCACCACGTGTTCCAGGTGGTGGACCGCATCGTGGTGATGCGGCGCGGCAAGGTGGTCGCCGACGACATCGACCCTAAGCACACCAGCATCGAGCAAGTCGAGGAGGTGATTACCGGCATGACCGAGGAAGCCGGGGCGGCGTAGCCCCTGCGCACGGCAATCGAACACGACCAGCGGGCGGACGCACGGGCGAGTGCGGCCCGCCCGCCTGCACGCCAGTGCTGTAATCGTCTTGAAGCATACAACCGCCGACTGTTCCCTACTGCCTAGTCTCGGGAGTAATCGCGAGAGCGGCAGCAGTGTCTCAAAATTGGATGCTGCTGGCGCTTGACTTGGTTACGGAGTCGCAGGTAACTACGCAGCCCGAATGATCCAGGGGCCACACCGGATCCGTGTGCGCGGTTGCACGCGAAGCAGTTGAGTTCAGGCAACGGTGTCGTGGCCGACCGCCGCACAACAGGGGGCGAGGCATGAGCCAGACAACGTGGTCGTACACCAGCGGCAACGGCGATTTCAGCAATTCCGGCGACTGGAGCGGCGGCGTGCCGACCAACGACGATCAGGGATTCCTGGTCGGCGTGTTCGATGTGCCGCTGACCGTCACCGTCGGCAGCGCCGACGTCATCGCCCCGTTCAGCCTGCTGTCATTGTTCGATGCCACGCTCGCGGTATCCGGCGGCACCATAACCATCGGTACGTTGCAGACATCGGACGACACGCTGTCGAACCAGCTCTCCGAACTCGTCGTCAGCAACAGCTCCAGCAATAAGCCCGGGCTGCTGACGATCCAGAACGCTTCGACCGTCGGCAGCTTCGTCAACGCGCAGGTCGTCGGCCTAACACAGTTCGGCGGCACGGTGGTGTTCCAGAACGGCAGCCTGAGCAGCGCCACCTCGGCTTTGGAAGGCGGCGCAGGGGGCGTGCAGCAGTCGGCGGGCACGATCGAGGTCGACTACGGCACGCTGGACATCTACGGGAACAGTTTCTTCGCCGGCACGTTCGCCTCGATGGGCGGTGCGGCGGCGGCTGGCAGCACCGGCACCGTGATCCTCGGCGGCGGGGCGAACTACAACTTCAACTCCGGCGTGGTGCTCGACGTGCACGAGGTCGAGTTGCAGGGCGCCGGCACCACGCTGCAGCTCAACAAGGGCCTGACCGACCAGTTCACGTTCGCCGAGGGCAGCGGCACGACGATCGATCTTGCCGGCAATTCGCTGACCTTCGAGCTCTCGGCCGCGTTGCAGACGGGTGGGGCGATCGACCTGCTCGGCGGCACCATCGCGACCAGCGGCACCGTCGTCAACGCCGGGAAGATCGACGATTCCGGCCTGACGCTGCGGGACTCCGTGCTGTTCGAGAACACCAGCACCGTCGATCAGAACGCCGGCATCGTCATCGGCATCGTGGTCGGCTCGGCCACGACGCTCGAGAACGTGGGCGGCGCGTCCTACGTGATCGACGCGAGCGGCCCGTCGGTGATCTCCGGCACCGGCCTGTTCGTCAACGCCGGCCTGTTCGCCACCTCCACCCAGACCCCCGCCGGCGCCGCCTCCGCGATCACCGCGCAGTTCAGCAACGAGACCACCGGCACCATCCTGGTCACCGCCGGCACGCTCGACTTCGCCAACAACGACAATTTCACCGGCCTGCTGACCGGCGCCGGCATGGTCGAGCTGAGCGGCAGCGGTTCCAACACGCTGGAGGCCGGGGTCACGCTGTCGTCCAGCGCCTTCTACGTCAGCGCCGCCAACGGCGGCGGTCAGCTGCAGGTCGACGTGCTCGGCAGCCTGACCTATTCCGGGGTGTTCCTGCAGGATCCCGGCACCACGGTGCAGCTCCTGCCCGCAACCGTGGGCACCAAAACCGAAGCGCCGGTGCTCACGCTCACCAACACGAGCGACGTGAGCGGCGTGCTCGGCGGCACGTTCTTCGGCGGCAACACCGCATTCCTGGTGCTCGACGCCACCACGGACGCCCCGCTGTCCGACAACGGCATGATCACCCGTGGCGCGCTGACGGTCGTCGACAAGGGCACCGTCAGCCAGGAAGGCGTCGTCACGATCGGCCAGCTCTCCGGCGACTTCGAGACGCAACTGATCATCGGGCAGGGCGCGGCCAGCGCGATCTACGAATTCGTGGCGCCCTCGGTGCTGACCGGCGACGGCACGATCACCAATCTCGCCACCTTCGAGCAGGCCGCCCAGATCACCGGCGCGAGCCAGGTGTCGGCGTTCTTCACCAGCACCGCGACCGTGATCTGCGAAAGCGGCACGCTGCAATTCACCGGCAGCGACACGTTCGGCGGCACCATCACCGGCAGCGGCCTGGTCGAGCTGAGCGGGGCGGTGTTCACGCTCAACAGCGGCCTGCTGGTCACGGTGAGCACGCTGGAGGTCAGCGGCCAGTTCGGCGCGGCGCAGGTCGATCTGCTGGGCAGCCTGATCTACAACAAGAATTTCATCCAGACGGGCGCGACGACGCTCGAGCTGGCCGGCACGCTCAGCAGCGGCACCTACGCGAACCAGCCGACGCTGACGCTCAACGGCATCAGCCAGTTGGGCGGCACCATCAACGGCCTTGCGCCATTCGGCGTCAAACCCGCCGAGCTGATCGTCAGCAAGACCGGCAGCGCCTCCGACAGCGGCATGGTGCTGACCGGCGCTGTCACGTTGCTGGACCAGGGACAGATCGGGCAGCAGGGCCAGGTCATCGTCGGTCCCCTGGCGGGCGACCTGCACACGTTGCTGGAGATAACCCCCCTTGCGAGCTACAGCCTGACCGCCGTCTCCACCATGGGCGGCGACGGTGGCATCATCAATTACGGCACCTTCGTCCAGTCGATCAGCGTCACCGGCGTCAGCTACATCGGCACCGCTCTGGTCAGCGCGGATACGGTCACGACCTCCGGCACCACGACCATCCAGGACACGCCAACGATCGCCAGCGAGGGCGGCATTCTGGAGTTCACCGGCGCCGACACGTTCTCCGGCACCATCACCGGAACCGGCACGGTGGCGCTCAGTGGCGCGTCGTTCACGTTCACCCCCAACCTGGCGAGCCTGAGCGTCGCGGAATTCCAGATAACCTCCAACATCGCCGCGGCGGACGTCACGATCCTCGGCACGCTGCTCGACTACGCCTATCTCTTCGATCAGACGCAGTCCACCACGCTGTCGCTGGGCGGCGCTGCGACGGTCGGGACGACGCTGGAGCTGACCGGCGCGAGCGACATCGAGGACGGCACCATCGATGGCGCGGGCGGCAGCACGCCGGCGCTCGTGCTGTGGAATGGCGTCAACGGCACCGATACCGGCATGAGCATGACCGGCAACGTCACCCTGGTCGACGCCGGCTCGATCGGCCAGAGCTCGTTCGTCACCATCGGCGTGAACGCCGGCGACATCTACGATCTGGTGCGGATCGACAGCGGCAAGCTCTACGACCTGAGCGAGCAGTCGACGATCGTCGGTGCCGGAAGCATCGTGAACCTGGGCACGTTCGAGCAGGGCGTTTCGGTGACCGGCGTGAGTGTGGTCGCGGTCCAATTCGTCAGCAACACCAGCACGAGCACGGTGCTCGCCACCACCGGGGTATTGGAGTTCACCGGTGCCGACCAATTCGCGGGAACGATCGAAGGGAACGGAGCGGTTGAGCTCAGTGGCGCGAACTCCACCCTCAGCGTGTCGACCGTCTTGACGGTTGCGACGATTGAACTGGCCCCCTCGGCAAATCTCACGATCGAGCCGACCGGCACATTGACCACCGGAACGCTAATCTACCCCGAGGTAATGGAGGAGAATTCCGGGACAACGATCACGCTTGCCTCCGGCACCACTCTCGATCTCACCAATCCGCAGAGCCAAAACACCTTGTACGGCACGGTCGGGGGATTCGGCGAGGCGATCATAGCAACAGGTGCCGACTTCGCAGACTCAGGATTGGCGCTGACCGGCTCGACCACACTGCTGGACGACGGCTTCATCGGCCAGGGATATCCCGGTGCGCTCAGCGTCGTCACGATCGGCATGTCGGCCTCGGACAATTCCAAGATGATCATTGGTCCGAAGGGATCCTACTTCTTCCGGGATCCGTCGGAACTGACCGGCGATGGCACGGTCGTCAACTACGGCACGTTTGGGCAGGGACCAGGCCCGGCGACAACGAACGTGGTGAACGTCGCCTCATTCAGCAGCATCGGCACGGTCGTCTGCGACAGCGGCACCATCGAGTTCACCGGCACCGATAGTTTCAGCGGCGCGATCATCGGCACCGGAGCGATCGAGTTCAGCGGCGCCACGGTGACGCTCGCAGGCGGAACGGGAAAGAGCGCCAGCCTTGTGATCAGTGTCGGCACGATCGAATCTGTTTTCAGGGGGCGCAGCTCAACGTAACCGGCACGTTGGTCGATGAGAGTTCGTTCACTGCTAGCGTACGGCAATACGATTGCGTTGCTAACCGGCGCCACGATGACCCTCCTCAACGGCCCCGACGTGCTTAATGGAGCCATCACGGGCGCATCCGGATCGGAACTTGTGCTCGGTCCTTCCGCGCAGTACCACGGATGACGGCATGTCAGTCACCGGCGCGCTGAAAATCCTCGATACCGGCAGCGTCTCCCAGTCCGGCACGGTCACGCTCGGCGTAACCGCGGGGGATGCGGGCGTCACGTTGCAGATCGAAGGTGCAGTCGGCACCAAGCCCGCGGGCATCTACACGCTCCAAAACTACGCCGCCATCGTCGGCTTCGGTGCCATCGTCAATGGCGGCTCCCTCGACAAGAGCGGCAACGTGCTCGGTGGCGGCACCAGCAGCATCGCGCCGGCGTTTACCAATTCGGCGAGCGCCAACGTGACCGCCAGCACCGGCCTGCTGGTGTTCAACGCGGGCGTGAAGAACGACGGCACCATCAGCGCGATCACCGGCGGCACCATCCAGTTCGGTGGCGCGGTGTCGGTCGCGAAGGGCGACACCGGCACGATCGAGGTGAACTCGACCGGCTTCGCGATCTTCGATAACGGCGTCGTCGCGGCGGAGACCCTGCTGTTCACCGACGCCGAGGGCCACGCCGTGATCACCGATCCCGGCGTGTTCGATGCCACGATCTCCGGCTTCCAGGCGGTCACGGCCGGCGGCGTCGTCACGCAGAGCGACAGCATCGATCTGACCACGATCTACAACAGCGACCTGTCCGCGACCTACACGCCGACCAACACGGCAAACACGAGCGGCATCCTGACGCTCACCGAGACGGTCAACGGGCAGGCCACCACGGTTGCGAAACTGCACTTCGCGGGCACCTACACGGCGGCGAGTTTCGCGTTCGCGGTGGACAGCAGCGGCCAGGGCACGCTCATCACCGATCCGCCGGTATCCGCGCAGATCACGCCGCAAACCCTCGGCGCGGCCTCGGTCGCGTTCACCAATACCGGCAGCGGGCTCGAATCGGCGGTCCTGCCGGGCGCCGGCAACGGCGTCGTCCAGGTGTTCGGCTTCTCGCCGAACGGGCAGGACGTGCTCGACCTGCGCAAGATCCTCGCGTCGGCCGATGGCCATCCCAGCCTCGCGGATCTTGGCAACTACATCACCGCAAGCGTCACCGGCGGCAACACCACGCTGTCGTACGATCCCACCGGCCACGGCGGCGGCAGTGCGTTCGCGGTGCTGGACGGGGTGAACACGACGATGAGCAGCCTGCTCGCCCATCACGCCCTGTCTCTGACCTGAGCGCTGCCGGCGCGCGCCGAGCGCGCTTCCCAGTCGGCACCGGCCGCTCCATGCTACGGGATGGGCTTGCGAACCTCGGTGCCGGGACGATCGTCAGAACTCGGCGGTCAGGCTTGCCGACCTGGCGTTCCGGACGGCGTTCCGGCTGGGCTTTCCGCTGGCCCGGCTCTGGTGGCGCGTGCGGCGGCGGCCGCACCAGGGTGCGCTGGTGGCGGTCCATGTCGGGACTGCGCTGCTGCTGGTGCGCTCGTCGTATCGCCGCGAATGGAATTTCCCGGGTGGGGGCATTCGGCGCGGCGACACGCCGGATGCAACCGCAAGCCGCGAACTGGCCGAGGAGATCGGTCTCGTTGCTGGCCCGCTGCTGCCCGCCGGCATCGTCTGCGGCGTCTGGGATTGCCGGCCCGACCGGGTGCACCTCTTTGAGCTGCGCCTCGACCGCCTGCCCGAGTTGCGCCTGGACAATCGGGAAATCGTCGAGGCGCGGCTGTTTGCAGCGGACGACCTGCCCGGCGTCGCGTTGACGGGGCCGGTCGCCGCCTATCTCGGCAGGCCGCGGCAATCCGGTCCGCCGTAGGCCACCTGCGTCAAGCGGCGGCGAACGTCCCGTCCGGCTGCAATATCTCCAAGGCCCCGAACCGGATATCGAAGGACGCGCCGTGCAACCGCAGCCGCCCGCTCGCTTCGCGCTCGGCGATCCACGGGAACGTGCGCAGATTCTCCAACGAGACCTTGACCGCCTCGTGCTCGCACGCGGTTTGCGGGTCCGCCGGGTTGCAGGCGAGCACGCGGTCGCGCGCGCGGGTGGCGATCGACATCCAGGGGCCGACGAACTCCGGCGGTGCCAGCGTCGGGTCGAGCAGCGCGCGGATGCCGCCGCACATGCCATGCCCGAGCACGATCAGGTCGTCCACCTCGAGCACGGTCACGCCGAACTCCAGCGCCGCACTGGTGCCGTGGAACGCCGCGTCCGGCATGTACGGCGGCACCAGGTTGGCGATGTTGCGCACCACGAACATCTCGCCCGGACCCGCGTTGAAGATCATCGTCGGATCGACGCGGCTGTCCGAGCAGGCAATGACCATCGTGTGCGGCTTCTGGCCGCGAGCCGCAAGCTCCTCGAACAGCGCGCGCCGCTGCGGCCAGATGCCGGCGCGGAACTCGCGATAGCCGTGGACCAGATGCTTCACCGGCTCATTCCAGGTACCGGGCGGTCAGGTGCGCCTCGAAATCGGCCGG
This sequence comes from uncultured Solirubrobacterales bacterium, assembly GCA_963697635.1. Taxonomy (GTDB): domain Bacteria; phylum Pseudomonadota; class Alphaproteobacteria; order Acetobacterales; family Acetobacteraceae; genus CAJCJG01. The sequence continues at coordinate 29,780 of CAVOOS010000032.1, read as the reverse complement.
GTCGAGCGGCTTGCCGGTGGCTGCGCGCAGCAGGTCGTTGAAGCCGAGCAGGCTGCCGCGGGCATGCACGCTGGTCCGCAGCCAGCCGATCAGCGGGACAAGGTCGCCGCGGCCGAGCGCGGCATCGAGGCCGGCGACTTCGCGCCGGGCGGCCGCCATCAGTTGCGCGGCCGCCATCGCGCCGAGCGTGTAGCTGGGAAAGTAGCCGAACGCGCCGTCGTACCAGTGGATGTCCTGCAGGCAGCCCTGCGCATCGTCCGGCGGCACGATGCCCAGCAGGTCGCGCATGCCGTCGTTCCAGGCGCCTGGCAGGTCGGCCGCCGCAAACTCGCCGGAGACCAGCGCCTGCTCCAGCCGGAAGCGCAGGATGACATGCGCCGGATACGTCATCTCGTCGGCATCGACGCGGATGAAGCCGGGCTTCACCTGTCGCCACAGTCGCCCCAGGTTGTCGGGTGCGTAGGCGAGCGGGTCGCCGCCGAACGTCTCCAGCAGCAGCGGCCCGAGCCAGCCGAGATAGCGGTCGGACCGGATGGCCTGCATCTCGACGATCAGCGACTGGCTTTCATGCGCCGCCATGCCCGCGGCCTCGCCCACCGGCTGGCGCGCGAACGCGACGGGCAGGCCGCGCTCGTACAGCGCGTGCCCGGTCTCGTGCATCACCCCCATCAGGCTCTGCGAGAAGTCGTCTTCGCGGTAGCGGGTGGTGATGCGCACGTCGGTCGGTGTGCCGCCGCAAAATGGATGGGTCGAGCGGTCGAGCCGGGAGTGTTCCGGCTCCAGTCCCGCGCCCCGCGGAGAGACGGCGGCAGAGCGCCTCCTGCACGTCCGCCGGGAACGGGCCTTGCGGCCGGATCGGCGCGGGGCGGGCCGCCTGCCGGGCTTCGGCGCGCGGCAGGGCGTCGGCCAGGAACGCGCGATAGGCCTCGAACACCGGCGCCACGTCGGCCGCCCCGATGCCGCGCTGGAACCCGTCCATCAGGGCGTCGTAGGGCGACAGGCCGAGCGCCGGCGCCAACGCCGCCGCCTGTTGCCGCGTCAGGTTCACCACCTCGGCAAGCTGCGCCGCGACCATCGGGAAGTCCGCGGTACGGCGGGCCTCCCGCCAGACCTTCTCGCAGGCCGAATTGGCGCGCGCCTGCGCCTCCACCAGATCGGGCGGGATGGCCGTGGCACGCGTGTGGGCGTGCCGCATCAGGGCGAGGTTGGCGGCATGCCACGGATCGTCCTGCGGCTCGGCCTCGGCAATGTCGTCGGCCGCGTCCGGCGCGGTCAGCAGCCCATGTGCGAGGCCGGCCAGCACGGCAAGCTGGTCGCCGCGGGCGGCGCCCCCGCCGGGCGGCATCATCGCGGCACTGTCCCAGGACAGCACGGCCGCCGCCTCGCCGACGGTGGCGATGCGGGCGAAGCGGGCAGCGAGGCGCTCGATATGCGGTCATGCGCGAAGGACGTTCCATAGCGTAACGCGAAAATACCAGCAGGAGCACCACGGCGAGGCTGTACCAGGTGATGGCGTACTGCAGATGGTTGTTTTCCGGCCGCGGCAAATGCTCGGCGGGGATCGGCACGCCCGGGTCCTTGGGCGGCGGGCCGAGGGCGATCACCGTGAACGGCGCCATCGTCGGCAGGCCGAGCGCCGGCCCGATCACGCCCGGATCGAGGATGGTGAACAGCCGGGTCCCGGCGTCGTCGGTGGTACCGAAAAAGCCGACATGCACGGCCGGGCGGACATAGCCCGTGATCGTCGCGGCGTCGCCGGTTGGCAGCGCCAGCGGCGGCCCGTGTTGCGGCACCCAGCCGAGATCGACCAGCACGGGGGGCGCACCGACCCGCTCCACCGGCACCAGCAATTCCGAGCCGGGGACCGAGCCGCTGAGGAAGTCGCGCAGTCCAACCCGGTAGTGGGAGGCGAGGTCGGGACGCAGGTGGCCCTTCATCGACACGATCGCGTAGGGTGCAGGCGGCGAGTCGCCCAGCGGCACCGGCGGCGTGCGCTCGGCCTCGTCAAGCTGCGCGATCAGCGCGTTCTTCCATTCCAGTCGCCTGCACCTGCCACGTGCCGAGGCCCAGCAGGACCGCGAGCATCACCGCCGTGGTGAGGGCCGGACCCAGCAGCCTGGGGCGGCGAACGCTCACAGCCCCATCTCGCTGGCACGGTGCCGGAACTGCAGCGCGACCATGGCCGCCTTCATCGGCCGCATCAGCGCGATCGCCAGCGGCAGCGTCACCGCCGGCCACAGGATGACATGCACCCACAGCGGCGGTTCGAACGTGAACTCCACCCAGAACGCCAAACCGACGACGATCGCGCCGAGCACGAAGATCACCAGTACGGCCGGCCCGTCGCCGCTGTCGTGCTCGCGCAGGTCCAGGCCGCAGACGGCGCATCGATCACGCACCGTCAGCACACCCCGGAACAGCGCCCCTTCGCCGCATCGGGGGCAGCGGCACCGGAGGGCCGCCCGCAGAACCGGGACGGCGGCGGGCGCCGCCGCCACTACACCGCGCGCCGGCCTACTCGGTGATCCCCGCACCGGACACGTAGATGCACACGAACAGGAACAGCCACACGACGTCGACGAAATGCCAGTACCAGGCGGCCGCCTCGAAGCCGAAATGCCGCTCCGGGGTGAAGTGCGCCGGCGTTGGCGCGGAACAGGCAGACGATCAGGAAGCAGGTGCCGACGATCACGTGGAAGCCGTGAAAGCCGGTGGCCAGGAAGAACGTCGCCGGATAGACGCCGCCGCCCACCAGAACTTGAACGGCGCGTTCGAATACTCGATCGCCTGGCACATCGTGAAGCACATGCCGAGCACGCACCGTCAGCGCCAGACCGACCACCAGACCGCTTGCCGATCGCGCTCCAGCAGCGAATGATGCGCCCAGGTGACCGTGGAGCCCGAGAGCAGCAGGATCATCGTGTTGAGGAACGGCAGATGGAACGGGTCGAACGTGTGCGTGCCCGCCGGCGGCCACACCGCGTGGCCGGTTCGCGCCCGCGACGTGATCGGGAAACAGCGCGAAGTTGAAATAGGCCCAGAAGAACGCGACGAAGAACATCACCTCGCTGCAGATGAAGAACATCATCCCGTAGCGCAGGCCAAGCCGGACCACCGGCGCTGTGCAGTGCCGGGGGTGCGGCTTTCCTTCAGCACGTCGCGCCACCAGAAGAACATCGTGGCGAGCACGATCAGGGCGCCGATGACCAGGCAGAGATAGTTGCCGAAATGCGCGACAAGGATGATGCCGAGCACGGTCAGGCCGCCGCCGACCGCGCCGACGATCGGCCACGGGCTCGGATCCACCAGGTGATATGGCTGCTTCAACCCCGAACTGACCGGGAGAATGGCGCCGCCGTGCGTGTCCGTGCTCATACCGTGCCCATCGCGAAAGGTGGCCGCATCATCCCCAATTCCCCCGATACATCAAGGGGCGACCGCCCATATCGCGACGGTTCGCCACTACTCCGTCAGCGGCCCGACATGCGGCCCCGCGTGGGCCAGCGCGCCGCTGCGCGCGGCGTCGTCGAGCGAGTGGAAGAACGTGTAGGAGAGCGTGATCACGCGCACGTCCGCCGTGCTCGGGTCGGTCGCGATCGCCGGGTCGACCCAGAAGCTGACCGGGAACTGCATCGCCTGCCCCGGCGCCAGCGTCTGCTGGTTGAAGCAGAAGCACGCGGTCTTGTGGAAATATCTGCCGATCTTGTCCGGCGTGACGTTGTAGAGCGCGATGCCCGTGACCGGCGTCCTGGCCTCGTTGCGGGCGTGGTAGAACGCCACCTGCTCCTCGCCGAGCTTCAGCGTGACCTGCTGCTGTTCCGGCACGAACTCCCAGGGCATGCCGGGCTCGGTGTCGGCATTGAAGCGGACTGTGATGGTCCGGCTGCTGACGGATCGGCTTTCCGCCGGCCCGATCTGCGGGGTGCCGCCATAGCCGGTCACGGCGCAGAACACGCGATACAGCGGCACGGCCGCGAACGAGAGGCCGAGCATGCCCAGCGGGACCGCTGCAAGCACGACGACGAACAGCGGATTGGCGCGACGCCTAGTCATCGCGGCGTGGTCGTGCGTTCAAGACATGTGGCCGGTCTGCGCCATCTTCACCATCGAGATGGCATAGAACAGCGCGGCCAAAGCCAGCAGCACCACCAGCAGCGCGACATTGCGGCCGCGTCGGCGCCGCGCCAGCAGGTCACCGGTCGTCAACGGGGGTATCGTGCGGAGGTTGCGAGCCATCGCCTCAGCTCACCAGGCGGTCCACCGCGATGGCGGCGAACAGCACGCACAGATACAGCAGCGAGAACCGGAACAGCTTCCTGGCCGGCGCGTCGTTGGACAAGCTCGTGCCGCCGGCATCCTGCCGGTCGCGCAGCACGCGCCATGCCCCCGCGATGAAGCCACAGCCCAGCGTCGCCGCCGACAGCCCGTAGATCAGCCCGGTCAGGTGCATCGCCCACGGCAGCAGCGACAGCGCCACCAGCAGCAGCGTATAGACAAAAATCTGCCGCCGGGTGCTGCGCGCGCCCGCCACCACCGGCAGCATCGGCACGCCGGCCCGCTTGTAGTCGCCGTGCGCCCACAGCGCCAGCGACCAGAAATGCGGCGGCGTCCAGAAGAACACGATCAGCGAACATCAGCGCCGGCAGCAATCCGACGTCGCCGGTCACCGCGGCCCAGCCGATCAGCGGCGGAAACGCGCCGGCCGCGCCGCCGATGACGATGTTCTGCGGCGTCCGCCGCTTCAGCCAGATCGTGTAGACGAAGACGTAGAAGACGATCGAGAGCGCCAGGATCGCGGCCGCAAGCGTGTTGGTGACGAGCCCCATCAGCAGCACCGAGGCGACGGCGAGGATGACGCCGAAGCCGAGCGCCTCGCCCGGCGCGATCCGGCCGGCCGGGATCGGGCGCCGCGGCCGTGCGTCGCATCAGCGCGTCGATGTCGCGGTCGTACCACATGTTGATCGCGCCGGCCGCGCCGGCGGCGACCGCGATGCAGAGCACGGCGGTGAACGCCAGCACCGGATGCAGGTGCCCTGGCGCGACCAGCAGCCCGACCAGGCCGGTGAACACCACCAGCGCCACCACGCGCGGCTTCAGCAGCACGAACCAGTCGCCCGCCGACGAAATCTCGACAGGTTCGGTGCCCAGGGTGGCGCCAGAACGGACGAGGGGGGACGGATCGTCCCCCCTTCCACTGGCTGCCGCGGCAGCGATTCGGTCCATCATCCGGTCCAGTCAGCCTCTCGCTCAGCGGATGCGCGGCAGTTCCGCGAACGTGTGGAACGGCGGCGGCGACGACACCGTCCATTCGAGCGTGGTCGCACCCTCGCCCCAGTAGTTCTCCGCCAGCTGCTCGCGCGAGGTGAAGGTGCGGAACACGACGTAGATGAACACCACAGCCCGGCGCCGCTGATGAAGGCGCCGATCGACGCCACCATGTTCCAGCCGGCGAAGGCCTCGGGATAATCGCTGAAGCGGCGCGGCATGCCGGCGAGGCCGAGGAAATGCATCGGGAAGAAGGTCAGGTTGACGCCGATGAAGGTCAGCCAGAAATGCACCTTGCCCCAGAACTCCGGATATTGCCGGCCCGATCATCTTGCCGATCCAGTAATAGAAGCCGGCGAAGATCGAGAACACGGCGCCCAGCGACAGCACGTAGTGGAAATGCGCCACGACGTAATAGGTGTTGTGCAGCACCTCGTCGATGCCGGCGTTGGCCAGCACGACGCCGGTCACGCCGCCGACGGTGAACAGGAACAGGAAGCCGATCGCCCACAGCATCGGCGTCTTGAGCTCGATCGAGCCGCCCCACATCGTCGCGATCCAGGAGAAGATCTTGATGCCGGTCGGCACGGCGATGACCATCGTCGCGGCGGTGAAATAGGCGCGGGTGTCGACGTCCATGCCGGAGATGAACATGTGGTGCGCCCAGACCACGAAGCCGATCACGCCGATCGCCACCATCGCGTAGGCCATGCCGAGATAGCCGAAGATCGGCTTCTTCGAGAAGGTCGAGATCACCTGGCTGATGATGCCGAAGCCCGGCAGGATCATGATGTAGACTTCGGGATGGCCGAAGAACCAGAACAGGTGCTGGAACAGCACCGGGTCGCCGCCGCCTTCGGGATCGAAGAAGGCGGTGCCGAAATTGCGGTCGGTGATCAGCATGGTGATCGCGCCGGCCAGCACCGGCATCGACAGCAGCAGCAGGAACGCCGTCACCAGGATCGACCACACGAACAGCGGCATCTTGTGCAGCGTCATGCCCGGCGCGCGCATGTTGAAGATCGTGGTGATGAAGTTGATCGCGCCCAGCATCGACGAAATGCCCGCCAGATGCAGCGCGAAAAGCGCAAAGTCCATCGCCGGGCCGCTGTTGTAGGTGTCGTTCGACAGCGGCGGATAGAGCGTCCAGCCGGCGCCGGCGCCGTCGCCGATCAGCAGGCCGGCCATGAGCAGGCAGAACGCCGGCGGCAGCAGCCAGAAGCTGATGTTGTTGAGCCGCGGGAAGGCCATGTCGGGCGCGCCGATCATCAGCGGCACGAACCAGTTGCCGAAGCCGCCGATCAGCGCGGGCATCACCGTGAAGAAGATCATCAGCAGCCCGTGCGCGGTGATCATCGCGTTCCACGACTGGCCGGAGGAGAAGATGCCCATCTTCATGCCGGGCGCGAACAGTTCGAGCCGCATCAGCAGCGACAGCACGCCGCCGACCGTCCCGCCGATCACGGCGAAGATCAGGTAGAGCGTGCCGATGTCCTTGTGGTTGGTGCTGAACAGCCAGCGCGTGACGAAGCCCGGCTTGTGGTCGTGATGGTCGTGGGCATGGTCGTGCGTGGTCACACTCATGGTGCGGCTCCTGCTTGCGTCGCGGCGCTCACTGCTGCGCCTGCGCGACGGCTACACGGCGGCCACCGGGCTGGCCGTTGGTCGGGTCGGGTGCAGGCGCGTCGGACGCGAACTTGGTCTTCGCCTGCTGCACCCAGGTGGTGAATTCCGCGGGCGTCACCGCCTTGACGGAAATCGGCATGAAGCTGTGGTTGGTGCCGCAGATCTGGTTGCACTCGCCATAGTACTGGCCGGGCTGATCGACGCGCACCCAGGTTTCGATGGTGCGGCCGGGGATGGCGTAGCGCTGCACGCCGAGGCTCGGGATGAAGAAGCTGTGGATCACGTCGCCGCTGGTGGTGAGGATGCGGATGTTCTTGCCGGCCGGCACCACGAGCGGATTGTCGACGTCGAGCAGCCGGATGTGCGGCGTCGCGTCGTCGTCCTTGATGAAGTAGCTGGAGAAGTCGACGTTGCCGTTGTCGGGATAGGTGTACTCCCAGTACCACTGGTGGCCCGTCACCTTGATCGTCAGGTCGGCGTTGTTGGTGTGGTCCTCGTAGTAGACCAGCCGGAAGCTCGGGATCGCGATCACCACGAGGATCAGCACCGGGATCACCGTCCAGGCAACTTCCAGCACGGTGTTGTGGCTGGTCCGCGTGGGATTGGGGTGGCGCGCGGCGTTGTAGCGGTACAGCACCCAAAGGATCAGTCCGCCGACGAACAGCGTGATCAGCGTGATGATCCACAGCACCAGCGTATGCAGGTTCTCGATCTGCACCTGCACCGGGCTATGCGCGGTCTGCATGCCGATCTGCCAGGGGACAGGCTGCTCGACAATCCCCTCCGCCACCGCATGGCCAATTGCGCCCAGCATGCCGACGGTCGTCAAAACGAGCGCGGCACCGAGCCGCCGAAGTAGCTGCATCCCCGATCCATCCCGGTGAAAACGCGCGAAGCTGTGCCCGTTGGGCTACCGTAGGCGTCACGCCAGATCAAGGCCCTTTCCGGGTGACCTCGCGCGTCCAGCGGGTTCAGCGCGGCATGCACACCAGGGTGAACAGGCCGAACGGCGGCATCGGCCGGACTGTCGCCCCGGCCAGTTCGCCCGGCGCGAACAACGCCTCGAGGCGGAAGTCGGGATGCCAGCCCAGCGCGCGCGAGGCCGGCGCCAACGCATGCTCCATCCACCAGCGCGGCCCGCGCTCGGCGGCGAAATGGTTGACGAACAGCAGATGCCCGCCGGGCCGCACGACCCGGCGCATTTCCGCCCACAACTGGCGCGGGTGCGGCACCACGGAGGCCACGAACATCGCGGCCGCCACGTCGAATTCGCCATCCGCGAAGTCGGTCGTCTCGGCGTCCATCTCATACAACGCCTCGACGGTGGCAATCCCCTTGTCGAGGACGCGCGCGCGGGCGCGCGCCAGCATGTCGGCCGAGAGGTCGATGCCGACCACGCGCTTGCCCGGCAGGTAGCGCGGCAACGCGAGCCCGGTGCCGACGCCCATCTCGAGCACGCGGCGTCCGGGCAGGCCGTTCACCGCCTCGACCGCGGCGCGGCGGCCCCAGAAGGAAATCGTGCCGAACGCGGTGTCGTAGATGCCCGCCCAGCGGCGATACGCCGCCCGAACGTCGTTGGCATCCAGTCCGACGCGCGGGACGCGCAGGTTGCCGCCCGGCGAGGAGGCAGAATGAAAGGTCAAACAGCCGCTCCCTGCCTCGGTGAACAACGCCCTGTCTCGGGCCCCGCAGGGCAGGCCGAACCCCAGCGCCGCCGGATACGATAGCCGCCGCCCGCCCGCGTTGCTAGCCGTCGGCGGAAAGGTTCACAGCCGCCGTTCGTCCATTCTGCTGCTGCTCGACGTCGAAGGCCACCTTCTGTCCCTCATTGAGGGTGCGCAGGCCGGCTTTCTGCACTGCGCTGATATGCACGAAGACATCCTTGCCCCCGCTGTCGGGGGCTATGAACCCGTAGCCTTTCGTGGGGTTGAACCACTTGACCGTCCCCTTGGCCATCGACGCCACGCCTTCCCTTGCTGCGGGCATCCTGACCGGTCCGGGATGCGGCAACGCAACCGGTCCGCAAAGACGCCCTCGTGAACGAGCGCCAATTTCGTGACGCGCTCCCCATCGGACGGCTTTTGCTTGTTATGAACTGATACGCGGCGCCGCCCCACGGAACGATACGCGGCCCCGGAGACTCCTGCAACATGCGCGGGCCTGCACTGCGCAACCTGCGCGTGCCTGTGGCATGCCGACTACGCCGCGGCTTCCTCGCGCCGGTCGCGGACCTTGACGTAGGCCAGCTGCGCGTGGTCGGCGCAGTACGGCTTGCCGGACAGCGCCTCGGCATCGCAGAAGCGGAAACTCTTGGTACCCGGCTCGCCGAGCGGCCAGCAACAGGCCGCGAACCGGGAGGACCGCGGCGGCACTGCCCGGACCGGCGCCGGGGCCGCCGCGGCGGGCGCAGACACGCCGACCGACGCGGCCGCTGCCGGCCTGGTCGGCAAGGGAACGTCCTGACGAACGTCGTCCGCCACCGGCAGCGACGCGGCGAGCGGCGGCAGGGTCGGCCCGACCACACGGCGCGGCATTTGAACGCGTGGCGCCGTGACGCCCGATGCATCGCGGCGGATCGGCGAGGGACGCGCCGGCAGCCCAAGGCGATGCGCCTTGCCGACAACCGCGTTCTTGGACACGCCGATCCGCCGACCGATCTCGGCGGTGGACAACCCCTCGTTCCAGAGTGTCCGGAGCCGCACGATCGTCTCGTCGTTCCACTCCATGTCGTGGTCTCCCCGAGGCAGCACTACAAGATACTGTATTGGGGGGGAGTTCGCGGCTCAAGCGCGGAACGTCGTCGGGCCGCGAAAACTTGTGGGTAACTTCGCGCACGCCCACAAGATGTAGGGCAAGCGCCGCGGCGAATTAAGTATGGACAACAGGCGAGGGGCGCCGCCCCTCGACCCCGGCAAAGGCAAGCCTTTGCAATCCATGGGTTTCCAAAGGCCGCCGGCCTTTGGCGGGTCGAGGGCAGAGCCCTCGCCTTGTGTGCTCAGCCCTGTCGGGCGGCGGTCGTCTGCCCGTTCGTGGCGTGCGTGCCGGGCGGCGAGATCGAGCCGGTCGGCTTGTCGGCCGCGGCTTCCATCGAGGCGTCGGTGTCGTCCGCCATGTTCTTCTTGAACGCCTTGATGCCCTTGGCGAAGTCGCCCATCAGGCCGCTGACCTTGCCGCCGCCGAACAGCAGCAGCACGACCAGCAGCACCACCATCCAGTGCCAGATGCTGAAACTACCCATCACGCCCTCCACCCCGGGACGCTCCCGGACCATACGACATGGCCCGCCCGCCGAGGCGGTGCAAGCGATGTTTCCGCCGCTCGCGTAGCGCGGATCGGGCGCGAAGGCCAGTGCCCGGCGCGCCGCGCAATGGTCATCCGCCGGTCACGGCGCGCGCCGCCGGTTCGGCGCCGCTCGCCAGCGCGTCATGGCCCAGTGGCGCGGGCGGCACGATGAAGCCGAAGGTGGCATAGTCGTGGGTGCCAAGCTGGTTGCCCGGCGGATACCACACCCGGACCGCGGTCCAGTCGTTGCGCGGCGAGACATCGACGACGAGTTGGTCCTCGTCCAGTTCGTCGTGCACCCAGTTGGCCTGGATGACGTGGATGTGCCGCCCGTCCAGCACCCGCGAGACGACCGAGACGTGACCGGAGGGCAGCCGCGGCGCGCGACGGAACACCAGCACGCTGCCGACGGCCGGCCGGCCCTGCCGCGCGTAGCGGCCGGATGCCTCGCCCCACCAGTCGGCCGCGTCGCCGCGCAGCGCGAGCCCGGTCAGCCGCCGCGCGAACGGGGCGCAGGTGAGGCCGGAGTAGCCGCCATGCGCCGCCGCCAGATTGGGGCCGGTGCGCTCGTGGGTGGCGCATCCGGCAAGCGCGAGTGCCAGCAGAAGAATGGCGCGAAAGACCATGACGCGGCACAGAATGCCGCCCCGATGCGCGCCGGTTCAACAACGATCATGCGGCGAGCAGCGTGCCCAGCACGTACTCGGTGTGCGCACCGAGCGCCGGGCCGGCCCAGCCGACCACGCTCTCCGGCGGCGTCGCCGTCGAACCGCATCGCGGCGCCGAAATGCAGCGTCGGGCCGATCAGCGGGTCGTCCACCTCCAGCACCGAGCGGCGGGCGCGCAGATGCGGGTCGGCGGCGATGTCGGCGATGTCGAACAGCTTGGAGGCCGGCACCTCGGCCGCCTCCAGCGCAGCCTCGGCCTGCGCGGCCGTCCGCGAACGCGTCCAGTCCCCGATGATCGCGTCCAGTTCGCGGACGTTGGCGCAGCGCCCGGAATTTTCCGCGAAGCGGGCATCCTCGGCGAGATCGGGCCGGCCGATCACGGCGGCGAGGCGCCGGAAAATCAGGTCGGAATTGCCGGCGATGCACAGCCACTTGCCGTCGGCGCAGGGATAGGTGTTGGAGGGCGCGGCGGTCAGGATGGCCGCGCCCTGCGGCTGGCGGATGCGGCCGTCCAGCACGTATTCCGGCAGCATCCCCTCCATCAGGCCGAGCACGCTGTCGACGAGGTTCACGTCGATGATCCGGCCGCGCCCGGTGCCGGTGACGTCGCGCTGGTAGACCGCGGCCAGCAGCCCGATCGCGGCATACAGGCCGGCCAGGTCGTCCGACAGCGACACGCCGCAGCGCGGCGGCGGCAGATCGCTGGCACCGGCCGGGTGGCCGGTCAGGTGCCGCAGGCCCCCCATCGCCTCGCCGATCGCGCCGAACGAGGGGCGGTCGCGATACGGCCCGTCCTGCCCGTAGCCGGAGACGCGGGCGATCACGAGGCGCGGGTTCGCCGCGTGCAGCACCTCCGGGCCGAGGCCGATCCGCTCCAGATAGCCGGGTCGGAAATTCTCCACCAGCACGTCCGCGCGTTTTGCGAGGCGAACTGCGGTTTGGGTGTCCCGCTTGAGGTCGAGCACGACGGACAGCTTGTTGCGCCCGTGGATGCTGAACCACACGGGATGGCCGTCCTTCCTGGCGCCCCAGCCGCGGATCGGGTCGCCCCATGGCGGCTCCACCTTCACCACCTCGGCGCCAAGGTCGGCGAGCACCCGCGTGCAGTAGGGCCCGGCGATGTAATGGCCGAGTTCCAGCACCTTCAGCCCGACCAGCGGGCCGGAGCGGGCCGGCGGGGCGGCGGGCGAAGGCAACATTCGTGGCTCCCTGCGAAAAATTTTGTCGCAGCCGGAATTTTCGCGCGCGCTGCGCTGCGCAATTAACCCTTTGGTGACAGTCGTAGGTCATTTTGAAGGGGAAGCGACGGTTTGGCTTCGGACTCCCTCCCCCTCCGCGGGGTCCGTCTCGCGGGTCTTGCACGGACCGAGCGGACACTCAAGGGCGGCGCGCCAGTGGCGAGCCGCCCTTTTTTTGTCCGTTTTTGGCTCGCTCCGGCCTACCCCTCGCGCAGGCGCTGTTGCAGCAGGGCCTCCGCCTCGGCCACCGACAGCGCCAGCGCGCGCCTTGCGGTCGCGCCGGCAAAACCGGCCCGCGCCAGGGTTCCCAGCTCCTTTTGCCGGGCCTCCGGCGGTGCGGCCGCGATGCGGAACGGGCCGAGCCGACGACGGCGCAGATAGGCGACGGCGGCCGCGAGTTCCGCCTCGTCATCCTGCGGAACCGCGGTTTTCAGCAGTTCAGCGGGCACGCCGCGGGCGGCGAGATGGGCCACGGCGGCACGACGGGAATGGCCGGTGCGGCTGAGTTTCTTGGCGCGCGCCTGCGCGAATGCGACGTCGTCCACCGCGCCCGCCGCCGCCAGCTTCTGCACGACGCCGGCAATGGCCCGCTTCGCCGCGGCCGACTGCGCCGGCGCATCCGGCCCGGTCGCCGCGCGCAACCAGCGGTCGACCTGCCGGTTCAGCGCCCGCGCGAGCGTCGCCCGGGTCGCGCTGTAGCGCGCCAGATAGGCCAGCGCCGCCTCGTGCAGGGCTGCGGCGTCGGGCGGTGAAGACTCGCTCGCCATCGCGCAACGATGCCACGCCGGCGTCGCGCTGGATACGACTATGGCAACGCACGACAATAGCAACGCCGGCCCGGCGGCTCGCACCCGGCCGCCGCCTTTCCGCGCCGCAGATCGACCGCACGCGCCCCGACAATTTTTCTTGCCCAGCCATCGACCAGTTCCACTAACGTCCGCGCATGTCCAACCCCCCACCCCGCACCCCGGCCGAGTGTCTCGCCACAATCATCTTGTGGCTGAGCCGGACCGTCGACAGCCACAGCATGTGGGGGAAACTCGCCCGGCCGCTGGCCGTGCTGATCCTCGATCGGATCCGAGCCATCAAGCATCGCTTCGACCGTCTCGCCGCCCGCATCGAGGCCGGGCAGTTCACGCCGCGCCGCCCTTCGGCCACGCCGCGCGCACGCACCCCCAGGCCGCCCCGCGCCCCCAATCCGCTGCCGCAAAAGTTTGCCTGGATGGTCCGGCTGGTGCAGGAAACCGCGGTCTACGGCTCGCAATTGCAGAACCTGCTGCAGCAGCCCGAGATGGTGGCGCTGATGCAGGCCGCCCCCGCCGAGATGCGTCGCGTGCTTCGCCCGCTCTGCCACATGCTGGGGGTCCGCCCGCCGCCGATCCTGGCGCCGCCTCCCTCCCCCGGCCCAAACCCCCGTCGCCGGCGGCCCTCGCGGAACCAGCGAAACCTCCCGCCGGCAGGCGGCCGAAAAAGCCGGAAAAACCCCGCTACGTGTTCGGCCTCCGCTACCCTCCGCCCTTCCCCGATCCGGCCTGAGCGAAGCCGGCGCCTTGGCACGACCATAACGTTCCGTATAAGCAACAATAAGCCTGGTCAAGAGCAGGAACCGCCGAATTGGCTCGCTCCACACCTGCGGCAAATCAAGATCGCAGCGATTGTTCTTGTGCGTTGCCTATGCCGGCCGCAGCCGCGCGAGCCGCGCCGGCCGCAGCGGCGGGAAGGCCAGCGCGATCGCCGTGGCGCCGAGGCCGATGCCGAACGAGCCGACATAGAGCGGGCCGTAGGCGTTGAACGTGTCGTAGATCCAGCCACCCAGCGACGGGCCGAGCGCCATGCCGAGGCTCGAGACCATCGCCGCCGCGCCAAACACCGTGCCCATGATGCGCGGCCCGAAATACTCCCGCGCCAGCACCGCGTACAGCGGCATCACGCCGCCATAGGCGAGGCCGAAGACAGCTGCGACCGCGTAGAACTCGCCGAGGCCGCGCACGAAGAAATAGGCGCCCGCGGCGAACGCCTGCACCAGCAATCCCAGAACGAGCACCTGCCGGGCGCCGAAGCGGTCGCCGAGCACCCCGAACAGCAGGCGGCCGCCCAGGCCCGCCAGACCCTCCATGCTGTAGATCGACACCGCCGCCATCGCCGGCAGGCCGCAGCCGATCGCGTAGCTCACGGTGTGGAAGATCGGCCCGGAATGGGTCGCGCAGCAGGCGAAGAACGTGCCGGCCAGCACAATGAATGGACGCGAGCGCAAGGCCTGGCCCGCGGTCATCGCGGGTTCGTCCGCGGACACAACGCCCGGGCCCGCGGCGACGGCCACGGCGCTCGGCGGCCGGCGCACCAGCAGCGCCGCGGGAACCAGCAGAATAACGGCGGCGATGCCGATCGTGAGCTGCGCGGTGCGCCAGTCGTGGTTGCTGACCAGCCAGCGCGCGAACGGCGACACCGTCATCGGCGCGACCCCGAGGCCGGCCGATACGAGCGAGACGGCGAGGCTGCGGTGCGTGTCGAACCACGCCGTGGCGGTCGCGATCATCGGCACGACGAAGCTGCCGCCGGCGATGCCGACCAGCACGCCGTAGGTGAGCTGGAACGCGAACAGGCTGGTCGCCTGGCTCGCCAGCACCAGCCCGAGCCCGAGCAGCACGGCGCCCGAGAGCACCACGATCCGCGCGCCGAACCGGTCGCTGAGCGCGCCCCAGCCGAACGCGGCGGCACCCATCGTCAGGAAATCGAGCGTCATCGCGCTGGAGATGCCGGTGCGCGACCAGCCGGTCGCCTCCGACATCGGCTGCAGGAACACCGCCAGCGAGAACATCGCGCCGATGCCGACGCAGGTCATCAGCGCACCGACCGCGACGATCACCCACCCGGTACCTGCAGCTTCATGATCGCTGACCCCCGACGACCAAGCCCTGGCGGACTTTGATACCAGCCAGTCGGTATCTCAAGGTCGCCGATCTGACGAAATCCGCGATACCCGCGACAAGCAACGGGGCCGCCATGACCGCCGCGCGTTTGACTCGGGCGAGCGGCTCACCTCATTCTCTTGCCCCTCCCGCGACCGCCTGCGCCGGGGCGCCGGCGGCTGAAATCGGCGGGATGCCGAGGCGACACCGAATGATTTCCGCCCTGATGCCCACCTACAACCGCGCCGACCTCGCTTTCGAGCGGGGCGAGGGCTGCTGGCTGTATGCGGTGGACGGGCGACGATTCCTCGATTTCGGGTCCGGCATCGCGACCTCCTCGCTCGGCCACAACCACCCGCACCTCACCGCCGTGATCGCCGAGCAGGCGCACAAGGTGATGCACGTCTCCAACCTCTACCGCGTGCCGCAGGCCGAGACCTTGGCCAAGCGGCTGGTGGAGAACTCGTTCGCGGACAGCGCGTTCTTCTGCAACTCGGGCGCCGAGGCGAACGAGGGCATGGTGAAGATGATCCGCCGCGCCCAGTACGAAACCGGCCACCCGGAGCGCTACCGGGTGATCTGTTTCGAGGGCGCGTTCCACGGCCGCACGCTGGCGATGCTGGCGGCCACCGGCAACCCGAAATACCTGAAGGGCTTCGGCCCCGAGGTCGACGGGTTCGACCATGTGCCGTTCAACAACCTCAACGCCGTGCGCGCCGCGATCACGCCGCAGACCGCGGGCATCGTGATCGAGCCGGTGCAGGGCGAGGGCGGCATCCGCCCGGCGCATCTGCAATTTCTCCGCGATCTACGATCCACCTGCGACGAGTTCGGACTGATCCTCGGGATGGACGAGATCCAGATCGGCATGGGGCGATCCGGCAAGTTCTTCGCGCATGAATGGGCGGGGATCACGCCGGACGTGGCGACGCTGGCGAAGGGGATCGCCGGCGGCTTCCCGATGGGCGCGATCCTCGCCACCGAGAGCGTGGCCAAGCATCTGACGGCGGGCAGCCACGGCACCACGTTCGGCGGCAACCCGCTCGCCTGCGCCGCCGCCAACGCCGTGCTCGACGTGGTGCTGGCGCCGGGCTTCCTCGGCGAAGTCGATCGCCATGCGCGAAAACTGTGGCGCGGGCTGGAGGCGCTGGTGGCCGAACGCCCGGAGGTGTTCGAGGACGTGCGCGGCGCCGGGCTGCTGGTCGGGCTGAAATGCCGCGTGCCGAACACCGAGGTGCAGGCGGCGTTCCAGGCCGAGGGGCTGCTCTCGGTGGGCGCCGGCGACAATGTGGTGCGGCTCGCGCCGCCGCTCATTGCCGGCGACGCGGAAATCGACGCCGCGCTCGAGATGATGCGGCGCGGCGCGCGGCGCTGCATTCCGTCGGCGGCGAAGGTCGCGGCGAAATGACCGGGTCGGCGTTGCGGCGGTCGCCGCTCGCCGCCGGCATGGAACAAGGCGGGGCGCAATTGCCGCCCCGCCACTTCCTCGACATCCGCGATTTCGATTCTTCCACGCTGCGGCACATGCTGGACATCGCTGCCGGGTTCAAGCGGGCCACCGGCGGCTCGTCGCGTCCGCTTGCCGGCCGCGCGGTGGCGCTGATCTTCGAAAAACCCAGCACCCGCACGCGCGTGAGCTTCGAGGTGGGCGTGCGCCAGCTCGGCGGCGAGCCGGTGGTGCTGTCGGGCAAGGACATGCAGCTTGGCCGCGGCGAGACCGTCGCCGACACCGCGCGGGTGCTGTCGCGCTACGTGGACGCGATCATGCTGCGCACCGATGCGCCGGAAAAACTGCACGAGATGGCGGCGCACGCGACCGTGCCGGTGATCAACGGCCTGACCGCGGCGAGCCATCCCTGCCAGATCATGGCCGACGTGCTGACCTTCGAGGAACATCGCGGGCCGATTGCCGGCCAGGTGGTGGCGTGGTGCGGCGACGGCAACAATGTTCTGCGAAGCTGGATCGAGGCGGCCGTGCGGCTTGGTTTTTCGTTGAGGGTGGCAACCCCCGAGGCGCTCCGGCCGCCCGCCGAGCTGATCGCCTGGGCGCAGGCCAACGGCGGACGCATCGAGCTGGTGGACGACCCCGCGGCGGCGGTGGCCGGGGCGCGGTGCGTGGTGACGGACACCTGGGTCAGCATGTCCGACGATCCGCAGTCGAACCGGCACAACCTGCTGCTGCCGTTCCGGGTGGACAGGGCGCTGATGGCGCAGGCGGCGCCGGATGCGGTCTTCATGCACTGCCTGCCGGCGCATCGCGGCGAGGAAGTGACCGCCGACGTCATTGACGGGCCGCAGTCGGTGGTGTTCGACGAGGCGGAGAACCGGCTGCACGCACAGAAGGGCGTGCTGGCCTGGGTATTGGCGGGACGCTAGGACCCAGGTAACTCGAGGCGTGCACCAGGAAATCGGCGACGAAGCCGCGGCGATCCCGCTGCCGCTGCTGTTCCGGAACTTCGAGGGCCTCGGCAACAACTGCGAGTTCGGCATCGTGCAGCGACTGGCGGGCTACGATCCGCCGGGCCTGTTCCGCAATGTCGGGTTCTATTCGCCCGACCAGATGATCCGCGCGATCGAGCGCGGGTTCGCGGGCCTGTTCGACGACGGCCGCTTCGAATTCGTGCTGCCGCCGGGCTGGCAGGGCTGGCGGCTCGATTGCCGGATCTATGACTTCACCTTCCACACCAACATTCCGGCAAGCGTGGAGAAGAACGGGCCGGAATGGACCCTGCGCACCCGCTCGGCGATTTGGGTGTTGCGGCGCATCAAGGCGAAGCTGCTGGAGGATCTGGAAGCCGGCGAGAAGATCTTCGTCTTTCGCCACAACAGCAGGTTCGGTGCGGGCGTCGCGCGGCGCATGCATGCCGCGATCCGCCGGCACGGCAATGGCCGCCTGCTGTGCGTCAGGGAAGATCCGGCGCCGCCGTCCGGCACGGTCGAAGCCCTCGCGGACGGCCTGTTCCTCGCCTCGATTGCGCATCTCTCGAATGAGAACCCGCCGCAGATCGACCTTGCGGCGTGGGAGAGGATCGCGCGCACGATCCCGACGCTGCGCGCGCCGGCGCCGGCGCAGCGGACCGCCGGCCCGGGTTTTCGCGACATCGCCGATCCGGCCCGGCTCGGCACCCTCGCGGAGCCGCACCGGCTGCGGCTCGGGGCCCAGATGATGAGCCGCCCGCCGTCGCCGCTATTCCAGCGCGCCGCGCTGGCGGAGGGCGTCGCCCGCGAGCACATGGCGCGGTGCCTGGTGCCCGCGCCGGCCGTCTACGCGGTCACCGATCACGAACTCGGCGGCTTCGGGCTGCTGCGGCGGGAGGGCCGGGTGTTCGTGCATGAGGCGGTGCAGCCGACACCGCCCGACGATCGCGGCGACGGAGGTTCCGGCGCCGAGATCATCGACAGCGCGGACCCGGTCGGCGTCGTGCTGGCGCCGCCGCTGCAGTGGGGCCGGTTCGTGCTGGAGATGCTGCCGCGGCTCTATTTGTTCGCGAAGCTGCAGGCGCTCGGGCGCTCGGTGAAGCTGGCCGTGCCGATCGACTGTCCCGCTTGGGTGCGCGAGTTCATCGCGCTGCATGTGCCGGACAGCGCAACGCTGCCGTACCACTCGCGGCGGCAGCGCGTGCGTGCGCCGTGCTTCCTGCTGCCGAGCACGATGCTGCGGCAGCATCGGCTGCATCCGGAAATGAACGCGGTGGTGCAGGCGTTGCTCGATCGCGCCGTGGGTGTTGCCGGGTCGGGCGTCGGACCCGCGCGCAAACTGTATCTTTCGGGGCGCGGGGCGCGGGGCGGGCCGGCGATCGCCAACGCCGACGAGGTGGAGGCGGCGCTGGCCGACCTCGGCTTCGCGGTGCTGCATCCGCACGCGCTGTCGGTGCGCGAGCAGCTTGCGAGCTACGCCGGCGCCGAGTGCGTCGTCGCGCAGTTCGGCCCGCTGGCCTGCAACGCCCTGTTCGCGCCGATCGGCACGCCGGTGTTCTGCTTCGGCTCGCCGCAGCCGGTGCAGTCCGGCATCGCGGCGCTGCGCGGCCAGCCGGTCGCCTTCATGCAGCCGAGCGGCGGCGACGCGACGGCCCCGCCCGGGAGCGCGGGGCCGGCGGGATTTCGCGTCGATTGCGGGGAGCTGGTGCGGGAGCTTCCGGCATTCCTGCGCTTCGCGGCGCAGCGCCGCGCGGAATGACGTCGAACACCATTTGTGTTGCTCTATAATAACGTTATGGGCGTACGAAGGCGGCCGGTGCTCAGCCCGGTTTGGCCTTGTCGTAACCCTCGTGCCAAAAGTGCCGATCTGGAAAGCGTGTCATTTCAACGAGATACGATCGGGCGTGTGGGACTGTCCAGAAACCTGGGGGATCGGGCGGGGCGGGGGCAAGCAGGCGCTCGAGTCGCGTTTTCGTTGCGCGCGCCGTGTCGGCATGGCGGATTGTCCCAGTTGAGGCAAAGTCTGTTTGCTACGGTCAGCACCCCAGCCGGAACAACGGCTTGCGGGGCATCCGCCGGGATGAGTTCAAATGGGACAGCGCGTCGCCCTCTACTGCCGGGTCTCGACCGCCGACCAGTCCTGCGCGCGCCAGGAACGGGACCTTGTCGCCTTCGCCGTTCGCGCCGGCGACGAGGTGGTCGGCACGTTCAAGGAGACCGGCTCCGGCGTGAAGCTCGACCGGGCGGAGCGGCGCCGCGTCATGGCGCTGGCGCAGGCGCGGCAGATCGATGCGGTGCTGGTGACCGAATTGTCGCGTTGGGGACGCAGCACGACGGATCTCCTGGCGACGTTGCAGGAGTTGGAAGCGCGACGCGTGTCGGTGATCGCGCTCAATGGCATGGCGTTCGACCTCGCCACGCCGCACGGGCGCATGATCGCGACCGTGCTGGCCGGCATTGCCGCCTTCGAGCGCGAGTTGACCCAGGAGCGCATCCGCCCCGGCATCGCTGCCGCCAAGGCGAGAGGCAAGCGTCTCGGCCGCCAGCCGGGGGACAGGCCGAAATCCGATCGCCTCGCTGCACGGGTGATGGCGCTCGTCGCGACGGGACGCAGTTATCGCCTGGTTGCCCGCGAGGTCGGCCTGAGCAAGAACACCGTTGCCGATATCGTCAAACGCCACCGCACCCACTCGCCGCAGACCGCGTGAGCATGACTACGAAGCTGGCTACAGGAATGTTGGCTCTGGACCGGCTAGGCCGCCAGCGCCAGTTCCGCGCCCGAACCCAGGGGTTCGAACCGCTGGCCGAAGCCGGAACCGAGTGCGCCGTTATAGACCGCACAGCGGACCTGCAGCAGCAGGTCGGCGCCTCTTCGCGACCAGCGCATCTGCTGCGACTTGTTCATCCGCCGATTGACCAGGAAATTCGCCGTTCCCTCCATCACCGACGTTCCAACCCGCAGCCCTGCACGGTATCGTTCAGCGTAATTGACCAGCCGGGTACTCTGGCCACGCAGATAACTGTCGATCTCGTGCAGCGCATGCCACAGTTTTCGGGAAGCCACGCCGCGGTTTCGATGACCGCGCTCCCCTTTGTAGACATGCATGACCTTGCGGATGCGATCGAACGTGATCTGGGCGTCCTTGGCCTTGCCGTTCCAGATGCGCCAGTGCAGCCGCTCGACCTCCGCGACGATCGCTGTCTTCGCCGCCAGACGCCCCGGCGCGTCGGTGGACAATCCGCTCGCCGCCAGCTTGGCATGCTGCAGCCGCATGGCGATGTGGAACCGTCGGCAATCGGCTGTTTCGTGACGCCGGCATCGGCGAGAATCGCTTGCAGGCCTGCACCGCCGTCGGTGAACGCGGTCACCGTGCTGCCGGCGGTGCGACCGACTGCGTCAAGGCTCCGGCGGATCAGGACTGCGATGTCGGTGTCCGATCGCGCGACGGCACCGAACACCTGCCGCCCACCTTCCGCGGTCTCGACATTGCCGACGCGAACCTCGAGCTGCCGTTCACCATCGTCGCGGCTGCGAATGAAGGTCGAGTCCGTGGTGACGATGATGCTGGAGGCCGCGGCCGCTTGGTTGACCGCCGGAGCGGCGCGAAGTCGCTCGCCGATCTTGAGCGTGTGGCTGCGCAGCGTCTCGGGGGTCATTCCAGCCGCCACCGGCAGAAGATGCGACAACACGTCGGCGGCGACACGAAACGGCATCAGCGCCGACAGATGCGCTCGCAGCTGGTCCAGCTCTGGAGTCGACCGGCAATGTGGTCGCCAGCCGACGCCAGTCGCGTTGTGACCACAGCGGATGCAGCGAAACCGCGGGAGCCGCACCGCCACCGCGCCGAACAACGTCGCGACCGCATGGTGCTGCCAGTCTTTGACGTGGCATCCGCCGCCGCAGGACGGACACTCCGGACGCAGAACCGCATGATCCCGCGCTTGCGCGGCGACGATCTCTTGCTGCACGCGAACCAGAAGCTGCTTCGCCTCGGGCAGCGTCAGCCCCAGGTCGCCAATCTCCCCAAGATCGCGGCGCGGATCGAGCTCCATTACGTCAACACCCGGTCCCGAACCCTCTGCCCCCCATCTCGACCAACCGCAATACCCACCCCATTCGTGTTATCCTACCCAGCACCGACCGGGGCGATCATGTCGCCTTCGTCGCTATCCCCCAAGTCTCTGGGCAGTCCCACAACGCCGATCGTATCTCATTGAAATCACGCACTTTCTAGATCGGCACTTTTGGCACGGGGGTTACGGCAAGGCCTCGTCGGGCATGTCGGCACGGTAGCCGGCGACTGAGAACGAAGAAAGAACCGTCGGTCCCCGTCCGCTCATATCCAGGGACGTCCAGAGCACCGCAATCTTCCCACCATTCTCCCCATGAGGGCGTTCGGGCAGGTTGACCGGCAGCTAACTGATTGAAAATATTGGCGTCCCGTAGGGGATTCGAACCCCTGTTACCGCCGTGAAAGGGCGGAGAACCGAGTTCGGTATACGGAGTTGCGTGTCCCCGATTTGAACCCGCCGCGTTCTCGGCGGCCCCCCGGCCGGCCCGTTATAAGACGCGAGAAGGTATGTTATCGCGTATAATGCCGTGCTATGGAGTCCGCATGCCCAGTTCGTTCTCCGATGCCCGCAAGCGCCAGTTGACTCGCCTCGACGGCACCAGGCCGCCGACCGCGCGCGCCGCCATCGCTCTCGCCAAGTCGCAGGCGTACCAGGATGCCGCCGATGCGCCGGCAACCCTGCGGGCCTATGCAACGGACATGGCCAACTACGAGGCGTGGTGCGAGCGACACGGCTTCTCAGCGATGCCGGCGACGCCGGAAATCGTCGGCGCTTATCTTGCCGCCGCGGGCGAAGGCTATGCGATGCCGACCTTGCGTCGCCGCGTCGCCGCAATTGCCCGCGCCTGCGGCGTGGCAGGATACCCGCTCGACACCAAACATCCGGCAATCCGGGAAACCCTCCGCGGTGTCGGTCGCAAGCATGGAACGCCCGCCCGGCGCTCGGCCGCGTTGACAACGACGGAAATCAGGAAGCTGAGCCGGGCGTGCGCGACCACCCTCGCTGGCGTCCGCGACCGTGCCCTCTTCCTGATCGGCTTCGCCGGCGCCTTGCGCCGCTCGGAGATTATCGGGTTGGACGTCGCGCACGTCACCTGGAACAGCGAAGGCATGACGCTGCTGATCGAGCGCTCCAAGACGGACAAGGAGGGCGCAGGCGCCGAGATCGCCATTCCCCGCGGCCGGTCCGATGTGACCTGCCCGGTGGCGGCTCTGCGGGATTGGCTCGCGGCAGCCGAGATCACCGCGGGTCCCCTCTTCCGCAAGGTCAATCGCGGCGGCAAAGTCGAAGTCGGTCGACTGAGCACCGATGCCGTGCGCCAGATTCCTCCTCAAGCGCGCCGCTCAGGCTGGGATCGAGGGAACCTGGTCGGAGCCGGTCACGCCGCACGGCCTGCGGGCCGGCTTCGTCACCACTGCCTATCGTAATGGCGTGCCCGACGAAGAGATCATGGGGCACACAAGGCACCGCAGCCTGACCACCATGCGCAGTTACGTGCGGCGGGCAAAGCTCAGCCAAGCAAGCCCGGCGGGCAAATTGGGGCTTTGGGGCGGCAGGGCCGCTGCGGTCCTTCGTGCCGGCCTTCAGACGACGCCTCGCCGCTAATTAAGCCCTCGTACTTAGCCGAGCCCGTTGATAAATCCGAGGCCCGCTTGCTTAAATAGTGGCATTTACGCATGCTGCCCAGCATGGATCCGCAGCGTGACCATAGTGCCCGGCTTGGCCGCTTTGTCGAGACGCCCGTTGCGGGGGAGATGGTCCGCGCCTTTGTGCCGCCGCCCCTACCGCCCGTCCCGCCCATAGACATTCTCGCCCTGCTTCATCGCCTAGGAACCGCGGAACGTGCCCTCGGTCGGCTGGATGGCATCACCGTGCTTCTGCCACGCCAGGAACTGTTCCTCTACATGTATGTTCGCAAAGAGGCAGTGCTGTCCTCTCAGATCGAGGGAACGCAATCGACGCTGTCCGATCTGTTGCGGTTCGAAACCGAAGCCCAAGCAGGCCACCCGGTTGACGAAGTCCGGGAGGTTTCGAACTATGTCGATGCGATGATGTACGGCCTGGAGCGGTTGGAAGCGCTGCCGCTTTCACTCAGGCTCATCCGGGAAATGCATGCGCGCCTGCTTCAGAGTGGTCGCGGTGGCACGATGAGTCCTGGCGAGTTCCGCCGCTCGCAAAACTGGATCGGCGGCACGCGTCCTGGTAACGCGCTCTTTGTTCCTCCACCGGTCAGCGAGCTCGACGCTTGCCTCGGTGCCTTCGAGCGCTTCATGCACGAGGAAGAATCGCGGCTGCCGGCGCTTATCAAGGCGGGCCTGCTCCACGTCCAATTCGAGACGATCCATCCATTTCTAGACGGCAATGGACGCATCGGGCGCCTTCTGGTTACACTCTATCTCTGTGTCCACGACGTCCTGCGCAAGCCGCTGCTTTACCTCAGCCTCTATTTCAAGACGCATCGGGCTGACTATTATCGGCTGCTACAGGAAGTGCGCGAGCGCGGCGCCTGGGAGGCTTGGCTCGAGTTCTTCCTTGACGGCGTCACACAGACCGCAAATCAGGCGTTCGACGCTGCCACTCGGATCGTCGAACTGTTCAA
Source organism: uncultured Solirubrobacterales bacterium (assembly GCA_963697635.1). Taxonomy (GTDB): domain Bacteria; phylum Pseudomonadota; class Alphaproteobacteria; order Acetobacterales; family Acetobacteraceae; genus CAJCJG01. The sequence goes on along the minus strand of CAVOOS010000032.1, from coordinate 5,701 downwards.
ACTCGACCGCGAGCGCATCACGGTCGAGAGCGAGCGGGCTGGTTCGGCCTTGCGCATTCACGACCTCCTTCAGCAAAGTCCATTCGCCACGGCCAATCTCCTGGTCGAGCGCACCGGCCTGACCGCCCCGACGGTGAACGCAGCGTTGGCCGACCTTGTGCGCCTCGGAGTGACAGAAGAAGTGACCGGGCGCCGACGGGGTCGAGTATTTGGCTACCGTGGCTACCTGGAAATCCTAAATGAGGGCACCGCTCCTCTCGCGCCGTAAAAATGCAGTATCGAGCACCATGGTTGCCGGAGCGACGGATTTCGAACCGACGTTTCGACCTGCGTCTGCTTGTACACCGCCGTACTTCCCCATTCCCCTCTGCTCGAGCGTTACATGCAGTCGGCGCAGCGGCCCGGATCTGACGCAACAGGTGGTTGGCCGAGCCACCACCTGTTACGCTTGCCGTCACACGTCAGTTTTCCGGAGTTGTTGCCCGGTGGCCAGTTCAACCAAGGCACTGCCGGCTGTGCCCACGCGAACCGACGAGCAGATGCCGGCGGTGACGTTCGACGAGATTGCCCGGCTAGTCAGCCGCAATGCCATGCAGGCCGGCCAAGCCTATTGGGCCGAAGGGCGGGTCGGCCCGATCTCGGTCTCGCCGGACCGGCAGATGATTTCGGCGAATGTGCGGGGGTCCAGACGCGATTCGTACCGGCAAACCATCCGGATCATTATGGCTGGCGGAAGCCATCGGTCCCTGCTTGGCTCCTGCACCTGTCCGGTCGGGTATAACTGCAAGCACGTCGCAGCCGTCCTGCTCGTCTGCCTGTCGGAACACAGCCACTCTCCAGGGGAGCAGACAGGGAGCCGACAGGCCCTTCCCTTCTCCGGGCCGCGGGCTGGAAACCGGATGCCGGCTTTGGCACCGCCGGTGCCAGTCGACGAGCCGCTGCCGCAGGAGGTCGAAGCCTGGCTACGTGGCCTCGAAGCGGCACAGGAAGATGAGACAGACGACTATCCACCGACAGTGCGCAAGCGTCTGCTCTACGTGCTGGAGCGCGGCGCTCATTCCGGCGGTCTGATGGTATCCCTCGCCTCGATCGAGCTGAAGCGCGACGGCAGCGTCTCGGGCGCAGCGCGGCGCCACGCACTTCACCAGTTCACAGATTCCGGACAGCAGCCGAAATTCCTCCGCCCCGCGGATCGGTCGATCCTGACGGGATTGTCGCGCATCTCATCCAGTGATGGTGCCGCGGAACTGCCCGATCTGCTCCGTCGTATCATCGCAACCGGCCGAGGGCGCTGGGGCACCTGGGACGGCCCCGCGGTGACGGAAGGCTCGCCGGTTCCGGGCCGGGTCACCTGGGCGCTGTCCGAGGACGGGCGGCAGCGGCCGATGCTGGAAGTTCCGGAGCCTCTGCTGGCGCTGAACTTGGTCGAACCCTGGTACGCCGATGCCCGTTCCGGCGCCGTTGGACCAGTGCAGACCGAGCTGCCGCCTCGGCTCCTGCGGGCGATGCTGGCTGCGCCGTCCGTGTCTCCTGGCGTCGCGGCGCGCATCCGCGGCGAGATGATGCGCCGCATGCCGGACGCCTTGGTTCCGGTGCCGCGTGAGCTCGCGCCTGCGCAGCGTGTGCGCGAGACGCTGCGACCGCAACTCGCGCTGCTGGCGGGCAACCTGCCCATCGACCCCTCGGCGTTGACGCATTCGCGACACGGCAAAAGTCCGCTGCCTGAAGCACTGCACTCGGTCCCCCTGGGCCGGCTCTCGTTCCAATACGGGCCGGTCACGCTGCCGACGCCAGTCAGCCGCGACACTGTCGTGCGGGGCGGCCAGTTGGTGAGCGTCGTTCGCGACGCCTCCGGCGAAGCACGCGCCTGGGAGCGGTTGCACCAGCTCGGTTTGCAGGTCGTCCAGCGGCTTGGCGTCGTCACCGTCTCGCACCCACATGCGAACGACCTTGTGCTCATCGACCCTGATCCCGGCGCGTGGATCGACTTCGTGCTGCACGACGTCCCGGCACTGCGCGCGGACGGATGGGATGTCGAGATCGGCGGTGATTTTCCGCTCCAGCTCGCAGAGCCCGAGGGCGACGTCACCGTCTCGATCGACGAGAGTTCTGGCATCGACTGGTTCGACGTCGACCTCGGCGTCGTGGTGGAGGGCGCGCGCGTCAATCTCGTGCCGGTGCTGCGCCGGCTGCTCGCCGATCCCGACTTCATGGCGTTGCTCGATGGCCACGCGGACGTTGACGGCGACACGCCGGTGCTGTTGCCGCTGCAGGACGGACGGCTGCTCAACATGCCGATGACGCGGCTGCAGCCGATCCTGGCGCCGCTACTGGAGCTGTTTCAGGACACTGAGGACGGTGATCCGGCGGGCAGGCTGCGCTTGTCCCGGCATCGCGCGGCCGACCTGGCGCTGCTGGAGGCCGCCGACACCACGCTCGCCTGGTCCGGGGGCGAGGCCTTGCGGGCGCTCGGCCGCCAGTTGCGGGCGGCGGACGGGATCCCGACATGCGGGGTGCCCGACGGGTTCGGTGCAGTGCTGCGGCCCTATCAGGCACAGGGGCTGGCGTGGCTGCAGTTCCTCGCCGCCGCCGGGCTGGGCGGCGTGCTGGCCGACGACATGGGGCTAGGTACCACGTCGCCGGAAGTGGCGACTCGGTTAGGCGGGCTGAGGAACCGAGTCGGAATTGCCACAGCTTTCCCGATAAATTGGGCGCGGCGTTGTCACCGCTGGGCATGAATCCGGCGAGTGAGCGAGTTGATCCTCTCGACCTGCGGGGAGGGGATGGTGGCGGCTCACAAGGCGTCGGCGTTGCAGTTGTCGGCGGAGCATGAAGGGGACCTGAACGAGTTGGTACGGGCGCATTCGACGCCGCAACGGCTGGCCGAGCGGGCGCGGATCATTCTGCTGTCGGCAACCGGGCTGGGGGTGGCCGAGACGGCCCAGCAACTGAGGATTTGGCGCAAGACGGCCAGCCACTGGCGCCGCCGGTGGCAGGCTGCGCCGGCATCCGCCGGCGTGGCGGCGCGGCTGAGCGATGCGCCCCGCTGCGGGGCGCCGGCGACGTTCACGCCGGAGGTGATCTGCCAGATCATGGCGCTGGCCTGTATGGACCCCGAAACACTCGATGTGCCGATCAGTCATTGGAGCCAAAGCGAACTGGCTCGACAATCGGTGGCACGCGGCATCGTCAGCAGCATCTCGCACGGCTCAGTCGGGCGCTTTTTAAAAAGCAGCCGATCTCCAGCCGCATCGCACCCGTTACTGGCTGACCGCCAAGCCTGATCCCGACTTCGACGCGAAGTGCGCCCACCGGGTCAAGCGCCCGGTGGCAGGCTCTGCGCGGTCTATCAGGCGGCACCCGCCGCGGCCGAAGGCGGCGTGCAGACTGTCTCGATCGACGAGATGACCGGCATCCAGGCGTTGGAACGTGCCGCCCCGAGCCTGCCGATGCTGCCCGGACACGTTGAACGACGCGAGTTCGAGTACATCCGCCATGGCACGAAAGCTCTGATCGCCGCGTTCGATGTTGCCACCGGCCGGGTCCGCGGCAGCATCGGGGATACCCGTACGGAAGCCGATTTCGTGCTGTTCCTGGACACGCTGTTCGCCTCGGCGCCAGCGACGACGCGCTGGCAGTTGGTCTGCGACAACCTCAACACCCATCTCTCCGAAGGCGTTACCCGCCTGGTCGCCAACCTCTGCGGCATCAACGAAGACCTCGGCGAGAAGGGCAAATCCGGCATTCTCCAGTCGATGGCCACACGCGAGGCGTTCCTGCGCGACACCAGTCACCGGATCACCTTCCACTTCACCCCGAAACATGCTTCCTGGATCAACCAGATCGAGATTTGGTTCTCCATCCTGGTCCGCAAGCTGCTCCGCCGCGCCAGCTTCACCTCCGCGCAGCACCTTCAGCACAGCATCGAGAGCTTCATCGCGCATTTCAACGCCACGATGGCCAAGCCGTTCCGCTGGACGATGAAAGGCAAGCCACTGGCAGCGTAACATGCCCAAGCGGGTCCGGATCTGCGGCGAGCTGTACCAGACCCGCGCCGCGGTTTTGGGGAGATTGGCGACCTGGGGCTGACGCTCTCCGAGGCGAAGCAGCTTTTGGTTCGCGTGCAGCAAGAGATCGTCGCCGCGCAAGCGCGGGATCATGCGGTTCTGCGTCCGGAGTGTCCGTCTTGCGGCGGCGGATGCCACGTCAAAGACTGGCAGCACCATGCGGTCGCGACGCTGTTCGGCGAGGTGGCGGTACGGCTCCCGCGGTTTCGCTGCATCCGCTGTGGTCACAACGCGACTGGCGTCGGCTGGCCACCACATTGCCGGTCGACTCCTGAGCTGGACCAGCTGCGAGCGCATCTGTCGGCGCTGATGCCGTTTCGTGTCGCCGCCGACGTGTTGTCGCATCTTCTGCCGGTGGCGGCTGGAATGACCCCCGAGACGCTGCGCAGCCACACGCTCAAGATCGGCGAGCGACTTCGCGCCGCCCCGGCGGTCAACCAAGCGGCCGCGGCCTCCAGCATCATCGTCACCACGGACTCGACCTTCATTCGCAGCTGCGACGATGGCGAACGGCAGCTCGAGGTTCGCGTCGGCAATGTCGAGACTGCGGAAGGTGGTCGGCAGGTGTTCGGTGCTGTCGCGCGATCGGACACCGACATCGCGGTTCTGATCCGCCGGAGCCTTGACGCAGTCGGTCGCACCGCCAGCAGCACGGTGACTGCATTCACCGACGGCTGCGCCGGCCTGCAATCGATTCTCGCCGATGCCGGCGTCACGAAACAGCCGATTGCCGACTGGTTCCACATCGCCATGCGGCTGCAGCATGCCAAGTTGGCGGCGAGCGGATTGTCCACCGACGCGCCGGGGCGTCTGGCGGCGAAGACAGCGATCGTCGCGGAGGTCGAGCGGCTGCACTGGCGCATCTGGAACGGCAAGGCCAAGGACGCCCAGATCACGTTCGATCGCATCCGCAAGGTCATGCATCTCTACAAGGGTGAGCGCGGTCATCGAACTCGCGGCGTGGCGTCCCGAAAACTGTGGCATGCGCTGCACGAGATCGACAACTATCTGCGTGGCCAGAGCGCCCGGCTGGTCAATTACGCTGAACGATACCGTGCAGGGTTGCGGGTTGGAACGTCGGTGACGGAGGGAACGGCGAATTTCCTGGTCAATCGGCGGATGAACAAGTCGCAGCAGATGCGCTGGTCGCGACGAGGCGCCGACCTGCTGCTGCAGGTTCGCTGCGCGGTCTACAACGGCGCGCTCGGTTCCGGCTTCGGCCAGCGGTTCGAACCCCTGGGTTCGGGCGCGGAACTGGCGCTGGCGGCCTAGCCGGTCCAGAGCCAACATTCCTGTAGCCAGCTTCGTAGTCATGCTCACGCGGTCTGCGGCGAGTGGGTGCGGTGGCGTTTGACGATATCGGCAACGGTGTTCTTGCTCAGGCCGACCTCGCGGGCAACCAGGCGATAACTGCGCCCCGTCGCGACGAGCGCCATCACCCGTGCAGCGAGGCGATCGGATTTCGGCCTGTCCCCCGGCTGGCGGCCGAGACGCTTGCCTCTCGCCTTGGCGGCAGCGATGCCGGGGCGGATGCGCTCCTGGGTCAACTCGCGCTCGAAGGCGGCAATGCCGGCCAGCACGGTCGCGATCATGCGCCCGTGCGGCGTGGCGAGGTCGAACGCCATGCCATTGAG
>CAVOOS010000031.1:0-279235 GCA_963697635.1 uncultured Solirubrobacterales bacterium | reverse complement strand
GGAGTTTGCCGATCTCTGGCGCTACGAGCAGGACCTGGCGCGATTTCGCCGAGGGCACCTCGCCCTCGGTCGTGCACACGGTGCATGCCTACAGCCACGTCAACTCGCTCAGCAGCGCCGCGGCTGCCTATCTGGTGAGCGGCGACGTCCGCTACCGGCAGATTCCGCGTCAACGCCTACGACTTTCTGCAGCGCACGCAGGTCTACGCGACCGGCGGCTATGGCCCCGACGAACGGCTGATGCCGCCGGACGGCAGCCTTGGCAGATCGCTCGACTGCTGCGGCTACCACGCGGAAATCCCATGTGGCGCGTGGGCCGCGTTCAAACTCGCGCGCTACCTGCAGAGCTTCACGGGGCAAGCCCGGTTCGGCGACTGGATCGAGACGCTGCTGATCAACGGGATCGGCGCCGCGCTGCCGCCCGAGCCGATGGCCGCGTGTTCTACTACGGCGATTACCGCGTGTCCGGCGGGACGAAGCAGCGCTACTGGCACGAATGGCCCTGCTGCGCGGGCACCTACATCCAGTTGATGGCCGAGTTCCACAACCTGGTTTTCTTTGAGGATGCTGAAGGGATTTGCGTCAATCTGTTCACGCCGGCGGAGTTGGCATGGCAGCGCGATGGCGAGACGGTCACGGTGCGGCAGGAGACCGAGTATCCGGAGAGCGATGCAACGACGATCGCGATCGATTGCGCGCGGCCGGTCGAGTTCGCGTTGCGGCTGCGCGTTCCCGGGTGGGCGAAGTCCGTCGCGCTCTCGCTCAACGGAGCGGCGATCGATGCCACGGCCGGGCCGGGCGAATGGGTGACGGTGCGGCGCGCGTGGTCGGCGGCGGACCGCCTGACCATGCGCCTGCCGATGGCGCTGCGGACAGCCCCGGTCGACGCCCAACATCCCGGGCGGGCCGCCATCATGTACGGCCCGATCGTGTTGGCGCAGGATGAGGCCTGCTGTCGCAGGCCCTTCACCATTGCACGCGAGACCCGGCTCGAGACCCGGCTGATCCGGGAGGATTTACCCAGGCGCTTCCCAATCACCAACACGGTGCCGGAGCGACATACGCGCTATCTTGTTCCGCTTTCCGCGCTGCCCGAGAACCAGCCGTATTTCCTCTATTTCGACCTGCATTCGCCAACTCTCTACTGAGCGGCGGGCAGTGCGGCGGGAGCGGATGGAGACGCCGCGCCCGCCGCCGGCGGAACAAGCCGGCGCGAAGCGGCGCTACCCGCGCATGCGCGTGCTCACCAGCCGCTCGACCAGCACGGCGGCGATGATGATCCCGCCTATCGCGCTGCCTTGCCAGAACGGGTTCACGCCCAGCAGATTGAGCCCGTTGCGGATCATCACCATGATCAGCACGCCGATCAGCGTGCCGAAAATCGAGCCGCGACCGCCGAACAGGCTCGCGCCGCCGATCACCACGGCGGCGATCGCATCCAGTTCCAGCGCCGTGCCCGCCAGCGGGTCGATCGACAGGACCTGCGCCGACAGCAGCACACCCGCGGCCGCGGCCAGCGCTCCGGACACGACATAGGGCAGCACGCTGTAGAACAGCACGCTCAGCCCGGCGGTCCGCGCCGCCTCGCGGTTCGAGCCGATCGCGTAGATCGTCCGGCCGCCCTTCGTGAAGCTCAGATACAGGCCGGCCAGCAGGTAGATCACCAGCAGCGTCGGCGACGTTCGACGGCACGCCGAGGATCGGGCGTGTAGACCAGGTCGTTGATCGCCGGCGGAATATCGGAGATCGAGGTCGCGCCCGAGCAGATGTAGGCGAGGCTGCGGCCGATCGCCATCACGCCGAGCGTCACCACGAACGAGGCGAGCCCGAAATACGCGCACCAGCACGCCGGAGAACAGCCCGATCGCCGCCGCCCGCCACCAACGCGACGGCAATGCCGCGACCGGGATGCCGTAGTGCGGCAAACGTCAAGCCCATCAGCACCGACGTCAGCCCAGCACCGACCCGACCGAAAGGTCGATGCCGCCGGTCAGGATCACGAACGTCATGCCGACGGCAGTGATTCCGGTCACCACCGACTGGTCCAGCAGGTTCAGCAGGTTGTTCGACTGCAGGAAGTACGGCGAGGCGAGCGACAGGCCGACGAACACGATCAGCGCCAGCGCCAGCATGCGTACTTCCAGCCGGCCGGCGAGGCGGCGGGCGAGCGGGCGCGGGGCGATCGCGTCGGACATGGCGGACCTGACAGATGCTGCTAGGTGATGACGTCTTGCGACGCGGCGACACGATCGCGGCCGGCGTCCGGCGTGGCGCGTGCCGGGCACGGTCAGGCCGACCCAGCCGAGGTCGTGGCCGCGATGGCTCTGACCCGCGCCAGCAGCGTGCTGCGCGCGCCGTCCGGTTCGGCGACGAAGGCGCCGGGCGGGGCGGCGCAGGGCAGCTGGGATGCGGGTCTCCTCGAACAACGGCGTTGCGCCGGCGGCGAAGCCCGGATCGGCCGCGCCCTCGCCGCCGGCGCGGTTGAGGCAGAACAGCCGCCCGCCGTCCAGCAGCGCCCAGAACGCCGCGCCGCCGGTCTCCCGCGACAGATCGGCGAGCAGCCGCGCGTTCGCCGCCATCGAGCTGCGCGGCGCCGCGAACAGCGTGAGCTTGGCTTCGTCGAGCACGGCGCTCGGCGACGTTCGGCGATGGTGGCGCCGTCGCTGACCACCACGATCGCGGCTGCACAGCCCGAGCAGTTCCTCGAAGTCCGAGGACACCACCAGCACCGCGGTGCCGCGGTCCGGCGACCGCGCGCAGCATGGCGTAGATCGAGCTGCGCGTGCCGATATCGACGCCCTTGGTCGGCTCGTCGAGCAGCAGCACGCGCGGATCCAGCAGCAGCCAGCGGGCGATGATGATCTTCTGCTGCATGCCGCCGGAGAAAGTTCAGCATGTTGGCGTCGAGCAGGCGCTCGCCCGGCAGGTCGAGCAGCCGCAGCAGTTCGGCGATGCGCGTGTCGCGGGCGGCGTAGCCCAGGCCGAACCCGCGATACGCCGACAGGTGGCCGAGCAGCAGGTTCTCGCGCACGGAAAAATCCGGCACGATGCTCTGCACGCCGCCGGTCTTCGGCGACGAAGCCGATGCCGGCGCGGATCGCCTCCGCCGGCCGCCGCGCGGCGAATGCGTCTCCGTCGAGCCGGATTTCGCCGCCGCTGCGCGGCGTCAGGCCGAACACCGCCTCCAGCGTCTCCGACCGGCCGGCACCGACCAGGCCGCCGAGCCCCAGGATTTCGCCGCGATGCAGGGTGAAGGAAACATCGCGCACGCGCGGCGGCGCGCGCAGGTGGCGCACCTCCAGCACCGGGTCGCCCAGCGCCACCGCCGGCCGGCCGCTCGGCATAGATGCGGCCGAGATCCTGGCCGACCATCAGCCGGATGATGTCGGATTGCGACAGGCCGCCGGTCGGCAGCGAGCGCGCCACGCGTCCGGCCCTCGCGCATCACCGTCACCCGGTCGGTGATCAGCGAACACCTCCTCCAGCCGGTGCGAGACGAACACCAGCGCCCGGCCGGCGGCGCGCAGCCGCGTCATCACGTCGAACAGCCGCTCGACCTCGCCGGGGCTCAGCGAGGCGGTCGGCTCGTCGAAGATGATCAGCGTCGCATCGACCGCCAGCGCCTTGGCGATCTCGACCAGCTGGCGCTGCGCCGCCGAGAGCCGCCGCACCTCGAAATCGAGCGGCAGTGCCGCCTCTTGCCCGAGGCTGTCGAGAATATCTCTGCGCCCGCTCGCGCAGCGCGCCGGTAGCGCAAGCGGCCCGGCAGCGCGAGTTCGGGCAGAAAGATGTTTTCCAGCACGGAAAGGTCGGGCGCCAGGCTGGTCTCCTGCATCACCATGGCGATGCCGGCGGACGAGCGCGTCGCGCGGGCTGCGCGGGTCGAGCGCCGCGCCGCGCCAGCTCAGCGTGCCGCGGTCGCGCCGGACATGGCCGCTGATGACGCGCGACAGCGTCGACTTGCCCGCGCCGTTGGCGCCGAGCAGCGCGTGCACCTCGCCCGCGCGAACCTCCATCCCCGGCGCCGACGAGCGCGCGGGTGCGGTCGAACGTCTTGTCGATATCGGCGGCGAGCAGCAGCGGCGCCGGCGCCGCGTCCCCGCGCGGCGCCGGCGCCTCCGGCATCAGGCTCAGCTCGTTGGCGAACACGGTCGTCTTGATGGTGGGCAGCAGTTCTGGTCGACGTTCTTGCTGGTGACGGTGATGATCGGCACCGAGGTCTCCTTCGGCACGGTCTCGCCCTTGAGGTGCGCGACCAGCGCCTCGGCCGACTTCTCGCCCATCAGGTAGGGCTGCTGCATGCCGGAGCCGACCACCTCGCCCGTCTGGATCTGCTCGACCAGTTCCGGCGTGCCGTCGAACGCGGCGACCAGCACCTGGCCCTCGCGGCGGCCCGCCTTGATCGCGCGCAGCGCGCCGGTGGTCGGCTGGTCGGTCTGCACGAACAGGCCGCGCATGCCGGGATTGGCGGTCAGCATGTCCTGCACGAACTTGAAGGTCTCGTCGGCGGTGTAGGACTGCATCTGCTGCAGGCCGGCTTCCTTGGTGATGCCGGCTTCCTGCATCGCCTTGCGGAACCCGGCCGTGCGCGCCTGGCCGTTCTTGCGCGCCTGGCTGATGGCGACGATGCCGACCGAGCCGTCGGTCCAGCCCTTGTCCTTCAGTGCCGCTGCCAGCGCCTGGCCGACGCCGTACGCGCCCTCGAAGTTGTTGGAGATGACGAACGACACGTATTCGCCCGAGTTGGTGCCGATGTCGGAGACGACCACCGGGATGTTGGCCTTCTGCGCGAGCTCGAGCACGGCCGGCGCGGTCGAACTGTCGGTCGGCGAGATGCAGATGCCGGCGACGCCGCGGGCGATCACGTCCTGCGCGTTCTTGAGCTGGGTCGCGGCGTTCTCGCGGCTGTCCAGCGCCGCGAAGGTGTAGCCCTGCTTGGTGACGACCCCCTCGATGCCCTTGCTGAGGTAGCGCCAGAACGGCAGCTCCAGGCCGGCGGTGAGATACACGATGGTCTTTTCGGCGGCGCGCGGCGCGGTTGCCGGCAGCAGGCCAAGCGCGGCTGCGCCGGCAAAGCCCTTGATCAGTGAGCGACGGTCCATGGCATCCTCCAGTTGTTCGGCCGCCAACGTTGGCAACCCTCAATTTTTTGCCTCCGGATGATGGCCCAGTTGACCGGGCCGCTCAATCCCGGGACCCTGGCGCGTACTGCAAGTGCGCGGTCATGGCCGACGCGGCGCAGACGAAACAGGGCGGTCTGGGTCATCAGGCATGGAACCGGTCGTTCCACCATGAGCGACATTGTGATGGCCCGCGTCCTGCACGTTCTTGCCGTGGTGCTCTGGATCGGCGGCGTCGGCATGGTCACGACGGTTCTGCTGCCCGCCATTCGGCGGCAATACCTGCCGCAGCAGCGCTTCCCGATATTCCATGCGCTGGAGCAGCGTTTCGCCGGACAGGCCCGCATCACGACACTGCTTGCCGGCGGCAGCGGCTTCTACATGGCGTGGCGGCTGGATGCCTGGGACCGGTTCCGCTCGGCGGAATTCTGGTGGATGCACGCGATGGTGCTGACATGGCTCGTGTTCACGTTGATGCTGTTCGTGATCGAGCCGCTGTTTCTGGAACGGCTGCTCGCGCGCCGTGCCGCAGTGGCGCCGGAGGCCACCTATCGCCTCGTCGAATGGCTCCACCGATGCCTGCTCGGCCTGAGCCTGGTGACCGTCGCCGGGGCAGTCGCCGGCAGCCTTGGCGTGAACCTGTTCGGCGGGTGAGGCTATCCCGGAGGGCGTCGAATGGTGCGGCCCCGCCGCTCGCAGTGTCCGCCCTTGACGAAGCGATGGCTACTCCGGTTGGGTGAAACTTCACGAACCCCGTTGGTTCGCTCCAAGGGACCGATCGACATGACCCGCAAGCCAGGCCGCCATTTCTTTGCCAATCCGGGGCCGACCAACATCCCGGACGGCGTGCTGCGGGCGCTGTCGACCGCGACCGTCGATTTCAACGACCCGGCTTTCCTCACGCTGTACGACGAGTGCATCGCCGGGCTGAAGCGGGTGCTACGCACGCAGCAGGAGTTGTTCATGTACACCGCCTCGGGCCACGGCTCGTGGGAGGCGACGCTCACCAATCTGTTCTCTCCGGGCGATGCGCTGCTGATGCTGGAGAGCGGTTATTTCTCCGAAGCCTGGTCGAAGATGGCGCAGCGCTACGGACTGGTGGTGCAGACCGTGCCGGCCGACTGGCGGCGGGGCGTGGACCTGGCTGCGGTGACGGATGCGCTGCGCGCCGATGCCGGCGAGCGGATCAAGGCGGTGTGCGTCGTGCACAACGAGACCTCGACCGGCGTCGCGCTGCCGCTCGACCAGGTGCGCGGCGCGATCGATGCCGCCGGGCATCCCGCGCTGCTGCTTGCCGACACCATTTCCTCGTTGGCGTCGATGGAATTCCGGATGGACGACTGGGGGATCGATGCCGCCGTCGGCGGCAGCCAGAAGGGGCTGATGCTGCCGACCGGCCTGTCCTTCACCGCGGTTTCCGCCAAGGCGATGGAGGCACACAAGCAGGCCAGGCTGGCGCGGCACTATTTCGACTGGACCCAGATGCTGTCGCGCCGGCAGCGCAGCTTCATGGGCACGGTGCCGGTCGCGCCGTTCTTCGGCTTGCGCGAGTCGCTGCGTCTGCTGGAGGACGAGGGGCTCGAGCAGGTCTTCGCCCGGCACGCGCGGCTTGGCGAGGCGGTGCGCCGCGCGGTGCGCTGCTGGGCCGGCAACGCCGGACCCCAATTGTTCTGCACCGATCCGGCGCGCGTCTCGAACTCGGTGACGGCGATCCTGGTACCGGAGGGGCATGATGCGGAGAAGGTGCGCGGCACGGCGCTCGAACGGTTCAACGTGTCGCTCGGCGGCGGCCTCGGCTCGCTTGGCGGCAAGGTGTTCCGGATCGGCCATCTCGGCGATCTGAACGAGCCGATGGTGCTCGGCACGCTGGCCTGCGTGGAGATGAGCCTGCGCCTCAACGGGGTTCCGCACGGCGCCGGCGGCGTGGCGGCGGCGATGGAATGGCTGGCGGCCAGCTAAGGACAAAAGCAGAATCAATCGAATCGTCTCGCACCACTCCGTCATGGCCGGTCCTCGGATCAAGTCCGAGGATGACCCGGCCATCCACGGCGTCGCGCCGAATAGACGTCGACGTTCGCCATTCAAGTCCGCAAATCCCCTGATCGGCCCAGCTTGGTTCGCTCGTGATGTTCATGCAGATCGCCGGGCACGGCAGCAGTTCCACTCCGTGGATGGCCGGGTCAGGCCCGGCCATGACGAAATCGAGGTCGTAGCGATTGATCTTGTGCGTTGCCTAAACAAAGATTCGCAGGCCGGCCAACGGATGGAGCACACGCTTGCGGCCCGGGTCTTTGACGGCGACATCGATGCCGCCGCCGGTCGGTCGGCCAACCAGGCGGAGTCGCCTCGGCGCCGACACCCTTCCAGAACAACGTGTCGGATTGTAACCGCCGCGCAATCCCGCTTGACATTGAACGTCAGCAATACTAACTACGTCGCGTGAACCCCCCCACCCCATCCCCCCACGCCGCCACCGAGCGGTTCGCCGAACGGTTCGGCGAGATCTCCCAAGGCCTGGCCGCCAACGGCGGCGGGGATCGGCTGTCCGCGCTGCTGATCCATCTGATCGAGCGTCTCATCCAGGCGATCCTCTCGATCGCGCGGAACCTTCCGGCGGCCGCCGCCGCGGTCGAGCCGGAAGCAACCGCCTTCCCCCCGCAGCAGCAACACAACACCCCGGTTCGGCCAGGACCATCGAGGGGCGATCCGCCCCGCCGGCCAGAACCGACGCGGCCAGAACCGACGCGGCCAGAACCGACGCGGCCAGAACCGACGCGGCCAGAACCGACGCGCAGGAACGCCCGGCCCCCGAGGCCGGTGGACCGCCGGGGTCGGGTCGGCAACCCCCCGCCGGACCGCTTCCCCCAACCGCCCACCCCGGCCCGGTCAGGCGCCGCGCCCGACCGGAGGGCGAGCGGCCAGGCGCCACCGCGCCACCGCGGCGACCTCCGAAAAATCGGGTTTTTGGCCCGGCCGCTTCCGCACGCCCATCTCGTTCCACATAAGGAATAAAATCGGTCTCAGGATGGCCCCGGGGCGTCGGTGGGCGGCCGCTGTCGGTAAGGGTTCGAGGCGAAATAACCGCCGCATTCCCCTCCGCCGTCATCCCCGGGCTTGACCCGGGGATCCACGCCGCGCCGGCGCGCCGGACTGCCGGGTCATCCCCGGACTTGATCCGGGGACCGGCACTGACGGAAAATGGATCGGTTGTTCTGCATCGGGCACTTGGAAAGCAACGATCGCCCAGTGTCCCTGCATTCGCTCACATGCCCAGCAGCGGGCGCACCAGCCGGCCGAGCAGGCTGCGCGGCCGCAACCGGCCGGTGGTCGCGATCAGGCAGATGCAGGGCTCGCCCGGCAGCGCCGTCGGCCGGTGCGCGAGACCCGCGTCGGCCTCGATGAAATCTCCCACGTGATACGTACCGTTGACGTCGGCGAAGCTGCCCTGCAGCACGCACGTCGTCTCGTTTGCGGTATGGCCGTGCTCGAGAAGGGCAGTTCCCGGGGCGACGCGGATCAGGTCGAGCCGGCTGTTGCTGGCGTCGCGCCGGATCAGGGACAGCATCGCGATGCCCGGCCCGGTCCAGCGCCAGCGCCCGGACGCGGCGAGCGCTTCGAGCGTCGCGGGCGGCGGCGCGTTCGGGGCGGGCGCGACATCCAGCCGGGCCAGCGCGCGCGCCAGGGCGTCCGGCGCGAGCGGCGCGGGCGGCAGCGCATCGAGCAACGTGCCGCCGACCGCCTCGGCTTCGCGCAGTGCCGTCGTGCAGGCCGGGCAACGCGCCGCATGGGCGGCGACAACCCGCCGGTGCGGCGTCGGCAGCGTGCCGGTGGCGCAGGCAAGCAGGGTCGACTCGGCGGGGTGGTGGCTGATCATGCCTCGTCCTTGAGCGCGGCGCGCAGCCTGATCATCGCAAGCCGCAAGCGGGATTTCACGGTCCCCAGTGGGATGCCGAGATCGGCTTCGATTTCGCTGTGCGTCCGATCCTGGAAAAAGGCCAGTTCCAGCAAGGACAGCTGCTCGGGTGGCAGCAGGCCGAGCGCCGCGCGCAGGCGCTGTGCCTGCTGGTCGGCGGCGATGGCGGCGTCGGCGAGCGGCGCCGGTTCCGGCGCGTCGGCCGGGTCCGCCAGTTGCGGCGCCGAGCGGCTGTGCCGAAACGCGTCGATCCGCCGGTTGCGTGCCAGGGTGAATATCCATGCGGCCGCCGCGCCGCGTGCCGGATCGTATTGGCCCGCCTTGTTCCAGACCGTGAGCAGGACATCCTGCGCCATGTCTTCGGCCTGCGCCGCGTCCAGGCCCGCGCGTTGCAGATACGCTTTCACCCGTGGCGCGAAATAGCCGAACAGCGTCGCGAACGCGGCCCGATCGCGATGCTGCGCGATGGCCAGGATCAGCGTCGCCTGCGCCGCCGGGTCGGCTGCGGTGTTCATCCGGGGCGGTGCCGATCCGCGCCACGGCGGCCTGGGCCCGACGCCGTGGCGGACGCGGGACAAAGCATGCATGCCCTCATTACGATGCGCTGCGGCGAACGGATCACACCGCGCGCCGATGATCCAGTCGGGCCGGTTCCGCGCCAGAGGAAATCGACGCCACAACCGGAATGCATGCCAGGAATGCGCAGGCGCGCGAGGCTGGCCAGCCCTTGTCCGCAGCGTGCTGCCGGTCGCGCACCGATACGTGAAGCCCGCTTCGGTCACGCCGGGCCGGCGCGGGATGGTAAGCGACGTCGACGGTCCGGACCCGCCGCCCGCGGATTGTGCGGCGGCCAAGTGGATGACCGACGGAGCAGACCTGCCGATGCGACGAACCTTCGCGGCCGTGTTCGGGTGCGTCGTGGGGCTGGCGGCGTTCGCAGCCACGGCTGCGAGCAGTGCGCCGGCGACGCTGCAGCCGCCGGTGGCGTCTTCCTGCATCTCCTCGCCGTTCGGCTGGCGCCGGGCGCTCGGCCCTGGCGCGCCGGCCGGGCTGCACAACGGGCTCGACCTGGCGGCGCCGGCGGGCACGCTGGTGCGGGCGGCGGCGGCGGGCACGATCGTGGCGATCCGCAGGCGCGGGCCGGGCGGCGTGTTCGTCACCGTGCGGCACCCGGACGGCCGCACTACGCTCTACGCCCATCTCGGGATCCTTGTGCCGAAGATCGCGATGGGCAAACGCGACGTGGCGGCCGGCGAGCCGATCGGGCGGATCGGACGCTCCGGCATCACCTTCGGCGCGCACGTGTTCTTTGCCGTGTTCGACAAAGGCCACGCGGTCGACCCCGAGCCGCTGCTGCGCGTGGCGCGCTGCGCGCCGGCGAAGCCGCGCTAGGCGGCGGTGCCGCCGACCGTGAGCCCGGCGAGCTTCAGCGTCGGCTGGCCGACGCCGACCGGGACGCCCTGGCCGCTCTTGCCGCAGGTGCCGATGCCGGGGTCGAGCGCCATGTCGTCGCCGACCATTTCGACCTTGGTGAGCGCGTCGGGGCCGTTGCCGATCAGCGTGGCGCCCTTGACCGGGGCGGTGACGCGGCCGTCCTCGATCAGATAGGCCTCGCTCGCCGAGAACACGAATTTGCCGGAGGTGATGTCGACCTGGCCGCCGCCGAAGTTGACGGCGTAGAGGCCGCGCTTGACCGAGCGGATCATCTCGTCCGGATGGTGGCTGCCGTTGAGCATGATGGTGTTGGTCATGCGCGGCATCGGCACATGAGCGAAGGATTGGCGGCGGCCGTTGCCGGTGGCGCGCTGGCGCATCAGCCGGGCGTTCAGACGGTCCTGCAGGAACTCGCGCAGGATGCCGTCCTCGATCAGCACGGTGCGGCTGGTCGGCGTGCCCTCGTCGTCGACGGTGAGGCTGCCGCGGCGGTCGGCGAGCGTGCCGTCGTCCACCACGGTCACGCCGGGCGAGGCGATGCGCTGTCCCAGCAGCCCGGAAAACGCCGAGGTTTTTCTGCGATTAAAGTCGCCCTCCAGGCCGTGCCCGATCGCTTCATGGAGCAGAATACCGGGCCAGCCGGGGCCGAGCACCACCGGCATCTCGCCGGCCGGCGCCGGACGGCTGTCGAGGTTCAGCACGGCCTGGCGCAGCGCCTCCTCGACCGCGGCGCGCCAGGTCGCTTCGCCCACCACGCGGTCGTAGCCGAAGCGGCCGCCGGTGCCATAGCTGCCGGTCTCGCGGCGGCCATCCTGTTCGACGACGACGGCGACGTTGAGGCGCACGAGCGGGCGCAGGTCGGCGACGCGGCGGCCGTCGGCGCGCAGGATCTGGACCGCCTGCCACTCGCCCGTGAGCGAGGCCATCACCTGCTTCACGCGTGCGTCCTTGGCCCGGGCGTAGCCGTCGATTTCCTGCAGCAGCGTGGTGCGCGCCGAAAAATCCATGCCTGCGAGCGGGTTCGCGTCCGAATAGAGCCGCGCGTTGCTGGAGCGCGGCGGCTCGGAGGCGGTGCCGGCGTGGCCCGCGGCGACCGCCTGCACGGTCGCGGCGGCGCGGCGCAGCGCGGCCTCGGAGACTTCGCCGGCATGCGCGTAGCCGGTCGCCTCGCCCGCGACCGAGCGCAGGCCGAAGCCGAGCGTCGTGTCGAACCCGGCGCTGCGGATGCGGCCGTCGTCGAGGCTCAGCGACTCGGTCTCGCGGTATTCGAGGAACAGCTCGCCATCGTCGCGGCCGGCGAGCGCCTCGGCGGTGATGCGCTCGGCGGCGCTGCGGTCGAGCGTGGCGTCGGCGCGGTCGAAGAACAGGCGGTCGGTGACCGCGAGCGGCGTGCCGGCCATCGGCGAAAGGTCCGTCTGCGATGCGGTCATGGGGTTTCCTGGGGTTGCAGCAGCGAAATACCGGAGGGTTCGGGCACCAGCCGCTCGCGCGGCAGGCGCAGCGTGACCGTCGTGCCGGTGCCCGGGCGGCTCGCGATCATCAGCCGGCCGCCATGCGCCTCGACGATCGCGCGGCAGAAGTAGAGGCCGAAGCCGACCCCGGGCGGGTGGCGCGGCGCGTCGGCTTCGTTGCCGGCGAACACGTTGAACACCCGCTCCAACTCGTCCGCGGCGATGCCGACGCCGTTGTCGCGCACGATCAGCAGCAGGTCGCCGTCGTCGGCGAGTGTGGTTTCGACGGCGACGCTGCCGTCGGCCCGGGTGAATTTCAGCGCATTGCCCAACAGGTGTCCGAGCACCTGGCGCAGCCGCCGCTCGTCGCCGCGCAGCCAGCGGCGGTCCTCGCCCGTGGCCGCCGCCAGCGCCACCCGCGCCTGCCGCGCCGTCGGCTCGGCGTGCCGCACCGCGGCCTCGATCAATCGCGGCACCTCGATCACGTCGCCGGCGAGGTCGATGCCACCGGACTCGAGACGCACCGCGTCGAGGATATTGTTGATCTGGCGCAGCAGCACCTGGCCGGCCGCGTGGATCGCGACGGCGTATTCGCGCACCCGTTCGGCCGGGATCGGCGGCGCGCCGGCCGGCGCCTGCGCCAGCGCGTCGGAGAACCCGATCACCGCGTTCAGCGGCGTGCGCAATTCGTGGCTGATCGTGGCGAGCACGCGGGAGCGCGTGCTGCTGGCCGAGTCGGCGACACGGCGCGCCCGCCGCTGCGCGTCGGCCGCCGCGGCCTCGCCGCTGACATCGGCGGCGCTCAGGCAGCGCCGCCCGTCCGGCAGCCGCTCGACGATCAGCGTGATGCTGCGGCCATCGCTGGTGCGGCCCTGCACCGCGGCCGGCGGGTCGAGCAGCGAGAAGCCGCCGTCGAACACCGGCGGCAGCAGCGGCGACAGCGTCTGGCCGCTGAGGTCGTCGCCGGCGCGGCCGAGCAGCTCGGCGAAGCGCGGCGTGTGCATCAGCACGCGCCCGTCCGCCGCCACCATCGCGGTGCCGGCGGGGACGACCCGTTCGGGGGCCGCCGTTTTCATGCGCGCGCCGCCGCCGGCAGGCTGGAGCGCAGGTCGGCACGCGCGCCCGCCCGCAGCGCGTGCAGCACGGCGACGGACGCGGTCAGCGCCAGCA
Source organism: uncultured Solirubrobacterales bacterium (assembly GCA_963697635.1). Lineage (GTDB taxonomy): Bacteria > Pseudomonadota > Alphaproteobacteria > Acetobacterales > Acetobacteraceae > CAJCJG01. The sequence continues at coordinate 266,147 of CAVOOS010000031.1, read as the reverse complement.
CTGCGACCGCCTGGTGGGCCGCCGCCAGCGCCACCGGCACGACCGCGAGCAGCGTGGCGACGCCGAGTGCGTATTGCGCGGCGACCGCGAGCCCGAGCGCGAACAGTGCCCTGCGCAGCCGCCCGGCGGCGCCGTTCGCGAGCCCGGCCATCACCGTCGCCGCGGCGGCGAGCGCGGTGAGCGTCGCGAGCAGGCGGTGGTCGAACTGCACCGCTTCTAGGTTCTCGGTCAGGTTGCGCGGGAACGGTTGCAGCTGCGCGTAATCGACGGGCACGAGGTGGCCGGCCATCAGCGGGAAGGTGTTGTCGATCAGCCCGGCATGGGTGCCGGCGACGAAGCCGCCGGCGACGATGGTCAGGCAGAGCAGCACCGTCGCCACCCAGGCGAGCCGCCGCGGCCGGTGCGCCGACAGCGGCTCCGGCACCGGCCAGAGCACCGACAGTCCGGTCCACAGCAGCGCGACATACAGCGCCAGCGCGAACGCCAGATGCACCACCAGCCGGTACGGGGAGACCGCGGTGCTGTCGGGCAGAAAGCCGGAGGCGACCATGAACCAGCCGACCGCGCCCTGGGCGCCGCCGAGCAGGAACAGCAGCACGAGGCGCGGCCGCAGCCGGCGCGGAATGGCGCCGCGCGCCCACAGCCAGACCAGCGGCACGACGAAGGCGAGCCCGATCAGCCGGCCCCACAGCCGGTGCGTCCATTCGAGCCAGAAGATCTGCTTGAAGCCGTCCAGCCCCATGTCGTCATGCAGCAGCCGGTATTGCGGGATCTGCTGGTAAAGCGAAAAAAGCCGGTGCCACTCGGCCTCGCTCAGCGGCGGCAGCGCGCCCAGCAGCGGCGCCCATTCCATGATCGACAGCCCGGACCCGGTCAGCCGCGTCGCCCCGCCCAGCACGATCATCACGAGAACCATCGCGCACAGCGTGAACAGCCACGCCGCCACGTGCCGGCGATTGCGAGCGGCCAGTTCCGCGCCGGCGGGAAACTCGTGCACATCGAACGGCATGACCGGACCATATAGTGTCCGGCGCCGGCAAAACAGGGCGCTCAGCGGGGAGGCGGCCGGGCCATTCAGTGCAGGTGGCGCAAATGCTCCGTGTAGCGCCACTCGCCCGGGCTGATCAGCGCGGCCGAGCCGACCCGCACCGAATGCAGCCGCCCGTCCAGCTCACGCTCCCAGAAGTCGAGGAATTTGGCCAGGACCGGGTAGCGCGGGGCGAGGTCGAGCTCCTGCCAGATGTAGCTTTGCAGCAGCGCCGGGTGGTCCGGCAGTCGGTACAGGATTTCCGCCGTGGTCAGGCGGTAGCCTTCGAGTTGGCGGTGCAGCTTGTTTCGCGTCTCGACCTTCATCCCGGCTCTCCGAAATAATCATCCTTCCACACGTAAACCGCGGTACCGCGTTCCTGTTCCCGCCTTGGCGGCGCGGGTTGACAGAGGATGACACGAAAGTGAGCGTGCCGGGCAAGCGAAAAAGAAAGTGTTATCAGCACTTTATCACTCACCGCCGGCGAGTGCTGCCGAGCGCTTGACAGGCCGGCGCGGTTCCCCTAGATCGCTGGCACTCCCCGAGGGGGAGTGCTAACAAACCCCCGGGGCGGCGCAGGTTGCGCCACCCGGCGGGGTTATTCGCATCATCTGAGGAGCGATCCGCATGAAGTTCCGTCCCCTGCACGACCGGGTCGTGGTCCGGCGCATCACCGCCGAGGAAAAGACCGCGGGCGGCATCATCATTCCCGACACGGCCAAGGAAAAGCCGATGGAGGGCGAGGTGATCGCCGTCGGTGCGGGCGCCCGCAACGAACAGGGCCAGATCGTGGCGCTGGACGTGAAGGCGGGCGACCGCATCCTGTTCGGCAAGTGGTCGGGCACCGAGGTCAAGCTCGATGGCGAAGAGCTGCTGATCATGAAGGAGTCCGACATCATGGGCATCATCGAAGGCGCCGCCGCCGTCAAGAAGGCGGCCTGAACGCCGCCCGGCCACGACAAGACCAAGCCAAATAACGAAGGGATTGAGTAGACATGGCTGCCAAGGACGTACGTTTCGGCGGTGACGCCCGCCAACGCATGCTGCGCGGCGTCGACATTCTCGCCGACGCGGTCAAGGTGACGCTCGGCCCGAAGGGCCGCAACGTCGTGATCGACAAGAGCTTCGGCGCGCCCCGGATCACCAAGGACGGTGTGACGGTCGCGAAGGAGATCGAGCTGTCCGACAAGTTCGAGAACATGGGCGCGCAGATGGTGCGCGAAGTGGCCTCGAAGACCAGCGACCTCGCCGGCGACGGCACCACCACCGCGACCGTGCTCGCCCAGGCGATCGTGCGCGAAGGCGCCAAGGCCGTCGCCGCCGGCATGAACCCGATGGACCTCAAGCGCGGCATCGACAAGGCGGTCGCGGCGCTGGTCGAGGAGCTGAAGGCCAAGACCAAGAAGATCACGACGCCGAGCGAGACCGCGCAGGTCGGCTCGATCGCCGCCAACGGCGAAGTCGACATCGGCCAGAAGATCTCCGAGGCCATGCAGAAGGTCGGCAACGAGGGCGTGATCACGGTCGAGGAGAGCAAGGGCATCCTGACCGAGCTCGACGTCGTCGAGGGCATGCAGTTCGACCGCGGCTACGTCTCGCCGTACTTCGTGACCAACGCCGAGAAGATGATCGCCGACCTCGATCAGCCGTACATCCTGATCCACGAGAAGAAGCTCTCCGGCCTGCAGCCGATCCTGCCGCTGCTGGAGACCGTGGTGCAGTCCGGCCGGCCGCTGCTGATCATCGCCGAGGACGTCGAGGGCGAGGCGCTCGCGACGCTGGTTGTGAACAAGCTGCGCGGCGGCCTCAAGGTCGCGGCGGTGAAGGCGCCGGGCTTCGGCGATCGCCGCAAGGCGATGCTCGAGGACATCGCGATCCTGACCGGCGGCCAGGTGATCAGCGAGGATCCTCGGCATCAAGCTCGAGAACGTCACGCTGGCCATGCTCGGCAAGGCCAAGAAGATCGAGATCGAGAAGGAGACCACGACGATCGTCGAGGGCGCCGGCAAGAGCGAGGACATCAAGGGCCGCTGCAACCAGATCCGCGCGCAGATCGAGGAGACCACCTCGGACTACGACCGCGAGAAGCTGCAGGAGCGGCTGGCGAAGCTTGCAGGCGGCGTCGCGGTGATCCGCGTCGGCGGCGCCTCCGAGGTCGAGGTGAAGGAGCGCAAGGACCGCGTCGATGACGCGCTGCACGCGACCCGCGCCGCGGTCGAGGAAGGCATCGTGCCGGGCGGCGGCGTGGCACTTGCCCGCGGCTCGCGCGTGCTGGTCGATCTCAAGGCCGACAACGACGACCAGCGCTTCGGCATCGAGATCATCCGCAAGGCGGCGCTCGCGCCGATCCGGCAGATCGCCGAGAACGCCGGCGAGGATGGTGCGGTGGTGTCCGGCAAGGTGCTCGACAACCATGAGTACAACTACGGCTTCGACGCCCAGTCCGGTCAGTACAAGGACATGGTCGCGGCCGGCATCATCGACCCGACCAAGGTCGTGCGCCTCGCGCTGCAGGATGCGGCGTCGGTCGCCGGGCTGCTGGTGACCACCGAGGCGATGATCGCCGAGCGGCCGGAGAAGAAGGGTGCGCCGGGCGGCGGCATGCCGGGTGGCGGCATGGGCGGCATGGGCGGCGGGATGGACGACTTCTGATCCATACCTGACGGCAACGCGACCAGTTCGCGCGACGACATCGGTGGAAACAGGGGCGGGCGGCCACGCTCGCCCCTGAATTCGTTACTGGAACATCGTGGTCACGCCTGCGTGGCCGGATTGACTCGCGCCGGATTTTCTGTCCAAGTTGCGGTGCAATCGCCTTTTGGCTTGGCTTGCTGCGCCTCCGTCCACGGGTGCCTTCAAGACGTCCAAAGCCCGGTTGTCAGACGCTGCCGGCGATCTTGCCGGGGCGCACGACGGAGAATGACGCAGCTATGGCTATCGGTACTGTCAAGTGGTTCAATGCCACCAAGGGATTCGGCTTCATCATGCCGCAGGACGGCGGGAAGGACGTTTTCGTCCACATCACCGCAGTTCAGGCTGCCGGCCTGAAGGGCCTAAATGACGGCCAGAAGGTCAGCTACGACGTGGCGATGGAGCGCGGCAAGGCTGCCGCCACCAATCTGAAGCTGGCCTGACCTCGGGCTGCCGGCGCGTCGCGCCAAGTTTCAGACACGTGCGTTGAGCCACCATCCCGCCGCCTTTCGATCCCCGCCCGCACGGTGCGCCCCGCACCGTGCGGGCGGTTTTGCGTCGCAACCCCCCAGAACACCACCCGCCGGGGCGGCCCGGCGTGCGCCCATCGCAGGGAGTTTCAGGTCATGGCTGTCGGCACCGTGAAGTGGTTCAACGCCACCAAGGGCTATGGCTTCATCATGCCGCAGGACGGCGGCAAGGACGTGTTCGTCCACATCACCGCCGTGCAGGCGGCCGGCCTGAAGGGCCTCGATGACGGCCAGAAGGTCAGCTTCGAAGTGGCGATGGAGCGGGGCAAGGCGGCGGCGACCAATCTCAAGCCGGCCTGACCGACATCCGGCAGTCCCGTGGGCGTTCAGCATCCGGCGCTCTCCGCGGCGCCTACGCCTTTTTCATTCCCGCCGCACACAATTGCGTGAACAGCGCCCGCTGCGCCAAGCCTCACGCGGATATCCGCTGGTGCCGCGCGCGCGCGCCGCGCTCGATCGCGGCCGCCACCAGCGGCTCGATCCGCAGCTCGGACTTGACGAACTCCAGCAGCTCCAGGCTGTCCTGTGCCGCGAACCCGTCCGCCGCCACCACGTCGCAGGCGAGCGCGTAGGCGGTCTCGCGCAGGCGCGGCTCCAGTGCCTCGCGGATCAGTTTGGCCGCGTGCTTGAGCCCGTTGTCCTCGCGCAACAGGCCCACTGCCGCCTCGGTTGCCGCGTCGAGCCGGGCCGAGTTGAAATCGGAAAACACCGGCAGCGTTTGCACGATCCCCGCCATCACGCCGATTTCCTGGTCGCTGATGCCGCCGCCGGTCGCCGCCACCAGCACCATCGTGCAGACCAGCGCCTCCTGCGCGCTCAGTCCGTTGGCGTCCAACTCGGTGCGGGCCAGCATCGCGGCGTCTCTCCTGTCGTGCGGCCGCCAGCGTGCGGGATACGCCGGGCCAGATCAAGCGTTTGCGCGGTTACCGATGCGTCACCGGCTGCGGCGCCGGCGCCGCTTTCTCCGTGTCGTCCCTGACCGGCCGCGCCAAGTCCGCCAGCAGCGGCTGCAGCGTCGCCAGGTCGCGCTCGACCACGCACACCAGGAACGCCTCCCCGATCGCCGCGTCCGGGTCTTCCCACGACCCGGTGAGCCGTCCCGCCGGATCGAGCGGCAGCGCCGCGAGGCCGAGATCGGCGTACACCTTCAGCAGCGACCGGCCGGCGCGCCAGACCGCGGGCTGCCGCGCTTCCTGCTGGGCGAGGTCGCGCAGCCGCCAGATCGCCGAGATCCGGTCGTCGTCCGGCCCGGCCGGGTCGCCGAGCGCCATCAGGCTGTGGCCGACGCGGCGGAACGGGATGCCGGCGCGCCCGGCTTCGCCCCAGACGATGCCGTCCGCGCGCCCCGGCGGCACGGCGCCGAGCGCCGCGTAGCGCAGCTTCTGCTCGGCCCCCCACGGCAGCCAGGTGACCCGGCGCGGCCGCAGCAGCCGCCACATCGCCCAGAGCCCGAGCACCACGGTCGCCGCGACCGAGGCACGCAGCGAGTTCGGCACCTCCGGCGACAGCACCACCTTCCACCAGCTGTTGTCGGCGAGCCAGCGCACGTGCCGCTCGAACATCGCCAGCGCCAGCACGCAGGCGACGAGCGTGAACAGCGGCAGCGCGGTCGAGGTCTGCAACGGTCCGGCCAGCAGCCGCGCGTGCCGGTAGAAGGCGCTGCGGTAGGGCGCCAGCAGCAGCGCCGCGAGCAGCAGCATGCAGGCGATCCACAGCGGCTCCTGCTCTGCCACCATCAGTACCGCGCCGAGCAGCAGCAGCACGATCGTCGCGGTCCAGGCGAGGTTGACCCGCTGCGACAGCGCCGCCGCCAGCACCATCAGCGCCGCCCCGATCAACGACGGCGCGAACTGCCCGGCCTGCGCCATCACCTCGGCGAAATCGCTGTCGATCAACGAAAGATCGGGCCGCTGCTGCAACACGCCGAGCGTGAGCAGCAGGAAGCCGCACAGCGCGACCGCGCCGGTGCCGGCGGCGACCGCGAAATCCGGCTCGCTGATCCGCCCGATCGGCAGCACCGGCGCCGGCGCCGGCATGTGCCGGCGCCGGCGCACCAGCGAACGGCCGCGCACCAGCAACTCGTTGCCCGCGAACATGCCGCCGGCCAGGAACAGCGGGACGATGTAATAGTAGAGCCGGAAGATCACGATGCCGCTGATGATCACCGGCGCGTCCAGATAGGGCGAAAGTCCGATCAGCATGGCCCCGTCGAAGACGCCGAGCCCGCCCGGGATCGTGGCGATCAGGCCCGCCGAATAGGATGCCAGATAGACGCCGACGAAGCGCAGGAAGGTGAGGCCCGGCGCGGCCGGCAGCAGCGTGTAGAAGATCGCTGCCGTCGCCGCGACGTCCACCGTCGCCAGCAGCACTTGCAGCAGCGCCATGCGCAGGCCGGGCAGTTCGATGTCGTGGCCGAACACGCGAAACCGGCTGCGCGCGCTCGCCAGTGTCACGTAGGCGATGTCGATCGTCCACAGCAGCCAGGCCACGACGTACATCGCCCAGTGCGGCACCCGGTCGCCGAGGAACGGCACCGAACCCGGCTCGACGATCAGGATGAGGCCGGCCAGCCCCATTCCGCCGAGGCCGAAGGTGAGGCTGCAGAACGCGATCACCTTGCCGATCTGCGCCGGCGTCAGCCCCCAGTGCGCATACAGGCGATAGCGCACGGCGGCCCCCGAGACCGCGGCAAAGCCGAGATTGTGGGACAGCGCGTAGGCGCAGAACGAGGCGAACGCGACCTTGCCGTAGCTCACCGCGCGGCCGGCGTAGATCGTGGCCAGCCGATCGTAGAATGTCAGGATGCCGTATGCGGCGACGGTCCACAGCGCCGCCGCGACCAGCGTCTCGAATGGGATCGCCGCCAGCGCGCGATGGATATCCTCGATCTTGAGCGAGCGGTATTCGCGCTCGACCACGTAGATCGCGCCGACCAGCAAGGCCACGCCCAGGATTGCGGGGGCCTGCCGCAGAATGCGCTTGACCCGGTCGCTCACGCGCCCGGGCCCGTCAGGCCGTGCCCGCCAGGACCGGCGTTCGCGCCAAGGCGGCGCGGATCAGCGCGACCGTCTCGGCGAGGCCGTACAACGCCACGAACTGCCCGAACCGCGGCCCTTCCTGCTGGCCGAGCAGCACCTGGTAGAGGCAGCCGAACCACGCCCGCAGCTCGCCGAAACTGTGCCGCTTGCCGACCTCGTAGATGTGGTTCTGGATGTCCTCGGCCGGGGTTTCCGCGGGCAAGCGGGCCAGCACGTCCGCCAGATCCATAAGCGCCGCGCGCTCGTTGGCATCCGGCTCGCGAAACGCCTTCCTCGGCGCGACGAAGTCGCGGAAGTAGTTGAGCGCGTAGCCGACCAGCCCGGCCAGGAACGGCATCGTCTCGGGCGTGGCGTATGGGTTGTAGCGGCGGATGAAGCCCCACAGCATCTCCCGCGAGTTGGCGTTCACCACACTCGCCAGGTTCAGCAGCATCGCGAACGACAGCGGCGAATGCGCCGAATTCGGGATTTGCCCGCCGTGAATGTGCCAGGCCGGGTTCGCAAAAACGTCGGGCGGCTGCTGCACGCGCGCCTTCTCGGCATTGGCGAGATACTCGTCGACCGCCTTCGGGATCACGTCGAAATACAGCCGCTTGGCGCGCTGCGGCTGGTTGAACATGAACTGCGACAGGCTTTCCGGCGGCGCGTAGCGCAGCCACTCCTCGACCGAGAGCCCGTTGCCCTTGCTCTTGCTGATCTTCTGGGCGTTCTCGTCGAGGAACAGCTCGTAGGTGAAACCCGCCGGCGGCTCGCTGCCCAGGATGCGGCAGATGCGGCCGGAGAGCCTGACGCTGTCGATCAGGTCCTTGCCCGACATCTCGTAGTCGATGCCGAGCGCGTGCCAGCGCATCGCCCAGTCGGCCTTCCATTGCAGCTTTGCATGCCCGCCGGTGACTTGCGTCTCGAACCATTCGCCCGAGTTGGGGTCGCGCCAGACGATCGTGCCGGCGGCGGCGTCGAGCTTTTCGATCTTGACCTGCATCACGACGCCGGTGCGCGGATGCACCGGCAGGAACGGCGAATACGTTGCCTGCCGCTCGGCGCCCAGCGTCGGCAGGATCACGGCAACAATTTCTTCGTGAAGTGCCAGCACCCGGCGCAGCGCCGCGTCGAATTTTCCCTCCGTATAGTATTGCGTCGAGGAGACGAATTCGTAATCGAACCCGAATTGTTCGAGGAACGCCCGCAGCATCGCGTTGTTGTGCGCGCCGAAACTGTCGTGCGTGCCGAACGGGTCCGGCACCTGCGTCAGCGGCTTGCCGAGATGGGCGCGCAGCATGTCCTTGTTCGGCACGTTGTCCGGCACCTTGCGCAGCCCATCCATGTCGTCGCTGAACGCGATCAGGCGCGAGGGCAGGCCGGTCAGCGCCGAAAACGCATGCCGCACCCAGGTAGTGCGGACGACCTCGCCGAACGTGCCGATATGCGGCAGGCCAGAGGGGCCGTAGCCGGTCTCGAACAACGCCGCCCGTCCGCCCGCGTCCGCCAGACGCTGCGCAACCTTCGCCGCCTCCTCGAACGGCCAGGATTTCGGCGTCGCGGGCGGCGGATTTCGGAGTGTATCGGACATGCGGCGGACCCTATGGACGGGGCGGTGCTTGGTCAATCGCCGTGCGCGCATATAGTGCCGCCATGCCCGACCCCTTGCCGGCGCGCCCCGCGACACGTCCGTCGACCCGCCTGATGCTGCCGGACTCGCCCTGCGTGGTGGCCGGGCTGCTGCGCGCCTCGGTGCTGACGGCGGACGGCGAGTTGCTCGACCTGCCGGCGGACGAGGCCGGCCACGCGCTGCGCAACATGGCGCCGCCGGTGCTGGTGCACGCCCCGGCGACGCTGCGGCGGCTCGGCCTCCGCAGTGTGCCGACGCTCGACCTGCTGGAGCTTTTTGCGTTTGTCCTGCCGGCGCGGCCGGTCGCGCCGACGCCGCGCGGCATGGCGCTCGCGCTCGACCTGCCGCCGCCGATCGGCCTCGAAGCCGCGAGCCTGATGCTGGCCGACGTGATGCGCGCGCTGCTCGCGCACCTCGCGGCCGGGCGCGACCTCGCGATCCACCGCGACGCGGCCGGGCTGGCGGCGCGGATGGGGCAATCGGGCTGGGGCTGGGCGCGCTTCGTGCTCGCAGCCCTCGGCAAGCCGGGCGCCGCGGCCGAGCCGCGCGCGCTGCAGGTCTGGAAACGGCTGCCGGAGTGGGAGGACGAGGCGCCGCCGCCACCGCCGGCCTCGCACGCGGTGCAGCCGCACGAGGCGCGCGCCAGGCTCGCGGCGATGCTCGGGCCGCACGCCGAGCAGCGCCCCGGCCAGTCCGACTATGCCGCCGCCGCAGCAGCAGCGTTCGCCCCGCGCGAGCGTCGCGGCGACCCGCATCTGGTGCTGGCCGAGGCCGGCACCGGCACCGGCAAGACGCTCGGCTACATCGCGCCGGCGAGCCTGTGGGCCGAGCGCAACAAGGGCGCAGTTTGGGTTTCCACGTTCACCCGGCATCTGCAACGCCAGATCGACGCCGAACTTTTCCGACTTTTCCCCGACCCGGCGGAGCGGCGCGCCCGAGTCGTGGTACGAAAAGGCCGGGAAAACTACCTGTGCCTGCTGAACCTGGAGGAGGCGGTGCACTCCGCGCTCTCCGGCGCCGCGCCGGCGATGCTGGTGCCGCTCGGCCTGGTGGCGCGCTGGGCGCTGGCGACCAACGACGGCGACCTCCAGGGCGGCGACCTGCCGGGCTGGTTTTCCGAGCTGTTCGGCACCGGGCTGCTCGCCGGCATCGCCGACCGGCGCGGCGAGTGCATCCACTCGGCCTGCGCGCATTGGAGGAAATGCTTCGTCGAGCACACGATCCGGCGCGCCCGCGGCGCCGACCTCGTGGTCGCGAACCACGCGCTGGTGATGGCGCAGGCGGCGTGGGGCGGGATCGACGACGCGACCGTGCCGGTGCGCTACGTGTTCGACGAGGGCCACCATCTGTTCGACGCCGCCGACAGCGCGTTTTCCGCCGAACTGTCCGGCTTCGAGACCGCCGAACTGCGCCGCTGGCTGCTCGGCGCCGAGGGCGGCCGGTCGCGGGCGCGGGGATTGCGGCGGCGCATCGAGGAGCTGGTGGCGGACAAGCCGGAGCTGATGACGCCGCTGGAGGCCGCGTTGCAGGCGGCGCGGGCGTTGCCGGGCCTCGGCTGGTCGTCGCGGCTGACCGACGACCATCCCGACCTGGCCGGCGTCGAGCCCGGGCAGCGCAACCCGACCGAGGGGTTCCTGCGCATCGCCCGGCAGGAGGTGCTGGCGCGGCAGCAGGGCGATGGCGAGCCGTCGCCGTTCAGCGTCGAATGCGATCTTTTCCCCGTGCTGCCCAACCTTCCGGCCGCCGCCGAAACCCTCGGCCGGGCGTTGGCACGACTGGCCGCGCCATTGAAGACACTCGCCGAAAGGCTGGCGGCGCGGCTGGAGGACGAGGCGGCCGATCTCGACGAGGCCACGCGCAGCCGCATCGAGGCGACCTGCCGCTCGATCGCGCGCCGCGCGCTCGACCCGCTGACGGCGTGGCAGGCGATGCTGCGCGCCGCGGCCGAGGACCCGCCGGAACCGGGCACGCGGCCGGACCACGTGATGTTCCTGCGGCTCGAACGCCGTGACGGGGTGGGGCGGGACGTCGATGTCGGGCTGCACCGGCACTGGCTCGACCCGACGATCCCGTTCGCGACCACGCTGGCGCGCCCGGCGCACGGGCTGCTGGTGACCTCGGCGACGCTCCGCGACACCGGCGAGGACGATCCGGAGGTCGCCTGGGCCGCGGCGGAGCACGGGTCGGCGCCTCGCATCTGCCGTCGCCGGCGATCCGGGTCGCGGTGGCGAGCCCGTTCGACTATGCGGCGCAGACGCGCGCCTTCGTCGTCACCGACGTTTTTTCCGGCAACATTCCTTCGCTCGCCGCGGCATACCGGGAACTGTTCCTGGCAGCCGGCGGCGGCGCGCTCGGATTGTTCACGGCGATCCGGCGGTTGCAGGCCGTCCACGCGCAAATAGCGCCGGCCCTGGAGGCGGCGGGGCTGCCGCTGCTGGCGCAGCACGTCGACGCGATGGATAATTCTTCCCTTGTCGACATTTTCAGGACCGAGGAGGAGAGCTGCCTGCTCGGCACCGATGCGATGCGCGACGGCGTCGACGTGCCGGGGCGGGCGCTGCGCCTGGTGGTGTTCGAGCGGGTGCCGTGGCCGCGCCCGGACATTCTGCACCGCGAGCGGCGCATCCATTTATCCCAGGGCGATCCGAAGGGGTTCGACGATCGAATTGCGCGCTATCGGCTGCGGCAGGCGTTTGGCCGGCTGATCCGCAGCGCCACCGATCGCGGCGTTTTTGTCCTCCTGGACCGGCAGACGCCGTCGCGGCTGCTCTCGGCGTTCCCGCAGGGAGTGGAGGTGCGGCGAGTCGGGCTCAGGCAGGCAGTAGCGGAAACGCGCGCGTTCCTGGGATGAGCCGCGAGTGGGTCCGCGGCAACTTGGGTGGGTTGCGGTTGCAACCCACCACGAGTCACTCAGAGCCACAAGATGGTGGGTTGCGAAGGGCAACCCACCCTACGAAATGCGCGCAACCGTTCAGGCGCGCCCGGCGAAGCTCGCGTCGAACACGCGCGGGATGTCGCCGCGGCTCAGGCCGATGTCGGCCAGTTCGTGGTCCGACAGCAGCGACAGCTCCTCGACCACGGCGCGGCGCTGCAAGCGCTCGGCGAACCACTTCGCGATGGCGCCTACGGGCGAACTGACGGGGGCAAAGGCGGCCGGCGCGGCGGCCGAGAAGTTCGTGGGCTCAACGTAGGACACGCGGTCCTTGGCAAACTGTGCGCTCATCTGATCAAGTCCTTGTCTCGTAGGCCGGTCCCGGGCGGGGCGGAAGTGCGACGTCCAGCGGTCTTTCTGCGACGCAACATAGGCGTTCCGTGCCGGCTCCAGTTTGAGAAGTATCAAAGCCAGCCATGCCGGATGCGCATGGCGAGTTGACGAGCTATGAAAAAAGTATGAACAGCAACCAGCGTGGGCCGCAATGACCTCCTCACATCTCCTTGATCTCCGGGCGGAACTGGCGCGGCTCGGGCTGGACGGGTTCATCGTGCCTCGGGCCGACGAGCATCTGGGCGAGTACGTGCCCCCCGGCGCCGAGCGGCTGGCGTGGCTGACCGGCTTCACTGGCAGCGCCGGGCTCGCGGTCGTGCTGCCGGCGCGGGCGGCGCTGTTCGTCGATGGCCGCTATGTGCTGCAGGCCGCGGCGCAGACCGATCCGGCGCTATGGGAGCGGCGGCACGTCACCGAGGAGCCGCCGGCTGCGTGGCTCGCCGAGGCGGCGCCGGGCGCGCGCATCGGCTACGACCCGTGGCTGATTTCCGAGGAGGCGCTGCAACGCTTCACCGATGCAGGCGTCGCGATGGTGGCGACGGAGAAGAATCCGATCGACGCGATCTGGTCGGACCGGCCGCCGCCGCCGCTCGGCCCGGCGCGGCCGCATCCGCTGGCGCTATGCCGGCCGCAGTTCGCCGCAGAAGCGCGACGACATCGCGGCGGCGCTGCGCACGGCCAAGCTCGACGCGGCGGTGCTGACCGATCCGGCGTCGCTGGCGTGGCTGCTCAACATCCGCGGCGCCGACGTGCCGTTCACCCCGTTCGCGCTGGGGTTCGCGACCATCGAGGCGGATGCGTCGGTGGCGCTGTTCATGGACCCGCGCAAGCTGCCGGAGGAGACGCGGACGTGGCTCGGCAACGGCGTCGCGGTGCAGGGACGGGACGCGCTGCCGGCGGCGCTGGCGTCGTTCGCCGGCAAGCGGGTGCGGGTCGATCCGGCCAACTCGCCGGCGTGGTTCGCGCAGACGCTGCGGGCGGCCGGCGCGCAGGTGGTGGCGGGGATGGACCCGTCGCTGCTGCCGAAGGCGTGCAAGAACGCGACCGAGCAGCAGGGCGCGCGCGAGGCCCACACCGCGCGACGCGGCGGCGCTCTGCCGCTTCCTGCACTGGCTGGAAGGCGCCGCCGGCCATGCGACGGAAATGGAGGCGGCGGCGAGGCTGCTGGCATTCCGGCAGGCGCTACCGGGGTTCCGCGGCGAAAGTTTTGCCGCCATTTCCGCCGCCGGCGAGCATGGCGCGATCATGCATTACCGGGTCGACGCAGAGAGCAACCGGCCGATCCGACCCGACGAACTTTTCCTGATCGACTCCGGCGCGCAGTTCCCGGAGGGCACGACGGACGTCACGCGCACGGTCTGGACCGGCCCCGTCGGCGCCACCGCAGGACCTGCGCGAAAAATTCACCCGCGTGCTGAAGGGCCACATCGCGATTGCCACGCTGCGGTTTCCGCAGGGCGTGTGCGGCGCGCACATCGACAGCTTCGCGCGGCAGGCGCTGTGGCAGGCCGGGCTCGACTTCGACCACGGCACCGGCCACGGCGTCGGCAGTTTTCTATCCGTTCACGAGGGGCCGGTGAGCTTGTCGCGGCTGGCCAAGCCGGTGCCGCTGGCGCCCGGCATGCTGCTGTCCAACGAGCCGGGCTTCTATGCGCCCGGACAGTTCGGCATTCGGCTGGAGAACCTGGTGTTCGTGCAGCCGGCGGAGATCGCCGGTGCGACCAAGCCGTTCCTGCAATTCGAGACGATCACGCTCGCGCCGTTCGACCGGCGTATGATCGAGCCGGCGTTGCTGACGGCGGCGGAACTCGCATGGCTCGACGCCTACCACGCGCGGGTGCTGACCGAGGTCGGGCCGCAGGTCGAACCCGAAGTGCGGGCGTGGCTCGCGGAGGCCTGCGCGAAGCTGCGCGGCTGAGCCCACGCCGCGCGGCTTCGCGGCGCTCAGGTTCGCGAGCCGCCGCCGTGGCCGCCGCCGCCCGCGTGGCCGCCGCCACCGGCGAAATGAGCGCCGCCGCCGCCCGCGCGGCCGCCGTGGAAGGCACCTTCGTGCCAGCCGCCGCCCCGCCATCCGCCGTCCGCCCCGCCGCCGTGCGCCCAGCCGCCGTGGTTCCAGCCACCATGGTCCCAGCCGTGGTCATAGCCCACGCCGCCGTACCACCCGCCTCCGCCCCAGCAGCAGTCTTCATCGTAGCCGGCGGTATAGGCCGAATACCCCGGGCCGCCGTACCCATCGCCGTAAGCACAGCCCCCGAGGGCGAGCAGAGCCGAGACCGCGCCGCCCAGCAGCAGGCGCCGTGCAGAAATGCCGAACATGATCGTTGTCCTATTGGGCGGCGTTCCGATGTTTCGGCACCGCCGCTGGACAGCAAATGGGCATTCGCTCGCGCTTGTTCCGGCGCGGTCCCGCAGTCTTGATCTGTTGAAAGAATTATTTAGGCGACGGTGACGGGTGCACGCCGGAGCCGATCTCCGCCGCCGCGTCCGGTTGTGCCGGTGGAATCGCCTCAGCTTGGGCCGGGCGCTTGCCGGTCGCCCACAGCTCTGCGTGATCGGCGATCGCCGCCAGCAGGCGCCGCTTGGTTTCGGTGCGGCGCGAGCCGTCATTGCGCGGCAGGAAATCGTGCCCGGTGATGCCGAGCGCGCGCTTGCGTTCGATCAGATGGCGTTCGAGGTCGCGGATGTCCATGTCGATCATGCCGACAGCAACCTTTTCAACCCGGAAAGCGAAACCGGCTCCCCGGTTTCTTCAGCGACACGACGCAGAAGGTAGGTTTCGTCAACGCCCTTCACAAGCGAGTAGACCAGTCGAGCAAGCGAAAGTTGCGTCTCATCGTTGCCGGACGCTGCTGCTTGTTGCCCGAGACGATCCGCGATCACGTCCTCAGGTGGGATCACGACGATCCGATTTCCGTCGCTGATCGCCAGCCGGATCAGGCGGTCACGGTCTGCCAAGCCGTCAAACAATTGCCCCGAGACGAATTCGACGCTCATGCCGAGTTGCGGATGGTAGAGGCCGCGCTGAATGTGCCCGGCGCGATCTTCGCGGCGGAATCCGCGGACCAGCAGCGCCGACTCGATCGGCGCCGGATCCGCAACGACGAGATCGAAGTCGCCCGACAGATAGCGGCCCGAGGTCCAGAGCTCGACGGCTGCCCCGCCCACGAGCACCGGCCGCGGATGACCGGCCCGGGCGACCGCTTCGACCGCACCGGCGAGCAATTGCAGTGCTGCGATGAACTCGGGCGGGAACCCCGCCGGGTCGATGCCGGTCCCGTCCGTCACTCCGCCGCCGCCGCGTAGCTTTCCAGCGGCGCGCAGGTGCAGACGAGGTTGCGGTCGCCATAGACGTTGTCGACCCGCTTGACCGGCGGCCAGTATTTGCCGCGCAGCGACCCAGGGCAGCGGATAGCGCCGCCTGCGCGCGCGAATAGGCGTGCGGCCACACGTCGGCCATCACCTCGGCGGCGGTGTGCGGGGCATTTTTCAGCGGGTTGTCGGCGCGGTCCAGCGGCCCGCCTCGATGTCGCCGATCTCTCGCGGCGATCGCGAGCATGGCGTCGCAGAAGCGGTCCAGCTCCGCCTTCGGCTCGCTTTCGGTCGGCTCGATCATCAGCGTGCCGGGCACGGGCCAGGACATCGTCGGCGCGTGGAAGCCGTAATCCTGCAGGCGCTTGGCGATGTCCTCGACCTGCACGCCGCTGGTCGCGGCAAAGCCGCGGCAGTCGACGATGCACTCATGCGCGACCCGGCCGCCGGCGCCGCGATACAGCACCGGAAATGCGTTTCCAGCCGGCGGCGATGTAGTTGGCGTTGAGGATCGCGACTTCGGTGGCGCGGCGCAGCCCGGCCGCGCCCATCAGGCGGATATAGGCATAGGGGATCGGCAGGATGAGCGCGCTGCCAAACGGCGCGCGCCGGCCGACCGGTGCCGCCGCATCGCCAGCGAGGCCGGGCAGAAACGGCGCCAGATGCGCGGCCACGCAGATCGGCCCGACGCCCGGGCCGCCGCCGCCATGCGGGATGCAGAAGGTTTTGTGCAGGTTGAGATGGCACACGTCGGCGCCGATCGTCGCCGGGCTGGTCAGCCCGACCTGCGCGTTCATGTTGGCGCCGTCCATGTAGACCTGCCCGCCATGCGCGTGGACGATCTGGCAGATTTCGCGGATCGGCTCCTCGAACACGCCATGCGTGCTCGGGTACGTCACCATCAGCGCCGCCAGCTCGGTCCGCGTGCTGCGATCGCCTTGGCGCGCAGATCCGCAAGATCGATGTTGCCGTCGCGCGTCGCAGCCGCACCACGACAACGCGCAAGCCCGCCATGGCGGCGCTGGCCGGGTTGGTGCCGTGGGCGGACGACGGGATCAGGCAGACGTCGCGCGCCGCTTCGCCGCGAGACGCATGATACGCACGGATCGCCAGCAGGCCGGCATATTCGCCCTGGCTGCCGGCGTTCGGCTGCAGCGAAACCGCCGCAAATCCGGTGAGCTTCGCCAGAAACTCCGCGAGCCGGTGCGATCATCTCGCGATAGCCCGACGGTCTGGTCGTCGGGCGCGAACGGATGCAGGTCGGCGAACTCCGGCCAGGTGATCGGCATCATCTCGGCGGTGCGCGTTCAGTTTCATCGTGCAGGAGCCGAGCGGGATCATCGAGCGGTTCAGCGCGACGTCGCGTGTCCTCCAGGCGCTTGAGGTAGCGCAGCATCGCGTGCTCGCTGCGGTGCGCGTGGAACACCTCCGATGTCAGGAACGCGGAATTGCGCAGCATCGGCCTCGGAATGCCGCCCGCAGGCTCGCCGGCCGCAGCGCCGAGCACGGCGCACAGCGCGTCGAGATCCGACGGGTCACGGTCTCGTCGAGTGCGATGGCGATGCCGGTGGCATCGAGCCGGCGCAGATTGAAGCCGGCCGCGGAAGCGCTCGCCACGATCGCATCGGCACGGTCGCCGACGTCGACGGCAATCGTGTCGAAGAACGCGGCGTGGCGCAGCGAAAAGCCCGCACGAACCGCGGCGCCCGCGAGAAGGCGAGCCAGCAGGTTGACGCGCTGTGCGATCCGCAGAAGTCCGTCGGGGCCGTGCCAAACGGCGAAAAATCCGGCCATGTTGGCGAGCAGCACTTGCGCCGTGCAAATGTTGGAGGTCGCCTTCTCCCGGCGGATGTGCTGTTCGCGCGTCTGCAACGCGAGGCGCAGCGCCGGCGCGCCGGCGGCATCGACGCTGACGCCGACCAGCCGCCCGGGCATCGCGCGCCGGTACGCGTCGCGCGTCGCCATGAAGGCGGCGTGCGGGCCGCCGAAGCCCATCGGCACGCCAAAGCGCTGCGACGAACCGACGACGATGTCGGCGCCCATCTCACCGGGCGGCGTGAGCAGCACGCAGGCCAGCAGATCGGTGGCGACGATCGCCAATGCGCCCGCCGCATGCGCCGCCGCTATTTCCGGCGCAGGTCGCGCACCGCGCCGGTCGTGCCCGGATATTGCAGCACCACCGCGAACGGTCTTTTTCCCGTCAGCGAATCGCGCGTCGCCGGGCACGAACTCAGAAATCGAAAACCCGAGCGGTGCGGCGCGGGTGGCGAGAACCGCACGGGTTTGCGGATGCAGGTCGGCGGCAACGGCGATCTCGTCGCTTTTCGCGCGGGCGACGGCATGCGCCATGTGCACGGCCTCGGCGACCGCGGTCGCCTCGTCGAGCAGCGAGGCGTTGGCGATCTCCATTGCCGTAAGATCGCAGACCACCGTCTGAAAGTTCAGCAGCGCCTCCAGTCGGCCTTGCGCAAGCTCGGCCTGGTACGGCGTGTAGGCCGTGTACCAGCCCGGATTCTCCAGGACGTTGCGCTGAATCACCGGCGGCGTATGGGTGCCGTAGTAGCCGCAGCCGATCAGCGATTTTTTCCGGATGTTGCGGCCTGCGAGCGCGCGCAACTCGGCCAGCACGCCGGCCTCGTCGAGCGGCGGCGGCAACTCGGGGGGCGTCGCGCGGATCGAGGCGGGCACGGCGGTATCGATCAGCTCGGCCAGCGATGCGGCGCCGCCGGCTTTCAGCATCGCGGCAATATCCGCCTCGTTCGGGCCGATGTGCCGGCTGACGAATGCGTCGGGGAATTCCAGCACGGCCAGGTCGTCGAGCGCCGACATCATGCGCTCTCCGCAATCAGCGCGGCGTAGGCGGCTTCGTCGAGCAGTTTCTCGAACTCTTCGGGCGCGCTGGGCGCGAGCTTGAAGAACCAGCCCTCGCCCGCGGGGTCGCTGTTGATCAGCGCGGGATTGTCGGCAAGCGCGGCATTGGTCTCGGCGATCCGCCCGGCCAGCGGCGCAAAGATGTCCGAGGCGGCCTTGACGCTCTCGACCACGGCGCATTCCTCGCCGGCCGCGACTTCCCGGCCGGGCTCGGGCAGTTCGACGAACACGATGTCGCCGAGCGCGGTCTGTGCATGGTCGGTGATGCCGACGGTGGCGATGCCGCCATCGAGGCGCACCCATTCGTGTTCGCGCGTGTAGCGGGTCTGGGACATTTTTTCTGCTTTCTAGCGGGCGTAACGGTGGGGAACGAAGGGCAGCGGCACGACGCGGGCCGGCACCGGCTTGCCGCGCAGCATCAGGACCAGCTTCGTGCCGTCGGCGGCCCAGGGCGGCCGGACGTAGCCCATCGCGATCGGCGCATCGCGGGTGGGCGAGAACGTGCCGGAGCTGACGAGGCCGGCCGTGCTGCCGTCCTCGGCCAGGATCGTCGTGCCGGCGCGAACCGGAGCGCGTCCCTCCGGCAGGATGCCGACGCGCAGGCGCGGCGGGCCGTTGTCGAACTGCTCGCGAATATTTTCGGCGCCGGGAAAGTCCCAGGCCGTGCGGCGGCGCTTGCCGATCGCCCAGGTCAGGCCGGCTTCGACGGGCGTGGTGAACTCGTCGAGGTCCTGGCCGTACAGCGGCAGCCCGGCTTCGAGCCGCAGGCTGTCGCGCGCGCCAAGCCCGGCCGGCGCGACCTCGGGCTGCGCGAGCAGCAGGCGGGCGAGGGTTTCCGCGTGATCGGCGGCGACGGATAATTCAAAACCGTCTTCCCCGGTGTAGCCGGAGCGGCTGACCAGCACCGTTGCCCCGCCGATCTCGTACTCGGCGACCGCCATGAAGGGGAGGTCTTCAACACGAGCATGCGGAGTCTCCCCCACCTCACCCCGGCCCTCTCCGCTCCCGAGGGCGGAGAGGGTGATCGATTGCGCGATCCGTCCAAGCACCCGCGCCGCCATCGGGCCTTGCAGCGCCAGCAGCGCGCGGTCCGGGTGGTGTTGCAGCCGGACGTCGGGCGGAAGGCTCACTTCGATGTGCCGGAAATCAAAATCCGCCCGGCTGGCGTTGACCACGAGGTGCAGCCGATCGCCGAGATTGGCGACCATGAAGTCGTCGAGAATCCCCCCGGTTTCGTTGGTCAACAGCGAATACCGCTGCCTGCCGGGGCGGAGGGACAAAAGATCGCCCAACGCGAGACGCTCCAGCGCCCGCGCGGCGTCCGGACCGATGAGGCTGGCCTGGCCCATGTGCGACACGTCGAACAACGCGGCGCGCTCGCGGCATTGCCGGTGCTCGGCGAGGATGCCGGCGGGATACTGCACCGGCAGCCGCCAGCCGGCGAACGGTACCATGCGCGCGCCGAGTTCTTCGTGCAGCACGGCGAGCGGGGTGATGCGCAGCGGGGGCGAGGCGGCATCGGGCACGGGCGGGCTCCGTGCTGGGAGGGTGCGCCGGCAGCCCAAGCTGCGCCCGCGCCCAGCGCGCGTCGTGCAGCCTGGGCCCCCCTCTGTCGCGGAACCTGAGAGATTCTGGCCGGCCCCTGCCGTGTTCAGGGGCTCCGGCCGTTACTCCGTCGGTGCGGCGCGGCCGATCGTGGCCCACGCCGGCTTTCCAGAGGTCCGGTTGTCCGAAGCGGTCCTTTTGCCTGAGCGTTTCCGGGGGCCGGTTGCGCCTTCGGCGGCGGGCGTCTCGACCTGCCCGCTCTCTTCCGCCCGGAATTTCCCGAACCTCGTCAGCATGACGCATCGGCCCGTGCGGTTCAAGTCGACCGGTTCAAGTCGACCGGTTCAAGTCGACCGGTTCAAGTCAGGGCCACTTCACCTCGGGCGGCAGGCTCATCAAAATCGCCTCGACGTTGCCGCCGGTTTTCAGCCCGAACAGGGTGCCGCGGTCGTGGATCAGGTTGAACTCCACATAGCGGCCGCGCCGCACGAGCTGGTGCTCGCGCTCCGCGGCGGTCCAGGTCTCGGCCATCCGGCGGCGCACGATGCGCGGATAGACCGTCAGAAACGCCCGCCCGACGTCGCGAACAAAGGAAAAATCGGCGTCGGCGTCACCCGAAAAAAGATGATCGAAAAAAATACCGCCGGCGCCGCGCGGCTCGTTGCGGTGCGGCAGGAAGAAATACCGGTCGCACCACTCCTTGAAGCGCGGGTAGTAGGCCGGGTCGTGGCGATCGCATGCCGCGGCAAACTCGGTGTGGAAGTCGGCCGCGTCCTCGATCGCCTTCGGCGCGTCGAGCCGCATCGGCGTCAGGTCGCCGCCGCCGCCGAACCAGCCCTGCGTCGTCACCAGCATCCGCGTGTTGAAATGCGCCGCCGGCACGCGCGGGCTGCGCAGATGCGCGACCAGGCTGATGCCGCTGGCCCAGAACCGCGGGTCGGTGTCGGCGCCCGGGATCTGGCGGCGGAACTCCGGGCTGAACATGCCCGAGACCGTCGAGACGTTGACGCCGACCTTCTCGAACACCCGGCCGCGCAGCAGGCTGATCACGCCGCCGCCGCCGGGCGTGCCGTCCTCGGTCGGGCGGTCCCAGGCGGTGCGCGCGAAGCGGCCGGGCGCAAGCTCCGTAGCGTGCGCGCCGGCGGCATCCTCGATCGCCTCGAACGCGACACAGAGCCGGTCGCGCAGCCCCTCGAACCAGCCGCGCGCGGCCTCCCGCAAGGCGGCGTGCGGCGGTGCGGCGAGGGCGTCGGCGTCAGGCATCGGCGGGCAACCCGGGCTGAGGCCGCGACCCTACGGCATCGCCCCGTGGCAGGGGAATGTCAGAGGCCGGTCATCGCGCGCGGCGGCACCGCGCTGCGGCTGGCGCGAACCAGCGTCGTGGTGCGCTCGATCGCCGAGACGATCCGTTCCGCGGCGAGGCGCACTTTCGGGTCGGGCTGGCTCAGCAGCAGGTCGGCCATCAGCATCGCGGGCGACAGCGCCCCGCAGACGTCGTGCCGCATCTGCGCGACCAGGCGCTCGAGCTGCTCGACGCGTTCGGCGCCCTCGAGAAGTGTCTGCTGCTGCATGGTCCCCCGGCTCTCGACGCTAGACCTCTAGTTTACGCGATTTTGGTTAACGCGTCCCCAAGGCGACGAATGCCGGCGTTGCGGGGCGCGGGGCGTGCGGGTGGCATGTTGCGGTTGCGAGGAACGGGCCATAAAAGCATTCCGCGTGCCCGCCGACCGACTGCCCAGCCCGCCGACGACGTGGTAAGCGCAGCCGCCGCGCCGCCGCAGTGGCGGGGCGCGCGGCATCTTGCGGTTGGTTGCGCGACCGGGCAGGGTCGGGCCGGCGGCGCGCGCCGGCTCGGGGTGACGACGGAACGACAGAGAGGATGGCCGAAACGATGTCTGCGAGTGCTCCCGCCTCCGGTTCCCCCATCGGCCATGACGCCGGCAAGCGCGACTTCCTGAAGCTGGTCGCGGTATCGATGGCGGCGATCGGCACCGGCGCCATCATCTGGCCGTTCATCGACAGCATGGATCCCTCGGCTGACGTGCTGGCGCTCGGCGCGGTCGAGGTCGATCTGACGCCGATCCCGGCCGGCCAGGCGATCACGGTGGTCTGGCAGGGCAAGCCGATGTTCGTGCGCCACCGCACGCCCGCGGAGATCAAGGCGGCGCAGGACGTCAAGCTCGCCGACCTGATCGACCCGGAGGCGGACAGCGCGCGGGTCAAGGCCGGGCACGACCAGTGGCTGGTGGTGCGCGGCATCTGCACGCATCTCGGGTGCATTCCGCTCGGCAACAAGCCGACCGACCCGCGCGGCGACTGGGGCGGCTGGTTCTGCCCGTGCCACGGCAGCCAGTACGACACGTCCGGGCGGGTGCGGCACGGGCCGGCGCCGGCCAACCTGATCGTCGACCCCTACACGTTCACGACCGACACCAAGATCAAGATCGGCTGACCGCCAAGCCGATCCCGGAGCACGGAACACCATGGCCGGCCTGCACAAGAGCGACATCGAAAATCCGGTGCTGAACTGGATCGATACCCGCCTTCCGTTCATCACGATGATGCAGAAGGAGTACGGCGTCTTCCCGACGCCGCGCAACTTCAACTATTTCTGGAATTTCGGCGCGCTCGCGATGGTCATGCTGATGATCATGCTGGCGACCGGCATCTTCCTGGCGATGCACTACACGCCGGAGAAGGACATGGCCTTCGACAGCGTCGAGGCCATCATGCGCGACGTGAACTACGGCTGGCTGCTGCGCTACGCGCACTCCAACGGCGCGTCGATGTTCTTCCTCGTGGTCTACGTCCACATCTTCCGCGGGCTCTACTACGGCTCCTACAAGTCGCCGCGCGAGCTGCTGTGGATGCTGGGCGTGGTGATCCTGCTGCTGATGATGGCGACCGCGTTCATGGGCTACGTGCTGCCGTGGGGGCAGATGTCGTTCTGGGGCGCGACCGTGATCACCAACCTGTTCTCGGCGTTCCCGGTGGTCGGGCACGGCATCGTGCAATGGCTGTGGGGCGGCTTCTCGGTCGACAACCCGACGCTCAACCGGTTCTTCGCGCTGCACTACCTGCTGCCGTTCGTGCTGATCGGCGTGATCTTCCTGCACGTCGCGGCGCTGCACGTCACCGGCTCGAACAACCCGCTCGGCATCGACCCGAAGGGGCCGCAGGACACGCTGCCGTTCCATCCGTACTACACCATCAAGGACAGCGTCGGCGTCTGCGTTTTCCTGATGGTGTACGCGATCTTCGTGTTCTTCGCGCCGAACTTCTTCGGCGACGTGGACAACTACATCCCGGCCAATCCGCTGCAGACGCCGTCGGAGATCGTGCCGGAATGGTACCTGCTGCCGTTCTACGCGATCCTGCGCTCGGTGCCGAACAAGCTCGGCGGCGTGTGCATGATGTTCGGCTCGATCCTTATCCTGTTCGTGCTGCCGTGGCTGGATACCAGCCCGGTGCGCAGCGCAAAATTCCGGCCGGTCTATCGGGTGTTCTTCTGGCTGCACCTGATCTCCTGCCTGGCGCTCGGCTGGGTCGGCGCGCATCGCCCGGAGGGCATCAACGTGGTGATCGGCCGGGTCGCCACGACCTGGTACTTCCTGCACTTCCTGGTCATCCTGCCGGTGCTCGGCAAGCTCGAGCGGCCGCTGCCGCTGCCGGAGAGCATCAGCCGCGCGGTGCTGGGGCGTGGCGGCGGAGGCGGCCCGCTGCCCGGGGCCGCGACCGCCAAGCCGATGGAGAAAGCGTGATGCGCCCGGTCGCCCGTCTGTTCGCCCTGCGGGGGTTCGCCCTGCTGGGCGTGCTCGCCGGCGTCGCCGCCGCTGCCCCGGCGATGGCGCAGGAGGAAAGCCTGCCGAAGCAGGTCTGGAGCTTCTCCGGCCCGTTCGGCACCTACGACCGGGCGGCCGAGCAGCGCGGCTTCCTGGTCTACAAGGATGTCTGCTCGAACTGCCACTCGATGAAGCTCGGCTACTACCGCAACCTGACCGGGATCGGGCTGTCCGAGGAGGACGTCAAGGCGATCGCGTCGACCGTGACGGTGCCGGCGATCGGCGACGACGGGCAGCCGACCGAGCGGCCGGCGGTGCCGGCGGATCATTTCCGCTCGCCGTACCCGAACGACAAGGCCGCGCGCGCCGCGCTGAACGGCGCGCTGCCGCCCGACCTGTCGGTGATCGAGAAGGCGCGCGAGGGCGGGCCCGACTACATCTACGGCATCCTGACCGGCTACGGCGAGGCGCCGGCCGGGATGAAGCTGGGCGACGGGATGAACTACAACAAATACTTCCCCGGCCATCAGATCGCGATGCCGCAGCCGCTGCAGGACGGGTCGGTGACCTACACCGATGGCACCCAGGCCACCATCAGCCAGGAAGCGCACGACGTCGCGACCTTCCTGACCTACATGGCCAATCCGGAGATGGAGCAGCGCAAGCGGATCGGCGTCAAGGTGGTGCTGTTCCTGGTGCTGCTGACCGGCGTGACCTACGCGGTGAAGCGCAAGGTGTGGTCCGACGTGCATTGAGGGCACGCGGACCCTCACCCTCCCGCTGCGCGGGCCCCTCGCTCTCCCGCTGCGTGGGCGAGGGGCCGATCATTGCCAAGGTAAAGCCCCTCCCCCGCTTGCGGGAGAGGGAGGGGCCCGGCCAAAGGCCGGGAGGGTGAGGGCAAGATGAACAGCGATCCAATCGTAGAACCCGTCATCGGCATCATCGGCGGCTCCGGCCTCTACGACATCGAGGGGCTGGAGGGCAAAGCCTGGCGCAAGGTCCATACGCCCTGGGGCGAGCCCTCCGACGAGTTGCTGGAGGGCACGCTGGGCGGCGTGCGCTGCGTGTTCCTGCCGCGGCACGGGCGCGGCCACCGCACCTCGCCGACGCACCTGAACTACCGCGCTAACATCGATGCGTTGAAGCGGCTCGGCTGCACCGACGTGATCTCGCTGTCCGCGGTCGGCAGCCTGAAGGAGGAATACCCGCCGGGCCATTTCGTCATCGTCGACCAGTTCATCGACCGCAGCTTTGCCCGCGAAAAGAGCTTTTTCGGCGAGGGCTGCGTGGCCCACGTCTCGGTCGCGCATCCGGTGTGTTCCCGGATCGGCGACGCGCTGGAGGCGAGCGCGCGGCGGCTCGGGTTGCCGGTGACGCGCGGCGGCACCTATCTGGTCATGGAAGGCCCGCAGTTCTCGACCAAGGCCGAAAGCGAACTGTACCGGTCCTGGGGCTGCTCGGTGATCGGCATGACCAACATGCCGGAGGCGAAGCTCGCGCGGGAGGCGGAGCTTTGCTACGCGACGGTGGCGATGGTCACCGACTACGACTGCTGGCACCCGGAGCACGACGCGGTGACGGTGGACATGGTGGTCAAGGTGCTGTTCGGGAACGCCGACCGCGCGCGGGGGCTGGTGGCGGAGGTGGTGCCGGCGCTCGGCGCGTCGCGCGGCCTGTGCCCCTCGGGCTGCGACCGGGCGCTGGAATACGCGCTGATCACCGCGCCGGAGCGGCGCGACCCCGACCTGGTGGCGAAGCTCGACGCGGTGGCCGGCCGAATGCTGTCCGCGTAGTCGCGGAGCAGGCGGGCGCAATGACCCGTTGCGCCGATCCTATTGGCGCTTGACCAGCACCATCGGGCGCGCTCCAGGCGGGTGGACCGGAAACTCGGCGCGCGTGCCGGGCGGCGCGAGGGCAAAGGCGCGGGCCGCGGCAGCGAAGCCGGTCGGCGCCATCCTGGGCGGCAGCCAATCGGCCGCGATGCCGAACGGCAACAGCAGCAGCAGCGCGAGCGCCGGCCAGCGCCGCGCCCGTGCTTCGGACGCGGCCAGCGTCAACAGCACGCCGAGCCAGACCAGCATCGGGATGAAATAGTATCGCTGGCCCGCTCCCGGCCGCGTCATCGTCAGCCATTGCGGCTCCGCCAGGCTCACCTGCGGGTGCCAAAGGGCTGCCGCGAACAGGGCGCCGGCGACGCATGCGGCCTTGCGCAGCAGCGGCGAGCCGTGCCGCAGCGCCATCGCCGAGATCAGCCCTCCCGCCAGCGCCAGCAGGATCGGCACCGCGTCCAGCGTCCAGACCGGGCTGCCGGCGAGGTCGCGGCACAGCCGGGTGCCCAGCAATGCGCCCAGGAAGATCTGCAGCGCGACGATGCGGGCGAGGGTTGCGGGTGCCGCGCCGAGCGGAGCAGCGGACCGGTCGGCGTGCATGGTCGCCAGCAGGCAGCCGCCCTGCGCCACCACGCAGGCGCCCACGATGGCGGCGCGCCACGCCGTCTGCCGGTCGCGATCCTCGCGCCAGCGCCAGGCGGCAACCGGCAGCAGGAACAGGCAGATCGGCCCGCTGAGCCCGGACAGCCCCAGCACCAGCGCGTCGAAAACGCGGCGGGACCATGCCTCCGCCCGCGCGCTTACCAGCACAAGGAAGCCGAGCACGGCCAACTGCCACTGCGCGTTGGTCAGGTTGGCGGACACCTCGAAGCTGTTCGGCAGCGCGACGTACAGCAGCGCGAACAGCATCCTCCCCGGGACGCTCGGCCAGGCGCGGTCCATGCGCCGGCTGAGCAGGAACGCCGGCGGCAGTGCCTGCACCGCCAGGGCGACCGCGGCGAACAGCGTCGGCGCCCAGGCCAGCGGCAGCGGCTGCACCACGAGTGCCGCCAGCCTCGAGGCGGTCTGCAGGTAGCCGGCGCGCGGCCACAGCAGCGAGTGCCAGCCGGCGGCGTAGGCGTCCGGAAACCAGAATCCAGCCGTCCTCGGCCCAGAACTCGGCGTGCAGCAGCGCACCGGGATCGCGCAGCAGCAGCACCGCGACGGCTGCAAGCCAAGTCAGCCACGGGGCGGGTCGGCGGACCTGCCAGGAAGGCCCGGGCCGGCGCGCCGTCACCCCTGTGGCCGCGCCGGCGATCGGCGGCCGGCCCTAGCCAAGATGCTTGGCAAAGGCCGCGAGCGTCCGCTGCTCTGCCACCTTGGCGTCCTTCGCGCTGAAGGGTGCTCCTTGCAATGCGGCGGCGGCGCGGTCAAGGATGGCGGCATGGGCGAGATCATCAACCTGCGCAAGATCAGGAAGCAGCGCGAGCGCGAAGCCGCGGCGAAGCTGGCGGCGGAGAACCGGGTGCGGCACGGGCGCAGCGGCGCCGCGAAGCAGGCGGATCGCGCCGACAAGTCGCGGCATGAGGCGACGCTGGACGGTGCGGCGCTCGACGGCGCGAAAGTGGACGACAAGCGCTAGCCGCTACTCCCCCGACAACTCCTTCCTGCGCCGCTCCAGTTCCTCGCTGTAGCGGCGCAGCGCGTAGGCTTCGGTGAGCAGGCCGATCACGCGGCGGCTGTCCGGGTTGTCGACCACCGCGAGCGCATCGGCCTCGGCGCGCTCGAACAGGCTCGCGGCATCCTTGACCGTCATCTGCGGCGTCAGCATGTCGTCGACGTAGTGCAGGATGGTCGGCAGCTTCGCGGTCTCGTCGGCATCCGGGGCGTGCGCCTCCGGCACCAGCACGATGCCGGCGTAGCGGTCCGCCGCATCCACCGCGACGACGCGCGTGGTGGCGCCGAGCGGCACGTCGCGACGGAACGCGGCGATCGTCGAGTCGGCGCGCACCAGCCGCACCTCGCGGCGCATCATCCGCCCGACCGTCAGGTTGCGCACCCAGCCGATATCGACGGCGCTGCGGATCGCCTCGCCGCGCAGGTGGAAGCGCCAGGTCGCGAAACTGTAGCCGAAGGTGCGGCGCACCGTGATCGAGGAGACGACGGCGGCGAGCATCACCGCGACCGTCAGCGGCAGGCTGCCGGTGCTTTCGAGCGCCAGGAACGCCATCGTCAGCGGCCCGCCGACGATCGCGACGGCGAGCGCGCTCATGCCCACGAGCCCCAGCACCACCGGCGGCACCGCGTAGGTGATGGTCGCCATCGCCAGCAGCCCCGCGAACAACTTGCCGATCAGCGCGCCCAGGAATAGCGAGGCGAAGAACAGGCCGCCGCGGAAGCCGGAGCCGAGCGAGATCGCCGAGGCCGCCGCCTTCAGCAGGAACAGCAGCGCGAGATGGCGCAGCGGATACGGCGCGTCGAGCCCGAACGCGAGTGCCGCGTGGCCGGCCGAGAGCACCTGCGGCGAGGCCATCGCCAGCGACGCGACCGCGAGCCCGCCCACCGCCGGCCGCAGCCACGCCGGCACGCGGGTCGCGCGGAACGCCTGCTCGGCGAGCGTGACGCCATACATGATGCCGATGCCGGCCAGCGCCGCGATGATGCCGAGCCCCAGCATCGGCAGGTAGTCGAGCGCCGGGATCACCGTCGGCAGCTGCACCTCGAACCCGTATTCCTGCGGCGACAGCATGCGGGTGACCACCACGGCGACGATCGAGGCCGCCATGACAGGGGCGAGCGTTGCCAGCGAGTAGGTGCCGATCACCAGCTCGAACGCATAGAACGCCCCGGTCAGCGGCGCGTTGAACGCGGCGGCGATGGCGCCCGCGGCGCCGCACCCCACCATCAGGCGCTGGTCGTTGCGCCGCAGCCGGAACCGGTCGCCGAGCTTCGAGGCGAGCCCGGACCCGATCTGCGCGTAGCCCGCCTCCAGCCCGACCGAGGCGCCGACGCCGTTGGAGATCAGCGTCTGCGCGACCACGATCAGGCTGTCGTACAGCGACATGCGCCCGCCGTAGAGCGCGTTCGCCTCGATCGGGTCGATCGCGCGGGTCGGCCGCCAGCGCATCACCGCGAGACCGAACAGCCCGACCAGCAGCCCGCCGCCGCCGAGGGCCGCGTAGGTACGCAGCGGATCGAGCGCAAGCTGCCCGCTCAGACGCTCGCCTGGCGGCAGGCCGTACAAGAGTTCGTGCGACGTCTGCGCGATCACGCCCATCGCGACGACGCAAAGTCCGGCCGCGAGCCCGGCGATACCGGCCAGCACCACCAGCCACACCTCGTCGGTGCGCACCAGCGCGCGCAGCTTGCCGGGCGCGTGCAGCAGCCATTCGCGCAGCGGCCGGCGCGGCCGCACGGCCGCGGTCGCGGGCACGCCATTGCCGCGGCCGCGTGCCGCGGCCAGCCCGCGGAGCAATCGCGCCCGCCACCCGCCGGGCTGCGCCGGCAGGCTGGCGTCGCCCGTATACCCGGCCATCGCACCAGCCACACGCTCGCCGCCGGCGGCATTGTGCCCCGGGGCTGCCCAATCGACCCCTGATCAATGGGCCGCCCGGCGGCCTCGATCAACAGGTTCCTCGACATGCCGATGCCGCGAGCCTCTCGCGTGGCCGGCTCCGGCGGCCTGGTGTGGCGGATCGGCCATGCGCCCGGGTCGCCGCGCGGCAAGTGGACCGCGCCCGGTGGGATCGGCTAAGCCCGCAGCCGGTTTGGGGCGACGGTCGGCACATGAGCGAGAGCATCGAGCAGGCGCAGCAGGGTCTGGAGCACGCGCACGAAGCCAACGCCGCGCACCCCGCGCACAACGACAGCGCCGCGCGGCGCGTGGCGGTGCTGATTTCCGCGCTCGCGGCCGGCCTCGCGCTGGCCGAGATGGGCGAGAAGAGCGCACAGAACGACTATCTGGCGCACTACATCTCCAGCAGCGACACCTGGGCGTTCTATCAGGCGAAAACGCTGCGCTCGGCGCTGGCCGGGCAGCAGGTGGACCTGCTCGACAGTCTGCCGAACGCGGCCGACCCGGAGGTGCGCAAGCGCGCCGCGGCGACCGCGGCCGAGCGCGCCCGGCTCGACGACGACGACAAGACGCTGGGCAGAAAGCAGTTGCGTGCCCAGGCGGAAGCCGAGGAGCGGGTGCGCGACGAGCAGGGGCACACCTATCACCGGTTCGAAAGCGTGGTCAGCGCGCTGCAGATCGCGATCGTGCTGGCGTCGGTCTCGGTGGTGACGCGGATGTGGCTGCTGGCCGGCATCGCCGGCGCGCTCGGGCTGGTCGCGGGCGCGTTCGGGATCGCGGTGGCGGCGGGGGTGGGGTAGGCGAGTTCAGCCGCCGCGGCTCTTGTCGCTCACTCGGCGGCAGGCGCCCGTGCCCTGTCGGGGATGTAGGCAAGCCGCCGCTCATGCGTCCAGGCCTCGCGCTCGAACATCTCGAACATCGCGACCTGATCCGGGCTGAGCGGGTTGCCCTCGATCTCCTGCAACCGCATGGCGACCAGCCGGCGCTCGCGTGCCTGCGCAACTTCGGTCGGGGAAAGCCGGGTCGTCTGTGGCATCCGGTCTTGTAGCACTCGCCTTGGGCGCGGCTAACGCCTCGCCGCGCTCAGTTGCCCGCGGCCGTGGCCTGGAGCGGCGGCCGAGCAGGACCGGCGGTCGGCGGCAGCTTCCATTCCGAGACGAAGCCGTTCGCCTGCGACCAGGCCGCAAACGCCTTGTCATAGCCTTCGCACGGAATTGCCTGGGTTTGCCGCATGAAGCTGAATTCCGGATCGTCGATCCAGACGAACGCGAAGCACCCCGTCTGGCGCTCGCCGATCAGCCGGTTGACGGCGGGGAACTCCACTTCGACCGCTGCCGCGTCGAGCGTTGCGCGAGCGCCATTGCGCCCGCCCGAAATCCGCGAGCGCCGGCCGGATATCGTCGAACTGCCAGCCCTCCTCGACCTGCCTGGCGAATTGCGCGCTCCAAAGCCGGAACCCCGGGTCCAGCCGTTCGCCGGCGAATTTGTCGAACTCCGCCGCCTGCTCCTCTTGTGTCAGCACTTTGCCGGTCTTCGCGCGCTCGGCGGTCGCCTGGAGTTCCGCCCGCACACTGTCCATGTGCCGCCGGAGCAGCACGACAAACCGATCGCGGACCGCATCGGCTTTCGGCTCAATCAGCGCCCTGTCGCGCGCGAGTTCGTCGCGCCGGGCGGCGTCCTCGCCCTGGCGCTGTTCCGCCGCGAGCGCGAGTTTGCGCTGGCTCTCGGCGGCGTCCTGGGCCGACAAATCCTTCCAGCCCGCGAGCCGGTCGCCCGCGATGGTCGCGGCGTGCAACTGGATGTCGACGCCGTCGCGGTGCAGCGCCGCCACGACCGGTTGCAGCACGCCGGCCGGGGCGACGGCGGCGGCGCAGCCGTGCGTCTTGAACGCGATGAAGATCGCATCCGCGGAGGCCAGCTCGCGGATCGCGCTGCTGGCCGCCACCACGTCGGCAAACGGCGAGTCCGGCCGTTTCAGCAGATACCGCAGGCCGTCGACGTCGGTTGTGGCGATCAGGCACACGACCGGGGCCGGCGAGGTCGCGTAGATCGCGGACACGGCGCTGGCGTCGCGCGCCTGGAAGTCGGCCTCGGCCGCTTCGCGCGCGGCGGCCTTGCGCGCCTCCTCGGCCTGGGCGGCGGCGTTCCTGGCCTGCTCCTCGGCGTCGAACGCGGCGGTCGTGAATGTCGTGTAGCTCACGAATTGCCGGGTCTTGAGCGCATGGATCACCGCCGACAGCGCGCCCGCAGAGCCGGTCGCCACCTGCTCGGCCGAGAAGATGACGAGGTCGTAGCGGCCGAGCTCGGCCGGGTCGCAAAGCGTCATGCCGATCGCGGCGCCGCCCTTGCGTTCGATCGCGGCCTTGGCGTCGGCGAGGAACCGCGATTCGGGCGTGCCAGGCTCTGATGCGATGCCGCCGAACGGCAGGCACGCCGAGGTCTTCTGCTGGAACGCCGGGTCGCCCTGCATATTGCGCACGACGTTGCGCGTGTCCTTGCCGACGATCAGCGCGGTCACATCGCGCTTGTCGGCGCCGAGCACGGCCACCAGCGCCGGGTCGCCGCGGAGCTTGGCGGCAGCCTCGCGGGTCCGGCGCTCCAGCGCGTCGGCCCTGGCCTTCGCCTCGACCTTCGCCTTGGCGTCGGCCTGCGCCCGCAACTGTTCCCGTTGTTGCTGCGGCGGCGGCTGCTGCTGACCGAGCCGCTGCTGCTGTGCCGGTTGCTGCGCGGGCGGCTGCTGCTGATACTGTGGTTGTTGCTGAGGGCGAGCTTGCTGCTGCTGCAGCTGTTGTATGCCGTTCAAGAAGCTATTGAACAGCGGGTTTTGAATTTGGGCGTTGGCTACGGGTGCCGACGCGGCGAGCAGAATCGTCAGCGAACCCGTTAGTTTTCCGATCATTTGCCACTCCCTGGATGCACGGGACAGTCCGCGATGTGCGCAGCTTCCGTCAGCAGTCATACCTCGGGATGCCCAAGGCGACTGCATCGATCACGATCGAAAGGGCCGAGATCAGCCGTCGGAATCGCCGACAAAACATAACTTTGTCGGCATAATTCGCGTTAGCGATGTTATCCATGATCCGATTCATCGTCGTCGTCAAGCAGGCTAACGACGGACCGCCGAGGATTTTTTTCCCCGCGGGGCTCGCTTTGTCCACTCCGACCGCTGGGTTCGGCTTGCTTTCGGTCCGTCGGCAGACGTATTGGAATACGTGTAGAGGGTTCCATGCACAGAAAGCTCACGATAACCGTCGACGCCGAGGTCTATAGCGGCCTGCACAGCGTCATCGGCCGGCGCCGCATCAGTCGCTTCCTGAACGACCTGGCGCGCCCCCACGTCGTCGGCCGGGCGCTGGCCGACGGCTACGCCGCGATGGCCGCCGACGAGGACCGCGAGGCCGAAGCCGAGGCGTGGAGCGAGGGGCTTGTCGCCGATTCGGCTGACGAACCCCGACGTGCCCGCTGAGGCATCGCCGCAGCGGGGCGAGGTCTGGCTGGTTGCGTTCGACCCTTCGATCGGCGGCGAGATCCAGAAAACCCGCCCGGCCGCAGTGCTGAGCATCGATATCGCGAACACGGCGCTGAACCGCGTCCAGGTCGTCCCGATCTCGAGCCAGGTCGAGCGGCTCTACCCCGCCGAAGCCTACGTCACGTTGAATGGCGAACGTCGCAAAGCGATGGCCGACCAGATCGCCACGGTGAGCAAACGCCGGCTGCAACGACGCCTTGGCACGCTCTCGCGAGATGATCTCGAAGCCGTCATGCGGGTTGTGCGGCTGCAACTCGGGCTGTGAGCGGCCCCGGCTATCGCGTCACCAACCGTTCCACGATCCTCGGCACCTCGGCGAAGCTGCGGGCGACGGCAGTGGCGTCCTTGCCCATCGCCAACGGCCCGTAGCCCCACGCCGCGAACACGCTGGGCACGCGGGCGCCGGCGGCCGCCAGGATGTCGTTGCGGTGGTCGCCGAGCATCACCGCCCGCGCCGGGTCGGCGCCGGCCGCGGCGATCGTCGCCAGCAGGTGCGCCGGCTCGGGTTTTCGCGACGGAAAACTGTCGCCGCCGCCGATGCCCTTGAAAAATCCGCCAAGCCCGTTGGCGGCGAGCACGTCGCGGGCGATCGCGGCCGGCTTGTTGGTGCAGACCGCCATCGTCCAGCCGGCATCGGCCAATTGCCGCAACGCCGGCAGCACCCCGGGGAACGGGCGCGTCGCCACCGCGAAATTCGCGCCGTAGTCGGCGACGTAGGCGGCTTCGTCGGCCTGCGCCGCCGCGGAACCGCGGGCCGCGAAGGCGCGTTGCAGCAGCAGGTGCACCCCGTCGCCCACCATCGCCGTCACCTCGGACACCGCAAACGGCGCCAACCCGCGCGCCCGCATCAGCCGATTCACCGCCGCGGCCAGGTCCGGCGCCGAGTTCGACCAGTGTTCCGTCGAGGTCGGCGACCAGGCAACGGGCCATGCTTGTTTCTCCCGGTGCCGGCGGCGTTGCCGGCGGAAAGAAAGCGTGATCCGCAAGGCTTTGACATGGCCAGCCGGCCGCCGCTAGCAGCAGTGTCGTCAGGAACAAGAAAATGTCCGCAACCGCCGTGATCCTCGCCGCCGGCCTCGGCACCCGCATGAAGTCGGCGCTGCCGAAGGCCTGCCACCCGATCGCCGGCCAGCCGATGCTGCGCCACCTGGTCGGCAGTCTTCTTCCGGTGTTCGACCGCATTGTCGTGGTCGTGGGGCCGGACATGCCGCAGGTCGAAAAACTGGCGGCGCAGCATCCGGTGGTGGTGCAGGACGAACGGCTTGGCACCGCGCACGCCGCATTGCAGGCGGCAGCGCACTTCGGCACGGGCGAGGTCGCGGTGCTGTATGCCGACAATCCGCTGATCCTGTCGGAAACGTTTCGCGCGTTGCTGGAGCGGCGGCAGCGTGGCGATGTCGGCCTCGCGCTGCTGGCGATGCGGCCGGACGACCCGGGCCGCTACGGCCGCGTGCTCGGCGGCGACGGCTTCGTCGAGCGCATCGTCGAATGGGCGGACGCGAACGCGACCGAGCGCGCGGTCGGGCTGTGCAACGCCGGCGTGTTCTGTGCGCCGGCGCAGCGGATGGCGCACTGGCTCGCCGCGGTCCGCAACGACAACGCCAAGCGCGAATACTACCTGACCGACGTGGTCGGGCTGGCGCGCGCCGAGGGCGAGCGGGTCGCCTATGTCGAGGCGCCGTTCGAGGAATTGCGCGGCATCAACTCGCGCGCGGAACTCGCGGAGGCGGAGGCGGTGGTGCAGCGCCGGCTGCGCGCGCGCCGCGCTGGAGGCCGGCGTCACCATGACCGCGCCCGACACGGTTTTTCTGCCGCCGACACGCTGCTCGCGCCGGACGTCACGATCGGGCCGAACGTGGTTTTCGGACCGGGCGTCACCGTCGAGGGCGGCGTGGAAATAAATGCGTTTTCCCACCTCGTCGGCTGCCGGGTGCGCGCAGGAGCGATCGTCGGCCCGTTTGCGCGGCTGCGGCCGGGCGCGGATGTCGGCGCCGGCGCGCATGTCGGCAATTTCGTCGAACTGAAAAACACCGTGCTCGGCGACGGCGCCAAGGCGAATCACCTGACCTATCTTGGCGACGCGGAAATCGGCGCAAAAACCAACATCGGCGCCGGCACCATCACCTGCAATTACGACGGCTTCGAGAAGCACCGCACCCGGATCGGCGCCGGCGTGTTCGTCGGTTCCGACAGCGTGCTGGTGGCGCCGGTGACGGTCGGCGACGGCGCGTTCATCGCCGCCGGCAGCGTGATCACCGACGCGGTCGAGCCGGACGCGATGGCGTTCGGCCGCGCCCGGCAGGAAACCAAGCCGGGGCGGGCGGCGTTGTTCCGCGCGGCGGCCAAGGCCCGCAAGGAGAAGCGCTGATGTGTGGCATCGTGGGCGTGGTCGGCGGCGCCGAGGCGGTGCCGATCATCATGGAGACGCTGCGGCGGCTCGAATACCGCGGCTACGACAGCGCCGGCATCGCGACCGTCGCCGACGGCGCGATCGATCGCCGCCGCGCCGCCGGCAAGCTCGGCAATCTCGCGGCCGCGCTGAAGGAGCACCCGCTGCACGGCACCACCGGGATCGGCCACACGCGCTGGGCGACGCACGGCGTGCCGAACGAGACCAACGCGCATCCGCACGCCACCAGCCGGGTTGCCGTCGTCCACAACGGCATCATCGAGAACCACGCCGAGCTGCGCGAGGAGCTGGAGCGCGAGGGGCAGACCTTCGTCACCGAGACCGACACGGAAACCGTGGTGCAGCTCGTCGACCTGCTGCTGCAGCAGGGCCATGCGCCGGAGGAAGCGGCGCGGCTCGCGCTCGGGCGGCTCGAAGGCGCATATGCGCTGGCGATGGTGTTCGCGGCCGACGCTGACCTGGTGATCGGCGCCCGCCACGGCCCGCCGCTGGCGGTCGGGTTCGGCGAGCAGGAAATGTTCGTCGGCTCCGATGCGCTGGCGCTGGCGCCGCTGACCCAGCGGATTGCCTATCTCGAAGACGGCGACTGGGCGGCGATTTCCCGGACTGAAGCCCGCTTCTTCGATGCCGAGGGCAACAGGGTCGAACGGGCCATTCGGCGTACCGCGCTCACCGGGGCGGCATCGGGAAAAGGCAATTTCCGCCACTTCATGGAAAAAGAGCTGCACGAGCATCCGGCGGTGCTCGGCGACACCCTGCGGCAGATGATCAACCCGCGCAGCCGGGCCGTGGTGCTGCCGGAACTGCCGTTCGCGCTCGACGCGATCAAGCGGATCACCGTCACCGCCTGCGGCTCGGCGTTCTACGCCGGGCTGGTCGGGCGCTGGTGGCTGGAGACGGTGGCGCGCATCCCCACGGACGCGGACGTGGCCAGCGAATACCGCTACCGCAACCCGCCGGCCGAGGCAGGCAATCTCGGACTGCTGGTGAGCCAGTCCGGCGAAACCGCCGACACGCTGGCGGCGCTGCGCTACCTCAAGGGCGAGGGCGCGAAGGTGCTCTCGGTGGTGAACGTCCCGGAAAGCTCGATCGCGCGCGAGAGCGACGCGGTGCTGGGCACGGTCGCGGGGCCGGAGATCGGGGTCGCCAGTACCGAAGGCGTTCACCGCGCAACTCGCGGTGCTGGCCTGTTTCGCGCTCGCCGCCGGCCGGGCGCGCGGCGCGCTCACGGCCGAGCAGGAAGCAAAAGTCACGGCCGCATTGCTGGAGGTGCCGCGGCGCGCCGCCGCGGTGCTGGACCACGACGAGCATATCAGGCGGCTCGCCGGCCGCATCGCCGAGGCGCGCGACGTGCTGTATCTGGGCCGCGGTTCCTGCTTCCCGATCGCGATGGAGGGCGCGCTGAAGCTCAAGGAGATCAGCTACATCCACGCGGAGGGCTATGCGGCGGGCGAGATGAAGCACGGCCCGATCGCGCTGATCGACCGCAGCGTGCCGGTGATCGCGATCGCGCCCTCCGGCCCGCTGTTCGAGAAGACCGCGTCGAACCTGCAGGAAGCGGCAGCGCGCGGCGGCCAGATCATCGTGTTCAGCGACGAGGCGGGCGCCGCGAAGTTGAAGGGCATCGCGACGGAGACGGTGGTGCTGCCGACGGTCGACCCGTTCGTCGCGCCGATTCTGTACGCGATCCCGGTGCAGTTGCTGGCTTATCACGTGGCGGTACTGAAGGGCACCGACGTCGACCAGCCGCGCAATCTGGCGAAGTCGGTGACGGTGGAGTAGCGCGCCGGTTGCGGTGTTGTAGCCTATGGGCTACATATCGTCCGGTTGACAGAAATCCGGCAGACGGCGGTCTTTGCTGCGTGGCTGCGGAAGCTCCGCGACAGTCGGGCACGCGCCAGGATCGCGGCGCGCATCCAGCGGTTGGCGTTTGGCACTTTCGGGGACGTGCGCCCGGTCGGCGAGGGTGTCAGCGAACTTCGGATCCACGAAGGACCCGGTTACCGGGTCTATTTCGTACAGCGTAACGCCGTGCTGGTGATCCTTCTCTGTGCCGGCGACAAGGCGACACAGGCGCGCGATATTGCGCAAGCGAAGCGTCTCGCCAAGGAGGTTGAATGACAAAAGTCAGCACCGCGCCGTTCGATCCGGCCGACTACCTGGACGGCGATGAAGCCGCTGCCGCCTACATGAGCGAAGCTCTGGCGACCAATGACCCGGCGTTTGTTGCCGATGCCCTCGGTGTGGTGGCGCGCGCCCGCGGGATGAGCGAGGTGGCGCTCCGTGCCGGTGTGTCCCGCGAGAAGTCTGTACCGGGCGCTCAGTTCCACCGGCAACCCCGAACTGGCGACCGTGCTGCGGGTGATCCGGGCGCTCCGGCTGCAATTGTCTGCGGCACCTCGGGATATGCCGGACGCGGTGCCGATGGAATGAGGATGCGGGATTATCAACCCCCCGACCTCGACGCGGTAATCGCCGTCTTCATCGGCGCAATACGGGAAATCGCGGCGCGCGACTACACTCCGGCGCAGATCGATGCCTGGGCGCAGGTCGATCGCGACGCCTGGGCCGCGCGGCGCCTGAGCCGGCCAACCTGGGTGGCCATCATGCGCGAAACCGTCGTCGGCTTCACCGACCTGGAGCCGGACGGCCATCTCGACATGATGTTCGTCCACCCCGCGCATCAGCGCGCCGGCATCGCGACCGCGCTGCTGGCAACCGTCGAGGCGGCCGCGTGCACTCAGGGACTGCGCCGAATCTTTACCGAAGCCAGCATCACCGCGCGCCCGTTCTTCGAGAGGCGCGGGTTCTCCGTCATCGCCCGCCAGTCGGTCGAAAAGCGCGGCCAGCACTTCACGAACTTCCGCATGGAAAAGGTGCTGCCCGCGACGCCTTGCCGGTGAATGCGCGTGTCAGAATGAAATGTTCGTGCGGAACCCCAGTGCCAGCGCATTGCGGATCGCCGAGGTGCCGCCGGGGTTCATGATGTACTGGATGTCCGGCATGACGCTCACGCCGGTATAGACCTGCGCCGTGTACATCAATTCCAGCGTCTGCTCGTGCGTCTGGATCCCGGCCGGGGTGCCCAGCCCGCCGCCGGTCAGCGGCAGGCCGAATTCCTGCTCCAGTTGCTGCGTGCTGGTCAGCGAGTTGCTCACCGCGAACCAGTTCCAGTTGAACCCCCACGTATCCTGCGGCCGGCCGATCGCGGCCGCCGTGTCGGTGAACCCGGCGAAGAAGTGGTTCTCCAGCGGCGAGACATCCTGGTCCGCGTGGATCCAGCCGGCGAACGCGATCAGCCCGTCGGTCTCGCCCTTGCCGGTGCGCATCAGCATCTGGTCGAGCAGCACATAGTACGTCCGCCGCCCGTCGCGACGCGCGCCCGGCTCGCCGGTCAGCGCGAGCGGGCTGCCGCTGGTATCATAGAACAGATCCGAATAGCCGGAGGTGTCCTCGTCGAACCCGAACTTGTAGTGCCCGACGAGGTGGTTCGGCCCGAAATAGGGCTGCCAGCCGATTTCCACCGGGATGCTGGCGCCGGTGGTGCCGTTCCAGCCCAGGTTCCAGCCCGACGGCCCGCCGACCGTCGGCTTCACTTCGAACAGCCCGGCCATGACGTAGGTCTGCGGCGTCGGCAGATAGCGGACCTGCCCGCCCCAGGTCGCCGCCGGCCAGTCCTCCTCCCCGGGGTAGTTCGGAATGGGATGCGGGTTGCCGCAGATGATGCACGTTCATGAAGTCGCAGTACCTGCGGCGAGGTCGCGAAATACGTCCCCACCGGCAGCCAGCCGCCTGCGACGTCGATGCGATCGTCGTTGGCGGCCCACTCGCCATACAGGTACACGAGGTGCGCGATGACGTTGCCGCGGCCGCCGTAGATTTCCTGCACCGCATCGAGGTCGTCGTTGATGTAGTCCTGGCTGGTGCTGCGGCCGTTGCCGTTCACGATCATCGAGTGGACGGCGAAGCCGGGCAGGTTGGCGATCTTGCCGAAGTCGAGATCGATTTCGAGCGCGACCTGGCCGCTGAAGTCGAAGCCCTGCCTCTGGCCGCCGCTGACGTTGCCGGCATTTTCCGTGAGCCAGTTCAGCCGCAGGTCGATGCCGTGGTCCGAGAGCCAGGTGCGCGCGCCGCCCCAGTCGCCGAACAGATGGTCGTCGCCGAGCGGGGCCGAGAACAACGGGCCGATCCGGGTCTCGAGCATCGGCTCGACCTGCTGCGGGCCGCCGCCGACGCCTTGCGGCGCCTGCGGCTGCGCCAGCGCGGCCGGCGCGGCGAGCAGCAGTGCCAGTGCCGCAATCAGCGATTTCAGCATTGTGAGGCCCCCCTTCCCCGATGCCCGTTTGGGCTATCTTCGCTACGTGGTTTCCGGGGGTGAAGTTGCCAGACGCCGTTGCCGACGCACTTCGATCACATGGGCGCTAGCGCGCGGAACAATCCGCCTCCAGTGCCTCGCGCCAGCGCCGCAGCTTGTCCTCGAACCGCATCGCCGCGTGCGCTGGGCTGGTGGACGGCAGCACCACCCTCCGAATGGCGCGGGACCGTTCCGGCAGGCCGGGTGCCACCAGGCGTTCGAACAGTGCCGCCGCCGTGCCGCCGTTGCAGCCGATCAGCGCGATCCGCGGATGCGCCGGCAGGAACGCAACAAAATCGTTCGGCGTGACGCTGGCGCGATCGATCGACGCATCGAGGCTGCCGGGCCGGAAGCCGCTGGCGCACACGTCCCACACCGCGATCCCGGCCGCGCTCAGCCGCTCCAGCCGCTCCGCATACGGCAGCGCCGGCGCCGCGCCGGCCAGTTCGCCCATGATCCGCCAGAATGCGTTCTGCGGCTGGGCGTAGTATTGCCGGCGCGCCAGCGAGACCGCTCCCGGCAGCGAGCCCAGGATCAGGACGCGCGCATCCCCGTTGGCGACCGGCGGAAACCCGGCCGAATGCACCGCCTCACCAGGTGAACGCGTACACCTGGTTGCTCCCGGCGACGTAGAACCGCCCCTCCGCGGCCAGGATCGTGATCCAGCTTTGCAGCCCGCTCAGATTGCCGCCGGCATAGAGCTGCGTGCCGTCGGTGCCGCGAAACCCGCGCAACTGGTTGCCGCCCTGCGAATCCACGGCCCACACGATCGGGTCGCTGGTGCCGTCCGTCGTGGTGACGATCGGCGAACCGGCGCCGCCCTGGTCGGCGCACCAGGCGGTGCTGATCGGCGCGGTCGGGCTCGCGGTGATCGCCAGCATGGTCAGACTGCCGGATTGGCCCGCCGGGCACGCGGCGCCCTGCCCGCCGAACGCCACCATCGCGGCCGTCGCGGTTGGGAAGCGCGCACCGGCGGTGTGGATTTCATTGGGCGAGACATGCGTGACCGCGACCTGTCCGCCAATGCCGCCGAGATTCTCGCGGTCGAGAACATAGGCGTTGCCATCCTTGCCGAGCTGGACCAGCTCGCGAAGCACCTTGCCGCCGGGGTTGGGCACGTCGACCGGGATCGGCCCGGTGCCGCCCAGGTCGGTGTCGCCGTCGTCGAGATCGTGCCAGTTGCTCGGCGTGTAGTAGTTCGCCGCGCCGATATAATGCGTGAGCCCCGGGCGCATCCGGATCACCGCCTCGCCGTCGCCCCAGACGGTCGTGCCGCTGGTGTTGCCGGTGGCGACGAACATCGACTGTCCGTCGTAGGCGATGCCGCTCTGTGACCAGATGCCGCCTCGTTGCGCCCGCGTGCGCCAGAAGGCGGTGATCTGCGGCGTCCCGAGCGGCAGCTGCACGACGACGCCGTGATACGCGAAGGTCACGCCGTTCTTGTTGAGCAGGCAGTCCCCGGCGAGGCCGCCGTAGGTCACGAACACCTGCCCCCCGACGATGGTCAGCGCGCTGCGCTGGCCCTGGACGGGAACCGCGAAGGCGCGATCCAGCGCATTGATGCCGGCCTTCACGTCGACCGGCCAGCCGGAGAGCACCTTGCCGGTGGCGAGGTCGATCGCGAACACTTGGTGCTGCGGGCCGTTTCGCTCCTGCACCATCGCATCGAGGTAGAGCGTGCCGCTGGCCGGGTCGATCACCGGCGTGCCGGTGATGCCCAGCGGGTCGATGTTGCCGCACGGCAGCCCGCCGGTCACCGGGGTGCCGAGGGTCAGTTGCCAGACCACCGCGCCGGTCGCCGCCTGCAGCGAATAGACGGTGTTCGACTCGGTCGCGACGATGATCTGCCCGCTCGTCGCGCCGGACGGCAGCCAGTACAGCGGCTGCGCATAGACGTTGCCCGAGATCTTTCCGCTGAAGCCCGTGTCCGGCGCGACGTTCGCGGCCGTCGTCCAGCTCAGCCCAGGGGTCACGTAGAGCCCGGAGCGGTCGGCGGTGCCGTGGTAGGTCGGCACGGTCTGCGCCGCCGCGGCGCCGGCCAGCCCCGCGGCGGCGAGCAGCGCGAAAGCGAGGCGGCCGAGGGCGCGTCGTGCGTTGGCGTGTCCGAGCATCTGTGTGTGCCTCATCGATCGGAAGGCGAAACCCTAGCACACCGGCGCCGGCTGACATCCAGCGGAGTGCAGCCTATGTGTGGGCGACCTGCGATCGGAGGAATTGCCATGCTCAACCAGACCGCGCCGCTGCCGCTGAAGGACCCGAGCCTGTTCCGGCAGGCCAACCACGTCGACGGCAAATGGGTCGAGGCGGCCAGTGGCCGCACGATCGAGGTCAGGAACCCGGCGACCGGCGAGGTGATCGGCACCGTTCCTGCGCTGTCCACCGCCGAGACCCGCAGTGCGATCGAAGCCGCGCACCGCGCCCAGCCCGGCTGGCGCGCCCACACCGGCAAGGAGCGCGCGGCGATCCTGCGCAAACTCAACGACCTGATGCTCGCCAATGCCGACGACCTCGCGGTGATCATGACCGCGGAACAGGGAAAACCGCTGGCCGAGAGCCGCGGCGAGATTTCCTACGCCGCGAGCTTCATCGAATGGTTCGCTGAGGAGGGAAAAAGGATCTACGGCGACACCATTCCGCAGAACCTGCGCGGCCGCCGCATCATCGTGCAGAAGGAGCCGATCGGCGTTTTTGTCGCCATTACGCCGTGGAACTTTCCGGCCGCGATGATCACCCGGAAAACCGGGCCGGGCTGGGCCGCCGGTTGCACCGGCGTGGTGCGTCCGGCGAGCCAGACGCCGTTTTCCGCGCTCGCCATCGCCGCGCTCGCCGAGCGCGCCGGCTTCCCGCCGGGCGTCTGCAACGTCATCACCGGCCCGGCCGGCGAACTCGGCGCCGAGCTGACTTCCAATCCGCTGGTGCGCAAGCTCACCTTCACCGGATCGACCGAGGTGGGTGCGAAACTGCTGGCGCAGTGCGCGCCGACCGTGAAGAAAACCAGCATGGAGCTGGGCGGCAACGCGCCGTTCATCGTGTTCGACGACGCCGATCTCGACGAAGCCGTGAAGGGCGCGATCGCCAGCAAATACCGCAACACCGGCCAGACTTGTGTTTGTGCCAACCGCCTGCTGGTGCAGGACCGCGTGTACGAGGCGTTCACCGCAAAACTGATTGCTGCCGTCGAGAAGCTGAAGGTCGGCAACGGCATGGAGCCCGGCGTCACGCAGGGGCCGCTGATCAACCAGGCCGCCGTCGCCAAGGTGCGCGAACACATCGACGACGCGCTGGCGCACGGTGCGAAAGTCGCGCTCGGCGGCAAGTCGCATGCGCTCGGCGGCAACTTCTTCCAGCCGACGGTGCTGGTGAACGTGCCGCGCGAGGCGATGATCTTCCGCGAGGAAACCTTCGGCCCGGTCGCGCCGCTGATCCGCTTCAAGACCGAAGCCGAGGCGATCGCGCTCGCCAACGACACCGAGTTCGGCCTCGCCTCGTATTTCTACGCGCGCGACGTCGGCCGCATCTTCCGCGTCGCCGAGGCGCTCGAATACGGCATCGTCGGCATCAACGAGGGCATCATCTCGACCGAGGTCGCGCCGTTCGGCGGCATGAAATCTTCCGGTCTGGGCCGCGAAGGCTCGAAATACGGGATCGAGGACTACCTGGAGATCAAGTACCTCTGCCTCGGCGGAATCGGCGCGTGACCTTCTTCCCCCTCTCCGCCCCGAGGGGCGGAGAGGGCTACGGATTGCGAGACCTCGCATGACCTACGATTTCGACCTGTTCGTGATCGGCGGCGGCAGCGGCGGCGTGCGCTGCGCCCGCATCGCCGCCGGGCACGGCGCCCGCGTCGGCATCGCCGAGGAGCGGTTCTGGGGCGGCACCTGCGTCAATGTCGGCTGCGTGCCGAAGAAGCTGATGGTGATGGCGGCCGAATACGGCAACGCCGCGCAGGACGCGCGCGGCTTCGGCTGGAACTGCGCCGACGGCACGCATGACTGGTCGCGGCTGATCGCCAACAAAAATGCAGAAATTTCCCGGCTCAACCGCATCTATTGCCGCCTGCTGGATGGCGTGGGCGTCAAGCAGTTCGAAACGCATGCGACGTTCCTCGATCCGCATGCGTTGGACGTCGGCGGAAAGCGCGTCACGGCCGACAAGATCGTCATCGCGACCGGCGGCCATCCGGTGCGGCCGCCGTTTCCCTGGGCCGAGCACTGCATCATTTCCGACGACGCGTTCTTCCTGCCGGAGCGCCCGCGCCGTGTGGTGATGCTCGGCGCCGGCTACATCTCCGTCGAATTCGCCGGCATTTTTCATGGCCTCGGCAGCGAGGTCGACCTCGTTCATCGCGGGCCGCTGCCGTTGCGCGGGTTCGATGAGGATCTGCGCACCGGGCTTGCCGAGGCGATGACCTCGGCGGGGATCCGGCTGCACCCAAGCGCCATGCCGAAGCTGGTCGAGGACACAGGCACGCACAAGCGCGTGCATCTGAGGGACGGCTCCATAATCGACGCCGATCTGGTGTTCGCGGCGATCGGCCGCAGGCCGAATGTCTCTGGCCTCGGTCTGGAGCGGGCGGGCGTTCGCACCGGGGAGCACGGCGCGGTGATCGTGGACAGCCACAGCCGTACCAACCAGCCGCACATCCACGCGATCGGCGACGTGACCGACAATCTGAACCTGACGCCGGTCGCGATCGCCGAGGGGCACGCACTGGCCGAGGGGCTGTTCGGCCCCGGTCCGCGCGTCTGGACGCTCGACCGCGTGGCGACGGCGGTGTTTTCCTCCCCGCCGCTGGCAACCGTGGGCCTCACCGAGCACCAGGCCGCGGAACGCGGGCCGGCCGACATCTATCTGACCCGCTTCACCCCGATGCGCCACGCGCTCACCGGCCGCGCCCGCAAGACGATGATGAAGCTCGTGGTCGATCAGGCGACGCAGAAGGTGGTGGGCGCCCACATGCTCGGCGACGACGCGCCGGAGATCATCCAGGGCCTGTCGATCGCGATCAACTGCGGCGCGACGAAGGCCGACTTCGACCGCACCGTCGGCATCCATCCGACGGCCGCGGAAGAGTTCGTGACCCTGCGCAGCCGCACCCGCGTCGCCGAGGCGGCGACCGAAGCAAAGCCGATGGTCGGGCCCGAGGAAATCGGCGTGGCCGAGATGGGGGTCGGCGGCTAGCCGCGCCGTTTCGTTACCGCACGGCACTCGCCAAGTGCGCCGTTGATCACGCAGAATACGCGCGGGCCAGGCGGAGGTCGTCATGAGCGACGAGGAAACCCTGAGCGGACCGGCGATGGCGCGCGAGCCGGTGCGAACGCGGCGGGTGGGACGCGTGCGCAACCTGTTGCCGAGCGTGGTCGCGGCGCTGCTGGCGATCGCGCTCGTCGTCGGCATCACGCTGAACTGGGACAACTGG
Source organism: uncultured Solirubrobacterales bacterium (assembly GCA_963697635.1). Taxonomy (GTDB): domain Bacteria; phylum Pseudomonadota; class Alphaproteobacteria; order Acetobacterales; family Acetobacteraceae; genus CAJCJG01. Next base: position 221,386 of record CAVOOS010000031.1, on the reverse strand, counting down.
GTCGGTAGCGCCGGACCGCAATCAACCGACGATGCCTATCTGCAAGCCGACCTGACGCCGCTGTCGGCGCAGGTGGCGGGGCGCGTGCTGGCGGTCAATGTCGCGGACTTCGCCCGCGTCAAGGCCGGCCAGGAGCTGGTCAAGATCGACGACGCGCCGTTCAAGGCCGAGCTTGCGCAGGCCGACGCCAACGTGGCGGCGGCGCAGGCGGCGATCGACAACCTCTCCGCCCAGCAGCTTCTGCAGGAGAGCAACATCGCTGCCGCGCAGGCGCAACTGCAGGGCACGCGCGCGACCGAAACCCGCACCAGCCTGGAGTCCACCCGTCAGCACAACCTGATCCTCGGCCACCTCGCCGGCACCGAGCAGGCGGTGGAGCAGGCCGACGCGGCCTACCAGCTTGCGCATGCCCAGACCTTGCAGGCGGAGTCCGCGGTGCAGGCGGCACAGCGGCAACTGGGGGTCGAGCAGACCCAGCAGACGGTGCTGCACGCCAACCTCAAGGCCGCCGAGGCCGTGCGCGACCTCGCCGCAATCAATCTCGGCTACACCAGCATCGCTGCCCCGACCGACGGCGAAGTGAGCCAGCGCCGGGTCTACCCGGGCCAGTACGTCGCGGTCGGCACGCAGGTGATCTCGGTGGTGCCGCTGCCGCACCTCTATGTGATCGCCAACTACAAGGAGACGCAGCTCACGCACCTGCTGGTCGGCCAGCCGGCGACGATCCGCGTCGACACGTTCGGCGCAGCGAGGCTGCGCGGCCACGTGATCGGCTGGTCGCCCGCGACCGGCTCGCAGTTCGCGCTGCTGCCGCCCGACAACGCGACCGGCAATTTCACCAAGGTCGTGCAGCGCCTGCCGGTCAAGCTCGCGATCGACGACGCGGCCGGGCTCGCCGACAAGCTGCGGCCGGGCATGTCGGTGGAGGCGACCATCGACACTTCGGCCCAGCCAGGCTCCGACGCCGGCAACAACCCGTGAACGCGGTCGCCGCGCCGCTGCGGCTCGCCTCCGCGCTCTATCACGGCGCGCCCGCTGCACCGCGCTGCAACCGCCCGCTGGTCGGCATCGCCGCGGTGCTGCTCGGGGCGGTGATCTCCACGCTGTTCACCCGCGTCACCAGCTTCGGGCTCGCGGACCTGCGCGGCGCCGTGCACGCGGGCTACGACGAGGGCGCCTGGATCACCACCGCGACCACGGTCGGCCAGATGAGCATCGGGCCGGTCTCGGCGTGGCTCGGCCTCGTGTTCGGTCCGCGCCGCGTGCTGATGATCTCGGCGAGCCTCTTCACGCTGGCGTCGGCGCTGACGCCGTTCGCGCCGAACCTCTCCACGCTGCTCGCGGCGGAGTTCGTGCTCGGCGTGTCCTCGGGCACGTTCATCCCGCTGACCATCGGCTTCGTGCTGCAAAGCCTGCCGCCCAAACTCTGGCCGTACGGCATCGCCGCCTACGGGCTGAACCTCGAATTGTCGCTGAACATCCCGGCGTCGCTGGAAGGCTACTATCTCGACCATCTGTCGTGGCACTGGATCTACTGGCAGGGCAGCGTGCTGGCGCTGCCGATGCTCGTGTGCATCCATTTCGGCATGCCGCGGACCAAGGTGAACTGGTATCCGCTGCTGCGGGCGGATTTCCCGGGCATGTTCTATCTCGCGGCCGGGTGCTCGATGCTGTACGCGGCGATCGACCAGGGCAACCGGCTCGATTGGCTCAATTCCGGCCTGATCAACGGCCTGCTCGCCGGCGGCGGGCTGCTGCTCCTCGCCTTCCTGTTGCGCGAGGCCACCGCGCCGCGGCCCTGGGTGAACCTGAAGTTCCTGCTGGCAGCCCAACATCGCGTTGCTGGCGCTGATTTTGGTGATGTACCGCTTCGCGATCCTGGCGACGATCTACATCATCCCGCAATACCTGACCGGCGTGCAGAACTTCCGCTCGCTGCAGGTCGGCGACGTGCTGCTGTGGATCGCCATCCCGCAATTCCTGATCGCGCCGGTGATCGCGACCATCCTGCGCTACCTCGATCCGCGCTACGTGCTCGCGGCCGGGCTGTTCGCGATCGGCGTCGCCTGCCTGCTGGCGACCAACATCACGTCCGCCTGGGCCTCCGACGACTTCCTGCCGTCGCAGATCCTGCAGGCGTTCGGGCAGTCGGCGACGCTGATCGCGCTGGTGCTGTTCATGGTCCGGCATCTCCGCCCGGCGGACGCGCTGACCTTCGGCGCGCTGTTGCAGACCGCGCGGCTGTTCGGCGGCGAGGTCGGCAGCGGCTTCATGCAGACCTACGTCCGCATCCGCGAGCAGGCGGCGTCGTTCCTGGTCGGCCTGCATTTGCAGTCCGGCAGCGGCGGCCCGGCGGCCGAGCGGCTGGCGGGGCTCACGCAGGCGATGCTGCCGCAGGCGCCCGGCCCCGACATCGCCGCTGGCCGGGCGGCGACGCTGCTGGGCAGCGCGGTGCGGGCGCAGGCGAACGTGCTGTCGTTCCTCGACGGCTTCGCGATCGTCGTGTTCGCGGTCGTCGCGATGCTGCTGATGACGGCGCTCCTGCGGCCGGCGCCTGCGCCGCCGGCGCCGGCATGACCAGACGGGAGGCATCATGGAGCATCTGACGGTCCGAGCGAACGGTGCCGCGTTCCATGTCGCGCGGGTGGGGCAGGGGCGTCCGCTGCTGCTGCTGCACGGCTGGCCGGAGTTCTGGCTCACCTGGGAGCCGGTGATGGCGCGGCTCGCCGATCGCTTCCAGTTGATCGCCCCCGACCTGCGCGGCTTCGGCGACAGCGACAAGCCGGAGCGGCCGTTCGGCGCGGCGGATCACTGCGCCGACATGTTCTCGCTGCTGGACGCGCTGGGGGTGGGAAAGGTCGGCGTGGTCGGCCACGACGTCGGCGGCGGCGTCATGCAGCCGATGGCGCGCGCGGCGCCGGAGCGGCTGTCCGGGCTGTTCTTCTTCGACTTCGTCCATCCCGGCATCGGCGCCCGCATCGGCGCGCCGGACCGGCTGCGCGAGATCTGGTATCAGTCCTTCCATCAGATGCCGTTCGCGCCGGCGCTGGTCGGTGCGTCGCGGGAAACCTGTCGCGCCTATTTCGCGCATTTCCTGCGCCACTGGTCGCACCGCAAGGATGCGTTCGACGACGTGCTGGAGGCGTTCGTCGACAATTTCCTCAAGCCGGGCAATCTGGAAGGCGGGTTCGCGCATTATCGCGGGTCGCATGCCGGCCGCATCGCGATGATGAAGGGCGAGGCGCCGCCGCTGCCGCCGATCGCGGTGCCGACCTGCGTCCGCTGGGGCGAGCACGACCCGATCCTGCTGTTCGCCTGGACCGATCGGCTCGGCGAGACTTTTTCAAATCTCGACCTCGCGCCGTTCCCCGGCGTTGGGCACTTCCCGCACCGGGAAGACCCGGGGCGCGCGGCGGCGGAGATCGCAGGGTTCTTCGGACGGATCGGCTGGCGCTGATGCCAGCCCCGCAGCGCCCGGAGTAGCCAACGAATAAAATTCGCGACATAACCGGCGCCCCGTACGCCCCCGCATGACGGCCGGCGCAGGAGCCATCGCGATGACGCCCACCTGGTCCCCCGAACTCTTGGCGCAGCCGCCCGATCAAGCAGGTGCCGGCTTACCCAAGCCCCGAGAAGCTGGCGGCAATGGAGGCCAAGCTGCGCACCTATCCGCCGCTCGTGTTCGCGGGCGAGGCGCGGCGGCTCAAGGCGGCGCTCGGCCAGGTTGCGGACGGCCGCGCCTTCGTGCTGCAAGGCGGCGACTGCGCCGAAAGCTTTTCCGATTTCACCGCCAACATCATCCGCGACACGTTCCGCGTGCTGCTCCAGATGGCGGTCGTGCTCACGTTCGGCGCCTCCGTCCCCGTGGTCAAAATGGGCCGCATGGCCGGGCAGTACGCCAAACCGCGCTCGTCCGACACCGAGACGATCGGGGCAGAAACGCTGCCGAGCTATCGCGGCGACATCATCAACGGCCCCGAGTTCACGCCGGAAGCCCGCATCCCCGATCCGGCGCGCATGGAACTCGGCTACTTCCAGTCGGCCGGCACGCTGAACCTGCTGCGCGCGTTCGCGACCGGCGGCTACGCCGACCTGCACGAAGTGCATCGCTGGAACCTCGGATTTGTCGCGCGCTCGCCCATGGTGGAGCGATACCGCGACCTGGCACACCGCATCGACGAGACCCTCGGCTTCATGCAGGCCTGCGGCATCACCAGCCAGTCGACGCCGCAGATCCGCGAGACCGACTTCTTCACCAGCCACGAGGCGCTGCTGCTGCCGTACCGAGCAGGCGCTGACCCGCGTCGACAGCACCTCCGGCGACTGGTACGCCTGTTCGGCGCATTTCCTCTGGGTCGGCGACCGCACCCGCCAGCCGGACGGCGCGCATGTCGAGTTCCTGCGCGGCGTCGAAAACCCGCTCGGGCTCAAGGTCGGGCCGAGCACGAGCGTCGACGACCTGCTGCGCCTGATCGACACGCTCAACCCGGAGAACGAGCCCGGGCGGCTCACGCTGATCAGCCGCATGGGCGCGGAGAAAGTCGAAAGACTGCTGCCGCCGCTGGTGCGCGCGGTGCGGCGCGAGGGGCGGCGCGGTCGTGTGGCTCTGCGATGCGATGCACGGCAACACGATCTCCACCGCGGCCAAGCTCAAGACCCGCAATTTCGATGCGATCCTGCAGGAAGTCCGCGGCTTCTTCGACGTGCATGCGGCCGAGGGCACCTGGGCCGGCGGCGTGCATGTCGAGATGACCGGCCGCAACGTCACCGAATGCGTCGGCGGCGCGCACCGGCTCACCGAGGCCGACCTGTCGCAGCGCTACGAGACGTTCTGCGACCCGCGGCTCAACGCCGAGCAGTCGCTCGAACTGGCGTTCCTGGTCGCCGAGGAACTGAAGGCGCGGCGCCAGCCGGCGCGCGAGTTGCCGGCGGTGGCGGCGCAATAGCGGGGAGGGCAGCGATGGCGGACGAGGCCGCGCGGGCGTCCAGCCTGGAAGGCGACATCGCCGCCCGCACCGACGTCTATTTCAACCGCACCCGCGAGGTGGTGCGCCGGTTCGGCGACCGGCGCGTCACCTACGCGGTGTTCCTGCGCCGCCCGGTGATCGCGGCGCCGCGGCTGATGCTGGAATGGATTGCGCTGGCCGGCGAAATGCGCGGCACCGCGTTCGAGATCGACGCCGATCCACCCCGAGGGCAGCTGGACCGGCGCCGGCGAGCCGATCGTCTACATCAGCGGCAGCTTCATCGAACTCTCCGACCTGGAGACGATCATGCTGCAAAAGCTCGGCCCCGCCTGCGTCGCCGCGCACAACGCCTACCAGATGAGCCTCGCGCTGCCGCAGGTCGGCTTCCTGGCGATGGAGGCGCGCCACTGCGCCGGCGCCGAGATGCAGGAGATGATGGCCTACGCCGCCGCGCGTCGGCAGCGCGGCGGCCAAGCGCGAGGGCGCCATCGGCTTCATCGGCAACGCCAACGACGGCACCGCGCACTGGTTCGGCGCGACTGCGCGGCCGCGGCACCATGCCGCACTCGCTGATCGGCTATGCCGGCTCGACGGTGCGGGCGGCGGAGATGTTCCTCGAGACGTTTCCCGAACGAGAGCCTGACCGTGCTGGTCGACTATTTCGGCCGCGAGATCATCGGACGGGCTCGCGGTGTGCCGGCGCTTTCCGCAGCTCGCCGCCGACGGGCGGCTCGCGGTGCGGCTCGACACGCATGGCGGGCGCTTCCTCGAAGGGCTCGATCCGGCCGAGAGCTATGCGGTGCTGGAGCGGCACGCGCCGGGCGCGATCCGCCGCTACCGCAGCGACACGGAGTTGCGCTACCTCGTCGGCACCGGCGTCTCCGCCGCCGCGATCTGGCGCATGCGCGAGGCGCTGGACGATGCCGGCTTCCGCACGGTGCGCATCGTCGCCACGTTCCGGCTTCGGCGTCGACAAATGCCGGGTGATGGCCGACGCCCGCGCGCCGATCGACATCGTCGGCACCGGCAGCTTCATCCCCGACCAGTGGAGCGAGACCTACGCGACCGCCGACATCGTCGAATACGACGGCGCAGCCGATGGTCAAGGTCGGCCGCGAGTTCCTGCTGCGGCACAACGGCGAGCGCCGGCGCGGCTGAGCGGCGGGTACGCGAAAACGGCCGGGCAGAGACTGCCCGGCCGTCGCTGTTCAAGACGTCTGCAGGCGTCAGGCCGCGGCGTTGCCGCCGTCGTCCCGATCGCCGGCACGCGAGGCATACTGCGCGCTGACCCCGCGATCGCTGGCATCGCCGGCCCGCGAGGCCGTCTGGGCAAAGCCGCCGTGCTCATGCGCGTCGGTGGCGCGGGAGGCGAACTGCGGTCCGTGCTCGGCGGCGCGCGAACGACGTCTGAGCCTGCGCCCAGTACGACATTTCCTTGGGCTGGGCGGCGTAGGCGGCGTGCGAGGCGAACAGCGCCACCGTGGCCGCGACCAGCGCGGCCCGGACGGTGGCAGATGGCGTGAAGTGAGACATGGTCGAAGTCCTTCGGTAGCTCTGAGGGGCAGGGTTCCCGCCCCCGTCGCAGCCTAAGATGGGATGCGGCTTGCGCGAAAAAACCGGCAATGTTTTGTTGATCATCATCAAGAAATTCGGTGGTCGGCATGGATGCCCTGACGCTGGACCAGGTGACGGTGTTTCTCGCCGTCGCCGAGCACGGCAGCTTCTCCGCCGCCGCCCGCTCGCTCAACCGGGCGCAGTCGGCGGTGACCTACGTGGTGCAAAAGCTCGAGGAGCAGACCGGCACGCCGCTGTTCGATCGCTCGCAATACCGGCCGGCGCTGTCCGAAGCCGGGCGGGCGCTGCTGCCGCAGGCGCAGCGCATCATGGAGGCGGTCGGCGCGTTCCGCATGCAGGCCCGCAGCATCGCGGGCGGCCTGGAACCGGAGCTGGGGCTGGCGGTCTCCTCGTTCTTTCCGATGCAGACCCTCGCCCAGGCGCTGCACGCGTTCCGTGCCCGGTTCCCGACCGTGACCACGCGGATCTACGTCGAGAGCCTCGGCGGCGTGCCGCGGCTCGTGGAAGGCGGCGAATGCCCGCTCGGCGTTGCGGTCGCGCTGGCCGCGCCGTCGGAGTTGCTGCGCCGGGTGGCGCTGGTCGATGTCGAACTGGTCATGGTCGCCGCCCCCGACCATCCGCTGGCACGGCTGCCGGGGCGGCTCTCGCCCGAGGTGCTGCGCGAGCACGTGCAACTGGTGCTGACCGACCGCTTCACGCCGTATGGCACGCGCGACTACGGCGTGTTCGCGTCGCAGACCTGGCGGCTCGCCGACCTGAGCGCGAAGCATGCGCTGCTGCGCGCCGGCCTCGGCTTCGGCGGCATGCCGCTGCATCTGGTCAGCGACGACCTGCACGCCGGCACGCTGGTGCGGTTGCAACTGACGGAATGGGAAGGCGCCGACCGGCCGCCCTCGGTGCCGATCTGCGTCATCCATCGCACCGACCGCCCGCTCGGGCCGGCGTCGCGCTGGATGCTCGACCATCTGGTCGAGGTCAGCCACCGGCCGGCGCCGCCGGGTTAGACCGCCGACAAACGAAAACCGCCGGGCGGGTGCCCGGCGGCGTTTCGTCATGCGCGAAGCAGGAGAAAGTTACTCGCAGACGGTCGCAGCGGCGAGCTGCGGCGTGTTGCCCTCGTCGCCGGCCTTGGAGGCGAGCTGCGGCGCGTTGTTCTCGCCGGCCTTGGAGGCCAGTTGCGGCGCGTTGCCCTCATCGCCGGCCTTGGAGGCGAGCTGTGCGCCTTCCTTGCGGTCGCCGGCCTGCGAAGCGAGCTGCGCGCCTTCCTTGCGGTCGCCGGCCTGCGAAGCGAGCTGTGCGCCTTCCTTGCGGTCGCCGGCCTGCGAAGCGAGCTGCGCGCCCTCCTTGCGGTCGCCGGCCTGCGAGGCGAGCTGCGCGCCCTCCTTGCGGTCGCCGGCCTGCGAGGCGAGCTGCGCGCCCTCCTTGCGGTCGCCGGCCTGCGAAGCCAGCTGCGCGGGCTCGATTGCCGCCGGCCTTGGAGGCAAGCTGGGCGCCTTCGCCCTCCTTGCGGTCGCCGGCCTGCGAGGCGAGCTGCGCGCCTTCCTTGCGGTCGCCGGCCTGCGACGCCAGCTGCGCAGGCTCGTTGCCACCGGCCTTGGAAGCAAGCTGTGCGCCTTCCTTGCGGTCGCCGGCCTGCGAGGCGAGCTGTGCGCCCTCCTTGCGGTCGCCGGCCTGCGAGGCGAGCTGCGCGCCTTCCTTGCGGTCGCCGGCCTGCGACGCGAGCTGCGCCGGCTCGTTGCCACCGGCCTTGGAAGCCAGCTGGGCGGGCTCGTTGCCGCCGGCCTTGGAAGCAAGCTGGGCGCCTTCACCCTCCTTGCGGTCGCCGGCCTGCGAGGCGAGCTGCGCGCCCTCCTTGCGGTCGCCGGCCTGCGAAGCGAGCTGTGCGGGCTCGTTGCCGCCGGGCCTTGGAGGCGAGCTGCGCGCCTTCCTTGCGATCGCCGGCCTGCGAGGCGAGCTGCGCGCCTTCCTTGCGGTCGCCGGCCTGCGAAGCCAGCTGCGCGGGTGCATTGCCGCCGGCCTTGGAGGCGAGCTGCGCCGGCTCGTTGCCACCGGCCTTCGAGGCCAGCTGGTTGGTCTCGTTCCCGGTTGCCCGCGAAGCCTGCTGCCCAGGGATGCACGGCTTGATGCCAGAATCCTGAGCGTAAGCCCCGAAGGACACAAGCAACGCGGCGACTGCGACAGTGGAGAGAAGTTTCATGACGGTTGTCTCCGAGGGTTATTCTGTGATCGACGGAAGAATCGGGGCGGTCCCGACTGGTTTCAACGAACGCCGCTCCCGGGCGTTTGGGGGGCTGCTATGTGGTCTCGGCTGATCCACTGACATTACGGGCCGGCACGGCGGTCGGAGGCAGTGGCTCACGAAATCGTGATCGTTCACGGTGCGTTCAGCCCGGCCGCACGCGCAGCGCGTACCATTTCGGGCCCGGCAGCTGCGCCGCCGTCACCGGCTGGTTCTTGCGCATCACCAGGAACAACGCGAACGGCCGGTCCTCCGCGCGCGCGCGGTCGATCACCTGCTGCACATCGCCGGCCGAGAATACCTGCTTTTCGTCGACCTGCTCGATCACATCGCCGAGCCCGAGGCCGCGCTGGAACGCGTCGGTGCCCGGCAGCACTCCGGTCACGATCACGCCCTCCAGCCCCGCGTGCACGCCGTAGCTGGCCCGCATCTTGTCGTCGAGCGGCTCGACCGTCAGGCCGAGGTCGGCGGGGATGTTGATGTGCGGCGGTCCGCCCGGGGTGCCGCCGTGCACGTCCTCCCACCACATGGTCGGCCATTCCTCGACCTTCACCGGCACCACGAGGTCCTTGCCGGCCCGCCGCACGCCGACGTCGACCATCGTGCCGGGGTTGGTCCTGGCGATCGCCCGCAGCAGCGCGCGCTCGTCGGAGGGCGCATCGCCGGCGTAGCGCACGATCACGTCGCCCGGCTTCAGCCCGGCCTGCGCCGATGGCCCGCCGTCCGTTACCGCGGCCACGATCGAGCCCTGCGGCTCCGCCATGCCGAGCGCCAGCGCCATCTCGGGCGATACCGCCTGCAGCTTCACCCCGAGATAGCCGGGGCGCTTCAGCACGTGCTTGCCCAGCCGGTCGAAGATGAAGCGCGCGTCGTTCGACGGCATCGAGAAGCCGAGCCCGGCGTTGCCCGAGGTCGGCGAGATGATCGCCGAGTTCACGCCGATCACCTCGCCCTTGAGGTTGAACAGCGGGCCGCCGGAATTGCCGTGGTTGATCGCCGCATCGGTCTGGATGAAGTCGTCGTACGGCGTGTCCATGATGTTGCGGTTGACGGCGCTGACGATGCCGCCGCTGACCGACATGCCGATGCCGAGCGGATTGCCGATCGCCAGCACCGGGTCGCCGACCTGTACCTTGGTGCTGTCGGCCCACTGGACCGCCGGCAGCTTTTTCGGCATGTCCACTTTCAGCAGCGCGAGGTCGACCAGCGGCGAGGCGTTCACCAGTTCCGCCTTCGCGTGCGAGCCGTCGGAGAACGTCACGATCATCTCGAACGCGCCGACCACGACGTGCCAGTTGGTCGCGATCTCGCCCGACGAATTGATGATGAATCCCGATCCCGCCGACACCCTCACCGAATAAAGCGCGTTCGAGGCGGCGGCCTTGCCGGTGGTGCCGTTGCTGCTGGCACTCGCCATCACCGGCTCCGGCGTCTCGGCGATCTCGGCGCGCGCGGTGATGTTGACCACGCTCGGCAGCAGCCCGCGCACCAGTTGCGCCTGGGTCATGTCCTGCGCCCGCGCCGCGGCGGCGCCGGCGACGGCAAGCGAGCACGCGAGCACGAGGCGGGTCGCCGCCCCGCGCAGAACCGATGACGGCCACATGGCAAACCCCTCCCGAAGCCTGATCGACGGCGACGTTCCGTCATATCGACTACGGCGGTCCACGCCGTGCGGGGGTTGCGGCGGAATTCACGTTTTCGTGATTCCTGCGGTGGCGGCCGGTCAGCCGGCGCTGACCCGAAGCGGCACCCATTTCGGCGACGGGTAGCCGCCTGCGCCCTTGGGGTGCTTCGGAAAGATCAGGAACATCGCCAGATCGTGCCCGGATTTGCGGATCGCGTCGATCTGCCTGAGCAGCGTCACGTCGCTGTCCACGCTGGCGTCGCCGACCTGCATGATCACGTCGCCCGGCTGGATGCCGCGCCGCGCCGCATCGGTCTCGTGCCCGACGTCGGTGACCAGCGCGCCGGTCACCGCCGGCGGCAGGTGGTTGTAGAGCCGCAGCGCATCGCTGCAGCGCCACCGCCTTGATGCCGAGATCGGACGGGATCACCCAGTGCGGCGGCGCGACCTTGAGCGGCGCGTTGGCTTCCTCCCACGCCATCCGCGGCCATTCGCCGAGCGTCGCGTGCACCTCGATCGTCTTGCCGTCGCGGATCACCCCGAGCGTGACCTCCCGCCCCGGCGGGCTGCCGCTGATGTCGCGCAGCAGCCAGCGCTCGTCGGAGGTATGGTCCTCCTCGAACTGCACGAGCACGTCGCCGATCCGCAGGCCGGCCTTCGCGGCCGGGCCGTCCGGCGCGATCCAGGCGACGATCGCGCCGAATTGCGGAATGCCCATCGCGTGCGCCATGTCGGGCGTCACGTCCTGGATCTTCAGCCCGAGCCAGCCCGGCCGCACCCAGCCGTATTTCTTGAGCTGCTCGATCACGAATTCCGCCTGGTAGGCCGGCAGCGCGAAGCCCAGGCCGGCATTGGCCGCGGTCGGCGAAATGATCGCCGATTTCGACGCCGATCACCTCGCCGTTGCTGTCGAACAGCGGGCCGCCGGAATTGCCGTGGTTGATCGCGGCGTCGGTCTGGATGAAGTCGTCGTACGGCGTGTCGCTGATATTGCGGTGCAGCGCGCTGACGATGCCGCCGCTGACCGAGGTGCCGACGCCGAGCGGGTTGCCGATCGCCAGCACCGAATCGCCGATCTGCACCTTGCTGCTGTCGCCCCAGGTGACCGCCGGCAGCGGGTGCCCGGCATTCACCTTCAGCAGCGCCAGATCGATGATGCGCGCCGCGTTCAGCACCTGCGCCGTCGAGCCGCGTGCCGTCCGAGAAGGTGACGAAGATCTCGTAGGCGCCGGCGACGACGTGCCAGTTGGTCAGAATCGTGCCGTCCGGATCGACCACGAAGCCGGAACCGGCCGAGGATTTCACCTCGAACGTGTCGCTCGCATCGGGCGACGAGGACGCCATCACCGGGTTGTCTTCGGCCGGCCGCGCGTGCGCGGTGATGTTGACGACCGTCGGCAGCACGCGGCGGATCAGCGCGGCCTGCCCCATGCCGCCCGCCTCCTCCGCATACGCCGGCGCCGGCATCGCGAGCGGCGATCCCCAACAGCAGCACGAGCGCAACGGCGGCCCGCAGACGGAGCATGGCATCCCTCCAGGTGAAGCAAGTTCGGCGAAACGAACGCACAGGCAGGACCGGCATATCTAGCCGGTCGGCACGGCGCGGGCTAGTCGGGGCTGACGCGCAGCGCCACCCATTTCGGTGCGCGCGTCATGAAGTCGGACTCCGAGGCGGTCTTGGGCATTACCAGCACGAGCGCATATTTCCGGCCCCCGGCGCGGACGTTGGCGATCGCTTGCAGCCAGTCGCTCTGGGTCGCGATCTCGGTGCTGTCGACCCGCAGGATCACGTCGCCCACCGCGATGCCGCGCCGCGCCGCCTCGGTGTCCTGCGCGACGCCTTGCACCAGCACCGCCTTGGCCGCCATCGGATGCGGCGGAATTTCGTTCTCGGCGGCGAGCTTGGAGGTCAGCTCGGTCACCTGCACGCCGAGGTCGGGCGGCACGTTCCAGTGCGGCGGCCCGACCATGGTGGGCGCGTCGCGCTGCTCCCATTTCATGCGCGGCCATTCGCCGAGCGTCGTGGGCAGGTATATCTGCTGGCCGTTGCGCAGCACCGAGAACTTGACCTCGCGGCCCGGCGCGCTCGCCGCGATCAGGCGCAGCAGGTCGCGCTCGTCGGTCGGCACCTGGTCGCCGAAGCGCAGGATGACGTCGCCGATCTGCATTCCGGCGCGGGCGGCCGGCCCGCCATCGGTGACCCACGCGACGATCGAGCCCGCCGGCGCCGGCATCCCGAGCGCCAGCGCCATGTCGGGGGTGACCTGCTGCACCTTCACGCCGAGGAAGCCGGGCCGCACCCAGCCGTAGGCCTTCAGCCGCTCCACGACGTGCTCGACGATCAGCGACGGGATCGCGAACCCGAGCCCCGCGTTGGCGGCGGTGGGCGAGATCAGCGCGGTGTTGACGCCGATCACCTGGCCCTTGAGGTCGAACAGCGGCCCGCCGGAATTGCCGTGGTTGATCGAGGCGTCGGTCTGGATGAAGTCGTCGTACGGCGTGTCCATGATGTTGCGGTTCAGCGCGCTGACGATGCCGGCGGAGACCGACTCGCCGATGCCGAGCGGGTTGCCGATCGCCAGCACCGGGTCGCCGATCTGCACCTTGGTGCTGTCGCCCCAGGTGATCGCCGGCAGCTTGTGCCCGACATCCACCTTGAGCAGCGCGATGTCCAGGATGCGCGCGGCGTTGGTGACGCGCGCCTCCACGCGCGCGCCGTCGGAGAACGTCACGAAAATCTCGTAGGCCTGGTCGACCACGTGCCAGTTGGTCAGGATGGTGCCGTCCGGATCGACGATGAAGCCGGAGCCGGCCGAGGATTTCAGCTCGAACGACTGGTTCGCGGAGGTGGCGTTCAGCGTCGGCGAGGGCGGCGCGGCGTTGGAATGCGCGAGGATGTTGACCACGGTCGGCAGCAGCCCGCGGATCAGCGCCGCCTGGTTGAACTGCATCTCCTGCGCATGGCCCTGCGCCGGCGGCAGCGCCCCGCCCGCCAGCCCCAGGACCAGCAGCGCGGCCATCCAGATGGTCCGAACCTGCCGCATGCAACCCCCGAATATGCGCTCAAAATAGTCTGCCGCCGCGCGGAAGCAACGGCCCCGCCGTCATCCCGGGCAGCCGTCCGGGGCGGCGCCCCTGCGCTGGCGTGGAACGGCGCGCTGCCGACCGCGGTGTGTGCGGGGGCGCCGATCCCGTTCTTCGCGGCGCCGGCGGGGAAATGAAGGCAAGGCCAGGGGCTTCGCCCCCCGGACCCCCACCAAAGGGCACGGCCCTTTGGGAACCGCTTATGTTGCGATATCGTAATGAAATGGACGTGCGAAGCCCACCGGGGCGTCGACCCGATTTTTGCGAGGTCGCGGTGGGGTGGTGGCGCGCCGCCATTCGGCGATCCGCGCGCACTGGCGCTTCGGGTTGCCGAAGCTTCGGCTTTCGGCGGGGGTGATCGCCGGGTGCCCGGGATGGGGCTCGGACGCTTCCGGGGCGGGGGGGCTTTCCGTGCCCGGTTTCCGTGGGCGGGGGGAGGATGGGAGGATCGAGGGCGGCGCCACCCGGACTTGCCTCTCGGAGTTTTGCGGCGAGGCGGCGGGCGGTTGGCCGGCACCCGCCTCGACCGGGGCGGCCGCTTCGTCGACCGAGCTTGCGATGCTGCGGAGCGCCTCGATGATCAAACCGATCAAGTGGACCAGCAGAGCGCCCAGCCGCCCCCCGCCGCCGTTCGCGGCCACGCCCTGCGAGAACTCTCCGCATATCGCGGTGAGGCGCTCCAGGGCAGCCTGGGGAGGGGGTTGAGAGGGCATTCCGGCGTTCTAGAACAAAACGCGAACGTCGTCAAGCCCCAATTCACTGCTCGCGGCGCCGATATATTCGGGGTGGGGGGCGGCTTCCGACCCTAACCAGGTCATCGGGGAACAGGACCGCCGATCCGAAAGGCAGTCATTCGTCGGCGTAGGCCGGTAGCGATCCTGCGCCCATCCCGGACCACGACGGGTATTTCGCTGGGTCCCGGTAGCGGACCTGAAAGGCAGTTTAGTGTCGGCACGCTGACTAGGTGGCTTTAGTAGTCCAAAAACCTATTGCTCGCCAGTATCGCGTTCACCGTCAGACCTTCCCGATTACCATCATTGCGACGCGCGACGATCTCCTCCGGGGTAATCTTCCACGTCATTTTGTTGCGACGCCCGCCCGGTACAATCGCTGATACCGCGTTCACCGTCCGACCTTCCTTATCACCATCATCTTTACTCATTATTATCTCCTCTTTTAATCTTCATATCATTTCTCTTAGCCCGCCCGGTACCAGAATTCAACGACGCGGCAATCTTTGTTCGCAGGCTCAGACACTAAGGCCACATGATCCATCTGCTCAATTTCGGTCACGATCGTTCCACAGAGGCTTGTTACGAATCCCCTCATTTTCGTTGACCTGGGTATAGGCCCGATTCGGCCGGTGTTTGTAGACGCTCCGCCTGGAGAGCAGTTGGAGCGGCGAGATGGCTGGAGCGGTTCGTGGGTGCGGGCATCTTGATGACGTGCGATCGTTCATTGGCGGATTGTACGGGTCTGATTTGCACGGCAAACGGATCGCGTCTCTGGCCGGGGCGACGCTCGGCGCGATGACGGCGGCATCGCTGGCGGTCGCGACGATCGGCCAGGCGCTGGCGCAGGCGCGGGGTCTGGTGACCAAGCACGCGGTCAAGCAGGTGGATCGGCTGCTCAGCAACAACGGCATCGACGTGTGGGACAGCTTCGCCCGCTGGGTGCCGCACCAGCTCGCCGGCCGTCGGGAGGCGCTGGTGGCGATGGACTGGACCGATTTCGACCACGACGGTCAGACCACCCTGGTGCTGAGCCTGGTGACCGGGCATGGCCGTGCGGCCCCCTTGCTGTGGCTGAGCGTCTGGAAAGACGAGATTGCGAAGCAACGCAACGATTACGAGGATGCCTGCCTGCGGCGCCTGCACGAACTCGTGCCGGCGGGATGTCGCGTCACAATTCTGGCCGATCGCGGCTTCGGCGATCAGAAGCTGTTCGCCTTCCTGGCCGATCTCGGCTTTGGCTATGTGATCCGCTTTCGCGGCAACATCGCCGTCTCCGACGCGGATGGGCGGACCAGGCCGGCGGCCGAGTGGGTCGGCAAGGGCGGACGCGCCCGCATGCTGCGCGATGCCCGCGTCACGGCGCAGGGCCAGCAGGTCGGCGCGGTGGTTTGCGTTCATGCCAAGGGCATGAAGGAACCCTGGTGCCTGGCGAGCAGCGAGCGGCAGGCCACGGCGGCGACGCTGATCAACCACTATGCCAAGCGCTGGACCATCGAACCGCAGTTCCGCGATACCAAGGACTTGCGCTTCGGCATGGGGCTGTCCTCCACCCGCATCGGCGAGCCGATGCGCCGCGACCGCCTGCTGCTGATCAGCGCCTTCGCCACCGCGCTGCTGACCCTGCTGGGCGCGGTCGGCGAAAGCCTCGGCATGGACCGGCTGTTGAAGTCCAACACCAGCAAGACGCGCACCCATTCGCTGTTCCGCCAAGGCTGCATGCTCTACGACCTGATCCCCAACATGCCAGAGCACCGCCTCGCGCCGCTCATGCAAAAGTTCGCAGAGGCAGTCTCAAGCGTCGGCCTACTCGCGGCGACCGCCATCGCCGCGAAATGAGGGGATGAGTGAGGGAGAGCCCTACAATCTTTCGACAAACAGCTGTGTTACCTACTGCGGTCAGGTCCTTCAGTCGGGTGGTGTTCAGGGCGTGCCGGGGACCACGCGCGGTGTCATCAATTTCTTGGGGCTTGGCCGATGAACGGTGAACGTGAACCCGATCTAATCGACGCGATGCTCGCCGTTATACGGTGCCCATCCATCGATGCTGAAACCGCTCGTATGGCCGCTACGGTCATCTCTATTGATGCGAACTTCAACGCACGTGTGACCAGTCGCAAAAAGCAAGAGATTGAGAAAGATGACATGTTCCGTCTGCTTGACTTTGCTGAGGAGGTTCTCGGCGAGGCGCGTGCTATTGCCACTGCCGTCGAACAGGGAATCGGCAGCCAGGAAGCTGGTGATCGCCTTCGAGCGCTTCGAAGTAGAATAGCGGCTTATGATGTCTGATACCGTGCGGAGCGCGGCCACGATCTGTGAGGCCGGGCGGGGTTTTGGGCCGATTTTAGTGAGGGCAAGATAGAGCGGATTTGTGATCCGCCGGCCCTTTGGTAATCGGGGCAAAACCCCGGGCGGCGCGCAATTTTGGGCTTCGCGCGACGCGGGCGAGTGACAATTCGGTCGGGGCATGCCACCGCCCGCCGATCCGTCTGGTCTGTCGCGTGCCGAGTTGGAAGCTCTGGTGGTGCGACTGCTCGGCGAGTTGGCGGATCTGAAGGGTGTCGTGGCGACACAGCGCGATGAGATCGCCCGGCTGAAGGGTTTGAAGGGCCGCCCGGTGATCAAGCCGAGTGGCATGGAGAAAGCAAGCCGTAGGGTGGGCTTCAGCCCACCGTCGCAAGCTACGGCCGCTCGCCGGTGTCGGCCAATCCGGGACGCTCGATCGCCCAATCGCTCGGATACATGCCAAGCGTCACGCACCTCGCGAAGCTCGAGAACGGCCAGTCGGCGGGGCGTGCGGCGAGGCCGTGCTTCACCGGGTTGAAATGGATGTAGTCCATGTGAGCAGCGTAATCCTGGTCGTCGCGGATTGTATGCTCCCAGTACCGGCGTTGCCAGACGCCGGCTTCGCGCTTGCGGACCAGGGATGCGCGCCGATCTTCCGCCCGCGGGACGGAGCGCGAGAATAGGGCCTTGATCGTCCGCCACCGAACCGGGAAGTCGCAGTCGTCAGACGGCAGCGTCCATAGGCAATGCATGTGGTCCGGCAGCACCACCCAGGCATCGATGTGGAACGGATGACGCGCCCGCGCCGCCCGAACGGCGCAGCGCAGCGCATCGATCCTGGCAACCAGCAGATCGGAGCGTCGATCCCGCAGATTGACCGTGAAGAAGTAGCATCCGTCCTCCACCCGGTTGCGGCGATAATTGGGCATCGGCTCTACTGTTGCGTCGGTGGGCTGAAGCCCACCCTACATGGTCTGTCGCGCTTCGCGAACCGTGTAATGCTCGACATGTATCGGAGCGTGGCCCAGCGCGGGTTCCGAATTCGCCGACACCGACGAGCGGTTGCGGGCTTGGCGAGGTGGGCTAAAGCCCACCCTACCTTGCTGAAGGTCCGGAAACCACCCGAAGCCGACGGGGACGATGGTCAGCCCTCCATCCCTCGCCCCTGGAACCCGCTCCCCCCGCGCGCTAGCTTCTGCCTATGACCGAAACGCTGAAGCTTGCCCTCGCCCAGCTCAACCCGCATCTCGGCGAGGTCCGGAAGAACCTGGAGACCGTGCGCCGCGCCCGCGCGCGCGGCGCGCGGCTCGGCGCCGACCTCGTGGTGACGCCGGAACTTTCGATCAGCGGCTACCCGCCCGAGGACCTGGTGAAAAAACCCGCGTTCGTCGCCGCCTGCGCCGACGCCGTTCTTGCGCTTGCGGCCGACACCGCGGACGGCGGCCCCGGCATCATCGTCGGGGCACCCTGGGCCGAGGGCGAAAAACTCTACAACGCCGCCTTCGTGCTGGAGGGCGGGCGGGTGCTGGCGCGCCGCTACAAGCACGAACTGCCCAACTACGGCGTGTTCGACGAAAAGCGCGTGTTCGACGCCGGCCCCGCGCCCGGCCCGGTGCCGTTCCGCGGCTTTCGCATCGGCCTGATGATCTGCGAGGACTGGTGGTTCCCGCGCGGTCTCGGAAACCCTCGCCGAAAGCGGCGCCGAGTTCCTGCTCTCCACCAACGGCAGCCCGTTCGAGGTGGAAAAACAGCAGCGCCAGCGCATCCCGCTCGCGGTGCGCCGCGTGGTGGAGACCGGCCTCGCCTTCGTGTTCTGCGCCCAGGTCTGCGGCCAGGACGAACTCGTCTTTGAGGGCGCGAGCTTCGTGCTGAACCCCGACCGCTCGCTTGCAGTACAGATGCCGTTCTTCGAGGAAGCGGTGACGCTCACCGAGTGGCATCGCGACGGCGAGCGGCTGGTCTGCACGCCGCTGCCGTTGGCGCCGGAACCGCCGCCGCTGGAGCAGATCTATCGCGCGATGATGCTCGGCCTCGCCGACTATGTCGGGAAGAACCGGTTTCCGGGCGTGGTGCTGGGCCTGTCCGGCGGCATCGACAGCGCGCTGTCGGCGGCGGTCGCGGCCGACGCGCTCGGCCCCGGAAAAGTGCGCGCGTTCATGCTGCCGAGCCCGTACACCAGCCAGGCCAGCCTCGACGACGCCGCCGAATGCGCGCGCCTGCTCGGCATTCGCTGCGACACGGTGGCGATCACGCCGGCGATGCAGGCGTTCGAATCCGCGCTCGCCCCGGTGTTCGAGGGCAGGCAGGCCGACATCACCGAGGAAAACATCCAGTCGCGCGCGCGCGGGCTGATCCTGATGGCGATTTCCAACAAAATCGGCAGCATGGTGCTGACCACCGGCAACAAGTCGGAAATGTCGGTCGGCTATGCCACGCTGTACGGCGACATGTGCGGCGGCTACTCGGTGCTCAAGGACGTCTACAAGACCACGGTCTTTGAACTTGCGCGCTGGCGCAACGCCAACCGTCCGCCCGGCGCGCTGGGTCCGGATGGGCCGGTGATGCCATTGAGAATAATCACCAAGCCGCCGACCGCGGAGCTCAAGCACAACCAGACCGACCAGGATTCGCTGCCGCCGTACGACGTGCTCGACGCGATCCTGCAGGGACTGGTGGAAGGCGAGCAGAGCGTCGATGCGCTGGTCGCCGCCGGCCATGACCGGGCCACCGTGCTGCGTGTCTGGCGCATGCTCGACCGCGCCGAGTACAAGCGACGGCAGGCGCCGCCGGGCGTGAAGATCACGCCGCGCGCGTTCGGGCGCGACCGCCGCTACCCGATCACCAACGGTTTCACGGGCCTGATCGCGTGAGCGACGATCCGCTGAGCGACGACGATCCGCCGGAGAACCTGTTCGCACCGCCGGGCGGCTGGCGCGTGCGCATTCTGGACCTGTCCGGCGGCGCCGAAGACAACATCGTCGAGGAGATCGGCGGCTTCGCTTCGCTGATGCTGGCTAACGAGTTCGCCCGCCGCTACGTCCGCGACAGCGTCGAGCGCTGCCGCGCCGGCCGTTCCGGCCGCGAGGTGCTGGAGACCTGGTTCGCGTTCGGCGAGGACGCCGAGGTGGTCGACGCCGCCGAGAACGGCTGGCGCAGCGGCACCGAGCTGGCCGATTTTTCCGAACGCCCCGCCAGCGAGGAGGACCGCGACTGGCGCACGCTGGACCCGAGGCGCGACGATTCCGGCGAAGACGAGGAATGACACAGCGTCCCCTCGGGCGAACCCCTCCTCCCGACCTCCTTCCACAAGGAGGAGGAGGAGAAGAAAGCTCCCTCTTCCCTTGTGGGGGAGGCGAATCGCATACGGGGATTCCGTTTCCATACCGTCATGGCCGGGCTAGACCCGGCCATCCACGGGGCGGAGCCGCGAGGTGCGGCCGTTCAAGGATTCCCATGCCCGCCGGGCACTGCGGCGGTTCCACTGCGTGGATGGCCGGGTCAAGCCCGGCCAAGACGAGGAGTGCGGGGAGGAGTTGGGTCCATATGCGGTTCCCCAGCCTTGTGGGGGAGGGATGGGGTGGGGGGTGAAACTCCGATTCCATGACAGGAAAACTCCGCCTCGCCCCCTCGCTCGCCGGCTACCTGTCGCTCGCCAGCGGCCGGCTTGCGCTGCTGACGTTCAAATGGGCGGAACAGCTCGGCGGCACGGTGCTGCTGCGCCTCGACGACATTTCTTCCGGTGACGCCGACCATGTCGCCGACGCCGAATATGACCTGCGCTGGCTCGGCCTCGGCTGGGACGCGGTGCAGAAACAATCCGACCGCCGCGACCGCTACGCCGAAGCTGCTTCCGTGCTGGAGCGCGCCGGCCGGCTCTACCCGTGCTTCGAGAGCGAGGACGAACTCCGCGCAAAGAGAGAAACCCGGGCGCGCCGCAACCAGCCCACCGTCTACGACCGCGCGATGCTGAAGCTGACCCCGGCGCAGCGCGCCGCGGCCGAGGCCAACGGCAAGCGGCCCTACTTCCGCTTTCGGCTCTCCCCCGACCCCGTCGGCTGGAGCGATGCCGTCCAGGGTCGCACCTTCGTCGACCTGCGCTCGATGTCGGACCCTGTGGCACTGCGCGCCGACGGCACGCCGCTGCCGCTGTTCGCCTCCGTCGTCGACGATCTCGACGCCGGCATCACCCACATCGTGCAGACCGACGAATTGCGCGGCGCCACCGCGATCGCGCT
The DNA here is from genome assembly GCA_963697635.1 of uncultured Solirubrobacterales bacterium. GTDB lineage: Bacteria > Pseudomonadota > Alphaproteobacteria > Acetobacterales > Acetobacteraceae > CAJCJG01. The sequence goes on along the minus strand of CAVOOS010000031.1, from coordinate 200,645 downwards.
CGACATCGCCCGCGCGCTCGGCGCCGATATCGGCCAACTGCGCCTGGCGCACGTGCCGCCGCTGGCGGGCGCGGACCGGCTCACGCTGCGCCGCCTGCGCACCGACGGCATCGAGCCGGCCGCCATCGTCGCCTGCCTCGCGCCCGGCGATCCCGGCGGCTTCGATGTCGCCCGGGCGCCGTGCGAATTCGACATCGAGCGGCTGCGCACCGTCAACCGCGCGGTTCTGGGACAACTGCCGTTCGCCGACGTCGCGCCGCGCCTGCCCGCCGGTGCCACCGAGGCATTCTGGCTCGCCGTGCGCGAACACCTCGACCTGTTGACCGAGGCGCGCGGCTGGTGGGACGTGGTCGCCGGCACCATCGTGCCGCCGGTGATCGAGGGCGAGGGTGGGTTCTTCCGCGCGGCCCTCGCCTTGCTGCCGCCGGAACCCTGGAGCGGCGCCGTCTGGGACCACTGGACCAACGCGCTGGCGCACGCGACCGTGCGCGACGGGGCGACGCTGACCGGGCCGCTCCGGCTCGCGCTGACCGGCGAGGACCACGGCCCCGACCTCGCCGCGCTGCTGCCGCTGATGGGCCGGCTGCGCACGGCGCTGCGCCTGCAAGTGGCGGCAACCTAGCGGGAGGGATGCGTGCGCCTGTTGAGACTGGCCTTCATGGGGGGGCGCGCGGCGTCGCATGGTCACTGGTGGACCATCCCCCTGGTGTTCGTCGGCCTCTGCGTCTTCCTGGTCTTCCTGTATTTCCTGAGCCGGCTGCGGTTCGATCGGCGCCGGTGACTGCGCTCAGGCCGCCGCCGCGGCCACCGCCTTCGGCTCCTCGACCCGCAGCGCCGGCCCGCGCGACACCGCGAGCGCCGCCAGCGCCGCCAGCAGGCAGCACGCGCCGGAGATCAGGAACGCCGGCACGTAGCTGCTCAGCGCATCGCGGCTGATCCCGGCGCCCGCGGCGGCGACGGCGGCGCCCAACTGGTGGCCGCAGAACACCCAGCCGAACACGATCGCCGCGCGCTCCCGCCCGAACGATCCGGCGCACAGCCGCACCGTCGGCGGCACCGTCGCGATCCAATCCAGACCATAGAACACCGCAAAGACGGAAAGTCCGACCACCGAGAACGGGAAGAACGGCAGCGCCAGCAGCGAGACGCCGCGCAGCCCGTAATACATGAACAGCAGTTTCCGGCTGTCGAACCTGTCGGACAGCCAGCCGGAGCCGATCGTGCCGACGAAGTCGAACGCGCCCATCATGGCCAGCACGCTCGCCGCCGCCACCTCGGTCATGCCGTAGTCCTGGCACAGCGGAATGAAGTGGTTGCCGATCAGCCCGTTGGTCGACAGCCCGCAGACGAAGAACGTGAAGAACAGCAGCCAGAACGCGCGCGTGCCGGCGGCCTCGCCCAGCGTGCGCAAGGCGATCGTCGCCGCCCCGGCGCTGCGCGGCGGCACCGGCGCGACCGCACGCTCGCCGAACGCCGGCAGCCCGAGTTCGCCCGGATGGTCGCGCCCGACCAGCCACAGCAGCCCGCCCGCGACCGCGCACGCCGCCGCCGCCGGCAGCAGCGCCACGCGCCAGCCGTAGCTGTCGGCCAGCCACGCCGCGAGCGGCAGGAAGATCAGCGCCCCGGTCGCCGAACTCGCCGACAGCATGCCCATGACCACGCCGCGTTGCGCCACGAACCAGCGGTTCGACACCGACGCCCCGAGCACCATCGCGGTGAGCCCGGTGCCGAGCCCGACCATCACGCCCCAGGTCAGCCAGAGCTGCCACAGCGCCGTCATCTGGGTGGCGATGGCGATGCCGCCGACGATCAGCAACGCCGCCGCGGCGACCGTCACGCGGATGCCGTAGCGCTGCATCAGCGCCGCCGCGAACGGCCCCATCAGCCCGTACAGCAGCAGCCGCAGCGACAGCGGCCCGGAGACTTCGGTGGTGGACCAGCCGAACTCGTGCATCAGCGGCCGCAGCAGCACGCCCGGCATGCCCATCGCGGCGGCGGTGGACAGCATCACCAGGAACGTCGCCGCCACCACCGCCCATCCGTAATGGATGCCGCGGCGGGCAAGTGCAGGCGCCAACACGGTCGCAAACATCTTTTTTCCTTCAGAACGGAGCAGGGTCGGCGGCGCGGCGGGCCAGCGCGGCGGCGGCGGCAAGGGCCGCGCGCGAGCGCGCCGGATCGGTGGAATGGGCGCGCGCCAGCAGCAGGCCGCCGATCATCGCGGCGAGCGTCGCCTCGGCGGCGGTCGCGACCTGTGCGGGTGCGGCCTGGGGATGACGGGGGGAAATTTCCTCGGCGAGCACGTCGAGCAGCAGCGCGGTGCCGTCGGCCAGCGCCGCGCGCAGCGGCGGCTCGGCGCGCGTCGCTTCCGGGCCGAGCGAACTGAGCACGCAGCCGTTCGCCGGCTCGTCGCGATGGCGCTCGGTGAGGTAGGCGTCGATGAGGGCGGAAAGCGGGTCGCGGCCGTCGGCGCGGGCGCGAGCGGCGCGCCGGCGCCAGCGTGCGGCGGCCTCCTCCAGCCCGCTGCGGCACGCGGCTTCCGCGAGCGCGGCCTTGCTCGGAAAATGCCCGTAGAACGCGCCGTGCGTCAGCCCGGCCTCGGCGCTGACGTCGGCGATCCGCACCGCCTCGATGCCGCGCCCGCGAAACAGTTTTCCGGCGGCTGCGAGCAGCGCCGCACCGTGCGCCTCGCGGGTGGGGCGATCGACCTTCATGGCAATCATGGTGGTGATCAGGATTAGAGTGCGCAACCCCTGCGCTGCACTCGATCGTGAAGCCCCGCCGCCGAACCGGCGGCGCCGCGGCCTGTTGGGGTTGCAGCGCGGCGATCGAGGCCGGCCCGCGGCGGCCCGGCGCGCCCCGCAAAATCCAAGGAGAGACCGATGAAGACGCTGAACGACCTGACCCTGAGCTACATGCAGGACATCTACTACGCGGAACGGCAGATCCTGAAAGCGCTGCCCAAGCTGGCCAAGGTGGCGCAGAACGAGAAACTCAAGCAGGGCCTGATGCAGCACCGCGAGGAGACCGAGCATCAGGTCGAGCGGCTGCAGCAGGTGTTCGAGCACATGGGCAAGCGCGCGCGCGGCCAGACCTGCGAGGCGATCAACGGCATCCTGGAGGAAGGCGAGGAGGCGCTGAGCGAGTTCGAACCAGGCCCGGTGCTGGACGCCGCGATCGCCGGCAACTGCCAGGCGGTCGAGCACTACGAGATGGCGCGCTACGGCACGCTGATCGCGTGGTTCAGGGAAGCCGGCATGGACGAGCCCGTGAAGCTGCTGCAGCAGACGCTGGACGAGGAGAAGAAGGCGGACCAGTTGCTGAACAAGGTGGCGACGACGGAACTGAACCGCGAAGCCGCGCAGTACGCGAAGGCGGCGGAGTCAGTACGTCGCATGGTGGGTTGCGCTTGCAACCCACCATGCGCCGCACCGAGCCTCCGAGCGGTGGGTTGCAAGCGCAACCCACCCTACTGGCCACGAACTCGTTCCGACACTCCAGTGCATTCGGCGCCGCAATGTCCTAGCCTGCCCGTCGCGGCCGCGACTGCCGCGGCGGGCAGGGGAGCGGACAAATGCGGCCAGGTGGTCTGGGTGCGTTCATCGGTGTGGCGGTGCTCGGCGCCGGGCTTTCGGTCCCTCTCGCCGCAGTCGCCGACTCGCCTCCGCGCCCGCCGCACGCCCACCGCAAGCCGCACTTCGACCCGCCGGGCGTGCTGCCGGACGCGGCGCTGCACCCGGACGCCGCGGCCGGGCTCGCGCAGAAATATTCCGGCACGCCGATCGACGTCACCACGTTCCACTACGACACGCTGCGCACCGGCTGGAACCAGAGCGAGACCGACCTCACGGTCGCGACCGTCGCTTCCACGAAATTCGGCCTGCTGAAGACGCTGAAGGTGGACGGCAATGTGTTCGCGCAGCCGCTGCTGGTCTCGAATTTCGTCATGCCGGACGGCAAGACGCGCAACGTGCTGATCGTCGCGACCGGCAACGACAGCGTCTTTGCCTACGATGCGCAGACCTACGCGACGCTGTGGCAGGTTTCGCTCGGCACGCCGCAATCGTCGGGCGATGTCGGCTGCTCCGACGTGATCCCGGAATACGGCATCTCCGGCACCCCGGTGATCGTGCGCAGCGCCGCCAACGCCGCGACGATCTATCTGGTCGCGGCGACCGAGCCGCAGCCGTCCTCGTTCCAGACGGAACTGCATGCGCTCGACCTCGGCACCGGCGCGGACGCGCAACCGCCGGTGCCGATCGCGCCGAGCGCCAACCTCAGCAACGGCTCGAAACTCCGGTTCGACCCGCAGAACCAGTGGAATCGCGCCGGCCTCGCCTACGCGAACGGCTCGATCTACGTCGGCATCGGCTCGCACTGCGACAACAACTCCGGCGGCATCGCCGGCTGGCTGCTGCGCTACAGCCCGGCGCTGAAGCTGCGCTCGGCGTTCCACACGATCGAGAACCCGGCCAGCACCGAACTCGCCAGCATCTGGATGACCGGGTTCGCGCCGGCGGTGGATGCGGGCGGCAACCTCTACGTCGTCACCGGCAACGGCGACTTCAACCTGAACGGCAGCCACCGCGACTACGGCGAAACCGCGCTGAGCCTGACGCCGGAGCTCAACGAAGTGAACAGCACGTTCACCCCGGCTCACTATGCGACGCTGAACCAGTACGACGTCGATTTCGGCTCCGGCGGCATCATGCTGCTGCCGCCGATCGCCGGCCAGACGGCGCCGCCGCTCGCGGTCGCGATGGGCAAGGATGCGGTGCTGTATCTGCTGAACCAGGGCAAGCTGGGCGGGCTCGCGAAGGACGACGCGGGCGCGCTGCAGGCGACGCGCCTCGGCAGCTCGGGCAACGGCATCTGGGGCGGTCCGGCGTTCTTCGGCGGCGCCGGCGGGCCGCTCGTCTACGTGCAGATCAGTTCCGGCGATCTGCTGGGCTTTTCCGTCGCTGCCGGCGCGACTCCGGCGCTGACGCAGACCGTCAGCGGCACCAGTCCGGCCGGCTATGGCGGCTCGATGCCGGTCGTCTCCTCGAACGCCGCCGCCGCGGGCACCGGCGTCGTCTGGCTGATCCGCCGCGCCAGCACGGGTACAGCTCGAAGCCTACGACGCGGCGAACCTCGGCGCGCCGATCTTTGCCGCCGGCGCGGGCATCTGGATCAATCCCGAGGACAACCCGTTCCTGACCGCGATGGAGGCGAACGGCCGCGTGTATGTGCCGGCTTACAAAACCGTAAAAGTGTTCGGGCTGACGCCCTGAGGCGGATGCCTTGTAGGGTGGAATGCGCTTCGCATTCCGCCACTCGGCGATCGGCAAATTTCTGGCGGTTGCTTGATAATGTCCGAGCAAGACGGTGGAATGCGAAGGGCATTCCACCCTACGGACCTTGCAGTTTGATCCGGATATTGTTGCGCGTCGCCCTAGCTCAGCGGATCAGCCCGGTCAGCGGGCTCGACGGGTCGGCGCCCATGCGGCGGGGCATGCGCCTGGCCAGATGCGCGAGCCGCCCGGCCTCGACCGCGAGCTTCATCGCCCGCGCCATCCGCACCGGCTCGCCGGCATGCGCGATCGCCGAATTCAGCAGCACCGCCGTGCAGCCCAGCTCCATCGCGATCGCCGCGTCCGAGGCCGTGCCGACGCCGGCGTCCACCAGCAGCGGCACTTTCGTCTGCTCGATGAGCAGAGAAAGCATCGCCGCATTCTGGATGCCGAGGCCGGAACCGATCGGCGCGCCGAGCGGCATGATGGCGACGCAGCCCAGATCCTCGAGCCGCTTGGCCGCCACCGGGTCGTCGGCGCAGTAGACCATCACCTCGAACCCGTCGCGGATCAGCGCCTCCGCCGCCTCCAGCGTCGCCGCCATGTCCGGATACAGATGCGGCGGCGGCCCGAGCACTTCCAATTTCACCAGGTTCCAGCCGCCGGCCTCGCGCGCGAGGCGCAGCGTGCGCACCGCGTCCTTGGCGGTGTGGCAGCCGGCGGTGTTCGGCAGATAAGTAAAAACTTTCGGATCGACGAAATCCTGCAGCATCGGGGCCGCGGGGTCGGACAGGTTCACCCGGCGCACCGCGACGGTGACGATTTCGGCGCCCGACGCGGCGATGGCCGCCGCCGTCTCCTCCAGGCTTTTGTATTTGCCGGTGCCCACGACGAGCCGCGAGCGGAACTCCCGGCCGGCGACCGTCCAGGTGTCCGCCTCGTTCACGGGTGCCGGAAAAGAGTCCATCTCAGCCGCCTCCGATGAAATGCACGATCTCCAGCGCGTCGCCCTCGGCGAGAAAGGTGGCGGTGTAGGCGGAGCGCGGCACGATTTCCTCGTTCCGCTCCACCGCGACCTTGCGCTGGTCCAGCCCGATCGTGGCCAGCAGGCCGGCGACCGTCGTGAGGTCGGACAGCATCCGCGCCTCGCCGTTCACCGTGATCGTCATGGCCGTGCCCATGCCGCGAATATGGAGGCGCGGCGGCGGTGCGGCAAGCAACCGGCAATCGCCCAAACCCTTGCATCGCCGGGGCATCATTGTCGCGGCACCGACCCGCGTGCTAGGCCCCCGCCATGTCCGCCAGAGCCACCCTGCCGCTGGTCGCGGTGCTGAACGGCCCGAACCTCAACATGCTCGGCCTGCGCGAGCCCGAGATCTACGGCACCGCCACGATCGACGACGTCGAGGCGCTGTGCGCGGAAACCGCGGACCAGCTCGGCCTCGCGATCGACTTCCGGCAGACCAACGGCGAGGGCGAGCTGGTGTCCTGGGTGCAGGAGTGCCGCGGCCGCGCCTCCGGCATCGTGATCAACCCGGGCGGCTACACCTCCACCTCGATCGCGCTGCTCGACGCGTTGCTGGCGGTGGCGCTGCCGGTGATCGAGGTGCATGTGACCAACCTGCACCGGCGCGAGGCGTTCCGGCACCACTCCTACGTGTCCCGCGCGGCCGTCGGCGTGATCCAGGGTCTCGGCATCCGCGGCTACGGGTACGCGCTGCGGGCGATGGCCGAGCTGATCGAGGAGGGCCCGTGATGGTGGTCTCGTTCGATGCCAGCGCGGTGCGCGCGCTCGCCACGATCCTTGTCGACACCGGGCTCACCGAGATCGAGATCGAGGGCAAGGAGGGGCGCATCCGCGTGGCCCGCGCGCCCTCCCCGGTGACGGTTGCGGCGTCCTTGCCGGCGCCGGCCGCTGCCCCGCCAGCCGCGGCCCATGCCGAGGAGGAGGACGCCGCGCGCCATCCCGGCGTGGTGACCAGCCCGATGGTCGGCGTCGCCTATCTGGCGGCGGAGCCGGGCGCGACGCCGTTCATCACCCAGGGCCAGGCGGTCACGGCCGGGCAGACGCTGCTGCTGATCGAGGCGATGAAGACGTTCAACCAGATCAAGGCGCCGCGGTCCGGCACCGTGACCCGCATCCTGGTCGCGTCCGGCGCGCCGGTCGAATACGGCGAACCGCTTCTCATTCTGGAGTAGGGCCGTGGCCGGGCTGTTCCAGAAAATCCTGATCGCCAACCGCGGCGAAATCGCGCTGCGCATCCAGCGCACCTGCCAGGAGATGGGCATCCCCAGCGTCGCCGTGCATTCGACCGCGGACGCGCAGGCGATGCATGTCCGCCTCGCCGACGAGAGCGTCTGCATCGGCCCGCCGCCGGCGCGCGACAGTTATCTGAATGTTGCCGCCATCCTGTCGGCCGCCACCATCACCGGCTGCGATGCGATCCATCCCGGCTACGGGTTCCTGTCGGAGAACGCCGCGTTCGCCAACATGGTGGAGGCGCACGGGCTGACCTTCATCGGCCCCTCGCCCGACCACATCCGCATGATGGGCGACAAGATCGCGGCCAAGGCGGCGATGGCCTCGCTCGGCGTGCCGCTGGTGCCGGGCTCCACCGGCGAGGTGGTCGACGTCGAGGCGGCCCGCATGGTGGCGTCGCGCATCGGCTACCCGGTGCTGGTCAAGGCCGCGGCCGGCGGCGGCGGGCGCGGCATGAAGGTGGCGCAGACGGCCGATGAGCTGGAGGAGGCGTTCGGCGTCGCCCGCACCGAGGCGCGCGCGGCGTTCGGCAACGACGCCGTCTACCTCGAGAAATACCTCGACCGGCCGCGCCACATCGAGTTGCAGGTGCTGGCCGACAGCTTTGGCAACGTCGTGCATTTCGGCGAGCGCGACTGCTCGCTGCAGCGGCGGCACCAGAAGCTGCTGGAGGAGGCGGGCTCGCCCGCGATCAGCCGGGCGCAGCGCGACGCGCTCGGTGCGACCGTGACGGCGGCACTCGCGCGCCTCGGCTACCGCAACGCCGGCACGCTGGAGTTCCTCTACCAGGACGGCCAGTTCGCGTTCATCGAGATGAACACGCGCCTGCAGGTCGAGCATCCGGTGACCGAGATGGTGTGCAGCGTCGATCTCGTGCGTGAGCAGATCCGCATCGCCGCCGGCCAGCGGCTCGGCTACGGCCAGCCCGATATTTCCTTCCGCGGCCACGCGATCGAGTGCCGGATCACTGCGGAGGATCCCGACACGTTCGTGCCGACGCCTGGCATGGTGTCGGCGTTCCACGCGCCCGGGGGCCTGGGCGTGCGTGTCGATTCGGCGCTGTATTCCGGCTACAAGGTGCCGCCGTATTACGACAGCATGATCGCGAAACTGATAGTCCACGCGCCGACCCGCGCCGATGCGATCGCCCGGATGCGCCGCAGCCTCGCCGAGTGCGCGATCGTCGGCATCAACACCACGCTGCCGCTGCACCAGCGCATCATGGACGCGCCGGAGTTCCAAGCGGGCGACTACACCATCCACTGGCTGGAGCGGTTCGTCGCGGCGCAGTGACGCCGCCGCGGCGGTCATGCTGCTGCGCCGGGCGCGCGGGATGTGCGATATCCGGGCCTGCCCAACGCGATCGACAGGAGCACCGGCCATGCGATGGACGCGCTTCCCAGGATTGGCCCGGACATGGCGGCGCGGCGCCGTCGCCGCCGCGGTGCTGCTCGCGATCGGCATGGCCGCCGCTTGGCCGCTGCTCGCGGCCGGCGGGCCGGCGCAAATCTGGTTCACGCCGCTGACCTGGAACCCGGGGCCGGAGGGCCACCACTTCGACTACTCCGAGCACGATTTCCCGGCGCTGCTGCGGCCCGACGCGCCCTGGCAGACCGCGGCATCCCGGGTTGCGGTGTTCGGGGTGCCGGCGGTCGTGGTCCTGACCTATCCCGACATCCCGGGGCTGCTGGCGTCCCTGCGCGCCCACCGCTGGCAGGTCAGCATCGGCTTCGGCGTGCTGTTCGACGGCGGGCAATGCACGCGCGAGGAGGGCATCTCCAAGGACCCGGACATCAATCGCGGGTCGGTGCGGGTCGCGCGCACGTGGCGGCAGGACGGCGGCAGCCTCGACTACATCATCATGGACAGCCCGCTGTGGTTCGGCCACTACGAGCCGACCGGCTGCCGCTTCACGACGGCCGAGGTGGCGCGGCGCGCCGGGGTGACGCTGCGCGCGATCCTGGAGCAGTTCCCGAACGCGCGGATCGTCGATGCCGAAGGGCCGGGGCCGCTGCCGATGGCGCAGTGGCTGCCCGAGGTCGCGGCGTTCCGGGCCGCCGTCGGCGCCGCGGCCGGGCGCCCGATGGACTTCATCACGCTCGATCTGCACTGGCACGACCCGCGCATGCCGCAGAGCTGGCAGGACACCGCGCGCGACGCCGCCGCCTATCTGCACAAGGTCGGCATGTCGGTGGGGTTGATCGTCAACGCGCCCGGCGGCCCGGGCATGACGTTGCCAGTGTGGATGGAGGCCAACCGCGAGCACCTGCGCGAAGCCGCCCGGGGCCGGCTCGGCCTCGACTACGTCGCGATCAACCAGTGGCAAGGCGTGGCCCGCCTCAACCTGCCGGAGAGCGACCCGAACGCCTACACGTCGCTGATCGACGAGGCGTTCGCCGACTTCCGATGAGCGGGCGCGCGCGGCCCGGACGCCCAAACGTCGTACGGCGGGCGCTGCAACCCGCCAACGCAACGTCCGGCCGGCGGAGGGGTGCGTGATGAGCCCTCTACGACCCTATGCAGCGGCAAGGGCTTTTCGCAGGCCCTCGGGATCGCCTTTGATGGCCCGTAACAGCGTCCGCGCGGGACCGCTGGGCTTTTTGGCGCCGCGCTCCCATTCCTGCACGGTTCGGACACTGAATTCATAAGCGGCCGCCTCGCAATCCGCGGCGGTCGCGTCGCTCCGCCGTGTGTTACCGCCGCCCGAACAGCCGGCGCGCCGCCCAGCCGAGGCCGGCGATCAGCGCCAGCGCGCCGAATGCCGCGAACAGGCTGCCGTGACTCAGCCACACCACCAGCAGGAACGCCGCGACCGCCGCGATGACGACGTACTTGTTCTCGATCGGCACACGGGGATTCCTTGCCTGTGGTCGCCTGTCAAGGCGCCGCCTCCAGCCGCTCCGCCAATTCGCCGATCGACACAACGGAGAAATCCCACGCGCCCGCCGGCTCCGGCTTGCCGCCCGGGCCGTGTTCCAGCGGGCGGGCGATGAACGCGGTGCGCAGCCCCAGCCGCTGCGCCGCGGCGAGGTCGCCGGCGTGCGCCGCCGCCATCAGCACTTTTTCCGGCGGCAGCCGCAACAGGTCGCAGGCGCCGAGATAGGTTTCCGGGTCGGGCTTGTAGTGCCGGAACAGGTCGGCGCCGAACACCATGTCCCACGGCAGGCCGGCGTGCTTCGCCATGTCCACGAGCAGGGAAACATTGCCGTTGGACAGCGCCGCGATCACCCGGCGGCGCTTCAGCCGCGCCAATCCCGCAACCGAATCCGGCCACGGCGCGAGCCGGTGCCAGACCCGCGCAACGTGGTCGAGATCGGCGTCGGAGATCGAGGAAAACCCGAACCGCGGCAGCAGCCGTTGCAGCGAGGCGCGGTGCAGGTCGTCGAGCACGGTCCAGCGCTGCGCGCCGCGCCGCACCTCGTCCATCGACGGCGCGTAGGCGCCGCGCCACGCGTCGGCAAGCCCCGCCCAGTCGGCCGACACTCCGCGGGAGACGCCCCAGGCGGAAAGATCGGAAACCAGGCTGCCGCGCCAGTCCACCACCGTGCCGAACACGTCGAACAGCACCGCGCGGATGTCCGACATGCTCATGCCCGCAGGATGGAGCGGCCGCGCCGGCCCGGCAAGCCTCACCGGGCCGACGGCGCGCGGCCGGCCGTGGAGGAGCCGGGCAGCAGGCCGAACACGCCGCGCAGCGCGCCGGGGGTCAGCGCCGCCAGCGCGTTCACCGAGACGGTCGGGTCGTCGAGCGGGCCGCGCACCGCATAGGTCGCGGCGAACAGGCCGCCGCCGCGCTCCGGGCTGAACAGCTTGCCGATCAGCGGGATGTCGCCGAGCAGCGAGTTGAAGAAATAGGCCGGCACGATGGTGCCGCGCAGGTCGGCGGTCCCGCGCGCGAGGTCGATCCGGCCCTTCGCGGTCATGCCGAGGCTGGAACTGAACGCGCGCGCGTCGGTCAGGTCCAGCATGTCGCTGCCGTAGCGGAACGGCGCCTCCAGCCGGGCGAAGCCGAGGCCGGGGCCGCGCATCAGGTCGACCACGCCGTACAGCGTCATCGCCTGCAGCAGCCGCCCCAGCGCCGGCGCGTTGCGGACGCGGAAATCCTCGATCACCGCGGTGCCGGACAGCGGGTGGTCGGGCCGGCTGTCGTCGTAGCTGCCGGTGATCGTCATCCGCCCGCCCTGCATCTTGTCGTTGATGTCGAGCGCCTGCAGCACGCCGCCGGCATCGGTGGTGGTGACCGAGAGGCGGCGGGCGCCGGCCTTCGGCTCGAGCGCGACCTGGAACGGCGCGCCGCCGGCCGAGCCGCCGCCGCCGGTGGTCACGGTGCGGCCGCTGGCGGTGGCGCGGCGCATCAGCAGCCCGTCGCTTTCGGCGTGCGCCGCGAGCCCGGCGATCGCGCGCGCGTGGCCCAGCACCACGCGGTCGAAATGCAGGTCCGCGACATAGGCCGGCCCGGGCTTCGGCTCGGCCGGCCGAGGCGGCGGCGTCGCGGTGCCCGGCTGGCGTACGAACTGGCTGGTCGCATCGAGGCTGGCGCCGCTCAGGTCGATGCGCCACGGCTCGCCCGGCCGGCGCGGCAGTTTCACCTCGCCGTGCAGGTCGTTGAAACTGCCGAGCACCAGCCGCTGTAGCCGCAGCACGTCAGGCTGGCCGTCGGCGAAGGCGAGGTCGGCCTGCATCTGCATCGCCTCGCCGTCCAGCCGGATCGGCGCGATCGAGGTCACCCGCCCGCCGTCCAGGTGCAGCATCGCCGCCAGCGTTCCGGGATGGCCCGGCGGCTTGGCGAAACCGAGCAGCGGCACCGCGAGCGTCGCACGGGCGAGGTCGGCGGTGACAACCGCGTCCGCGTGCCCGTCGCGCTGCACGCTCAGCGTGCCGGAGAGGCCGAGGCTGCCCTCCAGCGCGTCGCCGGCGTCGAGCCCGACCGCCGCGAGCTGGCGCGCGTCGGCGGTCGCGGTGACGCTCGCCTTCTCCAGCACCTCGGTCGGCGGGCCGGCGCGGAAATCCATGTCGAGCGCCAGGTTCGCCGGCAGGCCCGCGAGCGTCGCGGTGCCTTCGGCGTGCAGCCCGTCGGGCCCCGCATCCAGCGAGAGCATGCCCTGGTCGAGGTCGCGCCCGGCGGCGACGCCGGCCAGCCGGAGCCCGGTGAGCTTGGCGGTCGTGTGGATGTCGACGTCGTCCATGCGCAGCGCGTCGCGCAGCGGCAGGTGGGTCACGGTGACCTTGCCGGCGATCTGGCCCGCCGCGTCCGCCACCGGCAGCGGGCTGCGCTCCAGCAGCTTGATGCGCGGGTTGCGCAGCAGCGCCAGCAGGTCGGGCACGGGGCCGGCGATGTCGGCGGAAATGTCGAGGAACTGGTCCTTCGCGTTGAAGTCGGTGAACAGCGCCCGGCCGCCGCGGATGCGCAGCCCGCCCTCGCTGCCGCCCGCCTGGCGTCCGTCGCTCACGGTGATTTCCAGCGCGTCGATGCCGGCCAGGCTCAGCCGGGCGACGCCGCCCTCGATCGGCGGCACCGGGCGCAGCCAGTGCACGGTCAGGTCCTGGCCGTCGATGCCGCCTTCGAGCCGGGTGACGGTGGCGTCGCTGAAATCGGCCGGCACGCGCAGGCCGAAGTCGACGTGGCCGCGGCGGGCGATGCCGTCGGTGATGTTCTCCACGATCCACGGCCGCGAGCCGGGGCCGCCGACGCCCTCCGGCCACAGCGACGGCAGGTCGGCGAACGCCACCTGGTCCAGATCGAGCGTGCCGGTCGCGGTGATCTCGCCGGCGTCCGTGCGGGCGAGGTCGGCGCGGGCCTGCAGCACCGTCGGCTTGCCGCCCGGCCGCGGCGCGATCTTCAGTTCCGGCAGGTTCAGCGTGAGCTGGGCGGGCGTGCCGTCCGCCTCGACCGCGCCGCCGAGCACGACCGTGGTCTGTTTGGGGAGCCGCAGCGTGCCGGCGCCGATCTCCGCGCGCGCCGAGAAATGCTCGGGCGCGAGTTCCGGCGAGAGTTCCAATCGAGCCGCCAGCGCGACCGGCACCTCGAACGGCGCCAGCGCCTCGGCGCCATGCACCTCGGCGGCCAGCATGGCCGGCACGAACTGCCCGAGGCTGCCGGTCAGGCTGGTGCGGCGGGTCTTGGTGTCGATCTGCGCGGTCACGCCGAGTGGGGCGGTCTGGTCGCCGAGTTGCAGGACGGCGTGGGCGCGGCCGGCGACGCCGCCCGAACCCTGCCGCTCCAGATTGACCTCCACCGCACCCAGCGACCAGTCGGTGCCGAGCTGCCGGTCGGTCACGCTGACCGCAGCGTCATGGATGCGCACGCGCCGCAACAGGCTCCAGCGCGGCGCGAGGCCGACGGCTGCCGTGCCGGGCGGCGCGCGCAGCAGTTCCTGGAGCAGGTTGGTGGACGCCCCGACCGGCGTTGCCGGCGCCGCGACCTGCGGCTCCGTGCTGCTGCCGAGGTCGAGCTTCAGGTCGCCGTCGGCGGCGCGCAGCACGCGCAGCCGCGCCCCGTCCACCTCGATCGCGCGCGGCACGATGCGGCCCAGCATCAGCGCGGTGGTGGCGAGCGACACCTTGGCGCTGGGGATCGCGGCGACGCGGGCGCCTTTGTCGTCGGTCGCGATCACGTCGCGCACCTGGATGTCGAGTGGCCGGTCGAGCCCGACCGAAAACCCCTCCCAGGCCAGCGCGGCGCCGCCGAAGGCGATGTGCACCGGCGCATCGGCGCTCGCCGCCTGGGCAAGCTGGGTCGCGAGCCACGGCATGTCCAGCGGTCCGCGCGACAGCCGCCAGGTGAGCACCGCGAGCACCGCCAGCAGCGACAGCGCGACCGCGAACACGAACTGCACCAGCGCGTGCACCGCCCGGCCGGTATGGCGGGCGGCTTGACCGGCGAGCCGCCTCACGCGCAGCCTGCCCGGCGATGCCCGACCTGCCGACGCACGCCGAAACCGCCGCCGGACATGGGCCGCATTCCTGGCCGCCGCCGGCCGACACCGGCGCGGCGGCAAGGCTGGTCGAGCGGTTCGCCGAGGCGATGCCGGGCCATGTGGTGCCGCAGGCGCTGCTCCGCTGCCTCGGCGGCAACTCTTCGTACCTCGCCGAGCTGGCCTTGCGCGAGGCCGCCGGCCTCGATGCGCTTGCGCGGCACGGGCCGGACGCGGTCGTCGGCGCAGGCGATGGCGGCGCTGCGCGCAACCTCGCCGCAGGCGGCGCGGCCCTTGGTTGCCGCAGCGCTGCGGCGGGCAAAACGGGTAGTCGCGCTCGCGACCGCGGTGGCCGACATCGGCCGGCTGTGGCGGCTCGAACGGGTCACGGCGGCGCTGTCCGATCTGGCCGAGGCGGCGCTGGGCCTCGCGGTCGCGCACCTGCTGCGCGCCGCCCACGCAACCGGCGAGATCGCGCTGCCGCATCCCGAGGATCCGGCGCGCGGCTCCGGGCTGATCGTGCTCGGCATGGGCAAGCTCGGTGCCCGCGAGCTGAACTACTCCAGTGATGTCGACCTCATTCTGCTGCACGACCCGGAGGCCGGGATCATCGCCGCGGATGCGAGCGTGGCGTTCTTCAGCCGGCTCGCCCGCGGGCTCGTGGGGTTGATGGAGGCGCGCGACGCCGACGGCTACGTGTTCCGCACCGATTTGCGCCTGCGCCCCGACCCCGCCGCCACGCCGCCCTGCATCGCGCTCCCCGCTGCCATCGCCTACTACGAGAGCATGGGCCAGAACTGGGAGCGCGCCGCAATGCTGAAAGCGCGCCCGGTGGCCGGCGACCTTGCCGCCGGCGCCGCGTTCCTGGAGGCGATCCGACCGTTCGTGTGGCGCCGGCACCTCGATTTCGCGGCGGTCGCCGACATCCACGCGATGAAGCGGCGGATCGACGCCCACAAGGGCACCGGGCTGGGCCGGGCGGCCGACCCGGTGGCGCGGATCGCCGGCCACAACGTCAAGCTCGGCGAAGGCGGCATCCGCGAGATCGAGTTCCTGGCGCAGACGCTGCAACTGGTCTGGGGCGGGCGCGACCCGGCGCTGCGCCACCCGCAGACGTTGCAGGGGCTGCGGCTGCTGGCGCGTGCCGGCCGCCTGCCGCGCCGCACTGCGGACGAGCTTGCGGTCGCCTACCGGTTCCTGCGGCAGGTCGAGCACCGGCTGCAGATGGTGGCCGATCGGCAGACCCATTCGCTGCCAGAGCAGCCGGCTTCGGTCGCGGCGTTCGCGGTGTTCATGGGCTATCCGGACGCGACGGTCTTCGCGACCGCGCTGCTGCGTCACCTGAACCGGGTGCAGCGCCGCTACGCCCAGGTATTCGAGCAGGTGCCGGAGCCGCCGGACGGGCCGGTGCATGCGCTCGATTTCTCCGGCGCCGGCGAGCTGCCGCCGGCGACCGAAACGGCGCTGCGCGGCATGGGCTACGACAACCCCGCCGCGGTCTTTGCCGCCGTGCAGGGCTGGCAGTCGGGCCGGGTGCGGGCGCTGCGTTCCGGGCGGGCGCGCGACCTGATGCGGCAGGTGGTGCCGGCGCTGCTGGCCGCGTTCGCCCGGCAGCGCCAGCCGGACGCGGCGTTCGCGCGGTTCGATGCGTTCCTGTCGCGACTGCCGGCCGGGGTGCAACTGCTGTCGCTGTTCCAGCGCAACCCCGTGCTGCTGGACCGGATCGCCGCCGTGCTTGGCGCCGCACCCTCGCTCGCCGACCATCTGGCGCGCACGCCGGGAGCGCTGGAGGGGCTGCTGGCGCCGGAGGAGCGGGACGACCCAGCGCGGCTGCTGCGCACGCGGCTGGCCGACGCGCGGGCGCTCGAGGACGCCATCGCGATCATCCGCCGCACCGTCCGCGAAGAGGATTTTTTCCTCAGTGTCGCGACGCTGGAGGGACGGATCGACGCGGATACGGCGGGGCTGGCGCGTTCGGCGCTGGCGGACGCCGCGCTGGAGGCGCTGCTGCCGCGGGTGCTGGACGATTTCGCCGCGCGGTTCGGCACGGTGCGCGGCGGCGGGATCGCCGTCGTCGTGCTCGGCAAGGCGGGCGGGCGGGAGATGATGGCCGGCTCCGACCTCGACCTGATGCTGGTCTACGACCATCCGCCGTCCGCGACGCAGAGCCGCGGCGCGCGGCCGATGGCGGCCAGCCAGTGGTTCATCCGCGCCGTTCATGCCTTCATCGCCGCGCTGACGGCGCCGGATGCCGAGTGGCCCGCATGTACGCGGTGGACATGCGGCTGCGCCCGTCCGGCAACAAGGGGCCGGTCGCGGTGTCGCTGGCGGCGTTCCGCCGCTACCACGCGGCCGGGTCCGGCGACGCCTGGACCTGGGAACGCATGGCGCTGACCCGCGCGCGCGTGGTCGCCGGGCCGCCGGCGCTGCGCCATCGGGTCGAAGCCGCGATCCGCGCGGCGATCGAGGCGGCCGGTCCGGCGGAGAAGATCCGTGCCGATGCCGCCGCGATGCGCGCCCGGCTCGCGCGCGACCTGCCGGCCAGGAGCGCGTGGGACGTCAAGCACCGCGACGGCGGCCAGATCGAGGTGGAGCTCATCGCGCAGGCGCTGCAACTGGTGCATCCGGCCGCCGCCGAGTCGCAGCCCGACCACCCGCATGGCGCTGGCGCGGCTGCGCGAGGCGGGCGTGCTGGCGCGAGGCCGACGCGGCGCTGCTGATCCGCGCCGACCAGGCTCTGGCGCACCGTGCTGGGCATGCTGCGGCTGACCGAGGGGCCGGTGCCTCGGCAGACGCTCGCTGAGGCGTCGGCCGAGGCGTTGCTGGCGGCGACGCAGGCGGCCGGCGAGCCGGCGGTTGACGTGGCCGGGCTGCGTGCCACGTTGGACCGGCTCGCGCTCGACGTGCGCGCGGCATTCGTGCGGCTGGTGGGGGAGATCGAGACGGATGAGTCTCGACGTGGGCGACGCGGCGCCGGCGTTCTCGATGCCGGCGAGCGGCGGGCGGACGGTTTCGCTCGCGGCGCTGAAGGGCAAGCCGTTCGTGCTGTATTTTTATCCGAAGGCCGACACGCCGGGCTGCACTCGCGAGGCCTGCGCGTTCCAGGAAGCGCTGCCGCAGCTTGGGCATATCGGCGTCGAGGTGATCGGCGTGTCGAAAGACAAGATTCCTCCGATCGAGAAATTCGCAGAAAAATACGGGCTGAAATTCCCGCTCGCGTCCGACGAGAGCACTGACGTGGCGAAGGCGTACGGCGTGTGGGTCGAGAAGTCGAACTACGGGAAAAAATACATGGGCATGGAGCGCAGCACTTTTCTCATCGACAAGAATGGCGTCATCGCAAGGGTGTGGCCAAAGGTAAAAGTGGACGGGCACGCGGCGCAGGTGATGGATGCAGTGAAGGCGCTCGGTTGATCTGGAGTTCTCGGTGAAGCACACGGGAAAAATCGCGCTCGTGACGGGCGCGGCGCAGGGCATCGGCCTCGCCTGCGCCGAGCGCATGCACGCCGATGGCGCGAGCGTGCTGCTGGTCGACGTGCAGGCCGACCGCGTGCGCGCGGAGGCCGAGCGGCTGGGCGAGCGCGCCGCGTGGTGGGTCGCCGACCTCGCGCAGATTTCGCGCGCGATGGCGGACGCGATCGTGGCCGAGGCGGTGGCGCGGTTCGGCGGGCTCGACATCCTGGTCAACAACGCCGGCATCATCCACCAGGGCGAGTTCGTCGATTTCCCCGAGGACGCGTTCGACCGCGTGCAGCGCATCAACCTCAAGGCGCCGTTCCTGATCGGGCAGGCCGCGGCGAAGCAGATGATCGCGCAGCGCCGCGGCGGCGCGATCATCAACATGTCGTCGATCAACGCGATCCTGGCGATCCCCACCTCGGTCGCCTACGCGGTCGCCAAGGGCGGCATCAAGCAACTGACGGCGGTGATGGCGCTGGCGCTGATCCCGCACGGGATCCGGGTGAATGCGATCGGGCCGGGCACGATCCTGACCGACATGGTCAAGAACTCGGTCATGACGAACGACGCCGGGCGCCGGACGATCCTGTCGCGCACGCCGATCGGCCGCTGCGGCGAGCCCTCGGAAGTGGCGAGCGTCGCCTCGTTTCTGGCGAGCGACGATGCGTCGTACATCGTCGGGCAGACGATCTATCCGGACGGCGGGCGGCTGGTGCTGAACTACACGGTGCCGGTGGCGGAACCGGGTTAGGCCCGATGCCGAACAGCCGATCCATCTTCCGTCATTGCCGGGCTTGGTCCGGCAATCCAGCGCGCGGGCGCGGCGCGGATCCCCGGGTCAAGCCCGGGGATGACGTCGGAGTGGAATGAAGCGGTTGTTTCGCCTCAACCCTTAAGCCCGCCGCATCGCTCCGCTCGGCATCGCGCGCCGCTTGAAAAGACGCTTGGACAGGCGCCGCAGCAGCACCGCGCCGACGGCCAAAAACCCGACGATCACCACCGCCACCGCCGGGCGCGGGCCGAAGCTCAGGTCGAGGTTGGCGGCGAGGACCTGCAGCACCTTGTCCCCGGTCAGCCCGTTGCGCACCATGTACCACGCCGCCTCGATCAGCGCCGCCACCAAGCCGGCGCCCAAGGCGAAGCCGGGCAGCGGCCAGACCCTGGTCTGCAAGCGCCGCGGCAACAGCCGCCAGAACATCAGCCAAAGAAAAAGTCCGGTCAGAAAAATCATGTCGGAGACGTCTGCCTTGGACTGGATGCCGTAGTGGAACAGCGCCAGCGGCGCGATCACGAACACCAGCTTGTGCAGCCGCTTCCAGTTGCGGCCGAGGCTTCTCTGCCAGCCGTCGGTCGAGGTGATCGCCAGCGCCAGCAGCCCGCACAAGGCGACGAAGCCGATCGTCAGGTAGAAGCGCAGCGCGATCTCGGTGACGACTTTTGTCAGAACTCCACTTGTTGTCGAGCGCGAACAACGTCAGGTGGGCGACGGCGTAGCAGGCCGACGTCACGCCCAGCATGCGGCGCAGCATCACCACCCGGGGGAAATCGAGCAGGCCGCGCACCGGCGTCACGGCCAGCGTGATCACCAGGAACCGGATCGCCCACAGGCCGGTGCCGTGGATCACCTCCGTGACCGGCCGCGGCCCGAGATTCTGCGTGTACCAGTCGAGCGCCAGCGACACGCCCGGCCACAGCACCAGCAGCAGCGTGACGATCTTGAGCGCGGAGACGCGGCCGGCAGGGTTGCGGACGAGCCCGGTGACGGTCATGGCGTGCTCTCCTTCGGCGCCGGACTCTGTTCCTTGCGGACGACACGGCGATAGCCGGGCGGGATCTCGAAATCGGCCGGGTTGCTCGGCGTGTAGGTGACGCTGACCGCTTCGGCGACCACATGGCCGGCGGTGGCGACGCGCAGCAGCACGCCGTCGCCGGTGAAGCAAAGCAGCGGCGCACCGTCGGCGTCGCCGGCCTGCCAGACCGTGCAGGCGATGCCGGCGACGTTGGCGTCGCCACGCCGCGCATAATGCGAGGCGGCGGTGCCGCCGAGCGGCGCGATCTCGCTCTGGTCGATCTCCAGCGCGATCTTCTCGGCATCGCGCACCGAGGCGAGCCGGTGGGCGCGCGGATCGACGATGATGTGCAGGCCGGCCGCCGGCGGGTCGATGCGCTGCCGGCCGGTCGCGACCTGCCAGCGCACCCGCTGCACCGCCGGCGCCCCGCCCTCGGACGCGGCGAGCCGGTAGGTGACGTCCACGTCGCGCGTCGGCGCGGTGGCCGGCTGGTCCTGCGCGCGCGCGAGCGGCGCCGCGAGCAGCGTCAGGCCGGCGAGGCAAAGGGCGGCGGGGTGTCGCATGGCGATGGTCCACAACAGTCGCGGGAGGACTCTGGTCCCGCGCCGGCGTTACGCCAGGGGCGCCGCCACGGATGCGCTCAGCTTGCGGCGAGCGACTGCACTTCGGCGCGCAGGAACTCGGGTGCGATGCTGCGGCGCCACGTCGCCGGCTCGTCCACGGCCATCGCCAGCAGCGCCTTGTACTCGTCGCGCGGGATTTCCACGGCGCCGAACTGGGCGAGGTGGTGGGTGACGAACTGGGTGTCGAGCAGCCGGAAGCCGCCGAGCCGCAGCCGCGCCACCAGATGCACGAGCGCGACCTTGGAGGCGTCGCGGGCGCGGCTGAACATGCTCTCGCCGAAGAACACGCCGCCGAGCACGACGCCATAGAGGCCGCCCGCCAGCTTGCCGTCCTGCCACGACTTCGACCGAATGGGCGTGGCCGAGCCGGTGCAGGTCGCCGAACAGGCGTTCGATCTCGGTGTTGATCCAGGTGTCCTCCCGCCCCGGCGCCGCGGCGGCGCAACCGGCGATCACGGCCGCGAAATCGCGGTCGGCGGTCACCTCGAACTGGTCGGACAGCGCGGTGCGGCGCAGCCGGCGCGAGAGATGGAAGCCGTCGAGCGGCAGGATGCCGCGCTGCTCCGGATCGAGCCAGTAGAGCCGCTCGCCGCGCCTCGTCTCGGCCATCGGGAACAGGCCGGCGCGGTAGGCCCGCAACATCAGCTCCGGCGTGATCTCGAAGGTGCGGCGGGACATGCGGCGAGTGTGCCGGATCGGGGCCGGGGAGGGAAGCGCGCCAACCCCTCCGGCACTTGCCGCGACGCTACGGCCGCGGATGCGCCTGGTTGTAGGCGAGCTCGGCCCGGCTCAGCCGGAAGCCGACGAAGATCCTGTAGACGGCGGCGGACCGTTTCTTGGTCACCGGCAGCAGCAGCTCGATGTCGTCGCCGCGCACCGACGTGCGGTTCACGTTCGGTGGAAAGCTCGGGGTCAGCGAGAAATCCTGCTCCTCCAGCACCCGGTCGCCGCGCATCAGGGCGACGAAATAGCCGATCGGCGCCGGATCGCCGGCGCCGGCAACGCCCTGGGTGACGTTCGCCACCACGTGCAGCGTGGCGCGCACGAAACCCTTGTCGCCGGGCTCGCAGGCCGCCGGCACCGCGTCGATGCGGGCCTGCAGCACGAGGTTGGTGACGTCCTGGCCCTGGCCGTTGAAGCGCACCAGGTCGCCGGCATCGGGCACCAGCGCGAGGCCGGGGCAGGCGGGCGCGAATTCGTCGTCCTTGGGTCCGCAGGCGGCCAGCGTGGAGGCGAGGAGTAGTGCCAGCAGCGTGTTGCGAACGAACGGCGACAGGGGCAGCGAGGCGGGCATCGGCGACTTCGCGGCGTGCAGGGCGGGGGTGACGGGGTGACCAGGACGCAGAGGCGCCGGCCGGACGGGGCGGCATAGTGCGGCGTGGATTTGCGCGCGACAACCTGCATCCGGATTGACGCGGGGCGCGCGGCGGAACAGGAGGTGGCCTGCCGTTTGCCGAAGGACCGAGCCCGCCGCATGGCCGTCTACACCGAAGTGACCGACGACGCGCTGCGCGCGTTCCTGGCCGAGTACGAGATCGGCGCGCTGATCGCGTTCCGCGGCATCGCCGAGGGCGTGGAGAACTCTAATTTTTCCCTCAAAACCTCGGCCGGGGATTTCATCCTGACGCTGTACGAGCGACGGGTGGACCCGGCCGACCTGCCCTGGTTCCTGGGGCTGATGGAGCACCTGGCGCGGCGCGGCATCACCTGCCCGCTGCCGGTGGCCGGGCGCGACGGCGCGGCGCTGCGCATGCTGGCCGGGCGGCATGCGGCGATCACGACGTTTCTTCCAGGTGTCTGGCCGCGGCGGGTGGCGCTGGAGCATTGCGCGCCGGTGGGCGCGGCGCTGGCGAAGCTGCATCTGGCCGGCGCCGACTACGCACCGGTGCGGGAGAACGCGCTCGGGCCGGCGGGCTGGCCGCCGCTGCTGGCGCGCAGCCTGTCGGATGGCCGCGCCGGCGCCGATGCGCTGCATCCGGGACTTGGCGGCGAACTGCAGGCGGCATTGGGAAAAATTCTGGCGGCGTGGCCGGCCGGGCTGCCGCGCGGGCACATCCACGCCGACCTGTTCCCGGACAATGTCTTTTTCCTCGATGGTCGCCTGTCGGGGCTGATCGATTTCTATTTCGCGGCCACCGACACGCTCGCCTACGACGTCGCGGTGTGCCTCAACGCCTGGTGCTTCGAGGCCGACCTGTCGTTCAACGTGACCAAGGCGCGGGCGATGCTGCGGGCGTATGCGGCGCCACGCGGGCGCTTTCGGCGGCGGAGTTGGCGGCGCTGCCGGTGCTGTGCCAGGGGGCGGCGATCCGGTTCGCGCTGACCCGGCTGTACGACTGGATCAACACGCCGCCGGGGGCGCTGGTGACGCGAAAAAATCCGCTGGAATATGTTCGTCGATTGCGCTTTCACCTGACCGCGCCGGACGCCCACGCCTATGGCGTCTGAGCCTTTGCCGGGGCGGCTCGTCGAGGTCTGGACCGACGGCGGCTGCAAGCCGAACCCGGGCCCTGGCGGCTGGGCCGCCATTCTTCGTTACGGCAATGTGGAAAAAGAGCTGTCGGGTGCCGAGCCCGCCACCACCAACAACCGCATGGAGCTGACGGCAGCGTGCGCGGCGCTGGAGGCGTTGACGCGGCCGTGCAAGGTGGCGCTGCACACCGACAGCGAGTACGTGCGCAACGGCATCACTCGCTGGCACACCGGCTGGGTCCGCCGCAACTGGCGCACCGCTTCCGGCGATCCGGTGGCGAACATGGACCTGTGGCGACGTTTGCTCGACGCGGCGGCAAAGCACGAGATCGAGTGGAAATGGGTGCGCGGCCATGCCGGCGACCCGATGAACGAACGCGCGGACGTGCTGGCGACGCGAGCGCGCGAGGCGGGGTAGCCCAACTGATCAACTGGTACAGCGTCTCCATGAGCGACTCTTACCCATCTTCTTGAAGAAGGGATTTCGTAGGGTGGGTTGCCCTTGCAACCCACCGCTTCGAGACTCGGTGCGGCTTGTGGTGGGTTGCAAGGGCAACCCACCCTACGATTTCTTCGCGCCGGGCTCTCGCCTTCAGCTTCTCGAGCTCGATCACATCCCGGAAGGATAGCATCTTTGCACTGGGTTTGAGATCGGGCATTCGGTCAGGGTCGGCACCTTCCGCGGAGTTGGGGTCGGGGGGACGCTCGCCACCACGGATCATCTCAGGGATTGCTCGCCGTCTGCGGGTCGCCGGCGAGCGGCTTGCCGGCAAGCCCCAGAAACACGTTGGCGATCGGCGTGCCGTTGCCGAGCACCGCGTTGTAGCCGGGCGTCGACTTGTAGAAGCCGTTGCTGCCGGGGATGTGGTCGTGGAACGCGCGCGGCAACTGGCCGCCCGCCTGCGCCGCCGCCTGCGCGTAGATGCCCGGGTTGATGTTGCCCAGCCGCCCGCCGGCCAGCTGCACCTTCAGCGCGAGCAGCCCGGAGAAGCCGGCCGCCGCGAGACTGGTGCCGACCACCGCGATGCCGCCGCCGTTCAGCACCGCGATGTCGGTGCTGCGGTTGGGCCCGCACGGCGGTCACCGCACCCGGCCGGGCAGCCGCCCATGTGGAACGCGACGTCCGGCACGATCCGGAAACTCGACGACAGCGGGCTCACGCCGGCCTGGTAGCTCGGCTGCGGAAACACCGTGGAGACGCCGCCGCCCGACCCGTACAGCCCGTGCCGCGCCGGCGTGCCGTAGAACACGTCGAGCGCCAGCGGATCCGGATGCGCGTTCTCCGCGGCATACAGCGAGGCCGCGCCGTCGGGGCTCGTGGTGACGAGGTTGGTGCCGCCGACCGCGGTGACGTTCGGGTCGGAGGCCGGCAGGTTGACCGACAGCACGTAGCCGCCGCACGCGGCCGTGGCGCCGGGTGCGAAGCAGGCGGCGTTCGGCACCGCGTAGGCGCCGAGATCGCCGGTCGCCGCGACGAAGGTGATGCCCTGCGCGGAGCCCTGGCGGAACAGGTCGTCGTACACGGCCAGGATGCCGGTCAGGTCGAGGCCGGCGTTGTAGGGCGCGGTGTACAGCGGCTCGGCCGAGCCGAACGACATGTTGACGAGGTCGACGTCGTTGTCCTCGTCGATCGCGGTCAGGCCGGCGAGCAGCGCCTCGTCCGACAGGTTCGGCAGGTTATAGACCTTGATCGCGGCGAGCGGTGCCATGCCGCCGGCCTGCTGGATGTCGAGCGTGGTCTCCTTCGACAGCACCGGGTCGAACGGGGCGCCGCCGAACACCATCTCCTCGGTGATCGTCGGCGGCGCGAGCTGCTCGTTGCCGAAATACGTCGTCATGTCGCTGGCGAGGTAGTCGTTCGCGGTCAGGATGCCAATCGTGGCGCCCTGGCCGTTGGCCAGCGCGTAGGACGGGAAGTGGTAGGCCTGCTTGAGGTCGTCGAACCAGTACGGGCCGGTCGGGCCATAGCGGTTCGGCGGCGGGGCGTGGCCCACCACTTGCGCATCGGCGTGCATGTGCTCGACCGGCAGGAACTGCGCCACGACCGCGCCGGTCCCGGCCAGCGCCCCGGGCGTCGTCATCGCGGTCTCGGCGACCAGCCGGACGTGGCCGTCGGCGAAGCGGCCGGTGGCGAGGCGCGTGGCGAACAGCTTTTCGACCGTGGCGACGGGACCGCTGACGCGCAGCGAATGGCTACCGCTCGCCTGCACGGTCAGCCCGGCCGACTGCAACGAAGCGGTGATGCGCGCGACCTCGCCGGGGTCGGCGCCGAAGCGCGCGGCGAAGCCGGCCGGGGTCAGCCAACGGTGGTACTGCGATGATCCGACGCGCTGCTGCGCCGCCAGCAGCGCGTCGAGCGCCGCCGAGTTGCGCAGGGGCAGATAGACGTCGAAGGTGACGGTTGCGGTCGCCGCCGGGTGCCCGACGATCTGCGGTTGCTGGGCGGCGGCCGACCCCGCGCCGAGTGGACCGACAACGGCGGCGACCGACATGGCGGCGAACAACAGCGCCGCCGGCCTGAGCAGACCTCGCATGACCACGTCCCCCTGCGTGAACTTCGTAGGGTGGGTTGCCCTTGCGACCCACCTCGCGCCGCACCGAATTCCTGAGCGGTGGGTTGCAAGGGCAACCCACCCTACGATTGCTCAGCCCGCCGTCTCCGACACCAGCGCCACGGGCGCGGCGGCGGACTGGCCGTTCGCCTCGGCGTCGGTCAGCGTGCGCCACGTGCCCGCGACCAGGATCTCGCTCGGCCGGAAGCGCGCCTTGTACGCCATCTTCCGGCTTTCGCCGACCCAGTAGCCGAGATACACGTAGGGCAGCCCCAGCGCCTGCGCGCGCTCGATCAGCCAGAGGATCGTGTAGGTGCCGAGCGAGCGCCTCTCCATGCCCGGGCGCGAAGAAGCTGTAGACCGCCGACAGCCCGTCGCCGAGCCGGTCGGTCAGGCAGGCGCCGAGCAGCCGGTCGTCGGGCTCGCGGAATTCGACGATGAACGTCTCGATCGGCGTGTCCTCGACCATGGCGCGGTAGTCGTAGAAGCTCATGGTCGCCATGTCGCCGTCGCCGTGGCGGGCCTGCTGGTAGCGCTGGAACAGCTGGAACTGCTCGGCGGTGGCGCGCGGCGGCACCTCGAAGCCCTCCACCTCGGCGTTGATCCGGGCGATGCGGCGCAGCGTGCGGTCGGGCTGGAAGGTGGCGGTCGGGATGCGGATCGGCACGCAGGCGTTGCAGCCGGGGCAGACCGGCGCATAGGCGATGTTGTGGCTGCGGCGGAACCCGGCGCGCGACAGCCGGTCGTGCAGCGCGTCGGCCTCCGGCCCGGCGATCTCGGTGACGACCTTGCGCTCGGTCCGGCCCGCCACGTACGGGCAGGGCAGCGGGGCGGTCGTGTAGAAGAACTGCGGGCGGCGCGGCGGCTTGTAGCTCATGCGTCGGGCGAACCTCCGGGCGACA
Organism: uncultured Solirubrobacterales bacterium; assembly: GCA_963697635.1. Lineage (GTDB taxonomy): Bacteria > Pseudomonadota > Alphaproteobacteria > Acetobacterales > Acetobacteraceae > CAJCJG01. The sequence continues at coordinate 174,400 of CAVOOS010000031.1, read as the reverse complement.
TGTTCCAGGGTCGGAGCCAGCCGGTCAACGCCCGAGCGCGCACCACCACACGTCCGCCAACCATATCATGCGCGATGCGGTGGCGGGCATCGAAAAGCGCCGGCAGCAACCACGCCGGCCCGAACGGATCATGGCGGGGTCTCCGGGGACAGGGTGATGCGGACGGCGACCGCGGCCGGTTGCGGGCCGAGCGTGACGGTGGCGCCGTCGCGCCAGCGTTCCAGGAACGAGTGGGCGAGGTGACTGAACGGGTTGCCGGATTGGCCCGGCGCCATCATGAACAGGCTGGCGTCGAGGTTGGCGAGATCATAGACGCCGCGGTACTCGGGGCCATGCACCGCCTCGAACGAGTCGTCGTAGAAGCCGGCGCGGTCGAGCGTATCGTCGTCGCCCGGCACCGAGATCCGCCCCTCGGCCAGCGCGCCGAGGCCGGGGATCAGGTGCAGCACCGGATGCGCGAACACCGCCTGGTGCGGCGTGCCCCAGCGCCACGCGGTCGGGTCGGGACCGAACCGCTTGGCGAGGTCGGCCATGCTCTCGGTCAGGCTTTGCGCGAGCAGCGGCTTGCAGTCGCCGCCGCACCAGTGCGCGCCGGCCGGCGAGAGCGCGTGGCGCACCAGCTGGGCCCAAGGCGCGACCGCGCTGCGCGCCTCGTGCGGCACGCCGATCTTGTCCAGCAGGTCATCGGTGAAGCGCTGCATCCAGGCGTTGAAGATCAGCGGCTGCGGAGCGTCGCGCGTCGCCGCGCCGTCCCAGCCGTCGAGCAGCGCCAGCGCCGAACGCGCGGTGCCTTCGGCCGGCACGTCGTGCAGTTTCGGCAGCAGGTCGCGCGCGGCGGGGTCGATCACGTCGGACTGCATGGCCGCGAAGTCGGCGGGAGTGTGCTTGTCGGAGGCGGCGAGCAGTTCGCGGATGCGGCGGGCGCGGTCGTCGTCGAACCAGTCGCGACCCAGGAACACCGGGAAGTCGGGCGGGGCGATGCGGTCGTTGGCGTTCACCAGGCGCCCGCTCTCGGGCGAGACGTAGTGCGGAAGCTGGTCGCCACTGGCGATGCGGGTCCAGTCGTGGCCGCCGTCGGCGCCGGGCACCGCGCGGGCGCCGTCGCCGGCGCGGCGGATCGGCACGCGGCCGGTGACGAACAGGCCGATCGTCTTGGCGGTCCGCGACCATCAGGTTCTGCACCGGCGACATGATCTTGCCTGCCGCTTCGCCGGCGTCCGCGACGTCCTGCGCGTGGTCCAGCGCATACAATCCGGCGGCGGCGGTGTCGTTGGGCAGCAGTTCGCCATTGCGGCGACCGCCAGCATCGGGCCTTGCCCCGGGATCGAGGTCGCTGATCACCGGGCCGTGCCGGGTTTCGCGGACGGTCAGGATGTCGTCGGCGGCGCCGCGGACCTGGATCCGCTCCTCGCGCAGGACGAACGGCTTCGGGCCGTCCGGCGTCTGGTACTGGGTGTCGCCGACCGGGGTTTCCACGAACAGGTCCTGGGTGTCGGCGCCGGTCGTGGTGAAGGTCCAGGCGATGTGGCTGTTGCGGCCGATCACCAGGAACGGCACGCCGGGCGCGGTCGCGCCGGCCAGCACGCCGGCCGGGGTTTCGATCCGGGCCAGGTACCAGATGCTCGGGAAGCCGAAGCCGAGATGCGGGTCGCCGGCCAGCAGCGGCGCGCCGGTCGCGGTGTGACGGCCGTCGACCGCCCAGTCGTTGCTGGCGCTGTCGGGCAGCGTGAACGGCGCCGGGAATTCGGGCATGATCTGCGCGAGCCGGGTCGCGACGCCGCCGAGCAATCGGTTCAGTTCCAGCTTGGCCTCGGGCTGGCCGGCGCCGGTCGCGTCGGGCCAGAGTTCGTCAACCTCGGCGGGCTTGAAATGTTCATCGAGAATGAGCCGGCCGCGTTCCGCCCGCCAGTTGCCGGACGAGGTAGAGCGACCATCGTCTTGCCCCAGAGCAGGCTGTCGACCGCGGTCCACGGGCGCGGCGTGCCGAACGACCAGGAATTCCGGCGCTGCGAGCCGGCCCTTGCGAGCGATCCAGGCGTTGACGCCGCGCGCGTAGGCGTCGAGCAGCGCGCGGGTTTCGGCCGGCAGCGCCGGCAGGTCGGCGACCGCGCGCACGCGCAGGCCGAGCGTGCGCATCAGCCGGTCGGTCGAGAGCGCCTTGGCGCCGAACATCTCGGACAACTCGCCCGACGCGACCCGGCGCATCAGGTCCATCTGGAATATCCGTTCCCGCGCGTGCAGGAAGCCGAGCGCGGCGGCGGCGTCAGTTTCGTTCTGCGCGTGGATGCGCGGGATGCCGTCGGCGTCGATGTCGACGCTGACCGGCGCGGACAGGCCGGGGATCGCCTGGTTCAGGTCGCCGCCGGGCAGCGTCAACCAGACGAGCGCCGCCATCGTCGCCGCCGCGAGCAGGACCAGCGTGCCGACCACGGCGGCAATGATGCGCAGCCAGCGGAACATCGGACGCCATCCTCCACGGGGAGCGCCGCCAGTGTGCCGCCAATGCGTCGCCGGCTCCAGCCTTGCCGGGCATTTCTCCGGCCCGTACGGTGGGAGACCGAACCCGCGAGGAGACGCAGCATGGCCGACATTCCCGACCGCCCCGAATATTCGAGCGAGCTGTTCCGCCAGGGGCTGGAAGTGCGCAAGGAGGTGCTTGGCGCCGACTACGTGACCCAGTCGCTGCAGAAAGCCGACGATTTCTTCGCGGCGTTCCAGCAGATCACCACCGAGGTGCCGTGGGGGCTGATCTGGACCCGGCCGGGGCTCGCGCGGCGCGACCGCAGCCTGATCGTGCTGGCGATGCTTGTCGCCCTCGGCAAGCCGGCGGAACTGAAACTGCACGTGAAGGGCGCGCTCGCCAACGGGGTGACACGGGAAGAAATCAAGGAAGTGCTGCTGCAGGGCTGCATCTATGCCGGCATCCCGGCCGGCCTGGAGGCGTTCAAGGCGGCGGTCGAGACGTTCAAGGAGATTGACGCCGCGAAGCCGTGATGCCGCATGCCGTCATCGACCCCACAGAAGCTGACATTGGGAACAAATGCCGCGTGTCTTTCCCTCTCCCCTGTTTTGGGGGAGGGCTGGGGTGGGGGTGAACCCTCGAGCGAGCGTTTTTTGGCCCCTGCGTAAACTTCCATTGCCCAGGCGTGGTCATTCATACTCTCAATTCCGCGTGCAAGCCCCCCACCCTGTCCCCCGCCCGGGCGGTTCGCCACCACGCTCCAGTGGCTGACCCGTGCCGTGCTGGCGATGATGGGCGGGGAGCGGCTTGCCTCGCCGCCGCTCTCGCAGATCGTGGACCACAATGATCGCTGGCCCCTACCCGCCCTCGCCGTTGCGGCCGCGCTTCAGCGCCGGGTGCACGGTCTTGTCGATGATGTGCATGTCGGTGCCGATCACGTGCGCCGTGGTGCCGACGATCAGCGGGTCCGGACCGGTGACGAGACTCCTGTCCTTGGTCGGATACGGCAGCGTCGCCAGAAAATGCTGCATGCAGTTCAGCCGCGCCCGCTTCTTGTCGTCCGACTTCACGACCGTCCACGGGCGCGTCCGCGGTGTCGGTGTAGAAGAACATCGCCTCCTTCGCCTCGGTGTAGTCGTCCCACTTGTCGAGCGAGGCGCGGTCGATCGGCGAGAGTTTCCACTGCTTCAGCGGATCGGTCTCGCGTTGCGCGAAGCGGCGGCGCTGTTCCTCCCGGGAGACCGAGAACCAGTATTTGAACAGGCGAATGCCCGAGCGCATCAGCATCTGCTCGACCTGCGGGCACTGGCGCATGAATTCCAGGTAGTCGTTGGGCGTGCAGAACCCCATCACCCGCTCGACCCCGGCGCGGTTGTACCAGGAGCGGTCGAACAGCACGATCTCGCCGGCGGCCGGCAGATGCGTGATGTAGCGCTGGAAATACCATTGCGTCCGCTCGCGCTCGGTCGGCTTCTGCAGCGCGACCACGCGGGCGGTGCGCGGGTTCATGTGTTCGGTGAAACGCTTGATGGTGCCGCCCTTGCCGGCGGCGTCGCGGCCCTCGAACAGCATGACGATGCGCTGGCCGGTTTCCTCCACCCAGCGCTGCGCCTTGACCAGTTCGCGCTGCAATTGCAGCATGTGCTCCTCGTAGACGCTCTCGCGCATGCGGGTGCGGTAGGCATACTCGCCGGTCTCGAACAGCCGGCGGATCTGCGCCGGGTCGTGTTTCATCTCGGCGATCCGGCGCAACGCCGCGCCGGCGTCGTGATCTTCCTCGTCGCGCCCCGGCGCGGCGGCGGCCGTTTCGATGGCGTGCGTGCCGTCAGCGGCCGGATCGGGCGCCGGCGTTGCCGGTTCCGTCAGTGCGGCCGCCACGGAAGGCGGCGGCGTGGTCTTGCGGGAACGTGCGTCGTGCATGCCGGCCTCATTCGCTGGTCCCCGCACGGACGGGCGGGGCGCGTCACAAGGCCCAACTCTAGAAGCCGTTCGGTTACCCACCATTGAACTAGGTCAACGCAAGGCGCGATTTCATTCCTCCAGCAGGGCGAGCGCCTGGTGCCTGGCGGCGGCGCGCAAGGATTTGCGCAGGTCGGGATCGTTGGTCGTGCGCGCCAGCACCATGCCGCCGACACAGAGCGAGACGATGGTCTGGGCGCGGCGGTCGGCGTCGTCCTCGTCCGGCAGCGCCGACCGATAGACATGCGCCATGCCGCGGATCAGGTCCGTGTAGGCCTGCTGCGGCGACAGACCGGCGCGGGCGACGTCCGCCGGCAGGGCATAGAGCGGGCAGTGCATGTCGATGTCGTCGAGCACCTCGTCGCTGAGGTAGAGGTCGACCAGCATGCGCGCCAACCGGCGCGGTTCCGTGATCGGCGGCGCCGCCTTGGCCGATTGCACCGCGAACGGGTTGCAGGAGATATAGCTGGTCACGGCGGCGGCGTAGAGCTGGTCCTTGCTGTCGAAATGATTGTAGAAGCCGCCGCGGGTCAGGCCGGCATGGGCCATGATCTCGTCGATCGAGACCTGCTCGAAGCCGTGGCGGTTGAACAGGCGGCGAGCGGACTCGACGATGCGGCTGCGGGTGCGGGCCTTGTGCGCGGCGCTGTACGGCATGGGCTATGGTCCTCGTCCAACTCCGCGTAGCAGGGCTGGAAAAATGTTCTTGAACATATTTAGTCCGCCGGTATTTCCGGCGTCCGTCAACGGCGCAGCGCCAGCGGAGGACAGCGATGAAAATCTACTGGATCAAGGCGCAGGCGCCGCGGCGGGTGGTGGCCCTGGCCAAGCACCTCGGCATCGACGCGGAGTTCGTGCATGTGGACATGATGGCCGGCGGGCTCCGCACGCCGGACTACGCCGGCTCAATCCCAACATGAAGGCGCCGACGCTGGTGGACGGCGACCTGGTGCTGTGGGAGGCGTCGGCGATCATGGCGCATCTGTGCATCAAGGTCGGGTTCGGACATGTGGCCGGCCCGCAACCCGGCCGAGCAGGTCGAGGTGCTGCGGTGGCTTTCGTGGAACGACTGCCATTGGTGGGCGCGGTCGGGTCGTTCTATTTCGAGCACATCGTCAAGTCGACCTTCGGCATGGGGCCGCCGGACAGCGAATCGTTGAAGGCGAAGGTCCCCGGCCTCATGAATTCGCAAGCGTGCTCGACGGGCATCTGGCGGGCCGCAACCACGTGGCGTGCGGACGGCTCACCATCGCGGACTTCCAGTTGGCCTCGATGGCGGCCTACTGGCGCGAATCGGAGATGCCGCTGGAGGAGTTTCCCAAACATCGTGCGCTGGCTCGACGGGCTGATGCGCATCCCGGCGTGGGCCGATCCGTGGCCGGCCCTCACACGTTGAAGCGGAACAGCAGCACGTCGCCGTCCTTCACGACGTATTCCTTGCCCTCGACCCGCATCTTGCCGGCTTCCTTGGCGCCCTGCTCGCCCTTGAGCGCGACGTAATCGTCGTAGGCGATGGTTTCGCAGGCAATGAAGCCGCGCTCGAAATCCTTGTGGATCACCGCCGCCGCCTGCGGCGCCTTGGTGCCGCGCATGATCGTCCAGGCCCGCGTCTCTTTCGGGCCGCAGGTGAAATAGGTGATCAGGCCCAGCAGGTCGTATCCGGCGCGGATCACCCGATCCAGCCCGCTGTCGTGCAGCCCGAGCCCCTCCAGGAACTCGCCGCGGTCGGCCTCCGGCAGTTGCGCGACCTCGGCCTCGATCGCCGCCGAAACGATCACGCAGCGCCGCGCCTTCGGCGCGCGCCCGTTCCGCGACGCGCGCCGAGAAGGCGTTGCCGGTGGCCGCCGACGGCTTCCTCGACGTTGCAGACATACAGCACGGGCTTCGAGGTCAGCAGTTGCAGCCGCTGGACCGCCTCCTCCTCGCCGGCCGGAATCGCCGTGCGCGCCGGCCTGCCCTCCTGCAGCGCGGCAACGATCGGCTCCATCAGCGCCACCGCGCCGACGCTTTCCTTGTCGCCGCCGCGCGCCTTTTTCTGCGCGGCTCACCAGCCGCCTTTCCAGGCTGTCCAGATCGGCCAGCATCAGCTCGGTTTCCACCGTCTCGGCATCGCGGATCGGGTCGATGCTGCCCTCGACATGGGTGACGTCGGCATCCTCGAAGCAGCGCAGCACGTGGATGATCGCGTCCACCTCGCGGATATTGGCCAGGAACTGGTTGCCCAGCCCCTCGCCCTTGCTGGCGCCGCGCACCAGGCCGGCGATGTCGACGAACTCCAGGCTCGTCGGCACGATTTTGGCGGACTTGCCGATCTCCGCCAGCACGTCCAGGCGCGGGTCCGGCACGGCCACGCGCCCGACGTTCGGCTCGATGGTGCAGAACGGATAGTTCGCCGCCTGCGCCGCCGCGGTCGCGGTCAGCGCGTTGAACAGCGTCGACTTGCCGACATTGGGCAGGCCGACGATGCCGCAGTTGAAGCCCATCTATTTCACATCCTGGGTCAGCAGCGCGACCTTGGTCATGAACTCCTCCGGCTTGCCCTCCGCCAGCAGCGGCGCCGCATCCGCCACCGCATCCAGCAGCGGCACCAGCCAGTCACGTCGTCCTTGGCGAAATCGCCGAGCACGTGGCCGAGCACGCGGTCCTTGTCGCCGGGATGGCCGATGCCGAGCCGCACCCGCCAATATTCCGGCGTGCCCAGCATCCGGTCCATGCTGCGCAGCCCGTTATGCCCCGCCGCGCCGCCGCCGCGCTTCACCCGCACCTTGCCCGGCACCAGGTCGAGCTCGTCGTGGAACGCGGTGATCGCCTCGGGCGGCAGCTTGTAGAACGCCGCCGCCGCCTGCACCGATCTCGCCCGAGCGCGTTCATGTAGGTCAGCGGCTTCAGCGCCAGGATCTTCTCGCCGCCGACCGTGCCCTCCGCCATCACGCCCTTGAAGCGCGCCGCCACGGCGCGAAACCGTGGCGGATCGCGATCACGTCGACGGCCATGAAGCCGATGTTGTGGCGATTGGCGCGCCATCCCGGGCTCGGGGTTGCCGAGGCCGACCCAGAGCAGCATGGCATCGCGCTCCTGCGCCGGCGCTGCCGGCCTACTTCTTCGCCGGCGCCTTGCCGGCGGCGGGGGCCTTGGCCGCGGCCGGCGCCTTCGCCGGCCGCGGCGGCGACAGGGGCCGCGACCGGCGCCGCCGCCGCCGTCGGCCGTCGGCGGTCGGCTCGGCGATCTTGGTCGGCGGCGCGACCGTCGCGACCACGAAGTCGCGGCCGGTGATCACCGGCCGGATGCCTCGGTGCCCTTCAGATCGATGCCAGCGCACGTTGTCGTTGATGTCGAGCGCGCCGAGATCGGCGTCGAACTGCTCCGGGATGTTGTCCGGGTCGCCATACACCTCGACGGCGTGGCGCACGACGTTGAGCACGCCGCCGCGCTTGAGGCCGGGCTGAGTGCCCTCGTTGTCGAAGTGCACGGCGCACCGCCACGCGGATCGTCTCGCCCGGCGCCAGCCGCTGGAAGTCGACATGCTCCGGCGGTCGCTGACCGGGTGGAACTGCACGTCGCGGATCAGCGCGCGGGTCGCGGCGTCGCCGACCTTGATCTCATAGAGCCGCGACCGCCAGCCGGAGACGCGTGCAGTTCGCGCATGCACGAGGCGCGGGTCGAGCGCGATCAGGCGGGGTGCCTGATGGGCGCCATAGATGACCGCGGGCACCTTGCCTGCCACGCCGAGTCGCCCGCGCCGCCCCCTTACCGGCACGCGCGCGCGCCTCGGCCTCGATCGTCGTATAGGTGGCCATGGTTCGCTCCAACGAAGAAACGCCGGCCTCCAGGGGTGCCGGCGCGGGCGCGGCCTATAGCAGAGGGGCGCGGGGAGGGGAAGGTCCCGCCCCGGCGTCACGGGCCGAGCCGGCACCGCGGCGAGCGCGCGATGAGGTCGACCAGCTTCGGGTGCCGGTCGAACTGGTGACGATCGGCGGGGCGTAGCCGCTCACCACGATGGTTCCGCCGTCGACGGCGACCTTGTCCGGCGTCGTGCAGCGGCGACGCCTTGACACCTCCGCCGCGCCCGCGAAGCATCTCTGCTCGCAACCCCCGAGGACGCAAATGCCACCCACGAAAACCCCATTGCGGGCCGCCGTCGCCGGGTTCGGGATGGCAGCGTCCTGCCACGCCGGCGCGTATCGCCGGATCGACGGCGTCGAACTGGTGGCCGCCTATTCCGACTACCCGGAGCGCGACCGCGCCGCGATTTTCTCCGCATGTGGCCCCGACGTGCGCGTGTTCGACGACTATGAAAAATTCATCGCCGAATCCGGCGCCGACATCGTCAGCGTCTGCACGCTGCCGGACCGGCACGCGGCGCAGATCGTCGCCGCCGCCCGCGCCGGAAAGCACGTGGCCGCCGAAAAGCCGATCTGCGTCACGTCAGCCGAACTGGAAGACGTCAACACCGCCGTGCGCGCGGCCGGGGTGCAGTTCACCGCCTGCTTCCAGGAATTCCATTACGGCGCTTTCCTGGCCTCGATCGACATGATCGAGCAGGGGCTGCTCGGCCGGGTGCATCTGGCCGAGGTCGACTACTACAACGGCATCGGCCCCTGGGTGCAGCAATACTGGTGGTCGATCACCGCGCAGCACGGCGTCTCCAGCATGGTCAACTGCGGCTGCCACGCGATGATGCTGATGACACTGCTGATGGGCGGCGAGATGCCGCAGGAGGTTTTCTCCTACCGCGCCCACTCGGCATCGCCCGACTTCGCCAGCTACGAGTTCCCGCCGACGCAGATGAGCATGTTCCGCTACGCCGGCGGCCGGATCGGCAAGGTCTCGTCGAGCCTCGACGCGATCCAGCCGTACATGTTCCGCGTCAGCGCCGTCGGCAGCGAGGGCAGCATCGTCGACGACCAGTTCACCACCCGGCGCATCGCCGGGCTGGAGCGGACGCGCTGGTCGCGCATGGGCGCGCGCACGATCGGCGACGCGACGGTGATCGGACCGGACATGTACGTCGATTTCCTCACCGGCTTCGTCGCGGCGATCCGCGCCGGCGCGCCGATGCCGCGCACCAACCTCGACATGGCGTACCGCATGCATCGGATGCTGTTCGCGGCCGACGCCTCCGCCGAGCTTGGCCGCCCGGTGCCGATCGGCGCCGCGCCGTGATCGCTGCTCAGGCCCTGCGCAGGGCGGCCACGTAGTCCTGCATGCGCCGCAGTTTCGGCGCCGCGTTGCCGACGACGCCGGCGAAATGCGCGAACCCGCGGCGCTCGATCGCCCCGGGCGGACGGCCGTGCTCGTGGATCGCGTAGGCGCCGGTCAGCACGTCGGTGCCGAAGCCGCCGAGCTTGCGCAGCACGTAGTTGGCGAACGGCTGATCATAGGTGTCGAAACGATTTCGGTCGTCCTTGCTGCGCGCGAACGCCTCGCAGCTTGCGACGATCCGGCCGAACGCCTCGCGGACCTGGGCAAAATCGGAAAACCCGATCAGTCCGGTGGACAGGCCGCGCTCGCCCGGCAGCGGGCGGTAGCCGTCCTCCAGCAGCAGCGAGGCGCCGTACCAGTGCCCGTTGACCGCGAGCGGGTGCTCCGCCGGGAACTGCACGGCCTCGCTTCGCAGCAGCCTGGCCAGGATCGGCGCGACCGGCGCGTCGCACACGATGTCGGTATCCAGGTACAGCACCGGCTGATACCGATCGAGCCCCTCGGCGGTCGCCAGCCGGTAGCGCGCCAGCGTGTAGTCGAGCACGTCCCGGCATTGCATCGTGCGGGTCCGCACCCGGCTGCGGATCGGCTCGGCGAAGCGGTGCGGCAAGTCCGCGTGGGCGCAGTCGGTGATGACGATCACGTCGCCGTCCCAGCCGCCGAACTCGAACAGCGACTGGATCGCGATTTCGAGGCACGCGAAGATGGGCGCGGCGCCGAACGCCGCGAAATAGGCGAGCGGCTGGTACAGCCGGAACCGTTCTAGCTTCCACAACTGATAGGAAACCGAGAACGCCTTGCGCTCGATCACGCGCGCCAATGGCCCGCCGGGTCCGAGCAAGGCGGCGATCGGGTAGGCAGCCTCGCCGATGCGCAGAGAACCGCCGCCGATGCCGACATCGTGCGGCTGGACCGGCTCCTGCGAAACCCTGTCCGAGACCCACCGGTTGCCGGCGACGAACGCCAGGCCGTCGAGTTCGTCCGGCGTGACCAGCCAGAACCCGTCGCGCGGGCCGCCGACGTGTGGCTCCGTCAGGATTTGCCCGGCCTCGGCCCCGACCAGCGCGAGGCCGTCGTAGCCCAGCGCAACGCGCCCATCCGGCAGCGCGGCCGCGGTCGCCGGGCGGCCGAACAGTTTCTTGCCGTCGCGATCGAGGATGAACAGCTCGCCCGGGCCGTCCGGCGCCGCCCCGGCGGGGCAGAACACGACGTTGCGCTCGGCGACACCAAGGCGGTCGTGGCGGAACTGCTTCCGTCCGACGTCGAAATGCAGAAGCGTGCCGTGCCGCGTCAGCAGATACCGCACCGTCAGCCTCGCCGCGGCGGCGCGGGGCCGGGGACTAGGCGGCGGTCAGTCGCCACGCCGGCCCGTCCGGCGCGCACCAGGTCGGCGCGGCGTTTGGCAGCCGCTCGCGCGGCGGCAGGCCCATCGCCGAGCGCAGCGACCGGAACAGCGCGCCGTGCGCCACCACCAGCACCGGCGCCGGCAGGCCGAGTGCCCGGTTGATCGCGCCGACCGCGCGGGCGCGCAACTCGGCGAACGGCTCCGCGCCCTCCGGCGTGAACGCGCCGTCGATCCAGTCGTCGAACCATTGCTGCATCGGCTGGCCCTCCTGCACGCCGAACCGCACCTCGCGCAAGGCCTCGTCGATCGCCACCGGCAGGCCGAGCGCGGCCGCCACGATTTCGGCGGTCACGCGGGCGCGCGTCAGCGGCGAGGCGACGATGGCGGCGATCTCCCGCCCGCGCAGCTTGTCGGCCGCCGCGTGCGCCTGGGCGATGCCGTTCGGGTTCAGCGGGATGTCGATGTTGCCCTGGGACAGCCCCTGCGCGTTCCAGTCGGTCTCGCCGTGGCGGAGGAACCAGAACGCGCGCGGGATCAGCCCCGGCGTCAGGCGAGCCCCTCCTGCTTGAGCGTCGCCTGCACCGCCGGGCGGGCCTGCATGCGCGCGAAATGCGCGGCGACGTGGGCGGGCGTTTCCACCCCGAGGGCCTTCGCCCAGTTGCTGACATAGAACAGCGCCGAGTCGGCGGCCGAATAGGTGCCGGTCAGCCATTCCTTGCCGCTCAGGATGGCGTCCACGCGCGCGAAAGCGCGGGCGACGATCTCCTTGCCCGCGGCCGTCATGCTCTCGCCTTCCTCGGGCGTCTTGGCCCGGCGCGCCGCGAAGATGCGCGAGAAGCCCTGCATGTGCACCGTCGAGACGCAGTAGTCCATCGCCTCCACGGTGCGCACTTCGCCCTCGAGGTCCTCGGGCATCAGCTTCGCGTCCGGATTGGTGCGGGCGAGCCAGAGCGCGATCGCCGGGTATTCGGTGAGCACGGTGTTGTCGTCGCGCACCAGCGTCGGCACCCGCGCCTTCGGGTTGACCGGCGTCACGCTGCGCTCCGCCGGCGGCTGCGACAGGTCGACCTTGGCCAGCTCGTACGGCTTGCCGATCTCCTCGAGCAGCACGTGGATGCCGAGCGAGCAGGCGCCGGGCGAATAATACAGTTTCATCGATGGGTCCCCCTGGATTGATCAGTCGAACAGCGAGCTGACGGAGCTCTCGTCGGAGATGCGGCGCATGGCCTCGGCCAGCAAGGGGGCGATCGTGGTCTGGCGGATGTTCGTCGCCACCCGCACCGCCTCTGTTGCCAGGATGCTGTCAGTAACGGTCATCATCTCGATCGGCGAGCCGGCGATGCGCGCCACCGCGCCGCCCGAGAGCACGCCGTGCGTCACGTAGACGCTCGCCGAACGCGCGCCTTCGCCGACCAGCGCGGCCGCGGCGTTGCACAGCGTGCCGCCGCTGTCGACGATGTCGTCCACCAGGATGCAGTCGCGACCGCTCACGTCGCCGATCACGTTCATCACTTCGGAGACGCCCGCGCGTTCGCGCCGCTTGTCGATGATGGCGAGGTCGCAGTTCAGCCGCGTCGCGATCGCGCGCGCCCGCAGCACGCCGCCCACGTCGGGCGAGACGATCATCAGGTCGCGGCCCTTGAAGCGGTCCTGGATGTCGCGGGCGAAGAACGGCGCGCCGAACAGGTTGTCCACGGGGATGTCGAAGAAGCCCTGGATCTGTCCGGCGTGCAAATCCATCGTCAGCACCCGGTTGGCGCCGGCCTCGGTGATCAGGTTGGCCACGAGCTTGGCCGAGATCGGCGTGCGCGGGCCGCTTTTGCGGTCCTGCCTGGCGTAGCCGAAATACGGGATCACCGCCGTCACCCGGCGCGCCGAGGCGCGGCGCAGCGCGTCCAGCGTGATCAGCAGCTCCATGAGGTTGTCGTTGGCCGGATACGACGTCGACTGGATGACGAACACGTCCTCGCCGCGGATGTTCTCGTGGATTTCGACGAAGATCTCCATGTCGGCGAAGCGGCGGACGGAGGCGCGCGTCAGCGGCAGGTTGAGCGCCGCGGCAACCGCCTCGGCCAGCGGACGGTTGCTGTTGCAGGCGACAATCTTCATCGCGTCGTATCCGGCAGGGGTTCGATCCAGGATGGTCGGTCCCGCACGTCGCCGTCCGGGACAGGGCAGCAGGGGGCGGTGCGGCAGACGGTTGGCCAAGCGGTTCGAAGCCGCGCGGGTTCTAGCAACCGGGCGCCGCAGTGTCCACGAACTGTCATCGACCGCGAGTCGCGCGCCCGGATGCCCGGGTCACGCCCGGACATGGCGCAATCTGTTGAAATTTCGCCGTATTTCCGTCATCGCCGGGCTTGACCCGGCAATTCCGCGGCCATGCGGACAAGCGCCCTTTCTCCGGCGGGTGTCACTGCGGGGTCGCGGCCGCCGGCTTGGCCATTGCCGGGTGCGCGGAAGCGCGGGGGCCGAGCTGGTTCAGGATCACGTCGCGGATGCCGCCGGCCGCCTGCTGGGCGACCACCATCGCGGTGTCGCCCCAGTAGCGGTCGAGCGAGCCGGGCGCGACCTCGTTCAGCTGCACGATCTGGCCGAGTTCGCGGCCCTGCATGTCGCGGACGATCCAGCGGATTTCGATGCGCTCGCCGCCACTCTCGGCCGCGGTCTTGACGTCGCCCTGCACCACGAAATCGGCGCCGGCCGTGGTTTCGCGCACGTCCTCGCCGACCTGCGGCAACTGCAGGCGCAGGTTGCGGGCAAGCTGGTGGTTGCCGTCGCCCGGCGCGCCGACGACTTCGTTCACGACCACGCGGGCCGGGCGGTTGAGCAGGGAGTTCGGGTCGCTCTGCCGTCGCGTCGCCTCGATGCGGGTCAGCAGCGCCGCGATCGCGGGGGCCCCGGCGGCGGCGGCGGATTGCAGGGTCTGCTTGCCGCCATCGGCCCAGGCGGCGGCATCGAGCGGCGGCACTTCGGTGCTGCCCTGGTTCTTGCCCGCGGGGTCGAGCACGGTGAAGGTCGGCACCACCTGGCTGCCGCGCAGTTCGGCGGTGGCCAGCAGCTTCCAGTCGCCCTTGCGCACGGTCTCGGCGACTGCCGGCACTTCCTGGTCCTGCAGCGCGGCGACCAGGGCCTCGTCGTAGGCGGCGCTGGCGGCCTCGGTCAACAGCGCGTTGGTCGGCACCGGCACCGCGAGCCGCGCCGGCGGCGGCTGCGCGAGCCGCAGCGCCAGCGCGCCCGGGTGCCCGGCAAACGGCTGCGGCAGGTCGCCGCACCCGGCCAGCAGGGAGAGCACGGCCACCATCGCGCAAACCGAGGAAAAGCCCCCTCGCCTTGCGGGAGGGGGTTGGGGGAGGGGTGGCGCGGAATCAAATCCCGGTCCGTCCGACCCCTCCCCCCCGCCCCCTCCCGCAAGGGGAGGGGGAGCGTTCCAGGATTCCTGCATCACAGCACGATCGCCGACATCTGGTGCCCGATCGGGCCGCCGCCGGCCAGCGTGCGGCGGCGGTGGCTGAAGAATTTTTCGGATTGGGCGGCGGTGTCCGCCCCGGCGTCCTCGATCTGCGCGACGCCGGCGGCGCGCAGTCGCTCGCGGCAGTAGCCGCCAAGGTCGAACTGCCAGCGTCCAGGCCGTCCGTCCTTGAAGAACACGGAGTAGGCAGAATCGCCCGCCAGCACCGCGTCGCGCAGGTCGGCGGCGACTTCGTACGACGCCTGGCCGATGCACGGCCCGACGCCCACCCGCGTCCGCTGCGGCCGGGCGCCCAGGCGCATCATCGCCGCGAGCGTCGCCTCCAGCACGCCCGCGACGGCGCCCCGCCAGCCGGCATGGGCCGCGCCGATCACCCCGGCCTCGGGGTCGCAGAACAGCACCGGCGCACAGTCGGCGGTGACGATGCCGAGCACGATGCCCGGCCGGTCCGTGACCATCGCGTCCGCCGCCGGTCCCTGGCCGGGCGCCCACGGCGCAGTCACGGTCACCACACTGGATCCATGCACCTGGGTCAGCCCGACCAGAGCGTCCGGCTGCGCGCCGAGCGCGCGGGCGACGCGCGCCCGATTCTCCAGCACGCGCTCGGACGAATCCTGGCCGGAGAGGCTGCAGTTGAGGCTGGCATACGGACCCTCGGACACGCCGCCCACGCGGGTGAAGAACCCGTGCGGGGTGCCGAGGGCGAGGGTCAGGGGCTCGATCATGCAGCGAATCCGGCCGGCGTCGGCAGCGCCTTGTGGCAAATGGCGAGCGCCTTGAACAGCCGTCCCATCCGCGCCGGCTCGGCCAGCCGCGCGGCGGCCTGCCGCAATGCGTCCGCGCGCCCAGGATTGAGCCGCGCCAGCACGCTCGGTGCGCTGCAACAGCCCGAGGCGGGCCAGAAATTTTCCTTGTGGCACCGGCCCGAACACCGCGGCGTCGGCTGCGCGCGCGGCGTCGGCCAACCGGGCAAAATCGACATGCGCAGTCAGGTCGGCGCTGCCCGGATCGACCAGCGGGTCGGCCGGTTTTCCGTCCCGCAACGCCTGCAGGCTGTCGCCCGGCGCCGAGCGTTCCGGCCCGTAGTCGAGGAACAGCGCCGCCCCGCCGGTGGCGGCGATCCGGGCCGCGAGGGCGGAGACCACGCCAAGGGCGGCTTCGGGGTATTCGATCACCAACGATTCCCTCTCCGCCCCCTTGGGGGGGAGAGGGCCAGGGTGAGGTGGGGTGCCGCGCTCGGCAGGATGCCGGTCAGATGTCGAGTCTCCCCACCTCACCCCAGCCCTCTCCGCCCCCGAGGGCGGAGAGGGAGCTGCCGGCGGCGACCTCCACGAACGCGCCATCGTGCACGAACCGCTCCGCCCACCCGTCGCCGCGCCGCACGAACTGGCGGATCGGCAGCGCATCGAGGAACTCGTTGGCGAGCAGCAGCAGCGGGCCGTCCGGCAGATCCTCCACCCGCTCGTGCCACGTCGCGATCCGGCAGCGTTCGCGCCTGCACCGCGCGCAACCGCGGCGAATTCTCGACCAGATGCAGCCGCAGCGCCGCGCGGAAACGCCGGCGCCACCCGCGCCGACCGCCCGCAGCGCATCCGCCATCAGCGTGCCGCGCCCCGGCCCGGCCTCCACCAGCAGCACCGGCGACGGCGCGCCCATCGCCCGCCACGTCACCGCCGCCCACGCGCCCAGCAACTCGCCGAACACCTGGGTGATTTCCGGCGCCGTGGTGAAATCGGCGAACGGATCGTGCGTCGCGTAATAGGCCGCGTTGGCCCGCGCCATGAATGCGTCGAGCCGCTCCACCGGTCTCATGCCCGCGCGACGAACGGCCTTGCGCGGACGATCAGCACGAGGCCGGCCAGCAGCATCGGCACGCTCAGCAGCTGCCCCATCGTCGCGCCGGCGAACAGGAACCCCAGGAACGCGTCCGGCTGGCGGAACAATTCCCCGATGATGCGCGCCACCGCATAGCCGCACAGAAAAACGCCGGTCAGCATCCCGTAGCGCGAACGGATGCGCTCGCGACCGCGCCAGCAACAGCATCACGACGAACAGCAGCAGCCCCTCCATCAGCGCCTGATAAATCTGGCTCGGATGCCGCGGCACGTCGCCGCCGCCCGGAAAGATCATCGCCCAGGGCAGCCAGTCCGGCGCCGCGCGCCCCCACAGCTCGCCGTTGATGAAATTGGCGACGCGGCCCAGGCCCAGCCCGATCGGCGCCGCCACCGCGACCCGGTCGGCGAAGCCGAGGATCGGAAATGCGGTTGCGCCGGCAGAACCAGACGATCGCGACCGCCACGCCGAGCATGCCGCCATGGAACTCATGCCGCCGCTCCAGACCTCGGCGATCTCCCACGGGTGGGTCAGGAAGCGGACCGGCTGGTAGAACAGCACGTAGCCGAGCCGCCCGCCCAGCACGACGCCGAGCGTCGCCCAGGTGAGGAAATCGTCGACCTGCATCGGGCGTCGCCACCGCCGGCCGGCGCTGCACCAGTCGGCGCACCAGCCAGCCGCCGATCACCAGCCCGGCGATGTAGGCGAGCGCATACCAGCGTATCGCCAGCGGCCCGAGCTGCAGCAGCACCGGGTCGAACTGCGGGAACAGCAGCACCGGGAGCATGCGGCTGCCGGTCAGCGATACGGGTCGGGCTGGCGTCAGATAGTCCTGCACGTAGCGGCGCATGCCCTCCTCCAGCGGCGTGAACTGGCCGCCGTAGCCGGCCGCGCGCAGCCGCTCCATCGGCGCCTCGGTGAACGACTGGTACTGGCCGCGCAGCGCCTCGGGCATGTCGATGAACTCCACGGCGCGCGCCACGCCGGCCGCGTCGCAGACCGCGTGCGCCAGGTCGAGGTAGCTGCGCGCCCTGCCGGTGCCGAGGTTGAACAGCCCGTTCACCGCGGCGTGTCGAGCAGCCACAGCATCACGTCGACCACGTCGCCGACCCAGATGAAATCGCGCTTCTGCTGCGCCGTCCGGCAGGTCCGGCCGATCGGAGCGGAACAGTTTCGGCGCGCCGGCCGGCCAGCACTTCGTCGTGCTTGACCTTCACCACCGAGATCATCGCGCCCTTGTGGTATTCGTTCGGCCCGTACACGTTGAAGAACTTCAGCCCAGCCCATTGCGGCGGGCGCGCGCCGCCGCCCTCGACCAGCCGCTTCACGCGAGGTCGAACGCGTGCTTGGTCCAGCCATACAGGTTCAGCGGCCGCAGTTGCTCGAGGCCGCCCAGCCCGTCGTCGAACCCAAGCTGACCGTCGCCGTAGGTCGCGGCCGAGGAGGCATAGACGAAGCGCACCCCGCGCGCCGCGCACCAGTGCCACAGCTTCAGCGGCAGCTCGACGTTGGTCGCCCAGGTCAGGTCGCCGTCGGTCGCCGTGGTCGAACTGATGGCGCCCAGATGAAAAACCATTTCCACCGGCGGCTGGTCGTCGAGGAATGCGTCGAGCTCATCCGGCGGCAACAGTTGCGAGGGCGGGTGGTTGCGCAGGTTGCGCCACTTGCCGGTGTCGCGCAGCCGGTCCACCACGATCGTCTCGTGGCCCGCGCTTGCACAGCGCCGCCTGCAGGATCGAGCCGATGAAGCCGGCGCCGCCGGTGACCAGGATCATGGCGGCACGATATACGGGGCGACGCGCGCAGGCGAAAGCCCGGCCGAACCGCACCCCGCGCGCTCCAGGAGGACAGCATGGCCGACCGCCCGAAAATGTTCGACGACCTCGCCGGCATCGCCGGCGGCGCGTTCTCGGCCTTCGCCGGCCTGCGCGACGAGGCCGAGGCGATGGTGCGCGCCCGCATCGACGAGACGATCCGGCGCGCTCGACCTGGTGCGCCGCGAGGAACTCGATGCGGTCGCGGAACTGGCGGCCAACGCGCGGGCCGGGCAGGAGGCGGCGGAGGCGAAGCTCGCGGCGCTGGCCGAGCGGGTTGCGGCGCTGGAGGCGCGGTTGCAGGCGACCGCGCCGGCGCAACCGCGCGGCGGCGGCGGGCCGGGCATGATCGCCTGATCCGGGTGCGGTCGCTGACATCGGCGTGCAACATCTCAGACGTCGCATGAAGAATGCGTGTCTGCGGCGTTCTGCGCCCTTGCGGCGCGGAAACGCGCGCCATTAGGGTGCCGGATGCGGGGCGCAGGCGCCCAACCCCGGAGGAACCCCCCGGCGCCGCGGCTCCGCTGCCTGTGGTCGCGCCCCCAACCGCGCTGTGGGCGGGACCGCTTCCTCTGGCCTTCCTTCCATCGGGAGACCTCCGCATGACGGCCCTGCTCTCCACCGCCCCATCGCGCTCCGCCAACCCGCTCGACGTGATGGAGCAGATCGTGAGCGCCAACGAATGGGCGTTCGACCGCCGCAACGACTCCGAGATGGCCGCCGAGGCCCCCGGCAAGTGGTGCGACTACGGGCTGTATTTCACCTGGTCGCAGGAGATCAGCGCCATGCACTTCACCTGCGCCTTCGACCTGAAGGTGCCGGAGAAACGGCGTTCGGCGCTGTACGAGTTGCTGGCGCTGGCCAACGAGAAGCTGTGGATCGGCCATTTCGGCATGGACAGCGACGACGGCATGCCGGTGTTCCGCCATTCGGTGCTGCTGCGCGGCACCCAGGGCGCGTCGGCCGAGAGTCTCGAGGACATGATCGACATCGCCATCACCGAGTGCGAGCGCTTCTTCCCGGCGTTCCAGTTCGTGCTGTGGGGCGGCAAGGCGCCGGCGGAGGCGATGCAGGCGGCCATGCTGGAGTGCGTCGGCGAGGCGTGACGCCAAGTCCGGGGATGAACTGACTTTCACGTCGTCGTTCCCGCGGAAGCGGGAATCCAGTCGCGCCGCACCGACCTGCCGGCAGCCTGGACCCCCGCCTTCGCGGGGGTGACGCCGAGCAGGGCGCGAGGCGCGATGACCGCAAAAATCCCCCCCATCCTGCTGGTCGGCTTCGGAAAAATGGGCGGGGCGATGCTCGCGGGCTGGCGCGAGCAGGGCCTTGCCGCCGCCGTCGCGGTCGATCCGGCGCTGCCGGCGGCACCGGGGCCGGAGGTGACGGTGGTCGCCGACGCCGCCGCCATCCCGCCGGATTTCGCACCGGCAGCGGTGGTCCTGGCGGTCAAGCCGCAGAACGCCGACGCCACGCTGCCGCACTATTCGCGGTACGCCGGCTCGGCGGTGATCCTCAGCATCATGGCCGGCCGCACGGTTGCCGGGATACAGAAGCTGCTGGGCAACGACGCAAAAATCGTGCGGGCGATGCCGAACACGCCGGCCGCGGTGCGCCAGGGAATCACCGTCGCGTTTGCCGGCCCCGGCGTCGCGCCCGGCCAGCGCGCGCTCTGCGACACGTTGCTGCAGGCGATCGGCAAGGTCGCCTGGGTCGACGACGAAGGCCTGATCGACCCGGTCACCGCCATCTCCGGCGGCGGCCCCGCCTATGTTTTTCTGCTGGCCGAACTGCTGGAGCGTGCCGCCGTCGAGCAGGGCATTCCCCCGGACCTCGCCCGCCTGATGGCGCGCCAGACGGTGAGCGGCTCCGGCGCCCTGCTTGCCGCCAGCACGGACGACGCGGCGGTGCTGCGCAAGGCCGTCACCAGCCCGAAGGGCACCACCGAGCGCGCGCTCGCGGTGTTGATGGCCGAGGAGGCGTGGCCCGCGCTGATCTCGCGCGCGATTGAAGCGGCAACGGCACGATCGCGCGAACTGGCGGGCTGACAAGCCGGCCGCGCATCCCCAGAGTAGGCAGCAGGAGGGGTGCCGCCATGCCCGATACCGAATTCGACCGCGCGCTGATCGGCGCCGCATTCGCCCTCGCCGCCGAGCGCGGCTGGTCGCATGTCAGCGTCGCCGCGGCGGCCCGCCGCGCCGGGCTGTCGCTGGTGGTCGCACGTGCCCGCTTCCCGGTGCGCGGCATGATCCTGCTGCGCTTCGGCAGTCTCGCCGACCAGGCGGCGCTGGCCGAGGACCTCGCGGACGGCACCGTGCGCGATCGGCTGCTGGACCTGCTGATGCGCCGCATCGACGCCTTGCAGGCGCACCGCGACGGCATCCTGGCGCTGCTGCGCTGGCTGCCGAGCAACCCCTGCGCCGCCGCGCTGCTCGCGGCCGCCAACTTGCGCTCGATGCGCTGGATGCTGGAGGCCGTGGGCGTCGAGACCGGCGGCCCGCGCGGCCAGCTGCGCGCCAAGGGGCTGCTGGCGGTGTGGCTCGCGACCGTGCGCGCCTGGCGCAGCGACTCCAGCGCCGATCTGGCGCCGACGATGGCGGCGCTCGACCGCGCGCTGAACCGGGCCGAACGGCTGGCCGGCTGGCTCTCCGGCCGCCGCGCCGCCGCGCCCGCGGCCGCCTCGGACGCGCCGGCACCGCCGCCGGCGCAAGCTGCCCCGGAGGCGGCCGCTGGCGAAGCGCCTCCGCCGCCGGCGGGCTGATCGCGCCGCTGTCACCGCCGTGGGATTGTTCGCAGGGTCGCGGGCGCCTACACCCGCAACAGCGCAGGGACAGGAGACGATCATGTCGTTCAGCCAGATCGACAACCCGTTTGCTCAGGCGATGAACCAGGCCAAGGCGGCGGCCGAGGAATTCACCAAGATGTTCACCGGCTTCATGCTGCCGGCGGCCCCGAGCGGCGACGCGCTGCTGGCGGCGCACCGGCGCAACCTGGAGGCGTTCTCGGCCGCGATCCGCATCGAGATGGAGGGCGCGCAGGCAGTCGGCAAACGCCAGGTCGAGATCATGCAGCAATATCTGGCCGAGGCGACCGAGCAGTTCCGCGCGCTGTCGAGCGCCGAGACGCCCGCCGCCAAGACGGCGCGGCAGGCGGAGATGCTGAAGCAGGCCTACGAGCGCGCGGTCGCGAACGCGCGGGAGCTGATGGACCTGGGCCAGCGCGCCAACGCCGAAGCCGTGGCCGCGCTGAACCGCCGCGTCATGGAGGCGATGGACGAGGTCAAGCAACTGGCCGCCAAGTCCGGCAAGTAACACCGGCGGTCCGGTTCGGCGGCTTCGCCGGACCGGAGCGACTCGCGCAACCGCCGAACGGCGCCGCGGTGGTCAGCTCTCGGAGGCGGCCCGCTCCGCTCCGGACGACGGGCCATTGTCGCGCTTGCGGCGCAGCAACCGGGCGACGAGCGCCCCGCCGCCCAGCGCAAGGAACGCCGGGACACCGGCGGCAAGCAGGGGCGCCGGCGCGGGCCGAGAGCACCCGGGAATGGCGGAAGGGCAAGGAACGGCGAGCGCAACGCTCGGCAGCAGGCCGATCAATGCCGCCGTGACCGCAATCTTCAGCATCGGTATCCCCTCGTGCTGCATCAGTCTGTATTCCGACATCTGGTTCAACGATTATCGCACTCCGTGTCAAATGGCGATCGATCTCGGCGCGTCGCGGCGCCTTCACGTCGGCAGCCGCACCCGTGCCCGCAGCCCGCCGAGGGGACTATCCTCCAGTTCGATCTCGCCGCCGTGCGCGCGCACGATGTCGCGCGAGATGGTCAGGCCGAGCCCCGTGCCCCCGGCAGTGCCGCTGGCGAACGGGCGGAACGCCGCCTCGCGCTGCTCGCGCGGGATGCCGGGGCCGTCGTCGTCGATCAGCACCTGGACGATGCGCTCCCCGGCCGGCGCGACGCTGAGCGCGATCCGGCGCGAGTGCCGGCGCGCGTTGTCGACGAGGTTGGTCAGCGCCCGCCGCGCCGCATCCGCGCGCAGCGGCAGCATCAGCGCCGGCGGCGTCTGCACCGTCACCCGCGCCCCGGCGCGCCGCGCCCCCGCCGCCACCTCCTCCAGCATCGCCGCGAGGTCGGTGGGCCGCGCCTGCTCCACCCCCTCGCCGCGCGCGAACGCGAGGTAGCTGCCGATCAGCCGCTCCATCTCCTCGACGTCGGCGCTCATCTCGGCGACGTCCTGCCGCAACTCCTCCCCCTGCGGCATCATCGCCAGCGCCAGCCGCAGCCGGGTGAGCGGCGTGCGCAGGTCGTGCGAGACGCCGGCCAGCATTTCGGTGCGCTGCTGCAGGAAGCGGCGGATGCGCTCCTGCATGCGGTTGAACGCGGTCGCCGCCTGCCGCACCTCGGCCGCGCCCTCCGGCTTGATCGGCCCGGTGTCGCGGCCGAGCCCGAACGCCTCGGCGGCGGCGGCGAGCCTGCGGATCGCGCGCACCTGGTTGCGCATGAACAAGGCGGCGATGCCGAACAGCAGCACCGCCGTGCCGCTGAGCCAGGCGACGAAGATGTAGATCGTGCCGGCATACAGCCGCTTGCGCGGCACCTGCACGACCAGCGTGCCCTGCTCCATCTGCACCGTGATCACCACCCATTGCGGGTCGCTGGACCAGTCGGCGCGGAACGGCCGGCCGACGCGCTCGCGCAGGGCGGCCGCGAGGTCGTCGTCGATCGCGCCGAACAGCCAGCCCTTGTCGCGCGACGGCAGCGCGCCGCCGGGCTCGAAGTGGATCACCAGGTCGAGCGAGTTCGAACGCCTGCCGCTCCACCCAGGTGCGGCTTGCGGGATCGCGCTCCAGCATGTCGATGGTCATCGCGATCTCGCCCGCGACGGCGGCGGCGAAGCGGCGGGAGACCACGTTCAGGTGGCTGCCATAGAAGATCTGCAGCGCGACCGCCAGCACCAGCACCAGCGGGATCGAGATGATCAGCAGGCTGCGGCCGAGCAGCGTGCGCGGCAGCACCTTCTTCACCACCCGGCTCTGCGGCGGCAGCGTCACCCGCATGGCGTCGAGATTTCCTCTCCCGTAGGGCCTCCCGGCGAAGGGTTCGGCGCCGAACGGCTGCTTCATCCCTCTCGGACGTCATCCCCGGGCTTGACCCGGGGATCCGTGCGGCGTCCGTGTTGTGGATTGCCGGGTCAAGCCCGGCAATGACGAGAAACGGTCGATCTCCCCAAAGACGCTAGTCCCCGGTACCCGCCCCCGTCCAGCACGGCTTGCCGGCCGCGCCGCGGCTCTGCGATGGTTCGCGCCGATGACCGGTGTTCCCTTCGTGCGCCCGGCCGACGCCGTCCCGGGACGCTTCGCGGTGCCGGACGGCAGCAACGTGGCCGTCGTGCAGCCGCTGCCGGGCATCGGCGACATGATCTGGCACCTGCCGCATATCCGCGCGATCGCGGCCGCGGTCGGCGCGCCGGTGACGCTGGTGACCAAGCCGGGCTCCGCCGCCGACCAGATTTTCATGGCCGAACCCAGCGTGCGGCGTGTGCAGTGGCTGCGCCGCAACCTCGCCGGGCGCGGGCGATGGGCGGAGCTGGCGGCATGGGGGCAACTGCTGGCGGAACTGCGCGGCGCGCGGTTCGACGCGCTGGTGCTGCTGCACCATTCGCGCACGCTGGCGGGGCTGGCGGCGGTGGCCGGCATCGAGCGGCGCTACGGCTACGGTTTTGGCGCACAACGGCTGTTCCTGAACCGGCCGCCGTTCCTGGCCGCCTCCGCGCTGCCGGTGCATCCGTACGGGCAGGCGACCGCGTGGCTCGCCGCGGCCGGCGTCGACATGGCCGAGGCCGAGCCGGTGCTGCCGGTGCTGGCCTCGGCCACCGCGGCGGTGCAGGCGCGACTCGGCCCGGGCGCGGCGCCGATTGGCATCGGCATCGGCAGTTCGGAACCGGCCAAGCAATGGGGCGCCGAACGCTTTTCCGCCTTGCTCGCGCTGCTGCGGCACGCCGGCTGGACCCGCGCGGTGCTGCTCGGGGGCGCCGCGGAGGCCGGGCTCGCGGCCGAGATCGCCGGTCGCGCCGGGCCGCCCGCGCCGACGCTCGCGATCGGCTGGCCGTTGCAGGAGGTGGCGGCGCTGCTGGCGCAGTCGGCGTTCTACGTCGGCAACGACACCGGCACCGCCAACATCGCCGCCGCCGTCGGCACGCGCTGCTTCGTGCTGTTCGGCGCGACGCCGCCGTTCGACCACAGCGCCCGCATCGTGCCGATCGTGCCGGCGAGCGGCGTCGATCGCGTGCACGGCATGACGCGCATCGCGCCCGAGGACGCGATGCGCGCGATTGCCGCCGTTCAGAACGCCATGCGCGCCGAGATGATCCAGGCGTGATTGTAGGCGGGCGTCTGCTCCGACGTGTCGACCCACTTCGGCGACACCGCGAACTGGTAGCCGCCGCCGAGGCTCGCCCGCAGCCGGTCGCCGAGCGCGAACCGGCCGAAGATGATGCCCGGGGTCAGCAGGATCTGGTTCTTGCCGCCGCGCTCGTTGCCGTCGAGCCACTTGGTGTCGTTGATCTCGAATTCCGGCCAGAGGTATTGCAGCAGATGATACTGGAACGCGACGTTGGTCGCGATCGAGGTGCCCAGCGTGGACTGGCCGTCGGTCGGGATCGCCACGCCCAGCGTCGCCTGGATGTCGAAATCGCCCCAGCCGATGCCCCCGGCGATGGTCGGCGTGACCACCCAGGTGTTGTTGGTGAACGCGACGTTGCCGGAAGGCGCGGT
Source organism: uncultured Solirubrobacterales bacterium (assembly GCA_963697635.1). GTDB lineage: Bacteria > Pseudomonadota > Alphaproteobacteria > Acetobacterales > Acetobacteraceae > CAJCJG01. Next base: position 149,552 of record CAVOOS010000031.1, on the reverse strand, counting down.
GAGCCCGAGGAAGGCCGTGACGATGTAGTCGCCGTTCTGCTCGTTGGCGCTCAGCAGGCGCTGCTTGACCACCAGGAACTGGTCGTCGAGCCAGCCGTTCGCCGGGTGCGCGGTATCGCCCTTGTACTGATAGGCCGGCGGATTGATCAGGATTTCGTTCGTCTCGTCGGGGATCAGCTCCAGGCCCTTGCCGCTGTCGTAGATGTCCAGCGTCGAGCCGTTGCCGCGCTTCTCCCAGGTACTGGTCGTAGCGCACTTCCTGCTCCAGCCGCGGCGTGACGGTGACGAGCGGCGTCATCCAGTGCGGCTGGCTCGCCTTGGCGGCGTCCGAGCGGACGAACCAGTTCTCGAAGTAGCCGGAGACGCCGGACTCGTAGGTCGCCGGGGCGGTCGTGTCGGTGGCCTGCGCCACCTGCTGGCCGGTCGGCGTCTGCGTCTGTGCCAGCTCCTTCGGCAACGGCGTCGTCGCGGTCTGCGCGAGGGCCGGCGCCGCGCCGAGGGTCGACGACAGCAACAGGAATCCCATCAGATATTTCGGCATAGACAACTTTCCCTTACCGGAAGCCCCTGGATAACCGGGCCTTATGTTTCTTCGGCTATAACGACTATTGCAGACGGTTACGGTGCGGGAAAGGGGCGTTATCGCTGACCGAATACGGCGCGTCGATCACACCGACGGCATCGGGCTCCGCGGGCAGAGCGCCGCGAGCGCGGCCTGCCGCTGCTCCAGCCGCGCCAGGTCGTCGCTCGGCAACCGGCCGCGGCAGCCCTCCACCACGCGGTCGCCGCGCTGCACGATCAGCAGCCGCAGCGCGTCGTTCTCGACGGTGACCGCGACGTCGTGCAGCAGCCGCAGCAGCCGCAGGCTCACCGCCGCGTCGGTCGTCGCGTAGGCGCGGATCTGCTCGATCGCGGTGTTCAGCAGCCCGTCGAGGTCGATCCACGGCAACACCACGCGCAGCACGTGCGGCGGGTTGAACAGCAGCGGCTCCGGCGGGAACCGGCCGACCCAGCGGATCAGGATGCGGGTGAGCTGGTCGATGCAGCTGATCGCGGTGCTCGGGTCGTTCACCGCCGGCGAGATCGCGCGCAGCGCGATGTCGACGATCTGGATGACGCCGAACTCGACGTCCTGCTGCAGCGTGCGCATCGGCCCGATGTCGAACGCGCCGGTCAGTTCGACCGCGTGATCGCGGTCGAGCCGGCGTGCGGCGCGAGACCATCAGCAGCGGCACCCCGGCCGGCACGAAATGCCCGACCTGCCGCGTCACCCGCACGCGCAGGTGGTAGGTCCGCGCGAACTCCACCAGCCGGCGCGTGTCGACGAAGCGGATGTAGCCGGAGACCTCGTTGAGGATCGGAAACTCCGGCTCGTCGGACACGTACGGCGCCGGCGCGGGCGAGAAAATGGCCGCCGCGCGGATGCGGCATCAGCTCGTCGATCACCAGCTCGGTATCGCGCGCGATCCGGTCGACGATGTGGTTGACGCTGATCGACTGGGAGATGTGGTGGATGAAGAACAGCAGCCAGCCGACGCACATCAGCGCCAGCAGCATCGCGCCGAGCACCGTCAGCACGGGCGCGAACGGCATGCGGCATCGACCGCGCGGCGGGCAGCGCGGCCACGCAATAGGAGAACGTCCCGAGGAAGATCCCCAGCGTCCACTGCGTGCCGCGGTCGCGGACGAAGCTGATCAGGATGCGCGGCGAGAACTGCATCGAGGCCAGCGTCAGCGTCATCAGCAGGATCGCGAACACGATCGACACCACGGTCATGATCGACGTGCGCGATCACGCTGAGGATCACCTGCGCCACCTGCGGGTCCGCGTGCGACGGGAACAGCGTCGCCGGCACCCAGGCGCGACAGCGCCGGCGCCGCCTCCTCGACCGAGGACAGCACCGCGCCCGCGAGCCCGAGCACGACCGCGATCACCAGCGGCCGGACCAGGAACCCGCCGCGCAGCGCATAGGCGACCGATCGCAGCCGCAGCCGAACCCGTGGCAGCATGTTTTTCCCTCGCTCCCTGAGTAACGGGTCGGGGACAGTCGCGAAACCGATTCCGGAAGGATCGCGGCGTGTGGGGGAGGGCAGGGCGGGGGGCGCGCCGCGCGGGTCGGCGGCCGCAGCCCGCGCACGTCGGCGCCGAGAGTTTCGAGGCCTCCGGCGCCATGGTATTTTCACCTCGGTCGGAAACGGAGAACGCTGATGCATCGTCGCACGGTCATGGGCATTCTGGCGGCCACCGGCGCCGCGGGCCTGCTGCTCGATCGCGCCGCCGCGGCACCGCCCGCGCCGAAAGCCCGCAACGCCGTGCTGGTGCACGGGCTGTTCGCCGACGGCTCGTGCTGGTCCGAGGTCATCCCGCGGCTGCAGGCGGCGGGGCTCAACGTCACCGCGGTGCAGAACCCGCTGACGACGCTGGCCGCGAGCGTCGCCGCCACCCAGCGCGCCCTCGCGCTTCAGGACGGCCCGACGGTGCTGGTCGGGCATTCGTTCGCCGGCATGATCGTGACCGAGGCCGGCGTCGATCCCAAGGTCGTGTCGCTGGTCTACGTCGCCGCGCGCGCGCCCGACGCGGGCGAGGACTACGCGGCGCTGGCGAAGCGCTTCCCGACGCCGCCGGCCTCCGCGGGCATCGTCTGGTCCGGCGACTACGGGCAGCTCGGCGAGGCGGCGTTCCTGCGCGATTTCGCCGGCGACCTGCCGGCCGCGAGGGCGCGCGTGCTGTATGCGGTGCAGAGCCCGTTCGAACGTTCGCTGCTCGCCGGCAAAACGAAAAATGCGGCCTGGCGGTCGAAGCCGAGCTGGTACGCGGTGTCCACGGAGGACCGCACGATCGATCCCGATCTGGAGCGGTTCATGGCGAAGCGGATGGGTGCCACGACGATCGAGGTGAAGGCCAGCCACCTCTCCCTGCTCTCCCAGCCCGACGCGATCGCGAAACTAATTCTGGATGCGGCGGGACAGACGGTGTGAGCAATCGATCGTAGGGTGCAGTTCCGCTCGGAACTCCACCTCTCGATTGGTCGCAAGCTGGTGCAGTGCCAAGGGGCACTGCACCCTACCGGCGCTACCTGGAACTGTACCTCTTGATTGGTATCGAGCAAGCCGTAGGTTGCCGCAAGCAGTAGGGTGCAGCCGAGATCAACCAGCCGGCGGGCGCGCCCCGTTCCAGCGCCACTCCCGCACCTCCGGCATGTCCTCGCCGTGCTTGTCCACGTAGATCCGGTGTTCCACCAGCTTGTCGCGCAGCATCTGCTTGACGTGTCCGGCGATGCCGACCAGCCGCGGCACCCGGTCGAGCACGTCGCCGGCGAGATGGAAACGGTCGAGATCGTTGAGCACCGTCATGTCGAACGGCGTGGTGGTGGTGCCCTCCTCCTTGTAGCCGCGCACATGGATGCGGTCGGCGTTGCTGCGCCGGTAGGCGAGCCGGTGCACCAGCCACGGATAGCCGTGGAACGCGAAGATCACCGGCTTGTCGGGGGTAAAAATCGAGTTGAACTCCCAGTCGGAAATCCCGTGCGGGTGTTCGGTGCTCGGCTGCAGCGTCATCAGGTCGACCACGTTGACCACGCGGATCTCTCAGGTCCGGCAGATGCGTGCGCAGCAGGTCGACCGCCGCCAGCGTCTCCAGGGTCGGCACGTCGCCGCAGCACGCCATCACCACGTCGGGCTCGACGCCGTCGTCGTTGCTGGCCCAGGTCCAGATGCCGAGGCCGACCGTGCAGTGCCGGACCGCCGCCTCGATGTCGAGCCACTGCGCCTCCGGCTGCTTGCCCGCGACAATGACATTGATATAGTTGCGGCTGCGCAGGCAGTGGTCGGTGACCGAGAGCAGCGTATTGGCGTCGGGCGGCAGATAGATGCGCACCACGTCGGCCTTCTTGTTGGCGACATGGTCGATGAAGCCCGGGTCCTGGTGGCTGAAGCCGTTGTGGTCCTGCCGCCAGACATGGCTGGTCAGCAGGTAGTTCAATGAGGCGATCGGCCGCCGCCAGGGGATGGTGAGCGTGGTCTTCACCCACTTGGCGTGCTGGTTGAACATCGAATCGATGATGTGGATGAACGCCTCGTAGCACGAAAAGAAACCGTGCCGGCCGGTGAGCAGATAACCCTCCAGCCAGCCCTGGCACATGTGCTCGCTGAGCACCTCCATCACCCGCCCGTCCGGCGCCACATGATCGTCGCCCGGCACGATCTCGGCGGTCGACTCGCGGTTGGTCACCTCGAACAGCGCGCCCAGCCGGTTCGAGTTGGTTTCGTCCGGCCCCATCACGCGGAAATTCTTCGTCCCTGCATTGAGCCGCATGACGTCGCGCAGGAAGGCGCCGGTGACGCGCGTGGCTTCGCCCTCGACCGCGCCCGGCGCCGGCACGTCCACCGCGTAGTCGCGAAAATCCGGCAGGATCAGGTCGCGCAGCAGCAGCCCACCATTGGCGTGCGGGTTGGCGCCCATGCGCCGCGTGCCCTTCGGCGCGAGCGCCGCAATGTCCGCGTGCAGCCGTCCGTCGGCGTCGAACAGTTCTCCGGGCCGGTAGCTCTGCATCCACTCCTGCAGCATGCGCAGGTGCTCGGGGTTGGAGCGCACGCCGTCGAGCGGCACCTGGTGCGCGCGGAACGTGCCCTCGACCGGCAGGCCGTCGACGACCTTCGGCCCGGTCCACCCTTTCGGGCTGCGCAGCACGATCATCGGCCACGCCGGCCGCTGCTTGAACCCGCCCTCGCGCGCCTGAAGCTGGATCGCGCGGATCTCGGCGATCACCGTATCCAGCGTCTGCGCCATCAATTGGTGCATCGCCGCCGGCTCGTGGCCGGTGACGAAATACGGCTTGTAGCCGTAGCCGACCAGCAACTGGCGCAGCTCCTCCTCGGGAATGCGCGCGAGCACGGTGGGGCCCGAGATCTTGTAGCCGTTGAGATGCAGGATCGGTAGCACCGCGCCGTCGCGCACCGGGTTGAGGAACTTGTTGGAATGCCAGCTCGTCGCCAGCGCCCCGGTTTCCGCCTCGCCGTCGCCGATGACGCAGCAGGCCAGCAGGTCCGGGTTGTCGAACACCGCGCCGTAGGCGTGCAGCAGCGAGTAGCCGAGTTCGCCGCCCTCGTTGATCGAGCCCGGCGTCTCCGGCGCAACATGGCTCGGGATGCCGCCGGGGAACGAGAACTGCGTGAACAGCCGCCGCATCCCCGCCTCGGTCTGCGGGATGTTCGGGTAGAACTCGCTGTACGTGCCTTCGAGATAGGTGTTGGCGACCAGCCCGGGTCCGCCGTGGCCGGGGCCGGTGACGTAGATGACGTTCAGGTCCTGCTCGACGATCGTGCGGTTCAGATGCACGTAGATGAAATTGAGCCCCGGCGTGGTGCCCCAGTGCCCGAGCAGCCGCGGCTTGATGTTCTCCCGGGTCGAGCGGCTCGCGCAGCAGCGGGTTGTCCATCAGGTAGATCTGGCCGATGGACAAGTAGTTCGCCGCGCGCCACCAGGCGTCGATCTGCCGCAGCTTGTCGTCGCTCAGCGTGCTTGGCATGGGAGCGGTCCTTTCACGGGCAGTCGCAGTCGCCATACCGCGGGAGGCATCGGCGGCGCTACCTCGCGGCAGGGGTGCTCCATCAGCGCCGCCCGTCGCGACAGGCGCGCGATCAGGCTCGGCGGCACCTGCCGGCGGGACTTTGCGCGCGGATACGGCAGCTCCGCCGACGCCGGTCGCCGGCGCGGTCTGCGAAGCGCACCGGCTCGGCACCTTCGAGAAAACTTTCGGCCGCGACGCCCTCGGCGAGCAGCAGGTCGTGGGTGTCGAGCGCAACGTGATGATAGCGCAGCCGCGCCGGCAGCTCGGCCAGCCGCACGATCGAGGTTCCGTTCACCAGCGCGCCCGCCTGCACCAGCAGTCCGTCGAGCAGCACCGCATGGCCGGGCGAGAGCAGCAGGTCGCGGCGCGGCACGCCCTCGGCCAGCGCGCCGGCGCGGATGCGCACCGGCGCGACGCGCAGCGAGTCGGCATCCCGGCGGGCGATCGCCTGCGCGCCGACCCAGCGCACCGTCGCGACCCGGCAGTCCGCCGTCACCACGGCGTCGCCGACCCGCAACCGCTCGACCGCGACCTCGCCGCCCGGCGTGCGGATCGCGGTGCCGGGGCAGAAACACGCCACCGCGGCGCCGGAATAGGCCAGCGCGTACTGGTCGGAGAGCGTCGCGTCGGCGGTGCCGTCCAGCACCACCTGCAGGTCGTAGGTGCCGCTCGCGCTCGGGTCGAAATAGACCTGCTGCACGTTGTTGTCCGGCGCGTCGCTGCCGAACACCAACTGGCCGGTGGCGTTGTCGTAGAGATCGAGGTCGAGCTGGTCGATCGCGTTGCTGGCGTTGGACGCCCAGGTCAGCGTCGCGATGAACACGCTGCCGGCGGCGAGGTTGACCCGATACGCGTCGATCGCATCGTCGCCTGCGGCCGCGGTGAGGGTAGAAAAATTCCAGCCCTGCAGCGTCGGCAGCGCCGGGCCGGACACGGCGACAAATTCGCTCTGCCCGGCGACCACGGAAAAACTCTGGTCCGCCGCGTGCTCGCCGCCGAACAGCTCGTTGACCGAGTTGTCGACGTTGAGCACGCCCGAGCCGTAGCGCGCGTTCAGCGGCTGCGTCGCCGTGGGCGCGTACGGCCCGGAAAAATAGTCGGCGGGCTTGGTGGCGCCGTTGAGCAGCAGCGCCTTGATGGTGCGGAAATCGAGCGCGTCGGTCTGGTTCTGCGCGGTGGCGCCCTGCCAGCCGTCGGTCGCCGCCTGCACCAGCACCGCGGCGGCGCCGGAGACCTGCGGCGCGGTGTAACTGGTCGCCGTGCCGATCCCAGAAATGTCGGGCTTCGAGGCGCCGTCGTAGGCCGGGCCGACGGAGTCCAGCGACTCGGCATTGCCGACCGAGATGACGTTGTACGCAGTCGACGGCGAGGAGGGCGCGCCGCTGTTCCCCGCCGCCCCCACCAGCACCATGTCGTCGGCCAGCGCCAGCGCGTCGTAGGTGCTGTCGGTTGCGGCGCCGGTCGGGTCCTGCAGGTAGCTCATGTTGACGACCTTGTCGGCCGCCAGGAACGTGCCGGGGTAGTCCTCGGCGTTGTACATGTCGACATGGGCGACGCCGGGCGCGACGCCGTCGGCGCCGTAGAACTGCTGCGCGACCGCCGTCGCGTGGCCGGAGAACGAGCCGATCACGCCGTCGTCGTAGATCGTGGTGGACGCCAGCACGCCGTCGTCGTCGCCGTAATAGGTCAGAAAACCGTTGCTGTTGGTCGGGTCGACGTTGGCGCCGAGCATCGCCGGATCGACTTCGAACTCGTTGCCGGTGATGTCCGCCTCGGCCTGCCCGACGGTGACGCCGGCGCCGTCGAGCGTCGGGAATTGCGCCTGCAACGCCGCGAGCCCGATGTTCGACGGATCGGTCAGGATCGGGTTGGTGTCGGACATCGCGAAAGCCTCGTGCGGTGCGTGGGCGGAGCCGAGAGCGGCGGGGTCATCGACGGCAGCGACGGTCGCGCAATTCATAGCCCATTGCCCGGCACGGTTCGTCAGGACGATGCCGTCCATCTGTAAATGTTAAGTGTTGTCTCACACCGCAGCTGACCGCGCGCGAGGCAGCCGAGAAAATCCGTGCATTGCGCGGCCGTACGGCCGGACCGCAGTTGACGCTTAGCGACAAAAAGCACTAACGTTGCTGTCTGTTGATGGATGCGAGTAAGGCGCGCAACTTGATCCTCCCGAAGGATTCTCGCGACGATCCGGCAGCGATTGCGGGCTTCGCGGCGGCCGTGCTGCGGGCCTTGAGCGAGATGGCGGCGCGCAGTTTCCGCCGGCAGGCCGACCTCGTTGCCGCGCTGCACGGCGCCAGGCTGGCAACCGATCCGCCGCTCGTGAAGGCGGCGCTGCAAGTGCTGCTGGCGGAAGGCTGCGTGACCGATCCGGTGCCGCTGTCGGACGGGCACCTGTTGCTGACGGTCAGGCGGGAGACGCTGGCGGCGCCCCCGCCGCAGCAATGGCTCCCGATCGGCGAGAAGCTGCCGGCCCGGGCGGACCCGTGGCACGCCCCGGGGGGCCAGCCGACCGCGCCCGGCGAGCCCGCCGGCTTCGCGAGTGCGGTGCTCGGCATCTACCGCTCCAGCATCAACGGGCGGCAGCTTCGCGCCAATCCCACCCTGGTCCGACTCAACGGCTACCGCAGCGAAGCCGATATGCTGCAGGCGGTGGGCGACATCGCCACGGAATGGTATGTGCAACGCGATCGGCGCGCCCAGTTCCAGCGTCTGCTGCACGAACGCGGGCGGGTCGAGGACTTCGTGTCGGAAATCTGCCGTCACCGCACGCGGGAGCGGATCTGGATCAGCGAAACCGGACGGCTGGTGCGCCACCCCGGCAGCGGCGAGCCGCTCTACTACGAAGGCAGCGTGCGCGAACTGGCCGGGTCGCGGCCGCGGGCGCGCGCCGAGCCCATGCCCGCCGCCTAGCTGCCGTCACGCCCCCGGCTTCAGCACGTAGCCCCGGCCGCGCACCGTGTGCAGGAACCGCGGCTCGCGCGGGTCGACCTCGATCTTGCGCCGCAGCCGCGTCACCTGCACGTCGATCGCCCGCTCGCCCGCCTCGTCGCCGCCGAGCGCCTGGGCGATGTCCTCGCGCGACAGCACCTCGTTGGGGCGGCGCGCGAGCGCCGCCAGCAGCGCCGCCTCGCCGCCGGTCAGCCGCACCGGGCCGGCGTTCGGCCGCACCTCGCCGCGCATCTCGGCGCGGTCGGGGTCGAACTCGAGCGCGCCGAGCTGCACCGGCCCGCTCGGCGGGCCCGGTGACGGGGGCGGGGGCGCGCGGCGCAGCATCGCGCGGATGCGCAGCACCAGCTCGCGCGGGTCGAACGGCTTGGGCAGATAATCGTCGGCGCCGGCCTCGAACCCGGCGATCCGGTCCTCCGGGCCGCCGCGGGCGGTCAGCAGCAGCACCGGCAGTTCGCTGCGCTCGGCGCGCAGGCTTTCGGTCAAACCGATGCCGCTCTCGCCCGGCATCATCACGTCGAGCACCATCAGGTCGGGTTGCAGGAAGCGCAGCCGGTCGCGCGCCTCCGCCGCGTTCTCGGCGACGGTGACGCGGAACCCGTTCTCGCCGAGGTAGCGCGACAACAGCCCGCGCAGCCTTGCGTCGTCGTCGACCACCAGGATCATCGCGTCGTCGGCCATGCCCCGCTATACCTGCCGCGGGCGCGGCTCGCGCGCGGCGCCTTCGGCGCGCTCGGTGTAGGCGCGCGCCTGCTCGTCCATGATGCCGCGCATCACCTTGCGGAACCCCTCGACCGCGCCGGCGCCGGCTTCGCGGTAGGCGGCGACCAGCCGCTCGCGCTGGCGCTCGAACAGCCGCCGCTCCAGCGTCTGCCCAGCCGGCGTCAGCGTCAGCAGCCGCTGCCGGCGGTCGGCGCGGCCCTGCGTCTGCGAGACCATGCCGCGCTCGACCAGCTCGGTCAGCACGCGGGCGAGGCTCTGCTTGGTGATGCGCAGGATCGCCAGCAGGTCGCTGACCGGCAGGCCCGGGTTGCGGCCGATGAAGTGCAGCGCGCGGTGATGCGCGCGGCCGAGGCCCAGTTCCTCGAGGATCACGTCGGCCGCGTTGGTGAAGTCGCGATACGCGAAGAACAGCAGGTCCTGCGCCGCCCGCATCTCCTCTTCGCGCAAAAACAACAGGTTGGAACCTGCCGTCGCGGCCGGCGTCTTGTTGTCGGCAGGCCGTGGCTCGGGCCCGCGCGACTCGGCCGCCCGTGCGGCCGGGGCGGCGTGGCGCAGGCCGCCCTTCGGGTCCGGCATATCTGGCATTCCCTCCAACTACGTCAGCTTCGTTGACTGATTTAGGCTCGCATTATAGCGTCGGCCCGCTGAAAGCAACAATCTTGCGAGGAACGCTTCAATGGCGCTAGTTCCTTTCGACGACCGCGACGGGGTCATCTGGTTCGACGGCATCATGGTGCCCTGGCGGGAGGCCAAGCTGCATGTCCTCTCTCACGGGCTGCACTATGCCAGCGGGGTGTTCGAGGGCGAAAGGGCGTATAGCGGCCATATCTTCAAGCTGCGCGCCCACACCGACCGGCTGATCGCCTCGGCCGCCATCCTGGGTTTCAAGATCCCGTACACGGCCGACGAGATCGACGCCGCCTGCAAGCAGGTGGTCGCGGCCAACGGCCTGACCGACGCCTATGTGCGCCCGATCGCCTGGCGCGGCGCCGAGCAGTTGTCGGTGTCGGCGCAGCAGACAAAAATCCACTTGGCGATCGCCACCTGGGCGTGGCCGAACCTGTTCGGCGACAACCGCATGAAGGGCGTGCGGCTCGGCATGGCCGCGTGGAAGCGCCCGCACCCGGAAACCGCGCCGACTGCCTCGAAGGCGGCGGGCCTGTACATGATCGGCACCTTGTCGAAGCACGCGGCCGAGGCGGAGGGGTTCGACGACGCGCTGATGCTGGACTGGCGCGGCCAGGTGGCCGAGGCCACCGGCGCCAACGTCTTTTTTGTTTTCGACGGCGAGATCCATACGCCGACGCCGGACTGTTTCCTCGACGGCATCACCCGGCGCACCGTGATGTCGATCGCGAAGCGGCACCAGATGAAGGTGGTCGAGCGCGCCATCATGCCCGACGAGATGCCGCGCGCAAGCGAGGTGTTTCTGGCCGGCACCGCGGCCGAGGTGACCCCGGTGCGGCAGATCGGCGACCTGTCGTTCACGCCCGGCCGGGTGACGGAAACACTGTTGGGCGACTACGAAAAGCTGGTACGGATGACGCCGGCGCAGGTCGAGGAATTGGCGCCGATCTGAAACGGCGGTTTCGCCTCCGGGCGGCGGGTTGCCGGAACCCGCCGCCGCGGCGGTTGTTGGAAACGGCCCGATGTGCTGGAGGCGAGAAATGTCCGAGAACCCGCTGGAGCCGACGCCCGACCGCGAAGCCCGCATCGCCGCGCGGGCGCATCGGCTGTGGCAGGAAGACGGCTCCCCGGTCGGCCGCGAGCAGGAGTTTCGCGAGCAGGCCGAATTCCTGATCGGCATCGAGGACAACCCCGACGCCGCCCTGCTGCCGAACCCGGAAACCGAGCCGAACGCTCCCGAAGTGACGGGCATCGAGGAGGCGGCGATCCAGGAGAATCTCGGCGAGTTCCCCGACCGCTTCACCGACCAGGGCGACCGGCGGGAGACGCCGATGACGCGAGAGGAGTTGCGGGAGGAGGAGAAATGAACACTGCGCGGTCGGAGCTGGGCGCGACTCGATAGAGCTTTGGCGTCGAGATCGGGAACAATGATCAGAATTCCCGGCACAACATGTTTGCGGCATCAGCGATTCCCTAACTCTAGTCACCGCGCTTAGGATGGCGTGAAGGAAGGGGAATCGGCACGTGGCGTCAGGAGCGGCTCGGCGGACGGGAAGCGGTTCTACGAGCGTTGCGTCGCTGAGATTCCAAAGCGCGGGTCGTATCGCATTCGCTGGCGCGGCTGCTGCGGCGTCGGTGGATGTCGCCCGTGCAGTCGCGCATCGGATCGCCCTCGGCTGGTGGAAGGCGTCGGTCAAAGCAAGCGGCGCCAGTTCACTATACTTGGCCGCTCCGTCGTTTCAACATGCGCATCCGGCAATTCAGCCTGAAATAGCCGTCGCTGCCGAAGCTTTGGGGGAAGACCTGTCGAGCCTGCCTACAGCGGCTGCGAGCTCCGAAATCGGAAAGCTATACTGTGCGTTGTTGCCCGCGGAGCATCGTTCAAAGAACGGCGTTTTCTATACTCCGCTGCCTTTAGTCGCCAGACTGCTGGACAGTGCTGAGGCCGCCGGGCACCACTGGGATTTGGGCAAGGTCGTCGACCCGTCGTGCGGAGGAGGCGCGTTTCTGGTCGAGGCGGCGGCCAGAATGATCAAATCGGTCAGGTCGGCGGAGCCCGCGATTGTCGTTTTGGCGATCTCCTCCCGATTGCGTGGCTGGGACCTTGATCCGTTCGCCACGTGGCTGTCCCACCTGAGCGTTGAAGTCCTTTTGCTGCCATATGTCCTGGCGTCGGGGAGACGTCTCGCGAAAATCACGGAGGCTCGCGACAGCTTGCGAGACTGGCATATGGAAAGCAATTCATACGCGCTGGTGATGGGGAATCCAGCATTCGGCAAGTTGAAGGACAATGGGAATATTCGCGCCCGGTTCGGACGATCTCTTCATGGACATCCAAACCTCTATGGCTTGTTTACGGATTTGGCTGTGCATCTCGCATCGGGAAGCGGCGGCGTCATTGCCTATCTGACGCCCACCAGCTATTTGGCAGGGCACTATTTCAAGGCTCTGCGCCGGCTCCTTGCGGAAGAGGCTCCGCCGGTTCGCATTGATATCGTGGCAAGCCGCGCCGACGTATTCGAGGACGTGCTTCAGGAGGTTGCCCTGAGTATTTTCCGCCGTGGCTTCAAAGGGAAGACGGCAGATTGCTCGGCGATCCATGTTGATGCCAGCAACATGCGCATCGAGCCGGTGGGGTCATTCGCTCTGCCACGACTAACCGAGGCAGCTTGGCTGATACCCCGAAAGGCCGAGGACGCTCCTCTTGTCGGGAAAATGCGGATGATGCGTTGCCGACTGTCCGACTGGGGCTACTCGGTCAGCACTGGACCGCTGGTTTGGAATCGCAAGAAGAGCAAGCTGCACGCCAAGCAGGCCAAAGGGACAGTACCGGTGATATGGGCCGAAGCCGTGAGTGGTCAGGGCAGGTTTCGCCTTGAGCCGGAGAAGCGGCGTCATGCAGGGTTTTACGAGCCGAGCGGCACCCGCGATCCGAATTCTGGTTTCGGCCCCCTGTCTGTTGATCCAGCGAACCACCTCGAAGGAACAGGCCAGACGGGTCGTTTCGGCGATCCTGCCTGAGTCGGTCATTCGCCAACATGGAGCCGTCGCGGTGGAGAACCACCTGAACATGGTGGTCGCCAGCGAGTCGGCGCCGCGCGTTCCGATGGCAACACTGGCAGCCTTCTTCGCCACCGAAACGGCTGACAGGGTGATACGTTGCATAAATGCCTCGGTCGCCCTCTCGGCGAGTGAGTTGGAGGCGATGCCGCTGCCATCTCCCACGGCGATCAACCGGGCGATGGCGGCCAGCAACACAGAGTTGGCGGTTCGCAAACTCTATGGGATCGACGAATGAGCTTGCCGCCGCTGCTGCCTGTCGATGAGATCGGGCGGCGGCTCGCCGCAATCTTTCCCGAAGGCGTGCCGAACAGGGAGCACATCGTCAGACCGAACACCGCGCGAGTGGTGTTCTGCGCGCTCTATATCGGGGCGATCGAGGGACGCGGCCGATGGTTTGCGCCGAGGCATCTTTACCGCATGACCGACGCGCTCTCGCAAACCGACGATCCGGACGCGCGGCTGGTGTTCTACAAGCGCGTTCCGAAGTCGGGAAACGACTCGTGGTATGCCGACAACAGCCGGGAAGGCGCAAGGGACGAAGGCGTGCGCCGCGGGCTCATTCCCCTCAACGCGATGGTAAAGCGGCAGGGTGTGAATACGACTTCGAGCGAAGGCCGTTATGCTCTGCATCCGGATTTCGCCGCGCTGTTTGACCCGAGCCTGACCGGAACAGCGCAGCAGGCCGCAATCGAAGCATGGCAGGCCGTCTATTTGACCGGGGCTGCGAGAGCGCGTGCCGCATTGGCAGGTTCAATGGACGACGAAGGCATCACTGTCGTCCATCCGCAAGGTGGGTCCACGGTGCTTCCGCCCGGCGAAAGCCCGCTGATTACGAAGGCTGTGGTCGAAGATTTCGCAAAGAGATTTCTCGCGAAACCAGCCGTCGTCTGGATCAGTGACAGCGCAGTCAAGAAATTCAGCGATGACAGGCTGGACCGGATTTTGCGAATCAAACTGGACGTCGCCTCGGTCCTTCCGGACGTCGTTCTGGTGGATCTTGCGCCGCCGATGCTGAAACTCGTCTTCGTCGAGGTGGTCGCCACGGATGGAGCGGTTACAGAACAGAGAAAGCGCGACTTTCTGGCTCTGCTGGCGGCGTCGCCGACGGGCTATGAGCCCCGCGATGCGGTCTTCGTCACAGCCTACAGGGACCGCAGCGCGACGCCCGTTCGCAAAGCGATGCGCGAGTTGGCGTGGGGCTCGTTTGCATGGTTCATGAGCGAGCCGGACCATCTTGTCCAAATGCACGACCAGCCAACCCGATTTCTCAACGAACTTTTGGTTCAATAACTATCCGGATTGGTTTCGCCGCCTCACCCCCACCGCGCCTTCGCCGCGTCGTCCTCCACCCGCGCCGCCACCCACGCCTCGGCGCCATTCGAAAAGGTTTCCTTCTTCCAGAACGGCGCGCTGGTTTTCAGCCAGTCGATAAGAAAACCCGTCGCCTCCAGCGCCGCCGCGCGGTGCGCGGAGGCGGCCAGCACCAGCACGATCGGCTCGCCCGGCAGCAGCCGGCCGACGCGGTGGATCAGCGTGCAGCCGAGCAATTCCCAACGCCGCTCCGCCTCGGCGGCGATCTCCGCCATCGCGCGTTCGGTCATGCCGGGGTAGTGCTCCAGCGTCATCGAGGTGACGCCGGCGGTGGCGCGCACCGTGCCGACGAAGCAGCCGACGCCGCCGATGTCCGTGCGTCCCGCCGTCAGCGCGGCGAACTCCGCCCCCACATCGAACGCTTTTTCCTGTACCCGGATCGTGGCCACCGGGAAAAACTAGCCGCCGGTGACGGGGGGGAAGAACGCGACTTCATCGCCCGGCGAGACCGGCGCGTCCAACGCGGCAAAGCTCTGGTTGACCGCGCAGCGGATGGTGCGGCTGGCAAACGCCCCGGCAAACCTGTCGCCGCGCGCGCGCTGCCAGGCGATCAGGTCGGCGACCGTCGCCACCCCCTCCGGCAGCGCCACCGCCTCCTCGGCCGTGCCCACGCGCTCGCGCAGCCAGGCGAAATAGAGGATGCGCAGCGGCGGCGCGGTCACGGGCTCTTCTGGGTGGTGCCCGGCGGCGGCACGTTCGCCGGGCCGTTCTCCGGCGCGTTCTGCTGGAACACCGGCGGCGGCACCTGCCCGGGGATCGCAGCCGGCGGCAGCACCTCCATGTTGGTCAGCGACTGCACGTCCTGCATGGTCGGGATCGGCGGCGGCGGGCCCGGCCAGATTTCGCCGGGCTCGGACAGCAGCGGCTCGATCTTCACCGGCACGTCCTCGATCAGCTTCTCGTTCTCGGTCACCGCCACCGGCTCGTTGCGGTTCAGCACCCAGGTATCCGTGTCATAGATGAAGCCGCCGAAGCCGACCGTCGGGTTGGCCGCGAACTGGCAGCCGGGCAGCAGCACGAACAGGCCGAGCAGGGCGATCCGCCGCATGAAGCGCTTCCTTGTCAGAGGCCCGCAATGTGCCCGCACCGCGCGCCGCACTCAAGCGCCCGCTGCGTCGAGGCAGGGCAGAGCCCCGGCGACCCAGGCGGCAACCGCGTCGGCATCGCCGAGCGGCAGCACCGGGCGGTCGCAGCCGGGCAGCGCCGCGTCCGACGCCACCGCCAGGATCTCCGGCCGCCCCGGCCACAGCGGCGGCTGGCCGAGCGCCGGGCGATGCACCTCCAGCTTGGCGCCGGGGCTGGACTTGAACCCCTCCACGAGCACCAGGTCCACGGGCGCGAGGCGCGCCAGCAGGTCGGAGAGCGGCGGCTCCGGCCCGTCGATCTCGTGCAGCAGCGCCCAGCGCGCGCCGCTCGCCACCAGCACCTCGTGCGCGCCGGCCGCGCGGTGGCGGAAACTGTCCTTGCCCGGCCGGTCGATGTCGAACCCGTGATGCGCGTGCTTGATCGTGGAGACGCGGAGGCCCAGCGCCCGGAGCCGCGGCAGCAACGCGACGATCAGCGTGGTCTTGCCGGCGCCGGACCAGCCGGCCACGCCGAGCACCCGCACGCGCGGCTCAGCCCGGGCGCGCGCCGGTGTCGGCGGGCACGGCCCGGGGCGGCGGCGCGGCCTTGGCGACGGGCGGGCCGCCGCCGGCGTGGCGCAGGCCGGCGGTGAGGTAGTCCCACCCCGTCAGCAGCGTCAGGAACGCCGAGGCCCACAGCATCGCTTCCCCGATCGCCGTCACCGGCAGCCAGCCGAGGCCGAGCAGGTGGGCCGTCGAGTCGCCGGCGATCAGCGTGCCGAGCGCGCGCCATCTGCACGCCGGTCTTCCATTTGGCGAGTCGCGTCACCGGCAGCCCGACCTGCACGCCGGCCAGATATTCGCGCAGCCCGCTGACCAGGATCTCCCGCAGCATGATCACGATCGCCGGATACAGGCCCCAGACGCTGAGCCGCGCGAGGCCGACCAGCATCATCAGCGCGGCACCCACCAGCAGCTTGTCGGCGATCGGGTCGAGCATGCGGCCGAAATCCGAAGTCTGCTTCCAGTCGCGCGCCAGCCTGCCGTCGAGGTAGTCGGTGATGCAGGCGACCGCGAACACGATGCAGGCCGCGAAGTCGGTGCCGGCGCGGTGCAGCGCCATCAGCAGCACCAGCAGGGGGATGGCGGCGATGCGCGACAGGGTCAGGACGTTGGGCAGATCGGTGGGCATTGCGCATCGTAACCGCAAATCGGCGGCAGGTCAGCGGGGACGCGTGCGATGCGGATGACGGTTCCGCTACGGCAGCCGTGCGGCTGGCGAGCGCCCCCGCCGATGTGCTCCGCTGCGGCGCGCCAAGGGAGGTAAACGCCATGGACACGCCGTTCGCCGGCATCTGGCCGATGCAGTACGCGTATTTCGACGCCGCGGGTGCGCTTGATCGCGCCGGGATGCGGCGGCAGACCGAGGCCTGCGTCGCCGCCGGCGCGCACGGGATTGCTGTCCTTGGGCTGGCGACCGAGGTTTCCAAACTCACGCCGGCGGAGCGCCGCTCGGTCGTCGAATGGGCGGCCGAGGATCTGCGCGGGCGGCTGCCGCTGGCGGTGACGATCTTCGGGGCGACGCCGGCCGAGCAGATCGCGGCGGCGGCGCATGCGGCCGGCTGCGGGGCGGCACTCGCGATCCTGCAGCCGCCGCGCGAGCCGAAGCTCGACGAGGCGGCATTGGCGGCGTTCTTCGACGACGTCATGGAGCGCACGCGGATCCCCTGCGGCATCCAGAACGCGCCGGAATTCCTCGGGGTCGGGCTGTCGCCGCGCGGCATCGCCGGGCTCGCGCGCGCGCAGAAAAATTTCCGCCTGTTGAAAGGCGAGGCGCCGGCGACGCTGATCGCGCGCGTGGTGGCGGAGACGGAGGGGCTGCTGCCGGTGATGAACGGCCGCGCCGGGCTGGAACTGCCGGACAATTTCCGCGCCGGCTGTTCCGGCATCATTCCGGCGGCCGATTGCCTGGAGGCGCAGGTGGCGATCTGGTCGGCGATGCGCCGCGGCGAGGAGGCGGAGGCCGAGCGGCGCTATCGCGCGGTGCTGCCGGCGATCGTGTTCGTGATGCAGGGCATCGACCATCTGGTCTGCTACGGCAAACGGCTGGTCGCGGCCCGGCTCGGGCTCGGCCCGGTGCATGACCGCGCGCCGGGGCTCGCCGCGACGCCGTTCGGCGAAGCGGCGGTGGCCCGCTTCGCGGCGGAGCTGGGGCCGTTGCCCGGGTAGGCGCCCGCCGGCGTCGGGATTGCGACCAAATTCCGGCCCGAGCCGCGGCGTGCCGACGCGTCGCGGTGGGGGTGGTTGCCCGGGTCGCTCCGATATCAGAGCGAATGTTCGTTGCGGCGAACCCTTCGGCCCTCAGCCGGCCAGTGCGCGCGCGAACACCGCGGGATCGACGTTGCCGCCGCTGACCACCGCGCCAACCACCTTGCCCCGCGCATCGAACTTCTTCGCCAGCAGCGCAGCCAGGCACACCGCGCCACCGGGCTCGAGCACCAGCTTCAGGTGCAGGAACGCGAAGGCGATCGCGGCCAGCACCTCCGCGTCGCTCACCGCGAACCCGCCCGCCAGATGCGTGCGGTTGACCGCGAACGTCAGCTTCCCCGGCGTCTTCGCCAGCAGCGCGTCGCAAAGAACAGAGCCCCCGGGCGGATTGGCCACGCGCTCCCCGGCCGCCAGCGAGCGCCCGGTGTCGTCCCAGCCCTCGGGCTCGACGCACCACATCCGTGTCGCCGGCGACACCCCCTCCATCGCCAGCGAACACCCCGCGATCAGCCCGCCGCCGCCGGTGCAGACCAGCAGGTCGTCTAGCGCGAGCCCGGCCGTCCGCGCGTCGGCCGCGAGTTCGAGCGCGAGCGTGCCCTGGCCCGCCATCACGTGCGGATGGTCGAACGGCGGCACCAGCGCCGCGCCGGTCGCCTCGGCAAACCCGCGCGCGAGCCCCTCGCGGTCGTCGGTGTCGCGGTTGTAGTGGCGGATGTCGGCCCCCCAGCGCGCCGTCGCCTCCTCCTTCACCCGCGGCGCGTCCTGCGGCATGAAGATGGTGGCCTGCGCGCCAACGCCGGCGGCCGCGCAGGCGACGGCCTGCCCGTGGTTGCCCGAGGAGTGGGTCACGACCCCGGCCCGCCGCTGCGCCTCGCTCAGTTGCAGGACGGCGTTGGTGGCGCCGCGCAGCTTGAAGCTGCCGGTGCGTTGCAGCGGCTCGGCCTTCAGCAGGATCGTGCCGCCGGTGAGCTGGTCGAGCAGCGCGTTGCGCAGCATCGGCGTGCGCACCACGTGCGGCGCGATCCGCGCGGCGGCGGCGCGCACGTCGTCATGGGTCGGCAGGTCCATCACTCTCTCCGCGGCAACTCCACGGCCGGCAGCAGGCCCGCGCGGCCGATCACAGGATAAAGCGTGTACTGCTGCGCCACCAACCCCGCCCGCACCCGCGCGATCGGCGCCGGCGAGCCGACGAACGCCCATTGTTCCGCGTCCGGCACGGCGCTGCCACGCACCAGCAGCACGCCGGGCTGTCCGTCGATCATGCTTTGCGCGTCCGGCAGCTCGAACAACGCCCAGCGCGGCTCGACGCCGATCACGGACAGATCCGGCGGCAGGGTGCGGGCCAGTTCGGCGGCGTCGCCGTAGTTCGCCGCCGCCACGAACGTCGCCCCATGCACGCGCGCGGTCTCGGCGACCGACCACGCGAATTCGGGCCAGCCGCCGAGCAGGCGCAGCGTCGGGTCGAACGACGCCGGCAGCGGCAGCGGCGCGAGCGTCGCCTGAAGGTACACTACTGCCGTCATCGCGCCCCCGAGCGCCAGCGCCGGCCGTCGCCAGCGCGCGAACCGCAAAAGCCCGGCGGCGGCGATGGCGGCGGCGGGGTAGAGCACCGCCGGCCAGTTCGCCTGCACCCGGTCGCCGAGCGCGTGCTCCACGAACACCGCCGCCGGTATCAGTGAAAGTGCTGCCAGCAGCGACCCCGCCGGATCGCGCCGCCACCCAAGCCGCGCCGCGAGCACGAGCCCCGCGCCGAACAGCACCGCGAGCAGCGGCGTCGCCAGCCCGACCTGCCCGCCGATCAGCTCGGCCAGGAATTGCAACGCGCGCGCCGGCGTCCAGTCGCGCGGCGCGGCCGCCCTGGCGCAGAAAACTCGCCCAGCCGTTGGCGGCGTTCCAGGCGAGCACCGGCCCGAACAGCAGCAGCGCCACGGCGGCGCCCGCCCAGGGCTGCCAGCGCCGCAGCCAAGGCCGCAGGCCCGGCACCCAAGCGAGCCACGCCAGCCCCGCGGGGAGCAGCAAGGCGCCGGAATATTTGCTGTCCATCGCGAGCCCGGCGCACGACCCCGGCCACGAGCCACCACGCCCCGTTGCCGGTGGCATGAAACCGGCACAGCGCCCACAGCGCCGCAGTCCAGAACAGCAGCAGCGGCGTGTCCGGCGTCATCGTCACCGCGCCCACGCCAAGCAGCAGCGTGGCGTTGAGCAGCGCCGCCGCCCACGCCCCGGCCCGCCGCCCCGGCAGCAGATCCTCGGCCGCCCAGAACAGCAAGAAACTGCCGAGCGCCGCCGCCAGCGGAGACAACAGCCGCACGCCAAAAGCGCCGTCGCCACCAACAGAAGTGCCCGCGCGGATCCACAGCGCCACCATCGGCGGGTGGTCGAGGTAACCGGGTGCGAGAGCCCGCGACCACACCCAGTAATACGCCTCGTCGGGTGCGAGCGGGGTCGCGGCCGCCACCAGCAGCCGCAGCAGCGTCAACGGCAGCAGCCACGCCGCCATCGCCGCGACGTTGCCGCATCGCCTGCCAAGGGCGAGGTTCAGCCGGGCGCCTCTGGTGACCGCCATTTCGGGAAGCGTGCCATCGCCTCCAGCTCCTCGAGCGGGATCGAGTTGCGCACATACATCCGGCTGGCATCGCGGGGCGGCAGCCAGTCCCACGCGGTCTGCCGGCCCTGCCGCAGCGCCGCGGCGACCAACAGGCGCCGGCGCTGGCTGTCGAGCACGGCCTGGCGCAGCGCATCGAGGTTCCAGCGCCGCGCGATCTCGCCGCGATATTTTGCGATTTGGGCAGCGTGCTCGCTTCTGCCGGCCAGATTGTTCGTTTCGTCCGGGTCGGCGGCCAGATCAAAAAACTGGTCGGGGTCGGTCGGGGTGTGGATGAATTTCTGGCCGTTGCGCCGGATCATCAGCATCGGCGCCAGCACGCCTTCGGCGAGATATTCGCCGATCACCTCGTCGTGGCCGCCGCTGCGGGACAGATGCGGCAGCAGGCTGCTTCCGTCGATCGGGCCGGCATAGCTCGGCCCGTCCGTCGCCGGCGATTTCCGCGAGCGTCGGCAGCACATCGACCAGCGATACGGCCTGCGCCACCCGCCCGGCGGCAAAGCGAGCAGGCGCATGCACGATCAGTGGCACGCGGCAGGCGGGCTCCCAGAAATTCATCTTGAACCACAGGCCGCGCTCGCCAAGCATTTCGCCGTGGTCGGCGAGCACGATCACGATGGTGTCGTCCGCGAGGTTCGCCGCGCGCAGCGCCGCCAGCACGCGACCCACGTTGTCGTCGAAATAGGAGACGGCGCCGAAATAGGCGCGGCGCGCCGCCTGGATTTCGGCTTGCGTCACCGCCTGCTGGTCCAGCCCGATCACGTGGCGCAGCCGGTTGGCGTGCGGATCGCCGGGATCGGCCGGCACGCGCGGTGGCGGGATTTCGACGTCGCTGTAACGATCCCAGTATTCGCCGGCGATGGTGAACGGGTCGTGCGGGTGGGTCAGCGAGACCACCATGCAGAACGGCCGCGCGTCGGTGCCGCGGGCGATGTCGAACAGCCGCTGCTGCGCGGAGAACACCACCTCCTCGTCGAAGTCGATCTGGTTGGTGCGGGCGCAGGGGCCGGCCTGGGCGACGCTGTCCATCACGTGGTACCAGTCCGGCCGCGCCGCGAAATCGGTCCAGTCCGGCGTCCAGGCGTAGTCGGCGGGATAGATGTCGGTGGTCAGCCGCTCCTCGAACCCGTGCAGCTGGTCCGGGCCGCAGAAATGCATTTTTCCGGTCAGGATGGTGCGGTAGCCGGCCTGGCGCAGGTAGTGGGCAAAACTCGGCTGGTGCGAGGGGAATTCGGCGGCGTTGTCGTAGACGCCGGTGGCCGACGGCAGCCGGCCATACACGAACACGCCGCGCGAGGGCGCGCACAGCGGCGAGTTGCAGTAGGCGTTCTCGAACACCGTGCCGTGCTCGGCGAGCGCATCGAGGTTGGGCGTGCGGGCGACCCGGTTGCCGTAGGCCGGCAGGGCGAGAGCAGAAAGCTGGTCGGCCATCAGGATCAGGATATTGGGGGCGTTCGGCATCGGCTCCTCGGCACCGGGCGGGCGCGCACGATGTCGCGCCGCCTGCCGCGCGTCCAGCGCCGGGGGTTGCAAGGGGCGGTGGAATTCCGGACCTGAGGCGCCAGTCGATGGGTGCGTAGCTCAGCGGGAGAGCATCGCCTTCACACGGCGGGGGTCACAGGTTCAATCCCTGTCGCACCCACCATCGGATCGAGGGCTTGGCGGCATTTGCCGGTCGGGCCGAACGGGCCACCCGGGGTTGCCGGTTCGCGCAGCACCCTTTCATCACGCGGCCAAGCGGAACTCGTTCGGGCGCGGCGTACCGCCGTCGATGACCGCGCGGGCTCAGCCACCGGTCGCGAAGCCCGGATAGAGCGTCATGCCGCCGTCCACGAACAGGGTCGTGCCGACCACGTAGTCCGAGTCATCCGACGCGAGCCACACCGCTGCGCGCCCGATATCCTCGGGCTCGCCGATCCGGCCGTACGGCACCAAGCTTCATCAGGCGGTCATAGGCGGCCTTGGTCTGCCAGGCACTGGTGTTGATCGGCGTCCGGATCGCGCCGGGGGCGATGGCGTTGACGCGGATATGCCGCGGCGCGATTT
This sequence comes from uncultured Solirubrobacterales bacterium, assembly GCA_963697635.1. Classification (GTDB taxonomy): domain Bacteria; phylum Pseudomonadota; class Alphaproteobacteria; order Acetobacterales; family Acetobacteraceae; genus CAJCJG01. The sequence goes on along the minus strand of CAVOOS010000031.1, from coordinate 127,263 downwards.
CCTGCGCGAGACTTTCCATCATCAGCTTGATGCCGCCTTTGGACGTCGCGTAGTTCGCGTGGCCGCCCCAGGGAATTTCCTGGTGCACGGAACTCATGCAGATGATCTTGCCGGCGGCGCAGGAGACGGACGGGACGATGCCGCGCCGCAGGAATTCCCGGATCGCCTCGCGCGCGCACAGGAACTGACCCGTCAGATTGACCCCGATGACGGTGTTCCATTCTGCAAGAGTCATTTCGTGGAATGCCGAGTTACGTTGCAGGCCGGCGTTGGCGACGAGAATGTCGATCGTGCCGAATTGCTGGACCATGGCCCTGAACATGCCGGCCACCTGATCCTCGGATGCGACGTCGGCCTTGTGGGCAAAGGCGTTCACCCCGGTGCGCCGCAGCGCATCCACGACTTCATTCGCCGCTTCGTCGCCGGCAACATAGTTCACGACGACGTCGGCGCCGGCCTGGCCCAGGGCCAGTGCGGTCGCCCGGCCGATGCCGGAATTGGCCCCGGTGACCAGGGCCTTTTGTCCAACCAGCACCTTCTGGACGGGTCGGACGGGTGCCCTGGACGTCTTGTCGTCATTGGCCATCATCATGGTCCCCTTTCGCAAAGGGCAAGTGCTGTTGCGGAAGCACCCGCGCATGGCATGCGGTCACGCGGCGGGCAGGCCGTCGACATAGGCCACGGCGGCCATCCGGATCGCTTCGCTTTGCGCCGGGTAGGTGTGCAGGACGCGGGCGAGATCGCGCAGCCCGATCCCGGCACTCATCGCCACGGAGACCTCGTTGATCATCTCGCTGGCGCGGGAGGAAACGATGGTGGCACCCAGGATCCGGTCGGTTCCCTCTCTGACATGCAGTTTCACGAAGCCCTCGTCCTGCCCGTCGGTGATGGCGCGATCGACATCCTGCATCATCACGGTGATAGGTCTTGATCGGAACGGAGTGTTCGCGCGCTTCCCAGACCTGCATGCCGATATGCGCGATCTCCGGATCGCAGTAGGTGCACCAGGGAACGGTGAGCTCGCTTTGCCGCCGCTGTTTCCCCGACAGCGCATTGTCCACGGCGAGGCAGGCCGAGGCTTCCGCGACGTTGGCAAATTTCTGCGCCGCGCAGACGTCGCCGGCGGCGTAGACATCGGCATTCGTCGTGCGCAGGCAATCGTCAACCGTGATTCCCTCGTCGGGCGTGAACGCGATGCGCGCACGATCAAGCCCGATGCCATCGACATTTGGCACCCTGCCGATACTGAGAATGATCTCGTCGGCAATGATCGTTGATTTGACTGCGTCGTTGACCGCGTCGAGGGTCTTTTCCCCGTTCCGCATCCGGGCACCGACGACGCTGGTGTTCAGCCGGATGTCCACGCCGTCCCGCGCCATGGATCGCGAGAGCAACTCGGCGGCGTCGCGCTCCTCGCGCGGCAGAAACTTGGGTTGGTTCTGGATGATCGTGACATGTGCCCCAAGCCGGCAAAAGGCCTGCGCCAGTTCGCAGCCGACGGGGCCGCCGCCGATGATCGCCAGGCGTTTCGGCAACTCCGCCATCTCGAAGACCGACTCGCTGGTCTGGTAGCCGATTGCCTCAAGTCCGGGAATGTTGGAACGCCGGGCACGCGCGCCGGTGGCGACAAGCGCCTTCCTGAACTGCAGCCGCGCATCGCCGACGGCAAGCGCATTCGGGCCGACGAATTGCGCGTCGCCGTGGATCAGATCGGCGCCAAGCGCTCGCAAGCGATCGGCGGAATGATACTCCGCGATCCGCGCGCGGATGCGTCGCATCCGGCCCATGACCGCGCCGAAGCTGATCGCCGGGGAGACTGGATGAACCGCGCCGAACTCCTCGGCGTCGTGCATGGTCTCATACACCCGCGCGGTACGGATGAGCGTCTTCGACGGGATCGTGCCGGCATTGAACGAATTGCCGCCGAGCTTGTTGCGTTCGATGAGCGTCACCGTCAGGCCCAGTCGACTGGCCGCTTTCACGGCCGCCAATCCGGCCGGCCCCGCCCCCAGGATCGCGAAATCGCATGAGCGTTCCGACATGTCTACAGCCATCCGCCTTCGAATCCCGCCCGCCGCAGACCGGATCGGACATGCGCGCAGCCGCGCGTGATGTTCCAGACGAACCCGGTGCGATAATTCTCGATCATCATCACCAGCAATCCCTGGTCGAGCCCGTACCAGCCTTGCGAGAGCCAGCCGCCCGCGTTCGGGGATGGTGGGATTGAAGCCGCTCGCAAACCGATCCTGCGTGCACACCTGCGGGTAGGTCCGCAGCAGATGCCGCGTTCCGGCCAACGCTGCCTCTCGGTCGAATGGCAGCGACGCCGGCATCGCCCAAGGCGCGATCGTGCCGTCATCCGGCCCGTACGGCACGCCGCGCGACATGTAGCCGAAGAAGCGGCGGTCGCGGCCGTTCTGCCGCAGGCCCTGGCTCGTGGGTCCATCGCCCGCGGTCACGCCCCAGAAGTTGCGGCCGTAGCCGGCGTAGCCGCCAGGGTTGCGTGCCCCGTATTCCCGGTGCACGGCGATCGAACGCCGGCTGTTCTCGAAATAATCGCTGCATTTCTCGCGCATGAAATCGTCGCGCACACCGCGAAAGTCGATCCATGCGTGGGAAAACAGATGGGTGAACAGCGGGCCCGAATACAGCACGTCCTGGCCGAGCAGATTTTCCCACTGGTAGGTCAGTCCCCAGTGGCGAAACGTGACCGGTTCCAGCGGGTGCGTCGGCGATCCGAGGCCCAGGATGGAGAGGATGAGAGCCTCGTTGTAACCTTCCCAACCGTAATGCAGAAAGCCGCATTCCGGCTTCCAGCCCTGCGAGACGGTTTCGCTGCCGTTCTGCGCCCACCGCCAGTCGACGCGGCGATAGATCGCCTCCGACAGCTCGCGTATCTCGCCTTCATCGCCGGCGCCGTCGAAATAGCCCGCGGCGGTCAGCATGCCGGCCAGCAGCAGCGTGGTATCGATCAGCGACAGCTCGCACTGCCACACGCGGCGCCCGCTTTGCATATCCAGAAAGTGGTAGAAGAACCCTTTGTAGCCGGTGGCATCGGCCTGGTCGCCCTGCGCGCCCTGCCAGAAGAACCGCAAAGTCCGCAGCGTCAGCGCGGCAGCTTCCTCGCGCGACATCCAGCCGTGCTCGACGCCGATCGGGTAGCACGACAGCGCGAAACCGACGACCGCGATGCTGCACGGCGAGCCGGTGCGCGAGGTATCGGCGACCAGTCCGTTTTCGGCGTTCCTGTAGTCGCCGAAATAGGCGAACGCGCCGCGCTGCAGGCGGTCGAGCAACGCATCGTCGGGCAGCGCGGCAAGGACGTCCATCGCGTCTAGTACCGCAATTCGATCGACGCGACCGACTGTGGCGGCATCGTCACGTCGATGCTGCACGTGCCGCCCTCGCATCCGAAGGCTTGCGGCTCCTTGCGCAGTTCGGAGACGGAATCGAGCTCGGCGACGGCTTCGGCGCTCAGATATTCGGGTTTGCCCATCTGCTCCCAGCGGCGCTTGGCGTTGGCGTGCTCGAGGTCGATGCGCCGGATCGATGCCTCGGCAATCGACGCCGCGCCCTGCAGGGTGACCTTCACCGTCTCGGCCGCGATCGGGTGACGCGGCAACGCGAAGTTCGTCAGCATGATGGTCGCAGACCCGTCGCCGCGCACGAGCCAGGCATCGACGGTTTCGTGCGCACCGTCGATATGCAGCAGCTCGGTTCCCAACCCGTGCAGCAACTGGAAGGCCCGGTAGGCAGGCTTGGCGATGCCGTGGATGTTCATCAGCCCGAAGCCGCCTTGGAATGGAACCGAGGGAAAGAAGTTCTCCTCGAAAATGTCGGAGAATGTCCAATAGCTGTAGCCCTCGACCAGGCCATTCGCCTCCAGGATCGTCTTGACGATGAAGGCGGCCGCATAAGGATCGTCGTGCATCGGGTCGCGCGGATTCGAGGACGTGCACCACTCGGTATAGTAGACGGGCAGATCGCCTGCCTGCTTGCGCACCGCGCGCGCCTGCTCGCGCAGGATGCTGCGCGTGCTCTTCGAAAGCTGCGTCTCGGTATCGTCGCCGGGCTTGCCGAACGCATCCGTCGGGTAATGGTGCGTGCTGACGAAGTCGGCCGGCAGCCCGTTGCTCGCGCAGAAGCCGGTGAACGCCTCCACCCAGGCATTCGCGGCGGTGGCCGGGCCACCGACTTTCAGCCCGCGATCGACGGACTTGATCGCTTCCGCCGTGTATCTGTAGAGTTCGAAATACTCGTCCTGCTTGCCGCTGCCGAACGCGGTCAGGTTGGGTTCGTTCCAGACTTCAAAAAACCACTGCCGCACTTCGTCGATGCCGTACCGGCTGACCCAGTGGCTCACCAGCTTGCGGATCAGCACCGACCATTGCGCGTAGTCCTTCGGCGGCGTGACGTTGGCGCGGTAGTGGAACACCGTCTGGTCGCCGGATGCGAGCGCGGTCGGCATGAAGCTCAGTTCGACGAACGGCCGCATGCCGATCGACAGCAGAAAATCGAAGATCTGATCGGCATTGGAGAACGAATAGAAGAATTCCGCGCCCTCGCAGACCAGCGTGCCCATGTCGTCCGACAGGATGCCATGGAAGCGCACGTGCTGCATGCCGAGGTCGTGGTGCGCCCTTGTCAACTGTGCTCGCCAGTCGGCGCGCAGGCCCAGGGTCGCATGGCCGCTCCCGACCGTGTGCTCCCAGAAATGCGGCAGCGCCGTCGATGGCCCAAGCAGGCTGCCGCCGAAGCGCGCGCTCATGACAATGTGACCAGACTTGATCGACGTGGCTGACGCCGGGCAAGCCGACGCATCTGCCGCAGATGCGCCTGGGACAGCCCGGAAGGCGGGTCAGACTCTGTAGCGAGCATCGCTGTTCTCCAGTGCCCTGTCTCCGTTCGTGCGGCTGATCAGCGGTCGCGGGCTTCGTCTTTCTTGCCGCTGCGCACGGACGAGCCCGCAGCCGGATCAACGAATCCCCCGAGACAATGTTCCCGGCGACCGCATGACGGCAGCCTCGGAAACTACTCAGGCGGCGGCCATCACACGAAAGCATTCTGAATGTATTTTCATTTGTTTCTTCTTGGCGACGCAGCCCGCCGATCATGACGTATTCGCGCTTGTTCGGCGGCGCGCAGCGCTGATGGTTGTCGAAACCGATTTGCATCGCCTTCACACGGCGGGGGCCACCGGTTCAATCCCTGTCGCACCCGCCATCGGACCACGAACGACCGGATTGCGCCCGCTATTGCGGCAGCGGGATCAGCTGGCACGTGTAGTCGGCGAGAATGCCGGCGATCCTGGCGCTGTTGGCGGCGAGCGCCGCGTCCACCTCGGCCTTGAACGCCGGTTCGCCGCGGCGCACGCCCATCGCGATGGCGAACGTCATCGGCCAGCGCGGGCCGTCGGAGGCGGGTTGCACCGGCGTGATCCGCAGGCCGGGCTGGTGCTGCGCGTAGGAGCCGGCCAGCGGGCCCCAGACGACGGCCACGTCCACGTCGCCGTTGGCCACGGCATCGAGGATCCGCTGCGAGGGGTTGGCGGCACGGTAGTCGCCCTGCACCAGATAGCCGCGAACGTTGTCGACGATGCCGCGTTTCGCGAGCGCATGCGTCGGCGGCGTGTTGTCGGCGTCGTTGCCGATCATCTGCACGCCGACGATCAATCGCTTCAGCCGCGGGTCGTCGAACGACGCGATGTCGAGGCCGCGGTCGGCGCGCGTGACGAAGACGTAGGTCGAGCGGTAGTACGGGCGCGTCGTCGCCACCATCTCGACGCCGCTCGCGACGCCCGGCCACAGATCGCAGAGATCGGCGCGCAGCGTGTTGCGCACGTAGCCGCGCCGCTGCGCCCACCACGTGTAGGTCAGCGTGGCGCCGAGGCTCTGCGCGATCACCTCGGCGATCTTGTTCTCGAAACCCTGGCCTGCGCGATTGGAGAACGGCAGGTTGTTGGGATCGGCGCACACCCGCAGCTCGCGCGCCTGCAGCGCCGATGGCGCCAGCAGCAGAAATGCGGCGAGCGCCGCAAGCAGCCTCATGGCTTGGGCTCCGGCGCGGGGCGGCGGCGTGGGCATCGTCTGGCCGGGACCTTCGGCCGCGTTTGCTTCCGGCAGCGACTGGACGTAGGCGGCAAGCTTCCAGATTTCCGCGTCGGGGATCTTGCGTGCCCAGGAGGGCATGCCGTTGGGTCGCCCCTGTACGATGCTCTCATGGAGCTGGTCGAGTGTGCCGCCATAGCGCCGGTGCGGGTCCATCAAGGCCGGTCCCATGCCGCCGCCGCCGTGGAAATGGCAGCCGGAGCAGTTGTACCAGTTGAACAGGCGCTCGCCTTCCGCGATGGCCTGCGGGTTGCCCTGATACAGCTTCACCTCCGGGCTGGGCGGCGGTGGGCTGCCGCCGCCCGGGAACAACGTCGAGGTCGGCACGAACGCCGGGCTGCCATCGAACCCCGGCTGATTTGCGGCAGGGGTTTGCGCGTGGACGAAGACCGGCGCTGCAAGCATCGCCAGGGCCAGGGTGCAGACCCTACGGGTGCGGCAGCGCGAAGACATAGAGCGTCCCCCCTGGTGCGGTTCTCTGCTTGAGGTCGGGCACCGCGCCGACGAAGCCGAGCGCGGCGGTCTTGTCGCGCGGATCGAGGTTGCCGCTGACGATGGCGCCGGCCCAGCCGCCGACGCCCGAGAGGATCGCGACGTATTCGTGCCCGTCCGGTCCGCGATAGGCGATCGGCTGGCCGATGATGCCGGAGCCGGTCTTGAACTGCCATTTCAGCGCGCCGCTGCGGGCATCGACCGCCTTGAACCAGCCGTCCATCGTTCCGTAGAACACCAGATCGCCGGCGGTGACCACGGCGCCGCTCCACAGCGGCAGGTCTTCCTTGACCGTCCAGGCGGGTTTCGCCTGCACCGGGTCCCACGCGGTCAGTTCGCCGCGATTGCCGCCCGGGCCCGCCTTCATCACCACGTTGGCGCCGACATAGGGCGTGCCGGCGATGTAGTTGGTCTGCACGTCCTCCCAGTCCATGCACAGGTTCTCGTGCGGGATGTACATCAGGCCGGTGCGCGGCGAGTAGGCGGAGGGGTTCCAGTCCTTCGCCCCCGACGCCGTCGGGCAGATGTCGTGCACGACGACGCCGAGGCGGGTGCTTTTGTCGGGGTTGACGATGGGGCGGCCGGTTTTCAGGTCCACGCCGGAGGTCGAGTTGACCGTGGCCGTACGGCTCCGCGGAGACGGATCTCGCCGGTCGCGCGGTCGACCACATACAGATAGCCGTTGCGGTCGGGATGCAGCAGCACCTTGCGCTGCTGGCCTTTGAACGGCATGTCGACCAGGATCTGCTCGTTGATGCCGTCGTAGTCGTGCTCGTCGTGCGGGTTGTACTGCAGCGCCCATTTCGCCGCGCCGGTATCGGGGTCGCGCGCGAACAGCGTCGTCGGTCCATTTGTTGTCGCCGGGGCGCTGTTCCTGGTTCCACGGGCCGGGATTGGCGGTGCCGTAGTAGAGCAGGTTCAGGTCGGGATCGTAGGCGATCCAGCCCCAGATCGGTGCCGCCGCCGATCTGCCAGGCTTCCGGCGGCCACGTGCTGACGCCGAGATCCTTGCCGCGGTCCTGCGGATAGAACGGGTGGAAGTCCGCGCCGATCAGCACGTCCTTGTCGGGGCCTGTCGCATAGGCGCGCCACGCGATCTTGCCGCTGCCGGCGTCGAGCGCCGGTCAGCCAGCCGCGCACGCCGATCTCGCCGCCCGAATCGCCGACCAGCACCTTGCCCTTCACCACCAGCGGCGCCATCGTGATGGTCTCGCCCTTGTTGATGTCGCCGAGCTTGCGTCTTCCATAGCGGCTTGCCGGTCTTCGCGTCGAGCGCGATGGTGTTGCCGTCGAGCGTGTTGAAGAACAGCTTGCCGTCCGAATAGACCGCGCCGCGATTGACGACGTCGCAGCACGCGACGCCCTGCGATGCGGGTTCGGGATGCGGCTCGATACATCCACTTCATCGGCGCGCCGGGCTTCGTCAGGTCGAGTGCGTAGACGTAGTTCGGGTACGGCGTGACCATGAACATCGTGTTGTCGACCACGATCGGCGCCGCTTCCTGGCCCTTGATCGTGCCGGTCGAGAAGGTGAAGGCGACGCCGAGCGACTTCACGTTGTCGGTGGTGATCTCGGCGAGCTCGGAATAGCGGGTGGCGGCGTAGTTCTTCGCCGGCATCGACCACTGGCCGTCGTCCGCCGGCGCCGCGGACGCGGGCGGCGCGGGATGCGCTTGCGTCTGCGCAGCGGCGCCTGACACGTGCGAGACCCACGCCAGGGCGCTCGCCAGCAGCGCGCGGCGGAGAAGATCAGCGCAGGGTGTCGAGATACGCGGCGACGTCGCGTGCATCATGTTCCGACAGCTCCAGGTTCGGCATCGCGTCACCCGGCCGCACCGATTGCGGCGAGCGGATCCACAGCGCCATGTTCGCGGGCGTGTTCGGCAGGGTTCCGGCGAGGATCGCCTGGCCGCCGACATGGTCGAGCGGCGGCCCCACCCGTCCGCGGGCACCCGTGACGCCCGGGATCACGTGGCAGACGCCGCAGCCGGATCGGGCGATCACGGTGGCGCCGTGGCGCGGATCGTTGCCCAGCGCGTCCTCCGTCGACTGCCATCGGCAGGCGGCGACGAGCAGCAGGGCGAAGGCGAGGGCGGCTAGCCGGCGCATGGCGGCAGCCCCAGCAGCGTGACGGTGTTGAAGACGCTGGCGGCAAAGAAGCCGATGCCGGCCATCAGCCCGCAAATCCCGAGAAAACGCGACCGCCCTTCCCCCGATTGCAGCAGATGGCTCGCGCCGCCCTGGTGCTCGCCCTGCGTTGCGCGCCAGGTCCGCCATGACACTGCCGCGGCGGCAAGAGCGACCAGCAGCGCCGCGACATTCACGATCAGCATGGTCGCGTCGGTGCCGGCCCAGTGCGCCGGCACACCTGTGCGCGGCAGGAAGGACGGGAAGCAGGCGTGGCTCGCGAGCGCGTAGTTCACGTTGAACTGCACCGCCCAGGCGAGCGGACCGCCGCACAGCCCGAACGCCAGCGCCGCGAACCCGACGCGGTGCCGATGCGGCGACGGGTGCGGGAGAGCCTGCGCATCTGCCCCGGTTGCCGACATGGCGTTCACCCGAGATACGGCGTGAGGTAGAGCGTCGTGAACACGAAGATCCAGACGACGTCGACGAAGTGCCAGTAGATGCTGACGATCAGCACCGGCGCGTTGCGGCGGGCGTCGAAATACCCGAGCGCGGACCACAGCAGCACGACCGCGAGCGCCAGCAATCCGACGACGACATGCGCCATGTGAAAGCCGGTGATCGTAAAGAACAGCGAGCCGTACAGGCTGGAGCGCAGCGTGAACGGCCGGCTGTGCCACTCCATGAGCTGGATCGCGACGAACAGCGCGCCGAGCAGCAGGCCTATGCCGACGCCGATCAGCAATCGGCGCCGCCGGCCCAGCCGCGCGCCGCGCTCGCCCCATGCGACGGCGACGCTGCTGAGGATCAGCACCAGCGTGTTGGGTCCGGCGAGCCACAACGAGGGCAGGCCGCCCGGCCGCCAGCTCGGGTCGGCTGCACCGCGCAGTAGCAATAGCTGAACAGCAGATAGGCGAAGAGCGCGCCCTCGGTCAGCGAGCACGCACAGCACGCCCCACCAGCCGACGCCGAGCCGCCGGACGCCGCCGACCGGCAGGGCCGGATACGCGAGCGCCACCTCAGACATGGGCCGCCCCCACGCGCTGCCGCAGGCGTCGCTCCGGCCACAGCCACGACAGCGTCGCGAGCGCCATGCCGAGCACCGCCGCCGCCGCCAGCCACCACCAGTGCAGCAGCAGGCAGACGAAGAAGCCGCAGGCGGCGACCGAGAGCAGGAACGGCGCGTGACGAGTCGAGCGGCATGTGCAGGATCACGTCCGGCTCGCCGTCGAGCGGCGTCGTGCCGATGGTTTCGCGGCCGTGATCGAGCACCATCCCGGCATCGAGCGACGAGCGCGCGTCGGCTTTCCTGCAGCCGCGCCTCCCACAGCGGATGGCGGCTCGCGACATGCGGAATGACGGCGAAATTGTAGGGCGGCGGCGGCGAGGCGACGGCCCATTCGAGCGTCGGCGCGTCCCACGGATTGGCGCCGGCGGGCTGGCCGCGCCGCAGGCTCACGACGACATTGACCAGGAACGAGCAGCACGCCGATCGCGAACACGAAGGCGCCGATCGTGGTCAGCATGTTGAGCGTGTCCCAGCCCATGCCGTGCGGATAGGTGTAGATGCGGCGCGGCATGCCGCAGCAGGCCGGTCAGGTGCATCGGCAGGAAGCGCGAGGTTGAAGCCGATGAACATCGATCCAGAAATTCCATCTTGCCGAGCCGCTCGTCCAGCATCCGGCCGGTCATCTTCGGGAACCAGTAGTAGACAGCCCGCCCACCACCGGAAAGACGATTGATGCCGATCAGCACGTAGTGGAGGTGCGCGACGACGAAATAGGTGTCGGTCAACTGCCAGTCGACCGGCACCGACGCCGGTCATGAAGCCGGAGACGCCGCCGATGACGAACAGCACGATCATGCTGGCGAAGATACAGGAAGGCGGTCGTGACGACCGGGCCGCCCGAGCCAGATCGTCGCGATCCAGGCGAACACCGCGACCGCGCTCGGCACGGTGATGATGATCGAGGCGCCGCTGAAGAACGACAGGCGCCAGCGCGGGCAAGCCGGTGGCGAACATGTGGTGCACCCAGACGCCGAAGCCGAGCACCATCGTCGCGACGGTCGAGAGCGCGACCGGCGGTGTAGCCGACCAGCGGCCGGCGGCAGAACGTCGGCAGGCCGTCCGACACCATGCCCATCGCCGGCAGCACGATGGCGTAGACCCAGGGATGGCCGAACATCCAGAACAGATGCTGCCACAGCAGCGGCTGGCCGCCTTCCGACACGTCGAAGAAATGCGTGCCGAACTGGCGGTCCATCCACAGCAGGAAGAACGCCAGGCTGACCGCCGGCACGACGAAGATGTTCGCGGCCGACGCCGTGAGCGTGCCCCAGATCAGGATCGGCACGCGGTTGATCGACATGCCGGGCGCGCGCAGTGCGCAGGAAGGTGACGATGAAATTGGCCGCGCCGACGGTGGTCGAGATGCCCAGGAAGATCATGCCCAGCGCATAGAAATCCATGTTCAGCCCGGGATTGTAGGTGCGCGCCGCGTACGGGACGTAGTTGAACCAGCCGTCGTTCGGCCCGACGCCGACGACGAAGCCCGCATACATGAACATGCCGGCGGCGACGTAGATCCAATAGGAGAGCGCATTGAGCCGCGGAAACGCCATGTCGCGCGCGCCGAGCAGCAGCGGCCAGAGATAGTTGCTGAACCCCGACAGGATCGGCATGGCATAAAGAAAGATCATCGTCATGCCGTGCATCGAGAACAGCTGGTTGTACTGCTCCGGCGTCAGCAGTGCTGGTCCGGCCGCGCCAGCTGGAGGCGCATGACCAGCGCCTCCAGCCCGCCGACGGCCAGGAAGGCGAACGCGGTCACGATGTAGCGGATGCCGATCTCCTTGTGATCGACACTGGAAAACCAGCCGGCGATGCCGGGCCGCGTCTCCCACAACGCGCGCAACTCGTCACCCGAGATGGCGGCCGCGGTCGCAACCCGCGGCACGCGCTCGGTCGGTCGCAGATCGTCAGCCGCCGCGATGTCGGGAGCCCGCATGACGGTCACCTCAAAGTGGCGAGATAGGTGCGCAGGCCTTGCAATTCCGGGCCGGAGACATCGAGGTCCGGCATCAGTGCGCCGGGCTTGATCGCTTGCGGATTGGCGATCCAGCCGGAGAGCGTCGCCATGTTGTGCGGCAGCGTCACGGCCGCGAGTGTGCTGCGGCTCATCAGGTGGGTGAGGTCAGGCGCAACACTGCCGCCCGCGCGGCTGCCGCGCACCGTGTGGCAGGCGCCGCAGCGATAGACGAACAGGGCCTCGCCGGCCGCGATCTCCGGCGTCGCCGGCGGCGGCGCGGGCTGCGATTTGCGCATCTTCCCACAGCCGGAACGCGGCGGGCGGATCGGCGATGACGAAAAAGCCCATGTGCGCGTGCTGGACGCCGCAGAATTGCAGGCACTGGCCGCGATAGCGCCCCGGCGCGTTCGCCTGCAGCCAGGTCAGGTTGATCTGGCCGGGGATGGTGTCGGTCTTGCCGCCCAGCGCCGGCACCCAGAACGAGTGGATCACGTCGGCGCTGATCAGCCGGATCCGCACCGGCTCGCCGACGGGAATGTGGATTTCGTTGGCGACGGTGAACACGCGCGAGGCGTCGTCGTTCAGGTAGCGCGCCTTCCACCACCATTGCTGCCCGGTGACTTCGATCGTGACGACCGGGCGCGATGGCGGCCCTTCGATCGCCGCGAGCACGGCAACGGTCCAGAACAGCACGACCAGAAGCGGCACCGACGAGATGCCGACGCCGAGCCAGATCCAGCGCAGCCCGTTGCCGCCGGCTGCGACCGGCACGCTCGCGACCGTCGCGGCCGGCGCACGGCGCGCGATCACGCCGACGACCACGAGGGCGGTGACGATGACGACGACGACGATGGAAATCGTCAGCATGCCCCGGTCGAGCGCGAGCACCGGATCGGCCATCGCGCCCTTGCTGGTCATGTAGGAAAGCGGGATCGCCGCGTCCGCCTGAGCCGCGAGGGCGGTGAACGCGACTGTCAGCGCCGGGACTGTGCGCCGCATCACGGCCGCACCGGGCGCAGCGACGCGTCGGCGAACAGGCGCCCGAGCCCGAGCATGGCGACGGCCAGGAAGACGATGCAGCCGGGGATCCACATGATCGCCCCGCCCAGCTGCTGGTCCTGCAACGGCGACAGGCCCCATGCGACCGTGGTGAGCGCGTGCGGGGCGTAGAGCGGACGCGGGGCGAGCGTGATCAGCGCGCCGAGAAGTCCCATCTGCACGGTGGAAAACAACCCGGCCAGCGTCGCCTGCATGTTCTGCGCCGGCGGATGGTCGAGCAGCGACGACCACAGCCATACCGCCGCGCCGAACGTGCTGAGATGCATCAGCCAATAGACGACGTCGCTGCGGAAGGTCGCGGCGTAGGGCGCCGGCGCATGCCAGAACCACAGCGCCATCGCGAACAGCGCGGCGGCTGCGATCGGGTGTGCACGCGGGAGTTTGCCGGGCCGGCCCGCCGCGACCAGCGGCGCCGCCACCAGCGCCAGGATCATGTGCTGCCCGACACGCGCCGCAAACAGCGAGACCGACAATGCGCACAGCGGCGACAGCAACGCCAATGCCGTGACCGCCCATCCCGCATAGAAGCAGGCTTGCCTGCCGCGCGCCGGCGCAACCAGGCGCGCGGCGAACACGTAGAGCGCAGCGATCAGCAGCAGGGACAGGATCAGCACCGGATCGACGTTCCAGCGGGACCACAGCGCCGAGGGAATTGGCGGGAGGCCGCAATAGGGGACGATCGGCGGGGACGTGCCTGGCATTGTGCCCTGCCCGCCGCTAGTTCGGGCCGCTGCCGGCGTGCAGCTGCGCGGCGATCTCCGCTTCCTTGCCGCCGCAGGTCGGGTGGCCGTAACCCGAGGCGCTTTTGCCGTTCGGGCCGATATCGTAGATGATGGCGTCGTTTTTCGTGGTCGGATTGGCGCCGGCCGGGACCTTGTCGAGTTTCAGTGCTATCCGCACACGCCAGGCGATGTTGTGGTCGGCACACGAGGTGTCGCCGCTCGCGCCCAGGCCGCCCACGATGTCCTTGCCGTTGTACAGCGCGAGCCCGCCGCCAAAGACGATGACGCCGCCCGGGGATTTGTTCACCAGCGGGTCATCGGTGGTGCCGAGCTTGGCGGGCGCGGCACTGTAGAATGCGCTCTGGTTGGGCGGATTGCTGAGCGTGAGGCCGTACAGCGAGCCACCCGGCTGGGCCGGCGCGTACAGATTGGCGGTCGAGAGGGCAAACGACTTCAGGCTGAGCGCATTGGCGGTGTTGGCCTTTTCGGCCGCGATCGCGCGGCTGCCCGGCCACTGGTCATCGGCCTTGCTGCCGCTGAACGTGATCGCACACAGAACGCCGTTCCGATCGACGACCGCTGCCCACTCGTTGTTGTCCAGCCCGCCGTTGGTCGGGCCGCCGCTCGGCTTCACGCTGCTTTTCAACGCGGCCGTCAGATCATCGTGGCTGACCGGACAATTCTCGGCAGCTACGGCGGCAAGTGGGGCAAGCGCGAGGCAGGCGCAGGCGATCGGCACGACGCACGCGGCTACGACATTCATTTCGACGCCCCCCAGCCACCCGCGCGAAAGCGCGTCAAACCGCATGTGCAATCCCCAACCCGCGATGGCGTTCCGCCGCTTGAAATAACGTTCGTGTTATGCCGGATGCATTCCGATCGCCGGTTCGTTCGGCAGCTGCTCGAGCCGGATCGGCAGGTCGCGAGACGCGGTTGCCGGTTGCATGGAACACCGCATTGGCAATGGCGGCGTTTTGGTCCGGGGCTTGCTTACCGCCGCCCAGGTTGCTGCTTGAGCGGATCCTCGACGTAGCGGAATTTCGGCTCCTGGTTCCACGGACCGCGCTCGTCGGCGCCGGGCCCCGACGAAAGGTTGAAGTACAGATCGACCGTCTCGTCCGGCTTCAGATCGCCGAACAGCGGCTCCTCCAGCGCGTCGAGCGAGCGCAACGCCTCCATGAACATCTGCGTGTGCGACACCTCGCGCGTCGCAAGATGCCGCAGCGCCTTGCGCGTGCCTTCGTCGGTCGCCATCGCGATCAGTTGCTCATAGGTGTTGAGCGCCCCGGCCTCCGCGGCGATGTCGGCGCGCAGGTCGCGCACCACGTTCCCGCCTTCGTTGACGTAGCGCGAGTCCCAGGTGGAGCCTTTCGAATCGACGAGATGGGGGCCTGGGCCGCGAATGGCGAACAGCGTGCTTCGATATGCCTTGTCCTGGAGATTATGCGACGCCCGCTTGGTGTGCTGCTCGATCAGCAGCGCGATCATTTCCAGATGGCCGAGTTCTTCGGTGCCGATATCCTGCAGCATGTCGCGGATGGCGCGATCCTCGGTGTGATAGGACTGCGTCAGATAAGTCAGCGCCGCGGACAATTCGCCGGTGGCGCCGCCATACTGCTCGAGCAGTTTCTCGGCGAATGCCGGGTCTGGCGTCTCGACCCGGACCTCGTGCAACGGCATGGATCTGTGCAGGAACATCGACAACCCCTCCTGGGTATTCCGCAGGGGGCAACTCGACACGGCAGCGTTGGTTCGGCAGCTTTCCGCATCCGTACCGACAACGGAGGGCGGCGCGCGGCCGATGGCGGACAAGCTGACGCCGGCTACGGCGCACGGGCTCGATCCCTGTCGCACCCGCCATCGGCTGCGGGGAACGGTGGCCGTCGATTGACAAGTGGCGCGCCCCTTTCAACCTTGCTATTGGTATGACGAATAAGGGACGGGTGGCGCGCGGGCCCAACCCGCGGGGCTGACGGGCGGCGGGCTGCGCACGAGCTGTCCCAGAAGAAGCGAAGCCGACAAGGGAGAGAACGATGCAAGCAATATTGCGCACACTCGCCGTCACGCTCGCGCTGTTGGCGCTGACCGTCGCGGCCCAGGCGAAGATGCAGGTCGTCTGGTGGGACTTCCTGAGCGGGGGCGACGGCGTGCGGATGCGCACGTTGATCGACCAGTTCAACAAGGAAAATCCCGACATCGAAATCGACCCGACGACGCTGACCTGGGGCACGCCGTATTACAGCAAGGTGCAGACCTCGGCGGCGATCGGCCAAGGCCCCGACGTGATGACCTATCACCTGTCGCGCATGCCGTTGGGCGTCAGCAGCGGCGTGTTGCGGCCGTTCAGCATCGAGGAACTGGCCTCGGTCGGGTTGACGGCGGACGACTATTTCCCATCCGACTGGGCGGCGGCGCAGGTTGGCGGCAAGGTGTACGGAGTGCCGCTCGATATCCATTCGATCATCCTCTACTACAACAAGGATGCGCTCAAGGCAGCCGGCTTGCTGGGCGATGACGGGCTGCCGAAAGGTCTCGACGGGCTCGACAACTTCAACGCGGCGCTGAAGAAGCTCAGTGGCGGCAAGACGCAGTACGGCGTGTCGTTCGCGAGCGCCGACGGGGCGACGATCTGGCGCATCTTCTACACGCTGCTGAACCAGCAGGATGGCGAGTTCCTCAAGGACAACAAGATCCTTCCCGGCGACGCCATGAAGAAGGCGGAGGCCGCGACCGCGGCGATCGGCGGCTGGATCAGCAGCGGCGAGGCGCCGAAGCTGACCGAATACCCGGCCTCGATCGCGCTGTTCACCGGCGGCAAGGCGGCGATGCACATCAACGGCGTCTGGGAAGTGCCGACGATGATCGATCTCGCCAAGAACAAGAAGCTCGGCTTCGAGTGGGGCGCGGTGCAGATCCCGACGCTGTTCGCGCATCCCGCGACCTGGGCGGATTCGCACTCCTTCGCCATTCCCGACCGCAAGGGCAACCCGCTGCCGAAGGATAAACTCGATGCGGTGCTCAAGGTGATCTCGTGGATGGACCACCACAGCCTGTTCTGGGCGACGGCCGGCCACATCCCGGCGTTCAAGCCGGTGACCGACAGCGCCGCATTCAAGCAGATGCAGCCGAACGCCACCTATTCGTCGCTCGCCAAGACCGCCGTGTTCGACCCGTCGAGCAAGATCGCAGGCGTCGCCTCGCCGGTCTACGACGCCGCGACCAACTACATCCTGCCGGCGGTGAACGGGCAGATGGCACCGGCCGACGCGCTCAAGCAGTTGCAGGACGAACTGGAAACCGCGCTGCAGCAATAGCGGCGGCGTCCGCCATCCGTCGCGGCCTGCGCGACGGATGGCGTGACGATGGCGCCTCGCGATGGCAGCCCCGCGCAACCGCACACTGGCCGCTGCGGCGTTCACGGCGCCGTTCGTGATCGCCTATGCGGTCGTGTTCGTCTATCCGACGCTGCGGCTGATGCAATTGAGCTTGACCAATGCGCCGCTGATCGGCGCCGGCAAGTGGGTCGGCCTCGCCAACTACGTGCGCCTCGGTGCCGACCGGCTGTTCCATCAGGCGCTCGAACACACGGTGTATTTCGTCGTGCTGACGGTGGTGCCGACGACGCTGCTCGGGCTCGGCATCGCGATGATGGTGGCGCGGCTCAGCGGTTGGCTGCAGAGCGCGGTGCTGGCGTGCTTCTTCCTGCCGTATGTGCTGCCGGTGACGGTGGTGACGCTGATCTGGCAATGGGTGCTGGATTTCCAGTTCGGCATCGGCCAGTTGCTGATCGAGGCGGTGACCGGCACGCGTGTCTCGGTGTTCCAGGACCCGGTCTGGGCGATGCCGGCGG
Source organism: uncultured Solirubrobacterales bacterium (assembly GCA_963697635.1). Classification (GTDB taxonomy): domain Bacteria; phylum Pseudomonadota; class Alphaproteobacteria; order Acetobacterales; family Acetobacteraceae; genus CAJCJG01. The sequence continues at coordinate 109,877 of CAVOOS010000031.1, read as the reverse complement.
TGGCGTTCGTGACGATCTGGTGGACCAACGGGTTCAACGTGCTGCTGTTCATCGCCGGCCTGCGCAACATCCCGCCCGACATCTACGATGCGGCGGCACTGGACGGCGCCGGGCGCTGGAGCAAGTTCCGCTACATCACCTGGCCGTTGATCTGGCCGGTGACCGCGCTGGTGCTGACGATCCAGTTCATCCTGCAGCTGAAGATCTTCGACCAGGTCTACCTGCTGACGAACGGCGGGCCGTTCAATTCGACCTACGTGATGGTGCAGTACGTCTACAAGCAGGCGTTCGTGCAGAACCACGGCGGCTATGCCGCGACGGTCGCGATGGTGCTGTTCGTGATCATCGCCGCGCTGTCGGTGCTGCAGTTCCAGGTGCTGCGGACCCGCCAGGCATGAGCCGCGCGCGGCCGCCTGGCTTCGCCGAGTTGCTGATCACCACGGCCACGATCGTCGCGGCGGCGGCGTGGGCGTTCCCGCTGTACCTGGGCGTTGGTGACGACGCTGAAGCCGGAGGACGAAGTGGTGCAGCCCGGCATCGCGCTGCTGCCGTATACCTTTACACTCGGCGCTTATGCGTACGTGTTCCGGCACACGATCATCGGCACGTGGTACGTGAACTCGCTGGTGACGTCCGGTGCGATCACGGCGCTGGTGATCGCGATGAGTTCAGCGTGCGGCTATGCGATTTCGCAACTGCACTTTCCGGGGCGCGGCGTGCTGTGGGCGATGATCCTCGCGAGCTTCATGGTGCCGCTGCAGGCGCTGATCGTGACGCACTTCGTGCTGATGAACGATTTCGGACTGGTCAACACCTGGGGCGGCATCATCCTGCCGCAGCTGATCGTCCCGGTGACGGTGATCGTCTACAAGCAGTTCTTCGATCAGCTGCCGAGCGACTTTCGGGAGGCCGCGCTGCTCGACGGTGCCAGCGAATTCGACGTGTTCCGCATGATCTACGTGCCGATGAACTGGGGCGTGACGACGGCGCTCGCGATCATCACCTTCATCGCCGCGTGGAACGCGTTCCTGTGGCCGTTCATCATCACCTCCTCGGACCAGTCGATGACCGTCACAGTCGGCATCGAGCAGGTGCATGACGCGTTCGGCGTGCAATATGCGCGCAACCTCGCGGCTGCGGTGCTCGCGGCCATGCCGGTCGCCGCCGCCTATCTGATCTTCCAACGCCGGGTCACCGAGGCCGTGATGCTCTCGGCCGGCATCAAGGGGTAGGAGTTTTTCTCGATGCCAACTGCAAGGATCGTCGTGGACCGGGATTTTGCCCTGGCCGACCTGGACCGCCGCGTGTTCGGCGCGTTCGTCGAGCACATGGGGCGCTGCGTCTATAGCGGCATCTTCGAGCCCGGCCATCCGACCGCGGACGCACAAGGGCTTCCGCGGCGACGTGATGGCGCTGACCAAGGAACTCGGCCCGACCATCGTCCGCTATCCCGGCGGCAATTTTCTGTCAGGCTACAACTGGGAAGACGGCGTCGGCCCGGAGGACAAGCGGCCGGCGCGGCGCGACCTTGCGTGGTTCTCCACCGAAACCAACCAGTTCGGCACCAACGAGTTCATCGACTGGTGCCGCAAGGCCGGCATCGAGCCGATGCTCGGCGTCAACCTCGGCACGCGCGGGCCCGACGAGGCGCGGCGCTTCCTCGAATATTGCAACCACGCCGGCGGCTCCGAGCTGTCCGAGCTGCGGCGTGCGCACGGCTACGACAAGCCGCACGAGGTGAAGTTCTGGTGCCTCGGCAACGAGATGGATGGGCCCTGGCAGATCTGCGCACAAGACCGCGCAGGAATATGGCCGCGCGCGCGCAGGAAACGGCGAAGGTGATGCGCTGGGTCGACAGTTCGATCGCAACTCGCCGCCTGCGGCTCTTCGAACCGCAACATGGCGACCTATGCGCGCGTGGGAATACGAGGTGCTCGACCACTGCTTCGAGCAGGTCGACTTCATCTCGCTGCACACCTATTTCCGCAACGATGCGGACGAGCTCTCGGAGTATTTCGCCGTCCTCGAACTGCATGGACGCGTTCATCAAGGAGGTGGTGGCGATCTGCCGACGCCGTCGCGGCGAAGCGGCGGTCGCTGAAGCGGATCATGCTGTCGTTCGACGAGTGGAACGTCTGGTATCGCACGCACCGCACCGAAGACATGCGCAAGCCGGGCTGGCCAGAGGCGCCGCCGCTGATCGAGGAAGTCTACAACGTCGAGGACGCGCTGATCGTCGGCGGCGCACTGATCACGCTGATGAACAACGCCGATCGCGTGAAGGCGGCCTGCATCGCGCAGCTGGTCAACGTGATCGGCCCGATCATGACGGAAACCGGCGGCGCCGCGTGGCGGCAGACGATCTTTTTTCCATTTGCCCAGGCCTCGCGCTACGGCCACGGGCGGGTGATGCGGACGCGGATCGACGTGCCCGGCTACAAGGCCAAGGCGTATCCCGAGATGCCGTACCTGTACGCGACGGTCGTGCACAACCCGGCCGACGGCACGGCCACGCTGTTCGCGCTGAACCGGCATTTGAGCGAACCGCTCGACCTGACGATGGAGCTGCGCGGCCTCGGCGCCGATCGCAAACTGGTGGAGGCGAGCGAAATCGCCAATGCGGACCTGAAGGCGATCAACAGCCGCGACATGCCGAACGCGGTCGTGCCGCACGCGAACGCCGCCGTTTCGGTGGACAAGGAAATAGTGACCGCGCGGCTGAAACCCGCCTCGTGGAACGTGATCGTCACGCGCGCGGGGTGAGCAACCGCCGTCTCACAGCGATTCGACGTTGCCGTCAACGTTCACCGAGAGGCCGGAGATATTGGCGCCGGCTGCGGACACGAGCCACAGCACGGCGCCGGCGACGTCCTGCGCCGTCACCATGCGGCGCAGCGAGACGCGGTCGAGATAGGTGCGCTCCATCTCGGCGTAGCTGACGCCGACCTGCTGCGCGCGCGCGTCGATCACGCGTTCGATGCGCGGGCCGGCGACGATGCCAGGCAGGATCGCGTTGACGCGGATGTTGGAAGGGCCGAGTTCCTTCGCCAGACTTTGCGTGAAGCCGATCACACCCCACTTCGCCGCGGCGTACGGCGTGCGCCACGCGTAGCCGAAGCGCCCGGCGGCCGAGGACATGTTGACGATCGCGCCGCCTCCGGCCGCCTTCAGCATAGGCACGCCGAAATGCGCGCACAGGAACTGGCCGGTCAGGTCGATGTCGATGCAGCGGCGCCACTCGGCGATGCTGATCTCGTCGACGCCGCCGGTCGGGCCGGCGATGCCGGCGTTGTTCACGAGGACATCCAGTCCGCCCAGAAACGATTGCGCCTCGCCGAACAGCCGCGCCACATCGTCCTCGACCGAGACGTCGGCGAACGTGGCGCCGGCGGCGGCATGCGCGGCGCGGAAGCCGTCCAGCGCAGCGCGATCGACATCGCAGATCAGCACCTTCGCGCCGTTGGCGATCAGCGCGTCGGCGATCGCGCGGCCGATGCCGCCGGCGCCGGCCGTGACGACGGCGCGCAGGCCCGGCTTGACGGCGAGCGAGGCGAGGGGTGCGGTCATATGAAAACTCCAATCGTCAACTGCGGCGTTCGCGCAGCGCCATCACGGCGCCAAGCACGACCACGCCGAACAGGATCGCGCGCGTGGCGAACGGCAAGGTGGTACCGGCAAGCAGCGTCTGCAACGCCACCAGCAGCAGCACTCCGCCGAGCATGCCGAGATAGTGGCCGCGCCCGCCGGTGATCAGCGCGCCGCCGACCACCACGACCGCGATCGAGGGCAGCAGGTATTCGTCGCCCATGCCGAGGCTCGCCTGCCCGGAGAACCCGGTGAGCAGCGTGCCGACGATCGCCGAGCATACGCCCGAGAGCATGTAGACGCCGACCAGCGTGCTGCCGACGGAGATGCCCGAGAGCGCAGCAACGCGCTGGCCGTTGCCGACGGCGTAGATGCGCCGGCCGAACGGCGTGCGGCCAAGCAGCAACACGGCGACGATCGACGAACAAGCACCTCGAACACCACGACGGGCGTCACCCCGAGTACCGCCTCGGTCATGAATTTGCGCAGCAGCGGCGAGGAAAATCCGTCCGGCGTGCCGTTGGAGTAGACCAGCGCCGCGCCTTGCAGGATGCCGTTCATCGCCAGCGTCATCACGATCGGCGAGACGCCCAGCACGACGATGCCCAGTCCGTTGACGAAGCCGACGACCGCGCCGACCGCCAGCACGACCGGAAATGCGTAGAGCAGTGCTGCGTCCGAGCCCTTGACCATGCCGGCGAGCAGGATGCCGCACAACCCTATGGTCCAGGGCAGCGACAGGTCGAGGCCGCCGGTGAGAATGACCGAACCCTGGCCCAGCGCCAGGATCGCGAGGAAACTGCACAGCACGATCAGCGAATTGTAGTACGGCCAGTGCAGCACCGCGCCGCCGAGCACGATTTCCGTCGCGATCACCGTGACGATGAAGCATGCGTAGGACGGCAGCGCGAAACGCAGCGCCTCCGCGTTGCGCACCCACCAGGACGGCACCGGGGCGAACTTCGCTGTCGTGGCCTCGGCCATCGGTAGTTGCAGGCGACGTGACACGGCCGTTCGCTGCGACGGCAGCAGCCCCGCGCGGCGGGCGCGCATGCGTGCCAGCGCGTAGCGGATCGCGCGGGCAAGTTCGGTGTTGTGGCCGATCGCGGAGCCGAGCACGGCAAGGATCAGGATCGTTCCCTCGGCGATCGTCGAGTAATATGCGGAGACGTTGAGCACGAGAAGAATGTTGACCACCAGCATGAGGATGTAGGCGCCGATGATCGAGCCGAGCACGCCGCCGCGCCCGCCGCCGAGCCGCGTGCCGCCGACTACGATCGCCGCGAACACCTGCAGCAGCATCGGGTTGCCGACCAGCGGATCGCCGGCACCGGTCTGCGAACTGATGAAGGTACCGGCGAGCCCGTAGCAGCCGCCGGCGATCACGTAGGTGAGGAACAGCACCAGCCGCGACGATACGCCGGCGGCGCGCGCCGCCTCCGCGTCGCTGCCGACGGCGTAGAGCGCGGTGCCGAAGCGCGTCCGTCGCAGCCAGAGCCACAGGGCGTAGAGAATTGCCAGCAATGCGATCGAGCGTGGCAGCAGGTTGGGAATCGCATCGCCCTGATACAGATCGGCGAGCGTCGCCGGCACCGTGCCGCCGGGTTTTTCCAGCACCAGCAGCGTGATGCCCTGCACGATGAACATCGTGGACAGCGTCACCACGATCGGTTGCATGCGCAGCAGCGCCACGAACACGCCGTTGAACGCGCCGGAGGCCATGCCGATGGCGATGCCGACCGCGGTCAGCAGCAACGGCGAGGTGGCGGCATCGGGGAAACCCGTCGCCAGCGTCACGTTGACCAGCGACACGACCGCGCCGGCGGACAGATCGAACCCGCCCGAGAGAACGATCAGCGTCTGGCCGGCCGCGCTGATCGCGAGCGTGGCACCGGAGGCCGCCATCTGCGAAAGGTCGTAGTAGCCCAGCGGCACGCTGCCGAGATTGGCGACGATTGTCAGCAGCAGCGCGAACACGAAGCAGGCGAGCAGCAGGCCACGATGACGCAGCACGCGCAGCATGCGCGGGCGGCGCTCGGCGGCGGCGGCGAGCTGGGCGGCGGCGGAGCCCTCCATCACGCCGCCCTTTCATGCGGGTCCGCGGCGCCAAGCATCGCACGCAGAATCGCATCCTCGTCGAGGGCTTCGCCGGCGATTTCGGCTGCGATGCGGCCGGCGTAGAACACCATCACACGGTCGGCGAGATGCACGAGTTCGGGAATTTCCGTCGAGTAGAACAGGATCGCGCCGCCGGCGTCGGCGTAGGCGCGCATCAGCCGGTACAGCTCGTTCTTGGTGCCGACATCGATGCCGCGCGTCGGATCGTACAGCAGCAGCACGCGGCTTTCCGCCAGCAGCCATTTGGCGATCGCGATCTTCTGCTGGTTGCCGCCGGAGAAGGCGCCGACGCGCGTCCACAGCGCGCGCCGGTCCACGTCCACGCGCTCGAACACGCGCGCGACCGCCGCGCCCTCCGCCGCCTCGTCGATCAGCAGCCCGCGCCGGAACCGCTCGATCACCGGCAGCGACGCGTTGTCGCGGCCGTTGAGCTTGAGGAACAGCGCTTCGGTTTTGCGGTCTTCCGGCACGAGGCTGATGCCGATGTTGGCGCGCACCGCATCGGCCGGCGAATTGATCGCGACCGGTTGGCCGTCCACGCTGATCCGGCCTGCCACAATCTCGGTCATGCCGAAGCAGCCAAGGAACAGGTCGAGCTGTCCCATGCCCTGCAGCCCGGCGACGCCGAGGATCTCGCCGGCGTGCAGCCGGAATGCGGCGCTGCGCAATTTTCCCCCCGTCGCGAGCCCGTCGGCAGCCAACACCTCCGCGCCGATGCGGCGTGCGGCGTCGTCGCGTGGCGGAAACGCGTGGTCGAGCGAGCGGCCGACGATCATGCGGAACACGTCGGCGTCGGAGTGGTCGGCGACGCGGCCGGTGGCGATGTGCCGGCCGTTGCGCAGCACCGTGACGTCGCTGCAGAACGCACGCACTTCCTGCAGCCGGTGCGAGATGAACACGATGGTGACGCCCTCGGCCGCGAGCCGGGCGATGATCTCGCCGAGCCAGTCGACATCGCGCCCGGACAGCGTGGAGGTCGGCTCGTCGAGCAGCAGGATCTTCGGCGTGCGAAAGATCGCACGCGCGATCTCGATCTTCTGCTGCTGCGCCAGTTCGAGCTCGCCGATTTCGTCGTCAAGCGAGATGCCGGTGAGGCCGAGCGCGACGAACTGCGCGGCGACGGCCTCGCGCGCCTGCCGCCGACGGATGGTGCCGAGCGGGCCGACCGGACCGTACGGCAGCAGCATGTTGTCGAGCACCGTGAGGTCGCGCACCAGCGTCATTTCCTGGAACGCGGTCTCGATGCCGAGCGCATGCGACCGGCGCGGCGAGGCAAGCCGCACGCGTTCGCCGAAGATGGAGAAGCCGCCTTTGTCCGGCAGCGTCAAGCCGGACAGCAGTTTCACCAGCGTCGATTTGCCGGCGCCGTTTTCGCCAAGCAGTGCATGCACGCTGCCCGCCGCGATCGCGAAGCTGACATCGTCGACCGCGACGGTCGCACCGTAGACTTTTCCCACCGCATCGACGGAGATCGCCGCTGGTTGCATGCCGGACACCTTCGGACGGAGGCGAAGCGCACGCTTCGCCTCCGTCAGCCCATCAGAATTCCGGCGTGCCGACCAGTGCTGCCTGCAAGCCGAGTTCGGGCGTCTCGGCCGAGTAGATCGCGGCGAACCAGCCGGGGTTCGGCACCAGCGCGGGCGGGAACGCGGTGCAGCCTTCCTTCAGTTCCTGCCAGGTGCCTTCCTTGCAGGCTTTCGCGGTTTCGTTGGTGACGATCGGCAGCGGCAACGTCGTCAGTTTCGGGATGTCTTTTCCCTCCAGCTTCTGCACGATCAGTTTCAATGCCAGCCCGCCGGCGTATGGCGGCGAGGCGTAGGAGATGCGAGGCGCACCCATCGGCGCATACGGCATCGCCGCGCCTTCGATCTCGGTGCCGAGCGGCAGCGCCTGCACCCGGCCGCCATTCGAGCCTTCGCCGGCGCAGGGCTTCAGCTCGCGGAATCTTCTTGCCGGCTTCGAGCTGCATCGCGTTCGCGGTGTAGCAGCCGACCTGCGTCCACAGCCCGTCGATCGAATCCCAGTTGTGGGTGGCGAGAATCTTCGACATCTCGGTGCGGAACACCGCCTGGCTCCACATGCCGTTCGCCTCGGCGACGATGTGGATATCGGGGTATTTGGCGAACACCTCTTTCGCCGCCTTGGTGCGCAGCGTGTCCACCGACGTTCCAGGCACGCCGGTGATGACGACGATGTTGCCCTTGCCGTTCAGCTTCTTCGCCAGCCACTCCGCGGTGACGCGCCCGGCTTCCGGCTGGTCGATCGAGACGTTGTAGGCGCACGGCTCGGTGATCTCGCTGTCGTAGGCGATGATCTGCACGCCCTTGCTGCAGGCGTTCTTCACGGCGCCGTTCAGCGCGGTCGGCGAGATCGGATACACGACGATCGCGTTCGCGCCGGCCTGCACCATCGCGTTGATCTGCTGGATCTGCCGCTGCGCGTTGGGTCCGGCCACCTGCACCTGCAGGTCGACCTTGTCCTTGAGCGGACCGGACGCGGCCATCGCCTTGACCATGTTGGCGGCCTCGGCCTGCCAGTCGTTGCCGATGTAACTCATCGACAGGTAGATCTTGAATTTCTTGTCGGCCGCGTCCGCCTTGTGCGCGGCAAGCCCAAGCCCGGCCAACAGGGCCGTCGCCAAGGCCGTGCCGACAGCGCGTTGCACCAATCGCTTCATCGCATCCTCCCACTGTCCCGCGCGGTGCGGGGGCTGTTTGCCGCGGGTCGTTTGGGCGCCGCTCGCCCGTCGCCCGGCCACGGAAGCATAGAGGAAGCGCGCGACGGGCGCCAATCGGCCGCTCCGGGCTAGCGGTGCCGTAACGATTGCCGCTCGCGGATTCTCGGTTGACACGCGACCGTCCCGCGTCACACTCCCGCGATCAGCCGGAAGGGCGGCCGACGGCCCCCTTTCCCACCCGACAATCGGCCGGAGGAGACATCATGCAAGCCGCAACCCGCAGCAGGCTGTCGCTGGCAGCTACGGTGGCCGCATGCGCGGTGCTCGCCGCCATGCCCGCCCGTGCCGCCGACCCGATCCGCATTGGCGTGATCGCCGAGGCCGCCTCGATCCCCGGCGCGGCGATCCCGAATGCCGCGAAACTCGCCGCCGACGAGATCAACGCGGCCGGCGGCGTCGATGGCCGGCAGATCGAGATCATCGACTACGACAACAAGAGTTCGGCGGCCGACAGCGTGCGCGCGTTCCAGCGCGCGGTGCAGCAGGACCATGTCTCCGCGGTGATCGCGAGCTACATCAGCGAGGTCGTGCTGGCGCTGGAGCCGTGGGCGGGGCGGCTGAAGACGCCGATGATCACGCCTGGTGCCGCGAGCGACCTGATCACGCATCGCGTCCATGACGACTACGACCACCTGAAATACGTCTTCCACGGCTACCTTGCATCGACGCAGATCGCCGATGCCGTCTGCGAGTCCGGCAAGCAACTGCTGCTGCAGGAGATCAAGGCGAAGAGCGTCGTCGTGATGAGCGAGGATGCCGCCTGGACGATCCCGCTCGACGCGGAATACCTGAAATGCCTGCCGCAGCTTGGCCTGAAGGTGCTGGACCATATCCGCCTCTCGCCCGACACCACCGACTTCACGCCGGTGTTCAACAAGATCGAGGACGAGAAGCCGGACGTGATCATCACCGGCATCAGCCATATCGGCGCGCAGCCGACGGTGCAGTGGGCCGAGCAGCATGTGCCGATCCCGATGTTCGGCGTCTCCAGCCAGGCGACGACGAGCACGTTCTGGAAGGACACCAACGGCGCCGCCAACGGCGTCGTGTTCAACATGTTCTCGGCCGCCGACGTCGCGGTGACGCCGAAGACGATCCCGTTCGCCAACGCCTACCAGAAGAAGTACGGCGTCACGCCGTCCTATGCCGGCTACACCGCCTATGACGACGTCTACATGTTCGCCGAGGCCTTCAAGAAGGCCGGCGGCACCGACGCCGACAAGGTGGTCACGGCGATGGAGCACACCGACTGGGTCGGCACGATCGGCCGCATCGAGTTCCTCGGCAAGGACGACCCGTTCACCCACGGCATGCGGATCGGGCCGGGCTACATCAACGGCCTGATGGTGCAGTGGAAGGACGGCAAGCAGGTCACCATTTGGCCGAAGGACGTTGCGGTCGGCAAGATGACGTTTCCGTCGTTCATCAAGCTGCCGCAGTAGTCGGCCGACCGCGCGCGGCCGCCGCACCGCATGCTCGCGCTGGAAATCCTGGTCGACGGGTTCGCGATCAGCGCGCTCTACGGGCTCGGCGCGGTCGGCTTCACGCTGATCTTCGGCGTCTCCGGCGTGCTCAACCTGTCGCACGGCGCGATCATGGTGGTCGCCGCGGTGACCGCCTGGGCGACCGCGGGGTTCCTCGGCTTCGGCCGGTTCGGCGGCGCCGCGGCGGGCGTGCTGGCCGGATTCCTGCTGTTGTACGCGACGTATTTCCTGGTTGTCCGGCCGATCCAGTCCTCGCGCGCGATCCCGCGCGAGGAGAAGGAGATCTTCGTGCTCACCGGCACGCTGCTGTGGGGCATCATGATCCAGGAGGCGGTCGCGTATTTCTTCACCAACACGCCGAAGACGGTGCTGCCGCTGGCGCCGGGCGTGGTCGACATCATCGGCGTGCGCACCCCCGCGAACGAAGTCGTGACCTTCGTCATTTCCTGGCTCGCGATCGGGTTGCTGTGGCTGCTGATCAATCGCACGCGCGGCGGCAAGGCGCTGCTGGCGGCGTCGATGAACCCGCGCGGCCTGACCCTGCTCGGCTTCGAGATGGCGTCGATCCATCGTGTGGTGTGGGCGATCTATGGCGTGCTGGCCGGCATCGCCGGCGTGCTGCTCGGCGCGTTCCTCGGCGTGAGCTCGGACAACGTCGGCACGCTGACCGCGAGCGCATTTTCCATCGTCGTGCTGGGCGGGCTCGGCAGCGTCACCGGTTCGCTTTTTGCCGCTTATGTAGTTGGCTACCTCGAGACGGTGACGGCCTATCTGGTCGCACCCTCGGTGCGCAGCGTGCCGGTGCTGCTGCTGCTGGTGCTGGTCGTGTATCTGCGGCCGCAGGGCCTGCTCGGGCGGAGGTGAGGCGGTGCTAAGGTCGCGCAACGCCTGGCTCGCGATCATCGCGCTGGTGGTGCTCTATCTGCTGCCGCTCTGGGTGTCGGGCTACGTGCTCGGCCTGCTCACGGTCGCCTACTACTACGCGGTCGCGGCGATGGCGTGGGACCTGCTGTTCGGCTTCGCGGGCGAGGTCAATTTCGGCCCGAGCTTCCTGGTCGGGCTTGGCGCCTACACGGCGGCGATGCTGAACCACTACCAGCACGCGCCGATCTGGCTGTGCCTGATCGCCGGCGCGGCGATGGCGGTGATTGGTGGCGTGGTGCTCGCGGTGCCGGCGCTGCGGCTGCGTGGGCCGTATTTCGGCCTGGTGACGCTGGTTGCGGTGCTGCTGCTGCAGAACATGATCGTGCTGTTCTCCGGCATCACCGGCGGCGAGATCGGCCTCGACATTCCCGACGTGCTCTCCGTCGATGACCACACGAACTACTGGTACGCGCTCGGTTTCATGACGATCAGCGGCGCGCTGCTGTTCGGCCTGTCGCGCTCGTCGGCCGGGCTCATCCTCCAGGCGTCGGGCCAGAATGCCGTGGAAGCGGCAGCGCTCGGCTTCAACGTCGCCAAGCACAAGCTGGCGGCGTTCTGCATCAGCGCGCTGTTCTCCGGGCTCGCCGGCGCCATGCTGGTTTTCTACCTGAGCACCGTCTCCGCCGGCACGGTCGTCGATCTCGCGGTCGGCGTGCAGTTCATCATCGCCGCCGTGCTCGGCGGGCGGCGCACCATCATCGGCGCCGCGATCGGCTCGATCTTCCTGATCGGTGCCGGCGAAATCCTGCGCCCGCTCGGCGAACTTTCTACCTTTGTCGTCTCCGCCTTCGCGCTGGTGGTGATCCTGTTCTTCCCCGGCGGCTTCCTCGGCGCGCTGCGCCCGCGGGGCAGCTGATGCCGGAGCCGCTGCTGGATGTTTCCGGTCTCACCAAGCGGTTTGGCGGGCTGGTCGCGGTCAAGGATATCTCGCTCGCCATCGAGCCCGGGGAAATCCTCGGCCTGATCGGCCCGAACGGGTCCGGCAAATCGACCGTGATGAAATGCATCATGGGCATCGAGCGGCCCAATGCCGGCCGCGTGCGCATTGCCGGCACAGATGTCGCCGGGTGGCCGACGCATCGCATCGCGCGGCAGGGCGTCGGCATCGTGTTCCAGCACTCGCATCCGCTGCCGCGACAGACCGTGCTCGAACACATCGAGATCGCGCTGCTGCCCGACAGTCTTTTGAAACTGGTCGCCGATCGCCGCGTCGCCGAGCGCGCGCGCACGATTGCCGCGCGCGTCGGTCTTGACCGGGTCATGCACCGGCTGCCGCGCACGCTGCCGTTTGCCGATCTTCGGCGCCTGGAACTGGCGAAGGCGATCGCGCGCAACCCGAAGGTGGTGCTGGTGGACGAGCCGTTCGCCGGCCTCACCGGCTCCGAAGTCGGCGACTTCTCCGAGCTGATCGCAAGCTTTCGCGCCGAAGGCCATGCGGTGCTGCTGGTCGACCACAACGTGAAAGGCGTCGCCGCGCTGGTGGACCGCGTGTTCGCGATGTATCTCGGCGAGCGCGTCGCCGAGGGCAGCGCCGAGGAGGTGATGCGCAACGAGACCGTGCGCGCCGTCTATCTCGGCGGCAAGATCGAGGCGGCGACACGATCCGCGCGCGATCCGGCATCGCGCGACACGCTGCTGAACGTCGAAAACCTCAGCGTCAGCTACGGCAAGGCGCAGGCGCTCGAGGACGTGTCCCTCCAGATCGGCACTGGCGAGTTTGTTTCCATTGTCGGGCTCAACGGTGCCGGCAAGACGACGCTGTTCAACGCCATTTGCGGGCTGGTGCCAAATACCTCGGGAAAAATCCGCTTCAACGGCGCGGATCTGCGCGGCCGCACGCCCGCACGGATCGCGCGCGAGGGCCTGGTGCAGTGCCCGGAGAGCCGCGAACTGTTCTCCGACATGTCGGTGCGGGAAAATCTCGATCTCGGGGGCCAGCATTTGCCGCGCGAGGACTGCGCGCGGCAGCTCGGCTGGCTGTTCGAGCTGTTCCCGATCCTCGCCACGCGGCAGTCGCAGACCGCGCGCACGCTCTCCGGCGGCGAGCAGCAGATGCTGGCGATTGCGCGCGCGCTGATGATGCAGCCGAAACTGCTGATCCTCGACGAGCCGACGCTCGGCCTCGCCCCCGTGATCCTGGAGCAGCTCTCGAAAGCGCTGGATCGGCTGCGGCAGACGACCGACATCACGGTGCTGCTCGGCGAGCAGAACGTGACGTTCGCGCTGCCGCATGCCGATCGGGTGTATGTGCTGGAGCACGCCCGCATCGTCTGGGAAGGCAGCCCGGCGCGCTTCGCGGAGGAGGCCGGCACGGGCTATCTATAGGCCGCGCGAGCGGGAGGGGCAGGTGCGGACACAGGTGGCGATCATCGGGGCGGGGCCGGCCGGGCTGCTGCTGGCGCGCCTGCTGGAGAACGCCGGCATCGATACGCTGGTGCTGGAGCGCCGCAGCCCGGACTACGTGCTCGCCCGCATCCGCGCCGGCGTTTTGGAGATGGGCACCGCGGACTTGGTCGACGAAGCCGGCGTCGGCGCCCGCATGCGTGCCGAGGGCCTGCCGCACGACGGCATCGAGATGCGGTTCGACGGCGACGCGTTGCGCGTCGACTTCCGCGCGCGCACCGGCGGCAGGCACGTGCTGGTCTATGGCCAGACCGAACTGACCCGCGATCTGATGGAGGCGCGCGCCGCGGCGGGCGCACGCAGCGTCTACGATGCGAAGGACGTCATGATCGCCGATTTCGACACGCGCGCAGCCGAGCGTCACCTGGCTTAACGACGGAAAAAGCCGAGACTGCGACATGCGACTTCATCGCCGGCTGCGATGGATTTCATGGCGTTTCCCGCGCCAGCGTCCCGGCCGAGTCGATCAAGACGTTCGAGCGGGAGTATCCGTTCGGCTGGCTCGGCGTGATGGCGGACGTGCCGCCGGTGCGCGACGAGCTGATCTACGCGCACCACGCGCGCGGGTTTGCGTTGTGCTCGATGCGCTCGCGCCGCCGGGTGCGCTGCTACGTGCAGTGCCCGCTCGACACTAACCTCGCGGAGTGGAGCGACGACCGGTTCTGGGACGAATTGCGCAGCCGGCTCGACCCCGAGGTGGCGGAGGCGATGCGGACCGGGCCGTCGATCGAGAAGTCGGTCGCCCCGCTGCGCAGTTTCGTCGCCGAGCCGCTGCGCTTCGGCCGGTTGTTCCTGGCCGGCGATGCCGCCCACATCGTGCCGCCGACCGGCGCAAAAGGGCTGAACCTCGCGGCCAGCGACGTGCGCTATCTGGCGCGAGGGCTTTGATCGCAGCACTATCAGGAAGAGTTCGGACTGCGGGCCTCGAGCACTATTCGGCGCGGGCGCTGGCGCGGATCTGGAAGGCGGAGCGGTTCTCCTGGTGGATGACCAAGCTGTTGCACACGTTCCCGGAGGACTCGGCCTTCGAACGCCGTATGCAGCGCGCCGAGTTTGACTACCTGCGGGGCTCGGCGGCGGCGCAGACTTCACTCGCCGAGAACTACGTGGGGTTGGCTGCGTAGCGGGCATGACTGGCATAGGCCGAAGGACGATGCGAAGATGCGGACCATGAACCCCGCAGACGATCCTGTTCTGATCCGCTTCCTCAGGGCATTGGATGCGATATACGGCGACCAGTTGGACCGCGTGGTGCTGTTCGGCTCGCGCGCGCGCGGCGACGCACGGGCCGATTCCGACTACGACGTGGCCGTGTTCCTGAAATCGCTGCCGGACCGCTGGAAGGAGCTGGATCGGCTGGCCACGCTCCGCGTCAGCATGATCGACGCGACCGGCGTATTCTTCGATGCAAAGCCATATCAGGCCGCCGCGTACGGGGAGCGCTCGCCGCTGATGCACGAAATCCGCCACGAAGGAGTGGCGCTATGACGCCGGAAGCCGCCCGGTTCCTGCAAAAGGCGCAGGCTCTGCTTGCGGAAACCGAGACGATGCTGCGTACGGGGCTGCATGGCGCAGCTGGCCGCAACGCCTACCTCGCCGAGTATCATGCCGCGAGCGCGTTCATCTTCACGCGAACCGGCAGAGTGGCGAAGACGCACAACGGTGTGCAAACCGAATTCCTGCGCCTCACCAAGGACGACCCGCGCCTCGCGCCCGAATTGCGGATTTCCCTGTCGCAGTCGTACAACCTCAAGTCCCTTGCCGACTACGAAACCGGTCCCGACGCCGAGGTTTCCCCCGAACGGGCAGCGGCGGCGGTCGAGGCCGCGCAGCGGTTCGTGCTACGAATGACGGAGTTGATCGCGGCCAGCCAGACCGGTTCAGCTTGACCCTCCGGGCGCTTTGCGCCGCGTTGCAGTTTGCGAGACATATCTGACCGTCAGGTCGAGATACCCGGCAAACACAGTCCGGCCGACATGCGCGTCGCCATGCATACGTTACCGGCGGCCAGCGGGGCAAGCGCGACGCCGCTGTGCATTCCGCCGGGCATCGCTAATGTGCCCGCGCGCGGACAGCGGGAGGAGCGATGAACGGCGGCTGGGCGGATCTGGTGCGCGGCGGCAACGCCGGCCGCAGCGCAGTGGTGGGCGGCGGCATGATCGTGCACGCGCTCAACACCTTCATCGTCACCACGATCCTGCCATCGGTGGTGCGCGACATCGGCGGCCTGCGCTATTTCGCCTGGAGCACGGTGCTGTACGTGGTCGCATCGCTGCTCGGCGGTGCCAACTGCGCGCGGCTGCTGCGGCGGATCGGGGTGCGCAACGCCTACCGCACCGCGCTGCTCGGGTTCGCCGCCGGCTCCGTGGTCTGCGCGCTGGCGCCCTCGATGGTTGTGTTGCTGCTCGGCCGGTTCGTGCAGGGGCTGTTCGCCGGCACGCTCTCCGCGCTCTCGTTCACCATCATCCGCACGCTGTTCGCCGAGCGCCTGTGGCCGCGCGCGCTCAGCGTCGTCTCGGTCGCCTGGGGCGTCGCGACGCTGCTCGGGCCGGCGGTGGGGGGCGTGTTCGCGCAGTGGGGCGTCTGGCGCGCGGCGTTCTGGAGCGTCGCGGCGGCGGCACCGGCGCTGTTGCTGCTGGTCGAGGTGTCGCTGCCGCGCGACCTGCGTCGCACGCCGCCGCCCGCGACCGGCATGGCGCTGCTGTCGCTGGCGATCCTGGCGGGCAGCGTGCTCGCGGTCTCGGCCGGCAGCACGACGGCCGACCCGGTCTGGAACGCGCTCGGGCTGCTGGTCGCCGGGGTCGGCTTCGCCGTGTTCGCGCGGCGCGAGGCGAGCGGCGGTGCGCGCGTGCTGCCGGCGGGCGCGACCCGGCCCGGCGCGCCGCTGTGCGCGGTGTACGGCGCGATGGTGCTGCTGCTGGCCGCCACCACGCCGGAGATCTTTGTTCCGTATTTCCTGCAGACGCTGCACGGGCTGGTGCCGCTGCATGCCGGCTATCTGACGGCGCTGATGGCGGGCGGGTGGACGCTCGGGTCGGTCGCGACGTCCGGTGCGGCGTCCAGCGGGGCGCGGGCGGCGATGGTGCTGGGGCCGGTGGTGCTGGCGGGCGGGCTCGGCGTGCTGGCGCTGCTGATGCCGATGGCGGGGCCGGCCGGGCTCCATCTGCTGCCGATCGGGGCGGCGCTGTTGGCGGTGGGCGTCGGCATCGGCATGACCTGGCCGCATCTCGGCGCCCGCGTGTTCGGGTTTGCGCAGGAGGCGGACCGCGAGACCGCCGGCGCGTCCATAACGATGGTGGTGATGGTGGGCAATGCGTTCGGGGCGGCGATGGGGGGGATGGTGACCAATCTCGGCGGACTGCTGGTGCCCGGCGGCGCGGCCGGGGCGGCCTCGGCCGCGGCGTGGCTGTTCGGGGGGTTCGTGGCGGCGCCGCTGGTCGCGGCGCTCGCGATCCGTTCGCTGCCGGTGCAGGTGCGGCCGGTGGCGGCGCAATGAGCAACCTGCTGGGGCCGCTGCCGTTCCGGGTGTTCGCCAATCCGCGCGCGGGCACGCCGGAGGTCGAGGTGCTGCCGGAGGCCGGATATCGGCAGGCGCGGAACGAAATCACGCGATGGTCCGGCTACGCGCCGACGCCGCTGTGCGACCTGCCCTGGGCGGCGCAGGCGGCGGGGGTCGCATCCGTGCGGATGAAGGACGAGGGCGGACGGTTCGGGCTCGGCAGTTTCAAGGCGCTCGGCGGCGCCTGGGCGGTCGCGAAACTGCTGATGGCGAAGCTGGCGCGGCAGGGCGCCGCCGCGACCTGCGCCGATCTGGAGGCGGGCCGTTACGCGGCGGCCACCGGGAAAATAACTGTGACCTCGGCGACGGATGGCAATCATGGCCGCTCGGTTGCCTGGGGGGCGCAGCGGTTCGGCTGCCGCTGCGTGATTTTCATCCATGCCGCCGTGAGCCAAGGTCGGGCGGATGCGATCGCGCGCTACGGGGCAGACGTGCGGCGGGTCGCCGGCAACTACGACGACGCGGTGCGCGCGACGGCGCAGGCGGCGGCGGAGCATGGCTGGTTCGTCGTCTCCGACACCTCCTGGCCAGGCTATGCGTCCGTGCCGGTCGACGTGATGCAGGGCTATCGGCTCATGGTCGAGGAGGCGCTGCACCAATGGGGCGAAGCGCCGCACGCATTGCTTCGTGCAGGGCGGCGTCGGGGCGGTGGCCGCGTCGGTCTCGGTGCAGTTGCGGACGAGTTGCACGCCTGCGCCGGCGGTGGTGGTGGTCGAGCCCGACCGGGCCGCCTGCCTGCTGGCGAGCGCGGAGGCCGGCGAGCCGACCGCGATTCCGGGCGAGCTGGACACGATGATGGCGGGCCTCGCCTGCGGCGAGCCGAGCCTGCTGGCATGGCAGGAACTGGAACGCGGCGCCGCCGCGTTCATGGCGATCCCGGACGAAGCGGCGGTCGGCTGCATGCGGCTGCTGGCGCGGCACGGTTTGACCATCGGCGAATCGGGGGTGGCCGGACTTGCCGGCCTGCTGCTCGCCGCCGCGGACCCGGCGGCGCGCGAGGCGTTGGGGTTGTCCGGGTCCAGCCGCGTGCTGCTGTTCGGCACCGAGGGCGCGAGCGATCCCGACGTCTATGCCCGATACGTGGAGGCAACGGCATGATCAAGGTCTACGGCATGGCGGTGTCCGGCAACTGCTGGAAGGCGGGAACAATCCTGCGGCTGACGGGAAAAAAATTCGAGTGGATCGAGACCGACGGCAACAGCGGTGCCACGCGGAGGCCGGATTTTTTGGCACTCAATCCGAACGGCAAGGTGCCGGTCGTGGTGCTCGACGATGGCGCTGTCATCACCGAGTTCGAACGCCATCCTGGCGCATTTCGCCGAGGGCACGCCGTGGCTGCCGCCGCCGGGGCTGCCGCGCACCCGCGTGCTGGAATGGCTGTTCTTCGAGCAGTACAGCCACGAGCCCTACATCGCCGTCGCCCGCAATATTCTGTCCTATCTCAAGGCGGCCGACCGGTTTGCCGAGCGGCTGGCGCAATGCCGGGAGCGTGGGGCGCAGGCATTGTCCGTGATGGAGCGCCGGCTCTCCGCGCATCCGTGGCTGACTGACGCCGGGCCGACGATCGCCGACCTTTCGCTGTTCGCCTACACGCATGTCGCCGACGAGGGCGGGTTTTCGCTGGCGGAGTGTCCGGGCGTCGCCGCCTGGGTTTTCCGGACTGCGGCGCTGCCGGGGATCCGGACGTTGCGGGGGGAGGGCTTGCCGTAAGAACGGCAGATCGACCGCACGCGCCCGACAATTTTTCTTGCCCAGCCATCGCCAGTTCCACTAACATGCGCGCATGTCCAACCCCCCACCCCGCACCCCGGCCGAGTGCCTCGCCACCATCATCCTGTGGCTGAGCCGGACCGTCGACAGCCACAGCATGTGGGGGAAACTCGCCCGGCCGCTGGCGGTGCTGATCCTCGACCGCCTCCGAGCCCTCAAGCATCGCTTCGACCGTCTCGCCGCCCGCATCGAGGCCGGGCGGTTCGCGCCGCGCCGCGCCCCGGCCACACCCCGCGCACGCACCCCCCGGCCGCCCCGCGCCCCCAATCCGCTGCCGCAAAAGTTCGCCTGGATGGTCCGGCTGGTGCAGGAAACCGCGGTCTACGGCTCGCAATTGCAGAACCTGCTGCAGCAGCCCGAGATGGTGGCGCTGATGCAGGCCGCCCCCGCCGAGATGCGCCGGGTACTCCGCCCGCTCTGCCACATGCTGGGGGTCCGCCCGCCGCCGATCCTGGCGCCGCCTCCCTCCGCCCGGCCAAAACCCCCGTCGCCGGCGGCCCTCGCGGAACCAGCGAAACCCCCCGCCCGCAAGCGGCCGAAAAAGCCGGAGAAACCCCGCTACGTGTTCGGCCTGCGCTACCCTCCGCCGTTCCCCGATCCGGCCTGAACAAAGCCGGCGCCTGGACGCGACCATATTGTTCCGTATACGCAACGTCTGGCGGCGAGGATGATTTGCGAGGGGCGGTCGCGTTCCCGCTCCACATCCTCCATATAGCCGCAGACACCACCGGGATCAGCCAACATGGCTTACAAGCCGAACTACAATCTCCAACGTGCCGAGCGGGATCGGGCCAAGAAGGCATCGAAGGACGCGAAGGAGCAGGAGCGGAAGGCACAGGCCGCGCTGCGCAAGGCCAGCGAGGCCGGCGAGGCGGGCGGGGCGGAGCCGAGCGAGGGCTCGGCCAAAGGCTCGGGGGAGTAAGCGTCATGGCGATGAAGAGCCGGGCTTCGACCAGCTTCGTCATGTTCGACGTGGTTTATGTCGACGGCACGCGCAGCTCGAACCGCAAGGTGTCGGCGAGCGCGTTGGGCGGTCTCGATGGGGACGCGCCTGCACGGGGAATTGTCGAGGCGCAGGACCGTGAGATCGCGGCGGCCTCGGGGCGCCCGCGAAGCGACGTCAAATCGATCGTCCGGTCGCCGCCCAAGGAGGCCAACGACGATGCGGGGTCGGATCGCAAGGTGCGGGGCGCCAAGCGATAGGGGCTGCAACCGCGGCGTCCGGCGAGCGGGCGGAGCCCGCACGGTCACTGCTGAACGACCGGAACGGGCGCAGGCCGGCCAGACTCGCGGCCGAGCCGCGACCCGTTGCCGAGCGGGGAGCCGCACTGCCATATTCGCCGGGTGCCCGGAGCGCCCACGATGGACGAAATTTTCACCCGCCGCGACCTGATCGACCCGGCCGAGTTGCGCCGGCTGTGCGAACCGTCCGACCGGGCCGGGTTCGTGCAGTTGGGCGCGCATCTCGGGCTGATCGCACTGGCCGCCTGGGCGCTGCATGCGACGCTCGGCACCGTCTGGGCGGTGGGGCCGTTCGTGGCGCTCGGCATGCTGATCAATTTTCTCTATGCCGGGCAGCACGAACTGAGCCACTGGACGGTGTTCCGTACGCGCTGGCTGAACGAATGGGTCGGGCGCGTGTTCGGTTTTCTGCTCTTTTATCCGCGCACGTTCGACCAGATCCAGCACGGCGCGCATCATCGCTGGACCCAGGAATGGGCGCGCGACGGCGAACTGGCGCGGCCGCGCTACACGCGGACCTCCTATTTGTTGTGGCTGTTCGGGCCGAGCTATTGGTATTCCCGCATCCATCGTATTTTTCGCCTGGCCGCCGGCAATGTCACCGAAGCGTATATCCCGGCCAACCGGCAGGCGGAGGTGATTCGCGAGGCGCGGTTTCATGTGGCCGGTTACGCGCTGATCGCGGTCGTGTCCGTTGCCGCGCATAGTTGGGCGGCGGTGATGTATTGGCTCGCGCCGATGTTTTTGCTGAAGGTGGCGCATCAACTGCAAAACACCATCGAGCATCTCGGGCTGCCGCACGGACAAAATATCCTGGAGAACACGCGCTCGACGCGCACCAACGCGGTGCTGCGGTTTTTGTGCTGGAACATGCAGTACCACACGGCGCATCACGCGTTTCCGGGGGTGCCGTTCCATCGGCTGCCGGATTTGCACGCGGCGATGTTCACCGCGCGCGGCGCGGCGCCGCCGATGATGGGTTATTTCCAGTTCCAGCGTGCCGTTCTGCGCGCTTTGCGCGACGGCCGCACCGAGGCTGATTTTCCCGATGATCGCGCCTGGATTTCCGGCGACTGACGATGCAGCGGTTGCACGTCTACCAGGCGCTATGGGCGATGGAGCACCGCCGCCCCGGCGAGCCGCAGCCAGCGTTCGCCGACAGCTTCGATCGGGTCAAGGCGGCCGGGTTCGACGGCATGGCGATCGACCTCGGCGCGCTGACCTTGGAGCAGGCGCGCGAGACCGTGCCGCATTTCGCCCGCACCGGGCTCGGCGGGCTGCTGACCGCGTTTCCGCGCTCGATCGAGGAATTGCGGCCGGCGCTGCATCTGGCGAAGGAGATCGGCGCGCCCTTCGTCGTGGTGATCGGCCAGGTGATGCCGATCTCGGTCGCCGGCATGATCCCCGTGGTGCGCGACTGGCTGCGGATCGCCGACGAAGAACGGATGAAAATCCAGTTCGAGACGCATCGCAACTGCATCACCAACGACCTTTTTTCCACCGTGCAGTTGCTGGATGCGATCCCGGAGATGCGTCTGGCCGCCGATCTTTCCCACTATGTCGTGGACCGGGAAATGCCGTGCCCGCCGCCGCCGGAGCTGCAGGCGCTGATCGAGCGCGTGCTGGCGCGCTCCGACAGCTTCCAGGGCCGCGTGGCGGCGCGCGGCCAAATCCAGATCCCTTCGGGTTTTCCGCAAAACGAAAAGTGGGTCGCGCTGTTCCGCGACTGGTGGCGGTTCGGTTTTGCCTCCTGGAAGGCGCGCGCCGCACCGGACGACACGGCAATCTTCCTGTGCGAGCTGGGGCCGCCCGACTACGCCATCACCGACGCGCAGGGGCACGAATTGTCGGATCGCTGGGCCGAGGCGCTGGCGCTGCGCGAGATGGCGCGGGCGCTGTGGCGCGAGGCGGGGTGATCGGGGCCTGGAACGCCTCGTGCCGGTGGGCGTTATCGGGGCACCGGGCGGGACGGTCCGGGATGTTCGCACAGGACGCCGGACATGCGAATCGCCGCCATCGTTGCCGCAAGTGTGCTGCTGTTTACGCCGGCCTTCGCGCAGGAGATCGGCATCGACGGTCCTGATCCGGCCGCCGCGGGCAGGGCGGCGGCCGACGCCGCATGGGCGCAGCACGACGCGCAGGCCGACCGCGCCCAGGCGCGCATCGACCGCGCCGCTGCCCGCCACGATGCGGCGGCCGGCCATCCGCGCGCTGCGGCGGGCGCCGCCTTCGCCGCGCGCAATGCCGCGCACGATGCCCGCCTCGACACCCAGCTCGCGCGCCACGACGCGGCCCTGGCCGGGCAGGACAATTCGACCACCGTGCGCATCTTCAGCCCGCCGGTGGCGTCCGGCGGCTGATCCGCCGGCCCTGGCGAGCGGTGGCGGGCTCGGCTATCTGGGCCGACAGCCACTCTCGCCCGGAGCGCCATGAGCCAGGTCGACGCGATGCTGCCGCTGGCCGCCGCCGAGCCGTGCGGCCGGCGGCGGCCCGCGCTCGCGACGTGGGTTGCCGGCCTCGCCTCGTCGCTGCTGGGCGGGATCGTGCTGCTGCACGCGGCGCTGATCCCAGGCGGGCGGTGGGACGGCGACGAGTATTTCAACTTCGCCATGCTGCGGGAGATCGGCTGGGGCTTCGCGTGGCGCCGGCTGTACCAGTGGAGCCCGCGGCCGGTTTCGGAGGCGGCGCTGTGGCTCTACGACGGCGCGGTGACGCTGGCCGGCGCGCCGCTGGTCGCGCCGTTCCTGGCGTTGCTGTGGGCCGCGTTGATCGGCGGCGGCGTGCTGGCGCTGTGGCGACCGCGCACGCCCGGCGCGCCGTGGCGGCTTGCGGTTGCGCTCGCGGTGCCGGCGGCGATGCTGCTGGTCCGGCCGATCAACGAGATGTTCTACTGGCCGATGGCGGCCGCCCCGTACCTGCTGGCGCTCGCCGGCATCGTCGTGCTGACGTTCCGGCTGGTCGCCGGGCGGACGGCGACGCGGCGCGACCGGACGATCTGCGCGCTGGCGCTGTTGGTTGCCGCCGGCAGCGCCGAGACCGGGCTGTTCTTCGCGCTGGGCTGCTGTTCTGCTTTGGCCGTGGCCGATCTGGCTCGCCGGGACGCGCGGCGGTTTTGGTACCTGGCGCCGCTGCTGGCCTCGGCGGCGCTGTTGGGTGCGTGGCTGCTGTTCCGCGTCGCTGACGCCAACGGCGGCCTGACGGCGGACACAACCTACTTCCACCATGTCGGGCCAAGCCTGCTGGCGGCGCTGCGCAGCCTCCCCGACGAATTCGCCGGCACCGACCCGCTCCGGCCCGGCCCCGGCGTCGTCGGCACGCTCGTCGCCGACGCGCTGCTGTTCCTGGGCATGCTCGCCTGTTTCCGCGTGGCGTTGCCGGCGCCGGTGCCGCGCCGCCATCTGGTCGCGCTCGCAGCCGGCATCGCGGCGTCCGCGTTCGGCACGATGGCCGGGGCGTTCTACCAGTTCGGCATGCTGTGCTGCGAACGCCACCACACGTTCCGCCAGGCGCTTCTCGTTGTGCTGCTGGTGGTGCTGGCGCGCTTTGCGAGTCTGCTGCGCGCGCCAGCCGTTCCGGCCGCCGGCGTCGTCGGCCCGCTGTGCCTGCTGGCGGCCGCCGGCATCGCGCTGCCGAGCCGGCTGCCGGGCGCCATCGGCGACCTGCGGCTGCTGCCAGCGGACATCGCAGCCACGCAACAGAATTGGGCGGCACTGCGCGATCCGACGCGCCCGCTGGTTTTTCACCTACCGGTGCACGGCGCGGTGCTGGAGGGCCTCGCCTGGGCGCCCGGCCACTACACGCGCGATGGCGCAGGGCCGTGGTTCGTGGCCGCGGTGCTCTGGTATTTCGGCCGGACCGAGGGCGACGTGGTGGCGACGCCGCCGCCGCCGTAGCCGGTCTATCCGCCCAAGGTCGGCACCGGCTCGGCCACCGACGCGTTTTTCGGCGCGATCGTGACCAGCATGCCTTTCTGCCATTGCGTCAGATACGGCACCGCGCGTTCGTTCTGGCCCTTCTCGTCGAATTTGACCCCGAAGCCGCCGACCGTCGAGCCCGGCGGCGCATCGGTCGCCAGCACCGCCGGACGCAGCTTGTCGTGCTCGAACGTGCCGGCGCGCTGCACCGCATCGAAGAACACCCGGGCGCCGGCGAAGCACACCAGGCTGTGGCCGGAGCGCGGCGGCGCGCCGAATTTCCGCTGATACGCCGCGGCGACTTCGGCGACACCCGGGGCGACGATGTCGGAGACGCGGTACTGCGTGACGTCGACATTCATCACGCCCTCGATGTCGGCCCCAGCGCCTGCGCGGTGTCGTTGAGCGAATAGCCGCCGCCGGCGCCGACCACCATGCGCGGCCGCCAGCCCGCCTGCTTGAGCGCCCGGTGCAGCAGCACGACGTCGTTGGCGTGGCCGGTGTGCAGCACGACGTCGGGCGCTGCGCCGCGCAGCCGCTGCGCCAGCGGCGCCATGTCGATCGTGGTCGCCGGATAGGGGATGCTCTCGACCTGCGGCAGCATCCGCTCCTTGCAGCGCTTTTCCTGCGCCGCCGCGACGGTGCTGCCGGTCGGGCCGTCCTCGTGCAGCAGCGCGAGCTTCAGGCCGGCCGGATCGGTGGCCCACAACGGCGCCAGCAGGTCGGCCACCATGTCGACCGACATCGTGCCGACCTGGCTCGCCAGCGGGCCGCTGCGAAAAATCAGTTTCAGCCCGCGCTCGGTCACGACATCGGCCAGCGCATCGAGCTCGAAATACGGAACCCCGGCCAGTTCCGCGACCGCCGAGGCGGCGATCGCGACGTCGGCGGAATACGAGCCGAACACGCAATTGACCTTGGCCTGCTCGATCAGCCGCTTCGCCTCGGCGGTCGCCTGCGCGCTGTCGTTGGCATCGCCGCGCACCAGCGCGACCGGCCGGCCGAACAGCCCGCCGGCGGCGTTGAGCGCGTCGGTCGCGAGGTCGAGCCCGCGGAAACTCTCGTCGCCGAGCAAGGAGAGGCTGCCCGAGAACGGGAACAGCGCGCCGACCGGCAGCGGCTGCACCGTGGCGGCCCGGGCGATTCGCGGGGCCGCAAGAGTGAGCAGGCCGGCGGCAAGCAGCTTGCGGCGGCTGGTCGACGGCACGCGGCTCCCTCCGGTCCCCTGCGCGCGAGCATCCGACGCGGGCCGCGTCGGCGCAACCCGGTTTCGGGTGACGCCTTGACGACACGGCGCGCAAGGGCAACGTGCGCGCCGCCAGGCAGGAGGCGCCGCCCATGACCGTTCCGCAAACGATGACGTTCGTCGCGACCGAGGGCGCCGGCGGGCCGGAGGTGATGCGGCTCGCCACCGGCCCGGTGCCGTCGCCGAAGCCGGACGAGGTGCTGATCCGGGTGCTGGCGGCCGGGGTGAACCGGCCGGACGTGGTGCAGCGCCAGGGCCTGTATCCGCCGCCGCCCGGCGCCAGCCCGATCCTGGGCTTGGAAGTGGCGGGCGAGGTGGTCGCGGCCGGTTCGGCGGTGCGGGGTTGGAAAATTCGCGACCGGGTTTGTGCGCTGACCAACGGCGGCGGCTATGCGGAGTTTTGCGTCGCGCCCGAGGTCGCAGTGCCTGCCGTGGCCTGCCGGCTACGACGCGCTGCGCGCCGGCGCGCTGCCGGAGAACTATTTCACCGTGTGGGCCAACGTGTTCGTGCACGGCCGGCTGGCGCGCGGCGAATCGCTGCTGGTGCACGGCGGCACGTCCGGCATCGGCGTGACCGCGATCCAGCTCGGCGAGGCGTTCGGCGCGACGGTGTATGCGACCGCCGGGTCGGACGCGAAAGTCGCGGCCTGCCGCGAATTCGGCGCGGCGGCGGCGATCAACTATCGGAGCGAGGATTTTCTCGACGCGATCAAGCGGCTGACCGACGGGCGCGGCGTGGACGTGGTGCTCGACATGGTCGGCGCGCCGTATTTCGCCCGCAACCTGCGCTGCCTCGCGATGGACGGGCGGCTGGTGCAGATCGCGTTCCTGCAGGGTCGAAAGTCGAGGGGTTCGACCTGGCGCCCGTGATGGTGCGACGGCTGACCATCACCGGCTCGACGATGCGGCCGCGCACCACGGAGCAGAAAGGCGCGATCGCGCAGGCGCTGCGCGAGAACGTGTGGCCGGTCTTGCAGCACGGGCGGTGCGGGCCGTTGGTGTTCACCTCGTTTCCGCTCGCCGAGGTCGCGCAGGCGCACGCGCTGATGGAGAGCAGCGCGCACATCGGGAAGATCATGCTGCGGGTGGCGGAGTGAAGGCGAGGGCGCTGCCCTCGACCCGCCGGGGCCGAGAGGCCCCGGACCCCATCACATGATCCTGCACGCCGTCGAACGCGGCGAGGGCACGCCGCTCGCGCTGCTGCATGGCCTGTATGGTCAGGCGACCAATTTCGCGACGGTCCAGCGCCGGCTGGCGCATGGGCGGCGGGTAATCGCGCTCGACCTGCGCAACCACGGATCGAGCCCGCATGCGTCGACGATGTCGTATCCTGCGATGGCCGAGGACGTGCTGGAGACGCTGCGCGACCTGGCCGCGCTGCCGTGCGCGCTGGTCGGCCACTCGATGGGCGGCAAGGTCGCGATGCGCGCGGCGCTGGAGGCGCCGGCCGCGGTCTCCCGCCTGCTGGCCGCCGACATCGCGCCGGTCGCCTACGACCACGCCGAATTCCACGGCCGCTATGTCGCGGCAATGCGGGCGCTGAAGCTGCACCACGGGCTGACGCGGCCGGAGGCCGACGCGGCGCTGGCCGAAGCGGTGCCGGACACGCCGACCCGCCGCTTCCTGCTGCAGAATTTGCGCATCGGCCCGGCGCCCGCGTGGCGGCTCAACCTGGAGGCGATCGAAGCCGCGCTGCCCGACCTCGCCGGCTGGCCGAACCCGGAGGGCGCGGTCTATCGCGGCCCCACGCTGTTCGTGGCCGGCGCGCGCTCCGACTACATCCGCCCCGAGTATCGCCCGGCGATCCGCGCGCTGTTCCCGGCCGCCCGGTTCGTCACGCTCAAGGACGCCGGGCACTGGGTGCATGCGGACGACCCTGAGGGTTTTCTTTCCGTCGTGGAAGCGTTTGTGGGTGCGGAGGCAGGCTGACGCTGCGGCAGGAATTCGACGACTGATGCAGAATGCTGATTGTCATACATTTGCTTGACACCTCCCCGGTGTGGTACCGGGAATCCATGAACCTGACCGTCCGCGTCTCGGCCGACCTCGCCAAGCGCCTCGGCACCGGCGGCGCTGATCTTGAGCGCCATGCCCTGGAGGCGCTGGTGGCGGAAGCGTACCGCGCCGGACGCATGACGAAGCCGGAGCTGTGCGCCGCCCTCGGTTTCGAGGTGCTCGATGAATTCGACAGCTTCCTCAAGGCGCACGACATCTACGAGCCCTATACGCTCGCGGATTTCGAGGAGGAGCGGCGTGCGGCGAACGAACTCGGCCTGTGAGGGTATGTGCGGGTCGTCGTCGCCGACACGGGGCCTCTGCAATATCTGGTCCTGATCGACGCCATCGAGGTGCTGCCGCGCGTATTCGGCGCAGTGCTGATGCCCGAGATCGTGCGGGACGAATTGAGTCACCCGCGCACCCCCGCGACTGTGCGCGCTTGGCTGGCGACACAACCTCCCTGGCTGGAACTGCGCGTTATGCCGCCGGGGACCACCTTACCCTTGCCGCAACTCGGCGCCGGGGAGCGCGCCGCCATCTTGCTCGCCCGAACGGTGCGGGCCGATCTCATTCTGATGGACGACCGCGCGGGTGTTGTCGTCGCGCGGTCGCTCGGGTTTTTTGTGATGGGTACGCTGGGCATTCTCGAGCTTGCGGCCCGGCATGAGCTGATCGACCTTGCATCCGCATTCGCGCGGCTGCGCACGACGAATTTTCGATATCGCCAGGAGTTGATGGGCGAAATATTGGATCGCCACACGGCCGACCGCCGCGCGGCGAAGGAGCGGGAGCCATGAGCCAGCTCGCCCCGGTGGTGGAGGGGTGTGTCGGATAGGCGGCGCAGATCCGCATCCGTGTTCCCACGGAATGGCAATCGGCGCTATTCTGGTCATATCAACCAGAATGGACCTGCCGCCGTGTCAAATCGCGCAAGCCGATCCCGCCCGCCGTCCGATGGCCCGGACCACTGGCCGTTGCAGGACGCAAAGGCGCGCTTCAGCGAACTTGTGCGCCGTGCCCGCAGCGAAGGCCCGCAACATGTCACTGTGCATGGGCGAGACGAAGTCGTGGTTATTTCGGTCGAGCAGTTCCGGCGCCTTCAGGGCGCTGTGACTGGACAGACACTGATCGACGCGCTGCAGTCCTCGCCCTATCGCGAGTTCGAGATCGAACCGGAACGCGGACCTGCGTCGGTGCGCGACGTGAACCTGTGACCGGCTGGCTGCTCGACACCAACGTTTTGGCGGAACTGCGGCGCCCGAGGCCCGAGCCGCGCGTTGTGGCATTCGTGGCGGCTCAGCCGATCGACCGCCTGTTCGTCAGCGTCGTCACTCTTGCGGAAATTCGCTTCGGCATCGAACGCGCGCCGGACCCGGTTCGCCGTGCAGAACTTCAGGGCTGGCTGATACACAAGGTGCGGCCCATGTTCGAAGGCCGCGTGGTGCCGATCACCGAAGACGTGATGTTACGCTGGCGGTTACTGGCCGAGGAGGGGCGCAAGAGCGGGCGCCCTTTCTCGGAGCCCGACCTGATCATTGCCGCGACTGGGTTGCACCACGGCCTGGCCGTCGTGACTCGCGATACGGGCGATTACCAGCGGGCGCGAGTGCCGCTGCACAATCCGTGGGTCGATCCACTGCCGGCCTCGAATTGATAGCCGCCTCACCCCGGCTGCTTCACCGTCTTCCCCGCGTCCGCGGCGCGCCACAGGTACCATGACGCCACGCTGCGATACGGCGACCATACCTCGCCGAGCGCCGCCATCTCGCGCGGTTTCGGCTGCGCCTCCAGCGCGTAGAGCAGCCGATAGCCCTCGCGCACGCCGAAATCGTCGACCGGCAGCACGTCCTTGCGGCCCAGCGTGAACATCAGCAGCATCTCGACCGTCCAGCGGCCGACGCCGCGGATCACCGTCAGGCGCTCGATCAGCTCGGCGTCGCTGAGGCGCGTGGCGGTGCGGCGGGTCGGCACGACGCCCTCGGCCGCCTTCGCCGCGATGTCCTTGATCGAGGCGGTCTTGCTGCCGGAAAATCCGCAGGCGCGCATGGTCGCGTCGTCGGTCGACAGCACCTGCTGCGGCGTCGGGAACGGCACGCCGGGATACAAGCCCAAAAACCGGCCGAGAATCGCGCGCGCGGCGTTGCCGTGCAGTTGCTGGTAGGCGATCGCCGTCACCAGCGCCTGGTACGGATCCTTGTCCTGCTCATGGCGCAGCTTGCACGGGCCGACGCGCCGGATATGCGCGGCGAAGATCGGGCAGGTCGAGCGGATGTGGCTGACGGCGGCACGCATCGCGCCATCATCTCACCCGATCGCCACCGCCGCCATCCCGATTGCGATGCCGATCAGCGCGACCGGCCAGAGCAGCCGCCACACCGCCCCGAGCCGCGCGCCGCCGCCGGCCAGTTGCGCGACGATCGCGGTGAGCTGCGGCGTCATCAGCAGCGTCAGCGGCGAGTTCTGCACCGCCGGCAGCACCGTCGGCGCGAGCCCGGCGGCGCGGCCGAGTGCCGCCTGCAGCGGCATCATCGCGCTGTTGCCGCCGGTGTTGGTGCCGGTGACGATGCCGCCGGCGGCCGCCAGCAGCGGCGCGGCGTAAGGTGCGAGCGCGCCGAACGCGCCGGCCAGCGCGACCGCCAGCGCCTGCGGCACGCCGGCATTGCCGAGCGTGCGCGCGAGCAGCACGAACATCAGCAGCACCAGCGCCGGCCGCGGCATCCGGCCAAGCGCCTGCCGCGCCACCAGCAGCCCATCGCGACGGGCGGCGAGCAGCAGCACCACCACCACCCACAGCGCCACCATCGCATGGTTCAGCGGCAGCGCCGGCAGGTCGGACACCGGGTGCCAGGACGGCGGCTGCCGCCACAGCCGGCTGCCCAGCAGCACTGCCGCGAGCAGCCCGTACGGGAACGCCGCCGTGACCGCTTCCCACCAGTCGGCGGCGCTGCGCGGCGGCCGCGCGAGCAGCATCCGTGCCGCCAGCAGCGGCCCGGTCGCGAGCATCCCGCACAGCTCCCACGGCACCACGAAATGCCAGCCGATCAGCAGCCCGCCGAAGCCGGCGAGCCAGGCCGCATGGCCTGCGCGCTGGCGCGCCGCGATCGGCACGCGGGCGACCGCGCAGAAGAACCAGAACAGCAGCAACAGGAACGGCAGCGCGGCGGTGAGCTGCACGGCGTTGCGCAATGCCATCGCCTGCGCCGGCACGCCCGCGAGCGCCGCGCCGACCGCGGTGCCCGGGCCGAGCCCGCCCCATGGCACGATGATCTGCGACAGCAACGCGATCGCCGCCGCGGCCGCGCCCTCGACGCCGACGCGCCGCAGCGCGCCGATCGCGAACACCGCGCCGACGCCGAAGCCGGTCACCGCCTCGGTGAACGGGCCGAGCAGGAAGGCCGCCTCGAACATCACCGCGACTCTTTCCCTCGTTGGCGCGTCGGCGTGTTCGGGACGCGACGCGGCGGCGTGGAACACCAGGCCGCCCGCCATCACGCCGACCGGGATCAGCGCGAGAAAGCCGCCCTGCCATGCGCTGCGCGCGACGAAGCCGGGCAGGCCCGCCACGCCATCCGGCAGCGCGCCGATGGCGGCCGGCAAGGTCAGCAGCATCGCCGCCGCGCATGCCAGCAGCGGCCCGACCCGCCCGGAGGCAAGCAGGGCCACCAGCGCCAGCAGCGGCAGGGCCTGGATCAGCAGCGTCACGCCGTCACCATGCCCGCCCCGCCGCCGCGTCGCGACGCGGCGCCCCCGCACAAATCGTCATTGCAGCCCTGCTTGCGCTAACCCGGTGCGGCGGCGTTAAAGTGGGGCCTGTGCCGGGGATCCCATGCCGCGCATTGTTCGCCTGATCTTCACCGGCGACGACGACCAGGAGGAAGCGGACCGTCAGACGGCGAGCCTCGCCGGCTTGGCGGTGGCGTTGCTGCTGGTGGTGGTCGGGCTGTTCCTGATCCATCAGCTGCACCACAAATGCGTGGTCGAGGACTGCCTGCTGTCCGGCCGCACGAACTGCGACGCGGTGCTCGCCGCCGGTCCGTGACCCCCGTTTGCCGCTCCCCCGATCTGTGGGAAGCTGCGCCCCGGGGCGGCACGATCGCCGGCCGCGGGGGGGCCTGCATGCGCATCGCCGACATGGACTGGCAGATGGTCGAGGACTGGGTGCGGCACGACGACCGCGCCGTGCTGCCGATCGGCAGCACCGAGCAGCATTCCGGACTTTCCCTCGCGACCGATACGATCCTGGCCGAGCGCCTGGCGATCGAAGCGGCCGAGCCCTCCGGCGTGCCGGTGTTTCCGCCGCTGCCGTTCGGCGTCGCGCCGGCGTTCGCCGCGTTCCCCGGCAGCATCACGCTGCGGGTGGAAACGCTCGCCGCCGTGATGCGCGACGTGCTCGACAGCTGCAAGCGCTCCGGCTTCCGCCGCGTCCTGGTCGTGAACGGCCATGGCGGCAATGTCGCGGCGGGGTCGCTGGCGCAGGAATGGATGATGGACAACCCCGATTGCCGCGTGCGCTTCCACGACTGGTGGCGCGCGCCGGCGGTGTGGGCGAAGGTGGTGGCGACCGACCCTGTCGCGACGCACGCGAGCTGGATGGAGAATTTTCCCTGGACCCGCCTCCCCGGCACGCCGGCCAAAGGCGAAAAACCGGCGATCGAGATCGACCGCCTGCGCGCGCTGCCGCCGTTCGAGGTGCGCGGGCTGCTGGAGGACGGCAGCTACGGCGGCCGGCTCGCGCGCAGCGACGCCGAGATGTTCGCGATCTGGGAGGTGGCGGTTGCCGAGACGCGGGCGCTGCTCGATGGCTGGTGACGCGACCGATGTCGTCGAAGCCTGGCTGACAGCGGAAACGCCCCGGCTGCTCGACGAGCTTTTTGCGTTCCTGCGCATTCCCAGCGTGTCCACCGATCCGGCCTACGCCGAGCCGATCCGCGACGCCGCCGGCCTGCTGATGCGCCGGTTGCGCCGGATCGGCATGCAGGAGGTGATGCTGCTGGAGGGCGGCGGCCATCCGAGCGTGTTCGCCGAGCGTGCCGATGCGCCCGGCACGCCGACCATCCTCGTCTACGGCCATTACGACGTGCAGCCGCCGGAGCCGCTGGCGGAATGGCATTCGCCGCCGTTCGAGCCGACGCTGCGCCAAGGCCGCATCTTCGCGCGCGGCGCCTGCGACGACAAATCGCCGCTGTGGATCGCGCTGTCGGCGCTCGAGGGCTGGCTCGCGGTGCATGGCCGGCTGCCGGTCAACGTTAAGCTGCTGCTGGAAGGCGAGGAGGAGAGCGGCAGCCGCTCCCTGCCGACGATCCTAGACGTGCACCGGGATCGCCTGGCGGCCGACGTGATGCTGTCGGCCGACGGCGGCCGGTTCCGGCCGGGGCGGACCAGCGTCAACACTTCGCTGCGCGGCGTGCTGGCGCTGGAGGTGCATGTCCGCACCGCCGCGCACGACCTGCATTCCGGCCGCTACGGCGGCGCCGTCGGCAACGCCGCGATGGTGCTGGCGCGGCTGCTCGCAACGCTGCACGACGACAAGCACCGCATCGCCGTCGCCGGCTTCTTCGACGGGCTGCAACGCCCCGGCAATGCCGACCTTTCGTCCATTCACGCGCTCGGGCTGGACGAGGCCGCGTTCCTGGCGGAAGTCGGTGCGCGCGTTGGCGCCGGCGAGCCGGGGGTGCCGCTGCTGGAAGCGCTGTGGTTCCGCCCGACGATCGAAGTCAACGGCATCAC
The DNA here is from genome assembly GCA_963697635.1 of uncultured Solirubrobacterales bacterium. Lineage (GTDB taxonomy): Bacteria > Pseudomonadota > Alphaproteobacteria > Acetobacterales > Acetobacteraceae > CAJCJG01. Next base: position 77,170 of record CAVOOS010000031.1, on the reverse strand, counting down.
CGCCGGCTACCAGGGCGCGGGCGGAAAAACGGTGATCCCGTGCGTGGCATCGGCCAAGCTGACCTGCCGGCTCGGGCTCGGCCAGCAACCGGCGCACGTTGCCGCCGCGGTGACTGCGCACCTGCACGCGCACTGCCCGCCCTGGGCGGACCTGCGGGTAGAGAACCCGAACGACGGCGCCGCTGCCTACGCGGTGCCGCCGGACGATCCGTTCCTCGCAGCGGTCAGCCGGGTGATCGCCGACGTGCACGGCGAGCCGCCGGTGCGCGTCGGCATCGGCGGCACGCTGCCGGTGGCGTCCATGGTGAAACAGGCGCTCGGGCTGGAGACGGTGATGCTCTCGTACGCCACCAGCGACGAGCGCGCCCATGCGCCCAACGAGTTCTTTCGCCTGTCCAGCTTCGACGACGGCCTGAAGGCGTGGGCGCGCGTGCTGCCGGAACTGGCCGCCGCGCGCCGGTAGACGGGGCACCGAGTACCCTGCGCCGGACCTTGTCCCGTCATTGCCGGGCTTGACCCGGCAATCCATCACGCCGAGGCGGCGTGGATCCCCGGGTCAAGCCCGGGGATGACGTTGGGGTAGAATGATCCGGTTGGTTCGATCTGACAGTTATCTCCCGTATTTGGCCGTGAAGCTGGCCTTGCCGATCGTCGCGAAGTGGGCGACGAAGCGCACCACGGTGTTGGTGGCGCCGGCGGGAACGTCCAGCTTGTCGGTGTTGATCGCGGCGACGGTGAAAATGTAGCGGTGCGGCTTGTCGCCCTTCGGCGGGCACGGGCCGGTGTAGCCGGGCGAGCCGGTGTCGTTGCTGGCCACCACCGCGCCGGCCGGCTCCTTGCCCGCGGCGCCGGCGCCCTGCGGCAGGCTCGTGACGCTGGCGGGGATGTTGTACATCACCCAGTGCCAGAACCCGCTGCCGGTCGGCGCGTCCGGGTCGTACACCGTCAGCATGAAGCTTTTGGCGCCGTCCGGCGCGCCGCTCCAGCTCAGCGCCGGCGAGGTGTTGCCGCCGGAGCAGCCGAACACGTTGGCGACGAACGGCTCGCCGATCTTGCTGCCGGGCTTGATGTCCGGGCTGGTCAGCGTGAATTTTTCCATTTTCATGGTCGCCGCGTCGGTCGGCGCGGGAGCGCCGGTGAGCAGCAGGGCCGTCAATCCGCCGGCCAGGGCGAGCGCGCGCATGGTTTCCTCCGCTTTGGGTTCGATTCGGCGAGTGCAAGGATAGCGGGAAGGGCGCGGATTTCCAGGGGCGTCAGACGCCCGGGCAACCGAGCACCGCGCAAGCGATGGCCTGCACCGCCTCAGTCAGAACATCCGGGGCGTGCTCCATGAAGCGGGTGTTGCGTGCCAGGTAGTCGATTGTGCGAACCTCGGACGCAATCACGCAGCCAACGGCCTTGAGGCCGGGCGGGATCGCCACTTCGAAGGGTGAACCTTTGATCTTCGTGGTGATCGGGCAGACCACGGCATACCCGGTCGCCACACTGAAGCGCGCTTCGGACAGCACCAGGCACCGATGCGGTCCGGCCATCTCCCGGCCCGCCTGAGGCGACAGTTCGACGAGCGCGAAGTCGCCACGTTGCGGAGCGTACGCCGAGCGCGGGCTCAAAGAATTTCGATGCCCGTCGGCGGGTCGTCCAGCAACAGCTCATGACGATGCTTTGCGGGATCGAATTTCGCGAGCAACGCATCGAGAGTGACGCGTGGTTGCGGGCGGCGGATGACGATCTCATCTGCGCGCACGATCACTTCGACGGAATCATCGATGCGCAACTGCGCCCGTTCGAGGACGGCATTCGGCAACCGCACGGCGGCGCTGTTGCCCCACCGGGCGATCTTCCCGGATTTGGCGGCGGCATCCGACATGGCACGCTCCGTATCTACAAATGGATATACGCAGGGTGCCGGGATGGATCAAGCTTTGGTTTGCCCCACCCGCAGTCGGTCCATTTCCTTGGGATCCGGTTCGGTTTGGAGCGAACCGAAGCTGGCCGCCCGCTCAAAGAAAATTATTCGGCCAGATCATCGTGCGCCACATGTGCGCGGTCGGCGAGCCGTCGAAGCCCAGGCCTTCCTCGGGCTGGTTGAAGTTGCGGCCGATGATGTCGGTGAACTGCTCGGGGGCGATGTCGAGCGCGTCGTTGAAGGCGTAGACGTCGTACAGCGTGATCAGCCGCGCCGACATGTACCATTTGTGGGCGCGGGCGATGTCGTGGTCGCGCTGCAGATAGGCCGGCGGCACGAAATCCTCGCCGAAGAATTTGCGGTAGGCGTCGGGGTATTTGAACCCGACCTGTTCGTCGGCGAAATAGCGCAGCGGCTGGTGGTATTTGATCGCCCAGGAGATTTCTTCCGACACGTACGGCGCCACCAGTTGCGCGCCCCAGTAGCCGTGGTCGGAGCGGATCAGGCAGCCGTTGGAAATGTCGTGCAGCAGGCACGCCATCACGATTTTTTCGTCTTGCCCCGCGTCCATCGCGAGTTTGGCGCTTTGCAGAAGGTGGCGGAACGTGACGTCGAGCAGGCGGTGATGAAAAAAATCCAGCAGCGTCGGCCGTTCCGGCATGCGCGGCAGCGCCGGGTTGTCGCCCATCATCATCACGGCGTCCGGGCCAAGCCGCGCCAAGAGTTCCGGTTCGACGTCGGGCTGCGCGGTGCCGACCCAGCCGACCGGCGCCGGCACGATCATCCGCTCGCGGCCCGGCTGCGGCCAGGGTTTGTCCCCGGCGTCGCTCACATCGTCGCGCCCAACTGCCACGGCGCGAACTCGGCCGCACCGAAGTCGAACGCTTCGCTCTTGGTCGGCTCGCCCGAGGCGACGCGCAGAATCAGGTCAAAAATACGCTGGCCGCATTGCTGCACCGTCTCGTCGCCGTCCGCGATCGTGCCGCAGTTCACGTCCATGTCGTCCTCGATGTGCTGATACATGCGCGTGTTGGTCGCGAGCTTGATCGACGGCGCCGGCTTGCAGCCGAACACGCTGCCGCGGCCGGTGGTGAAACACACCAGATTCGCGCCGCCCGCGACTTCGCCGGTCGCCGAGACCGGGTCGTAGCCGGGCGTGTCCATGAAGTTGAAGCCGCGCACCTTGACCTGCTCGGCATAGTTCAGCACGTCGACCAGGTTGGTGCTGCCGCCCTTCGCCATCGCGCCGAGCGACTTTTCCAGGATCGTCGTGAGCCCGCCGGCCTTGTTGCCGGGCGAGGGATTGGCGTTCATCTCGGCGCCTTCGCGCGCGGTGTACTCCTCCCACCAGCGCATCAGCCCGACCAGTTTTTCCCCGACTTCGCGGCTGACCGCGCGGCGCGTCAGCAGGTGCTCGGCGCCATAGGTCTCCGGCGTCTCCGCCAGGATCACCGAGCCGCCGTTGCGCACGACAAGGTCGCTCGCGGCGCCGAGCGCCGGGTTGGCGGTGATGCCGGAATAGCCGTCCGAGCCGCCGCATTGCAGCGCGACGATCAGGTCGCTCACCGGCACCGTCTCCCGGTGCACCGCGTTCGCATCCACCAGCGCCTCGCGAACAAATCGAAATACCGCCGGCGACCGTCTTGCGGCTGCCGCCCATGTCCTGGATGTCCATCGTGCGCAGCCGGCCGGCGAGCCGCTGTTCCTCCATCAGCCCGCCGATCTGGTTCACCTCGCAGCCGAGCCCCATCACGATCACGGCGGCAGAAGTTCACGTGCCGCGCGAAGCCGCCGAGCGTGCGGCGCAGCAACGCGAAGCGGCTCCCCCTGGGTCATGCCGCAGCCGGTCTTGTGGGTCAGCGCGACCACGCCGTCGACATTCGGATAATCCGCGAGCGGATTCTCGCCGCTCCACGGATTGCGCTTGAACGCGTCGGCGACCACGCTCGCGACGTGCGGCCGAACAATTCACGCTCGTCAGGATGCCGATGTAGTTGCGCGTCGCGACGCGCGCCGTCCGGCCGGCGGATGCCCTGGAACGTCGCCGGCGGGTCGAAGAACTGCGTCGGCGTCGCGTCCACGCCGTAGGCGTAGTCCTTGGAGAAATCGCCCATGCCGAGGTTGTGGACGTGCACCTGCTCGCCCGGCGCGATCGGCGCGGTCGCGAAGCCGATGATCTGGCCGTAGCGCCGCACCGGCTCGCCGACCGCGTGCGGGCGCACCGCGATCTTGTGGCCGGCCGGGATGCGCATGGTCGCGACCACGCCCTCCGCGACCGGCGCGCCCGGCAGCAGGGTGGCGCGGGCGATCACCACGCCGTCGTCGGGATGCAGGCGGATCACGGGCGGCGAGGGCATGGCGGTTACTCCAACAACCGGGAAACGACGTACATCCATCGGCTCGGCGGATGGATTTCGTAGGGTGGGTTGCGCTTGCAACCCACCACAAGAAGTTCGGTGCCAGGAAACGGTGGGTTGCAAGCGCAACCCACCCTACGATTTCGGTCAGGCGGGCATAAAGCGCGCCCGGTCACGCGAGCCCTTTGCTGCCCTTGCGGATCTCGGCGACGTTCCACTTCGCCGCCATCGCCATCAGCGAGACGTCGTTGAGCAGCGTGACAAGGCGAAAACCCATGCCGATGGCGCGGGCCGCATACGCGGCGCTTCCCGTGTGGATGCCGGCGAACTGTCCTCGCTTGCCGGTCTCCCGGATCACCCGCTCGTAGATCGCCAGCATCTCCGGTTCCTCGCGGTCGAGCTTTGGCACCAATCCGTGCGAGAAACCGAGGTCCGAGGGACCGATATACACGGCCGCAATGCCCGGCACGTCGAGGATCGCCTCCAGGTTCGCCACCGCCTCGCGCGTCTCGATCATCGGGATCGCCAGCGTCTCCTCGTTGGCGACGGTCTGGTAGGTGCCGGCCTCGCCGTACAGCCCGACCCGGATCGGGCCGTTGCTGCGCGCGCCCTGCGGCGGGTACTTCGCGTAGGAGACGAACGCCTCGGCCTGTGCCACGTTGTTGATCATCGGGCAGATCACGCCATAGGCGCCGGCGTCCAGCACCTTGCCGACGATCCCGGGCTCGTTCCACGGCACCCGCACCATCGGCGTCACCGGATGCGACTGCATCGCCTGGAAGCACTGCACCATCGAGAGGTAGTCCTGCACGCCGTGCTGCAGATCGACGGTGATCGAATCGAACCCGGTCTGCGCCAGCACCTCGGCAGAGAAGCCGGAGGGGATGGCGAGCCAGCCGTTGACCACGGCCTTGCCGGACGCCCAGATCTGCTTGACCTTGTTTGCCATAAGACGCGCGCTTCCACCTTGCTTCGGAGGGGCGCACGCTAGGCGCAGGGTGCGGGCGGGGTCAATTCGCCGGCACCCGCGATGTTGCAGGGAGAGCAATGCATGACACGCCCGGTCGAAGCCGTGATCGCCGCCGCCCGCGCCTTCCTGGGCGACCGGATCACCACCAACGCCAGCGCTGCGCGAGCACCACTCGCACGGCCAGGACACCCAGCCGCCGGTGCTGCCCGATGCGGTGGCGTTCGTCGAAACCACCGAGGAAGTCGCGCGACTGCTGGCGCTGTGCCATGCGCGAGCGCGTGCCGGTGGTGCCGTGGGGCGCCGGCACCTCGCTGGAGGGCCACGTCACGCCGGTGCGCGGCGGCATCACGCTCGACCTGTCGCGGATGACCGCGGATCCTCGACGTCAGCCAGCCGGACATGGATTGCCGGGTCGAGGCCGGCGTGACGCGCGACCAGCTGAACACCCATCTGCGCGATCTGGGCCTGTTCTTCCCGGTCGATCCCGGCACCGTCGCCTGCACCATCGGCGGCATGTGCGCGACCCGCGCCTCCGGCACCAACGCGGTGCGCTACGGCACGATGCGGGAGAACGTGATGGGCCTGACCGTGGTGCTGGCCGACGGGCGGGTGATCCGCACCGGCGGGCGGGTGCGCAAGTCCTCCACCGGCTACGACCTGACCCGGCTGTTCATCGGCTCCGAGGGCACGCTGGGCGTCATCACCGAAATCCAGCTGCGCCTGCACGGCATCCCGGAGGCGATGTCGTCCGCCACCTGCCAGTTCCCGACCCTGGCGCGACGCGGTGGAGACGGTGATCGCCATCCTGCAGACCGGCATTCCGGTCGCGCGCATGGAACTGCTGGACGAGGTGCAGATGGCCGCCTGCATCGCCTACTCGAAGCTGGAGGGGCTGGAGGCGCTGCCCAGCCTGTTCTTCGAATTCCACGGCACCGACGGCGGCGGTGGCGGAGCAGGCGCAGCAGGCCGAGGAGATCGCGCTCGGGCTTCGACGGCCGCGGCTTCCGCTGGGCGACCGACGCGGCCGAGCGCAACAAGCTGTGGCAGGCGCGGCATGACGCCTATTGGGCGTGCCTGGCGCTGAAGCCCGGGCATAAGGGCATCGCCACCGACGCGATCGTGCCGATCTCCCGCCTGACCGAGGCGATCCTGGGCGCCAAGGAGGATATCGCCGCGTCCGGCCTGACCGCGCCGATCGTCGGCCATGTCGGCGACGGCAATTTCCACACGCGTCATCCTGGTGCCGCCGGAGCCGGACGGGCTGGCGCGGGCCTGGGAGCTGGACAAGAAGATCGTCGCGCGGGCGCTGGCGCTGGGCGGGTCGTGCAGCGGCGAGCATGGCGTCGGCATCGGCAAGCGCGAGTTCCTGGAGCAGGAGCACGGCGCCGAGGCGCTGGCGGTGATGCGCTCGGTCAAGCAGGCGCTGGACCCGCGCGGGATCATGAACCCGGGGAAGATCTTTCTGAATTGAGGCGGGCGAGGCGGCTGAGACTTGCACCCCGACCAGTATTACGTCTCCCGCCGGTCCACCGTCGGCGCGCTGTGCGCCCGCTCGCGCTCGATCGCGTCCAGTATGAGCTTGTGCGCCTCCGCGGCATCGCCCCAGCCGAGCATCTTCACCCATTTGCCGGGCTCCAGATCCTTGTAGTGCTCGAAGAAATGCTGGATTTGCTCCAGCGTGATCGCCGGCAGATCGGTGACGCTTTTGACTTTCTCGTAGCGCTTCGTCAGCTTCGTCGACGGAACGGCGATGATCTTTTCGTCGCCGCCGCTTTCGTCCTCCATCTTCAGCACGCCGACCGGGCGGACGTTGATCACCGCGCCCGGAATGATCGGCCGGGTGTTGGCGATCAGCACGTCGATCGGATCGCCGTCGTCGGACAGCGTGTGCGGCACGAAGCCGTAATTCCCGGGATAGCGCATCGGCGTGTACAGGAAGCGGTCGACGACCAGCGTGCCGGCCGCCTTGTCCATCTCGTATTTGATCGGCTCGCCGCCGATCGGCACCTCGATGATGACGTTGACGTCGTCGGGCGGCGACTGGCCGATCGGGATGGCGTCGATGCGCATGGGTTTCTCCGGGCGAACGTCGCGGCACTGAGGGTGGCATAGGCGGCTTGGCGCGCGGCGGCAATCGCAGGAACGTGATCCGCCCCCTTGACGCCGACGCGCGGCAGGGCTCACGAAGCCGTTAGAACCGCTGTTACACGGAGCCACACCTGCCCCCTGCAATCACCGCCGATCCGGCACGGCCACGCGCGGTGCCGGGCGTTGCGGCGCGCGATGCGACGCAGATCGTGCTGCTGGCGATCCTGCTCGGCAGCGCGGCGCGGCTGGCGCTCGCGGGCTCGCTCGGGCTCGGCATCGACGAGAGCTACATGGTGGCCGCCGGGCGCGCGCTGCGGCTCGGCTATTTCGACCATCCGCCGCTCGCCTGGTGGCTGTCGGCCGGGTTTGCCCGGCTGGCCGGCAGCGAGGCCGGCTGGGTGGTGCGGCTGCCGTTCCTGGCGCTGTTCGCGTGCTCGACGTGGCTGATGTTCCGGCTCGGCGAGGCGCTGTTCGGCGCGCGCGCGGGCATGTGGGCGGCGGTCGCCTTGAACCTCGCGCCGGTGTTCGGGATCGCCGCGGGCGGCTGGGTATTGCCGGACGGTCCGCTCGATTTTTTTCTCCTCGCGGCCGCGCTGGGCTTTGTCCGTGCGGTGCAGGGTGCGGGTTGGCGCTGGTGGCTGCTGGCCGGCGCGGCGGCCGGATTTTCGCTGCTCTCGAAATACTCTGCCGCACTCGTGCTGGGGGGCGCGCTGGCCTACCTGCTCACGCAGCCGGCGCACCGAGCGTGGCTGCGCCGGCCGCAGCCCTATCTGGCGGCGGCGCTGGCCTGCGCGATTTTTGCCCCGGTGCTGGTGTGGAACGCGCGGCACGGATGGGTTTCCTTCGCGTTCCAGGGCGGCCGCGCCGGCGCCGAGCATTTCCGTCCGTTCGGGCCGTTGGCGGTACTCGGCGGCGAGGCCTTGTTCGTGCTGCCGTGGCTTTGGCTGCCGCTGATGGTCGGACTGGCGCGAGGCTTTCGCGCGGGTCCGTCGGCGTGGCGGACGTGGCTGCCGGCCTGCCTCGGCGTCGGCGCCGGTCGCGCTGTTCGCCGTCGTGGGGCTCTGGTCGAAGCACGTGCTGTTCCACTGGGCGGCGCCCGGCTACCTGATGCTGTTTCCGCTGCTCGGCGCCGAGATCGAGCATCTGGCCGCCGTGCGCCCGGTGCTGGTGCGGCGCACGCTGGTCGGCACGCTGGCGCTGTTCGGGCTCGCGCTCGCGATCCTGGTCGGGGAATTCCGGTTCTCTCTCATTCCCGGCGCGGTGGACCGGTTGGTGCCGCTGGCGCGCATGGAGATGCAGGCGCGGGACTGGACGGCGCTGAAGGATGCGCTCGCCGCGCGCGGCCTGCTGCGGCCGGGGCTGCTGGTCGCCGGGCTGGGGTGGCAGGACACCGGCAAGATCGATTTCGCGCTGGGCGGCGCGGCGACGGTGATCTGCCTGAACGCCGATGCGCGCCAGTACGGCTTTTATCCCGGCATCGCCGCCCATCTCGGAGAGAACGTGGTGATCGTGGCCACGAAGCCGGTGACGGCGGAGGAGTTGGCGCGGCGGGGCGTGGCGTTCGACGCGCTCGAACCGCTGGCCGGCGTGGACGTGATGCCGGCCGGGTCGGGCCGCGCCGGGCAGCCGGGCGGCTCGCTTTTTCTCGTTCTCGGCCGCCGCCTACATGCCGGAGCGGACGCAAACTCCGTTGACCCAAACAGCAAAAATATCGGAGCGGGCGGCGGTGTGGAGGATACGCTCGAGCCGCCGCTCAGCCGGCTCGGCGGGGTCAAGGCGAAGGTTGCTGCGGGCGGGATCGGCGTCGAGCAGCAGCGCGTCGAAGGCGTGGCCGGGGCGGAACAGGCCGGTTTTGAGCCCCAGCACGGCGGCGCCGCCGGCGGTGGCGAGCCAGAACGCAAGTGAGGCGCCGACGCGGGCGCCCGGGCAGCCGCGGGTTTGTGGCGGAAGCGCCGGATCGACGCCGCTTTCGAGCGCGCGCGACATGGTGACGGCGATGCGCGCGGAATCGAGCACCGACGGGTGCGCGCCGCCGGAAATGTCGGTGCCGAGGCCGATTTTTACGCGCTTTTCCATCGCCCGGCGCAGCGGAAACACGGCGCCCGCGAAATAGATGTTTGACAACGGGCAGTGGGCGATGCCGGCGCCTTGTTGCCGGATCAGCGAGAAATCTCCGTCGTTGCAGAAATTGCCGTGCGCAAGAACGGAGTTCGCGGTGAGCAGGCCGAAGCCGTGCAAGGCCTGGGTGTCGGTGCAGCCGCAGCGGGCGTGGACAAAATCGTGTTCCCAGTCGCTTTCGGAACAATGGGTCTGCACCGGGCAACCGGTTTCGGCGGCGAGCGTGCCGAGCGCGGACAGCAGCTCGTCCGTGCAGGCCGGGATGAAGCGGGGCGTGACGATCGGCTGCACGAGCCCCGAATTGCCGGGCAGCGCGCGGATGCCGTCGATCAGTGCCCGGGTTTCCGCGACCGCGACGGCGGTCTCGTCGCGGTAATTGGGCGGGCAGTCGGGATGGTCCATCGCGACGCGCCCGACATAGGCGCGCTGGCCGCGACGCAGACAGATTTCCGCCAGCCGCCTTGTGGCCGGCAAATGGATGGTGGCGAAGTAGACCGCGGTCGTCGTGCCGTTGGCGAGCAGCGTCGCCACCAGTCGATCATAGGTGGCGTCGGCGTAGGCGAGCTCGGCGAACCGGGCCTCGAGGGGAAAAGTGTAGTCGTAGAGCCAGCGTTCGAGCGGCAGGTCGAGCGCCGTGCCGAGATTGCCGAACTGCGGCGCGTGGACGTGCAGATCGACCAGACCGGGCAGCAGCAATTGCTGATCCGAGAGAGCCGTGAGGCGGCCCGCGGCCGCGTACCGAGCGGCGATGGCTTGCGGCGCTTCGGGGTGGACGGCGGCGATGTGGCCGTCCTGGGCCACCTCGATCAGCGCGCCCGGCCATGCCTCCACCACGTCGGGCGCCGGCGTGTGCAGCACGGCGCCGCGGACGGCGAAGGCGGCGCTCACGGGGCCACTCGACAAGAGTTGCCTTAGCTCATGCGGCGGGGCCTCCCGGATTGACGGCACGGATGATGCGGTCGGTACTCTCGGCCAGTTGCTCCAACACCACGGTGATGCGATCGAGGCGCGCTTCCAGGCTGGCGAAGCGCCCTTCCAGGCTGGCGAGGCGCCCTTCCAGGCTGGCGAAGCCCGCTTCCAGGCTGGCGAAGCGCCCTTCCAGGCTGGCGAGGCGCCCTTCCAGGCTGGCGAAGCCCGCTTCCAGGCTGGCGAGGCGCGCTTCCAGGCTGGTGAACCGTTCACCCGCTCGGATCATGAGCCGTTCTGCCAAGTCGCGCGTGACCGTGGCGGCGCGTAGCTCGCCCAGTTGATCGCTTAGGAATTCAATCCGCTCGCCCTGGCGGCGCTGCTCCCGCTGCACCTCGTCCAGCCGCTTGCCGATGAACTCAACGGATACGGTGTCGCTCATGCGGCGCCCTCACGATGCAGCCTTTCGTTGATCCACACCGTCAGGAGCGCCGCCCGACAAGCCCTGACAGCACCGGGTTGCCCTCGACGCCAAACCCCTCGACGACGCCGGCGCGGTCCTCGGCGGTGCGGTTCTGGCTCATCTTCCACTTGCCTTCGAGCCGCGCGATCGGCAGGCGGACGCCGACGATGCCCTTGAGCTGCGAACGGATGAAATCCGCAGGCGCGTCGCTGACCGCCCAGGGTTTTTCGCGCGCGCCCTCGTGCTTCTTCGTCAGGCGCGTGACAAGGCCGAGCAGCCACTCGGCGTCCTCGATGAACTCGACGCGGCCGTAGGCGTGCACCGCGATGTAGTTCCACGTCGGCACGACTTTGCCGGTGGCCCGCTTGGTGGCGTACCAGGAGGGCGTCACGTAGGCGTCCGGCCCGGTGAACATCGCCAGCCCATCGGCGTCCGGGGCGCTGCGGTGCCATTGTGGGTTGGCGCGAGCGACGTGGCCGAGCAGCGTGCCGAACGGCCCCTCCTCGGGGTCCAGCAGCAGCGGCAGCGGGGTTGCCAGCAGGCCGTCGGGGCCGGTGGTGACGAGCGTGGCGAGGCCGGCCGCACGGATCGCTTCGTGGATGGTGGGAACGTCGGTTTCGCGGAACTGGGTGGGGATGTACATGGTCAGTCCAACATGGCCGCGATCGCGGCGGGGTCAACTTCAGCGACGCCTGGCGGCGACCAGCGCGGGTTTCTGTCCTTGTCGACAACCATCGCGCGCACGCCTTCGACGAAATCGTGCGACTGTGTGACATGGCGGGTCAGGCGCAGCTCGGCGGCGAGCGCCGCGCGCAGATCGAGCGTGGCGCCGCGCCGGATCGCGGCCAGCGACCAGCACATCGACGACGGCGACATTCTTTTCAGTATCGCCAGCACGTCGCGCGCCCAGTCGGTGTCTTCGCCGTCCAATCGGGAGAAGATCTCGGCGACGGTCGCGGCGGAAAAGCAGCGGTCGATCGCGGCGCGATGCGGGGCCAGCGAAAACGGCGGCAGTTGTTCGGCGCATTCCGCGACCGCCTCGACCCCCTCATGCGGCAGCGCGGCGGACAGCGTCGGCAACGCCGCGTGCGGCACGAAATGGGTCGCGAGCCCCGCATGCACCGCGTCAGGGCCATTCAGCCGCGTGCCGGTCAATCCCAGAAACGCGCCGAGTGCGCCGGGCAGGCGGGGCAGGAAGAAGGTCGCGCCGATGTCCGGGAACATGCCGATCGCGGTTTCCGGCATCGCGAACACGGCGGCTTCGGTGGCGACGCGGATGCGGCCGTGGACAGATACGCCGATGCCGCCGCCCATGCAGATGCCGTCGATCAGCGCGACATAGGGTTTCGGGTATTCGGCGATCGTGGCGTTGAGCTCGTATTCCTCGGCGAAGAAGTGTTCGACCTCGGCCGTGTCGCCGGCCTGGGCGCGGGCACGGATCGCGCGGATGTCGCCGCCGGCGCAGAACGCGCGGTCCGAGGCGCTGTCGATGACCACGGCATGGATCGCGGGGTCGGCGCGCCATTCGGCGAGCGCTTGCGCGATCAGCGCCAACATCGGCCGGTTGAGCGCGTTGAGCGCCTTCGGCCGGTTCAGCGTGAGCCGGCCGATGCGGTTTTCGATCCTGGCGATCACGGGGGCGTCGGTCATGCGGCAGGTTATGTCGCGGCGGCGGCGGGCGTCCACCGGTGCGTGCCGGCGCGAACAGCCACCGGAAGCCGGCGATGGTTGGTGCTCGCCTTTTTGCCAGCGCCAGGGCTAGCATGCACAGATGCATGTGTAGGGAGGGCCAGCGATGGCCGCCGCGACCGTGCGTGTGGTCGTATTGATGACGCGGGAGAAAAGGCGGAGCTGGAGGCCAAGGCGGAGCAGTCCGGCCGTATCTCCGCGGCCGAGTTGGTGCGTCGGGCGGTCGCCGCATATGACCTCGGGGATCAGCGGGAAGCGGAGGAATTGCGGGCCATGCTCGACCTGTTCCGGCGAACGCACGCGGAGACACTCGCGCAACTGGATCGCACCGACCGCAAACTCGACGAAGTTCTGCAGACGCTGGCGAAGCCAGGCGGATGAGCCTTTATGGCGATGCGGTCGCGGCAATCCGCTCGATCATTCTGGTCGAGGAGCGTGTGCAGGCGCAGTCGCGCAAGGTGGACAGGCTTGCGGATGAAGTGGTCGCGCTCAGGGAGAGAGTCGTTCGGCTCGAAGCGGTGATCGAGGTCTTGCTGCAGTCGCGCGCCGTGGCGCCGCGCCCGCCAGCGCGGGGCCGGCCCTCGATCACGGACCAGCGTGGCTGAGCCTCGCTCAGTTCGCCCGCACCTTCACGTAGCTGCCCGGCGCGTCCTCGATCGGTTTCAGCTTGCCGTCGCCCGGCGTGCGGGCGCGCACCTGCCGCTTGTCGTGCGCCACGATCCAGCGCTGCCAGTCCGGCCACCAGGAGCCGGCGATTTCGGTCGCGCCGGCGAACCAGGCTTCCGGCTCCTCGGGCAGCTCGGAATTGATCCAGTGGCTGTACTTGCCGCCCTCCGGCGGGTTCACCACGCCCGCGATGTGGCCGGAGGCCGCGAGCACGAAGCGGTTCTTGCCGCCCAGCAGATGCGTACCCCGGTAGGTCGCGCGCCACGGCGCGATGTGGTCCTCGCGCGTCGACAGGAAATACGCCGGCAGCTTGATGCGGCCGAGGTCGATCGGCGTGCCCGCGAGCGTGATGCTGCCCGGCTCGATCAGCTTGTTGTCCTGATACATGTTGCGCAGGTAGAAACTGTGCATGCGCGCCGGCATGCGCGTCGAATCGCTGTTCCAGTAAAGCAGGTCGAACGGGAACGGGTCGTTGCCCATCAGATAATTGTTGACCACGAACGACCAGATCAGGTCGTTGGCGCGCAGCATGTTGAACGTCGTCGCCATCTCGTCGCCTTCGAGATAGCCGCGCTTGCTCATCTTCTCCTCGAGCATTTTGATCTGCTCTTCGTCGATGAACACGTTCAGCTCGCCGGATTCGCGGAAATCGATCAGCGCCACGAAGAACGTCGCCGAGCGGATGCGCGTGTCGCCGTGCGCCGCCATATACGCCAGCGTGCAACTCAGCAGCGTGCCGCCGAGGCAGTAGCCGATCGCGTTCACGTCGGTCTCGCCGGTCGCCGCCTCGATCGCCGAGAGCGCGTCGAGCACGCCGTGCGTCATGTAGTCCTCGAACTCGAGCTCGGCGAGGCGTTCGTCCGGGTTGACCCAGCTCACCATGAACACGGTGTGGCCCTGGGAGACCGCCCACCGCACCAGCGAGTTCTTCGGCCGCAGGTCGAGAATATAGAATTTGTTGATCCAGGGCGGGATGATCAGCAGCGGCCGCTTCAGCACCTTGTCGGTCGCCGGCGCGTACTGGATCAGCTGCATCAGCTCGTTCTGGAACACGACCTTGCCGGGCGAGACGGCGATGTTCTCGCCGATGCGGAACGCCTCGGTGTCGGTCATCTTGATGCGCAGCTGGCCCTTGCCGCGCTCGAGGTCGGTCAGCAGGTTGTTCAGGCCCTTGATCAGGTTCTCGCCGCCGGTTTCCGCGGTGCGGCGCAGCACTTCGGGATTGGTCAGCAGGAAATTGGACGGGCTCATCGCGTCGATGAACTGGCGCGAATAGAAATCGACCTTTTGGGCGGTCGGCGCATCGAGCCCGTCCACCTGCTTCACCACGTCCTGCACGAAGCGGGCGGACAGCAGGTAGGACTGCCGGATAAAGTCGAAAACCTCGTTTTCCTTCCAGGCGTCGTCCCTGAAGCGCTTGTCCTTGGGGTCGGCATCGATCACCGGCTCGCTGTCCAGCCCCCACATGCGCCGCGCGGTGTTCTGCCAGAGCGACATGTAGTCCTGCCAGAAGCCGAGTTGCGCCTGCATCAGCTTGGCCGGGTTGGCCATCAGCCGCGCGGTCATTTCCATGAACGCGCCGCCGATGTTCAGCGGGTCGGGGGTCTTCGCGGATCCGGCCTCCGCCTGCCGCTTCAGCCACTCGCCGACAATCCGCTGCGACCGCTCCGCGACGTCGGCCATCGAGCGGCCCAGTTCCGACGGGTCGGGCATCTTGAAGCCGGAAGCGGCAGCCGGCTTCTGCGGATCGGCCATGCGGGCGTCCTTTCGTCGCTGGGTTGCCGCTGCTACATGTGCCGCGCGCCAATCCTGGTGCGCAAGCAGGGGGCGACGCGGGGGTGAGGCCGACCCGGCACATGCCAGTTGCAATTCACAAGTCTGTTACAGGCGCGCCATGCGGGGTTCAAGCGCCGGCCGCGCCGGGCGCCCATGCGCGCGCCGTCGCGGCGCGGCTCCTGATGTGGCTGGCATTGGCCGCGCCCACGGTGCTGCTGGCCGGCTGCGGGCAGGTGCAGTCGTACAACCCGGTGGACTGGTGGCACGGGCTGGAGGGCGGAGCGATCGCCCAGACGCGGCCGCCGCCGCCCAATGCCGACGCGCCGTATCCGAACCTCGGCTCGGTGCCGAAGAAGCCGCCGCCGCCCGACCAGGCGGCGCACGCGAAGATCGCCGACGCGCTGGTCGCCGACCGCGGCAACGCCAAATACGAGCAGACGGCGATGCCGATCCCGAAGCTCGGCACGCCGGCCGGGGTGCTGGCGCAAAGCGCCCAGCCGGCCCCGGCCGAGCAGCCGAACGCCTCGCTCGCCGCCGCCAGCGCACAGCCGCCCAAGCCGCAGCCGAGCCAGCCGCCGCTGCCCGCCGGGCCGCCGGTGGTGCACAAGGCGCCGATCGCGGCGGTGGACTCGGCGCCGCTCGCGCCGCCGCCCGCCCCGGCACCTACGGCACCAACGGCGACGGGTGCGGCGCCCGCCGCCGCCGCGCCCGCCCCAACGGAGCAGGCGGCGGCGATGCCGGCGATCCCGGCGGCGCCGCCGCCGCCGCCGCAACTGCCGGGCGCACCCGGCGCCGTGATCGCGCCGACCGTGCCCCCGCCGACGCCGCCCGCGCCGGCCGCGCCGGCGCCGGCGGTCGACAGCAAGTCCGTCGCGATCGCCTTCGCCGTTGGCTCGGCCGTGCTGCCGGCGGACGCGCTGCCGCCGATCAAACTTCTGGCCAAGCGGCGCGGCGCCGCCAGCATCTCGGTGACCGGGTTCGGCGAGGCGACCTCGACCGACCCGGGCGCGCAATCCGCGGCGCTCCCGCTCGCGCTCGATCGCGCCCGCGCGGTCGCGGCGATCCTGATGGCCAACGGCGTGCCCGGCAGCGTGATCCGCATCTCGGCCGAACCGCAAGGGAGCGGTGCGGCGGCGCGGCTGGTCAACTGAGCCGGTTGCCGTCAACGACGCCGCTTGCGCGACTCGCCGGCGCCTGTCCTGTAGACTGCCCATCCATTCCGGAGCCACCCCCGCCGCCATGCCCGACGAGTTCCACCGCATCCGCCGCCTGCCGCCCGTACGTGTTCGCCGAGGTCAACGCGGCCAAGGCGCGCGCCAGGGCCGTCGGCGAAGACATCATCGACCTCGGCATGGGCAACCCGGACAGCCCGACGCCGCCGCACATCGTCGCCAAACTGATCGAGGCGGTGCAGGATCCGCGCACCCACCGCTATTCGACCAGCAAGGGTATTCCGGGCCTGCGCCGGGCGCTCGCCGGCCTACTACGCGCGCCGGTTCGACGTTGGGCTGGACCCCGAAACCGAGGTGATCGCGACGCTCGGCTCCAAGGAAGGGCTGGCCAACCTCGCCGCCGCCGTCACCAGCCCCGGCGATACCATTCTGGTGCCCAACCCGTCGTATCCGATCCACCAGTTCGGTTTCATCATCGCCGGCGCGTCGGTACGCAGCGTGCCGGCCACGCCCGACGACGACATGCTTTCTGCCCTCGACCGCGCGGTGCGGCATTCGGTGCCGAAGCCGACGGCGCTGATCGTCAATTTTCCCGTCCAATCCGACCGCATATCTGGCCGATCTCGATTTCTACAAGGAAATCGTTGCCTTTGCGCGAAAGCACGAGATCTGGATCATGTCCGATCTCGCCTACGCGGAAATCTATTTTGGCGACGAGCCGCCGCCTTCGATTTTGCAGGTGGAGGGCGCAAAGGACATCGCCGTGGAATTCACCAGCCTGTCGAAAACCTATTCGATGCCGGGCTGGCGCATGGGGTTCGCGGCCGGCAACCGCGGCTGATCACCGCGCTGACGCGGATGAAATCCTATCTCGACTACGGCGCGTTCACCCCGATCCAGGTCGCCGCGACCGCCGCGCTGAATGGCCCGCAGGATTGCGTCGCCGAGATGCGGGCGCTGTATCGCGAGCGGCGCGACGTGCTGATCCGCGGCCTGCACGCGGCCGGCTGGGACGTGCCGAGCCCGGACGGCTCGATGTTCGCCTGGGCGCCGATCCCGCCGCGCTTTGCGCACCTGGGCAGCCTCGAATTCTCCAAGCTGCTGCTGGCACGTGCCAGGTGGCGGTGGCCCCGGGCATCGGCTTCGGCGAGCATGGCGACGGGCATGTGCGCATCGCGCTGGTCGAGAACACGCACCGGCTGCGGCAGGCGCTGCGCAACATCCGCGCGTTCCTGCAGACCGACAACGCCGGCCCGGCCGAGGCGCCGGAGCCGCCGCGCAACCGGTCGCCGCGAAATGACCCGGCCGCTGAACGTGGCGCTCGCCGGTCTCGGCACCGTTGGCGCCGGCGTGTTGAAACTGCTGCGCGAGAACGCCGACCTCGTGGCAGCGCGCGCCGGGCGGCCGATCGCGGTGACCGCGGTTTCCGCGCGCGACCGCACCCGCGACCGCGGCATATCGCTCGCCGGCCTGCGCTGGTTCGACGACCCGGTGGCGCTCGCGGCCGACCCGGTGGTCGATGTGGTGGTGGAGGCTGATCGGCGGCGCCGAAGGGACAGCGCGCGCGCTGGTGCAGGCCGCAATTGCCGCGACAAAGCCGGTGGTGACGGCGAACAAGGCGCTGCTCGCGGTGCATGGCGCTGAACTTGGCGGAAGCTGCGGAGAAGGCGGGCGTCGCACTGGCGTTCGAGGCGGCGGTGGCCGGCGGCATCCCGGTGATCAAGGCGCTGCGCGAGGGCCTCGCCGGCAACCGCATCTTTCGCGTTGCCGGCATTTTCAACGGCACCTGCAACTACATCCTCACCGTGATGCGCGAGCGCGGCCGCGAGTTCGCCGAGGTGCTGGCCGAGGCGCAAAAACTTGGCTACGCGGAGGCCGACCCGAGCTTCGATGTCGACGGCATCGATGCCGCCCACAAACTGGCCATTCTTGCGGCACTCGCGTTCGGCCGCCCGGTCGCGTTCGACGCGGTGCATGTCGAAGGCATCCGCCACGTTTCCGCCCTGGACATCGCGTTCGCCAGGCGAACTCGGCTACCGCATCAAGTTGCTGGGCATTGCGCGACAGACGGACGCCGGCATCGAGGCGCGCGTGCATCCGTGCATGGTGCCGCAGAACTCGCCGCTCGCGCGCGTCGACGGCGTGTTCAACGCGGTGGTCGCCGAGGGCGACTTCGTCGGCCGGGTGATGCTGGAGGGCCGCGGCGCCGGCGCCGGCCCGACCGCCTCGGCCGTGGTCGCCGACCTGATCGACGTCGCGCGCGGCCGAGTGACGCCGGTGTGGGGCGCCCATTCCGGCGCGCTCACCGACGTGCCCTCGGTACCGATGTCGGCGCATGTCGGCGCCTACTATCTGCGGCTGATGGTGGTGGACCGGCCCGGCGTGATCGCCGACGTCGCCGCGGCGCTGCGCGACGCCGGCATCTCGCTCGAAAGCATGCTGCAGCGCGGCCGCAGCCCCGGCGAGGCGGTGCCGGTGGTGCTGGTGACGCACGAGACGCGCGAGGCGGCGATGCGCGATGCGCTCGCCCGCATCGCGGCACTCGATGCCGTGCTCGAAGACCCCGCGGTGATCCGCATCGAACCCGCCTGACCCGGCCGAGGGAGCGCTGCATGACCGACCAGCATCCGCAGGAACAGCAGACCGACCGCAACCTCGCCTTGGAACTCGTGCGCGTCACCGAGGCGGCCGCCCTGGCGGCGAGTCGCTGGATGGGCCGCGGCAAGAAGAACGAGGCCGACGGCGCCGCGGTCGAGGCCATGCGCCGCGCGTTCGACGCGGTCGCGATCGACGGCACCGTGGTGATCGGCGAAGGCGAGATGGACGAGGCGCCGATGCTGTATATCGGCGAGAAGGTCGGCCGCGGCGGCCCGGAGATGGACATCGCCGTCGATCCGCTGGAAGGCACGACGCTCGACCGCCAAGGGCGGCCCCAACGCGCATGCACCGTGATCGCGCTGGCCGAACGCGGCAATTTCCTGCACGCGCCGGACATCTACATGCAGAAGATCGCCGTCGGCGCGCGGGCTGCCGCGAGGCGTGGTCGATATCGACGACGCGCCGGCGAAGAATCTTCGCAATCTCGCGCGCGCCAAACGCTGCGACATTTCTGATCTTGTCGCATGCATGCTGGACCGTCCGCGGCACGAGGAACTGATCGCCAAGACGCGCGAGGCGGGCGCGCGGATCATGCTGATCAGCGATGGCGACGTCGCCGGCGTGATCGCGACCACCGATGCCGGCGAGCGGCGTCGACATCTACATGGGCTCCGGCGGCGCGCCGGAGGGCGTGCTGGCGGCGGCGGCGCTGCGCTGCATCGGCGGCCAGATGCAGGGCCGGCTGCTGTTCGAGGACGACGAACAGAGCGAGCGCGCGCAGCGGATGGGCATGCTCGATCCCGAACCGCATGTTCTCAGCGAGCGACATGGCGCGCGGCGAGGTGATGTTCGCGGCCACCGGCGTGACCGGCGGCCCGATGCTGCACGGTGTGCGCCGCTTCGGCCACGGCGCGCGCACGCATTCGGTGGTGATGCGCAGCAAGTCCGGCACGGTCCGCTACATCGACGCGCACCACAATTTTGCGACCAAGGGGTGGTAGGGCGGCTGTCCCGATAGGCAATGCCGACCATCAGCACGTTCTATGGCATCCTGATCCAGATCTACTGGCATGAGCATCCGCCACCGCATTTCCATGCTCTTTACGGTGAGCACGAAGCCCTGATCGCGATCCGGACCTTGGACGTGATTGACGGTGCGCTCCCGCGCCGAGCGCTTGCACTCGTGCTCGAATGGGCACAGGAACATCGCACCGAGTTGATGGAGGACTGGGATTTATGTGCGCACAGGCAGACGCCCAGGAAGATCGCGCCGCTTTCCTGACGCCGCCGATTCGCCCGACGATGCCTTGGCGGGTGCAGGAAGTGACTCCGCTTCCTGGCTATCGGTTGGCGGTCCGGTTTGCCGATGGCTTATCCGGCACCGTTGACTTGTCTGCCCTGGTTGTTTCGCCCGCGGCGGGCGTCTTTGCGAGCTTGCGCGACCAGTCCATCTTCGAGCAGGCATTTGTAGAACGCGGCGCGGTCATGTGGCCCGGCGAACTCGACATCGCGCCCGACGCGATGCACGCGGCGATTAAGCAGCACGGCGAATGGAGGTTGGCCTAGCCGCCGTGACGTCGAACGTGCATGTCGCCTCCAGCCTGACGGGCCGCCGCTGGGTCTGGCGGGCGGCGGAGGACCGGCTCGGCACTGGGCATCGCACAGCGGCTCGGCCTGCCGGAAATCCTCGGCCGGCTGCTGGCCGCGCGCGGCATCGGCGATCGACGCGGCGCGCTGACTTCCTCGACCCGACCTTGCGCGCGCTGCTGCCGGACCCGTCCGTGCTCGCCGACATGGACTGTCGCCGCCGCGCGTCTCGCCGACGCGGTGCGGCGCGGCGAGACGGTCGGCGTGTTCGGCGACTACGACGTCGATGGCGCCTGCAGCGCGCGCGATTGATCGCCGCGTTCCTGCGCGGCGCTCGGCTGCACCGTGCTGCCCTACGTGCCGGACCGCCTCGCCGAGGGCTATGGGCCGAACGTCCCCGCGTTGCAGGCGCTCGCAGCGCGCGGCGCCACGCTGGTGGTCTGCGTCGATTGCGGCACCGCCGCCGGCGACGGGCTGGCCGGCCTGGACGGCATCGCCGACATCGTCGTGCTCGACCACCACAAGAGCGAAGGCCCGCCGCCGCGCGATCCTCGCGACCGTCAACCCGAACCGGCTCGACTGCACCTCCGGCCTCGGCCATCTCGTGCGCCGCCGCGATCGCGTTCCTGACCGCGGTCGCCTGCGTGCGGGCGCTGCGCCGCGCCGGCTTCTTCGCCGGCCGCGCCGAGCCCGACCTGATGGCGCTGCTCGACCTGGTGGCGCTGGCGACGGTGTGCGACGTGATGCCGCTGACCGGGCTCAACCGCGCGCTGGTGGCGCAGGGGCTGAAGGTGATGGCGCGGCGCGCGCGGCCGGGGATCGCGGCGCTGCTCGATGTCGCCCAGGTGCGCGACCGGCCCGGCGCGATGACGCTCGGCTACGCGCTCGGGCCGCGCATCAATGCGGCCGGGCGGATCAGCGAGGCCGATCTCGGCCTGCGCCTGTTGCTGTGCGACGACCCGGTCGAGGCGCGCGGCGCTCGCGGCGACGCTCGACGCGGTCAACCGGCAGCGCCAGCAGGTCGAGGCAGGCGATGCTGGAGGCGGCGATGCGGGCGGCCGCGGCGCAGGTTGCCGCAGGCCACGCGGCGGTGCTGGTGCGCGGGCGTCGAATGGCACCCCGGCGTGGTCGGCATCGTCGCCGGCCGGATCAAGGAGCGGTTCAACCGCCCGGCCTGCGTCGCCGGCTTTGCCGGACGGGGTGGCAAAGGGCTCGGGCCGCTCGGTGCCCGGGCTCGATCTGGGCGCCGCGGTGATCGCGGCGCGCCAGGCCGGGATTCTGGTCGACCGGCGGCGGCCATGCGATGGCGGCCGGGTTCTCGCTGCCGGAAGGCCGGCTCGCCGCGTTCCACGCATTGCTGGACGAGCGGCTGGCCGCCGCGATGCGGCTTGCCGTCGGCCGCGGATTTGGAGGTGGAAGGCACGCTCGCGGTCGCCGGCTGCCCGACGGATCTGGCCATGCACATCGAGCGGCTGGCGCCGTTCGGGCCGGGCAATGCCGAGCCGGTGCTGGTCCTGCCGCGCGCGCGGGTGATGCGCGCCGACCGGGTCGGCCGCGAGGCCAATACGGTGCGCGCTTTCGTGGAAGGCGAGGGCGGGGCGGGGCGGCTCAAGGCGATGCTGTTCCGCGCGCAGGAGGGTCCGCTGGCGCAGGCGCTGCTGGCCCGCGGCGGCGCGCCGCTGCATCTGGCCGGCCATCTGCGCGCCGAGGAATGGAATGGCACGCCACCGCGGGCTTCGTGGTGGCGGACGCGGCCCCGGCGTAAGGATTGGCAACGCTTGACCGGTGCTGGTCCCCTCCGCTAGCCCCACGGCGGCCTTTGGTCCCGTTCGTCTAGAGGCCCAGGACACCGCCCTTTCACGGCGGTAACAGGGGTTCGAATCCCCTACGGGACGCCAATTCGGAACAGAACTGCGAACGCTCAGCTTGCCTTCCGCGACAGCGTGAGCGGCAGGTCGAGTTCGACCCGGTCATGCGTGACCTTGGGCGTGATCCGGCCCCGCTCGCCGCGTTCCAGGCGGACCAGGCCGTAGCCCGCCATCGTCTTCAGCGTGCGCGACAGGTTCGACTTCGCCTTGCCGGTGATCCGCGCCAGTTCGTCGAGCGAGCCGGGCGCCTGCTCGACGATCACCCGCAACAGGTCGCGGTTGCCCGCCGACAGCACCTTGGCGAAGGATTCCGTCGAAGTGAACCAGACCTTCGGCTCGTCGGGCGCGATGCGCTGCTCGCCGCGCGCCACCGCCATGGTGCGGGCCTTCATGTCCTCGTAGCTGGCGATGCCCACCTTCAACGTCGTCATGGGATCACTCCTCTCTCTCGCAACACCGCGTCCACCGTCCCCCAGAAATCGGCGAGCAAGGTTGCCGCGTCCTGGTACTCGTAAGGCCTGATCGTCCGCAGCCGGTGGCGATGGTCCTGCGGCTCGCCGCGCTTCTGCCGCGCCACCGGATGGGCATTGTCGAAGCCGACCAGCCGCTCGCCGTCCGGCCCGTGCAGCGTCAGCGAGTAGTCCAGCCCGTGCGGCTTCTCCGGCGACGCCGGCACTCGCGTCACGACGAACCGGACCCAGTGGCCGCCCTCCGGGTCCACGACGAGCACCTGTCCGTCGAGGTCCAGAAGCACATCGAGGGTCGGGTCGCGCGGCTCCGTCACGACAGAGAGTTATCAGATTGAAGTAACTCGATCAAGCAAAATGGCCAGCCGGGGGCGGATGGCGCTTTGTCCGTTGAAATCGCTAGCGTTCTGGGAAAACGGCTGGCAGGGCCTTCCTGCCAGGTCGCTGAAAACCTCAACTATCCCAATCACATACGCGCGCCGGACAGCCAAGTTTTTCCCTTGCCGTCCAACTTTCGCAGATGACGAACCGCCCGAAAGCAACGACCGTATGGCGCAAATGGCACTGATATCATTGGCGAATTCTCAAAAAGCGCCAGCAGACCCTTCCGGCGAGAGCCGCGATAACCCATTGATCGGACGGGCAGAAAGCGACCAACGACAGCAACGCTTTTATCTTGCCGTCGCGCCCGTCATCCCTACAGCCCCCGACATTTGCATGCGCTCCCCTCTCGGCCCCAATCGAAACAGCTTGGCGAAAAGAGCCATTATGCCCTTAATGGCGCAATTGACCGCCACGAGGTCGGCCATGAAAACCATGTCGGCGCGGCAGGCGAAGAACGCTTTCGGGCTGATGATCGACACCGCGCGTGCAGAACCGGTGCTGATCGAGAAGCATGGGCGCGGCGTGGTGGTGGTGATCGCGGTGGAGGAATATGAGCGGCTGACCGGCTGCACGAATGCTGAAGCAACGCAGTCCGACAGTCGATCGGGGGAGGTGTCAGGGTGATCCTGGACATTGCAGGTGCAAACGCATCTTGGTCAGACAACAAGCTCCACGTCGCGTTCGATGTGATACCAGAGGGGCGTTTTCATCTCGATCTGAAAACCGGCGAGATATTCCAGAGCAACAGCTACGCCGCGCTCCGAAAGCAGGAGGACAAGGCTATCTCTGCCACGCTGTTCGTCGCTCGACGGGAGCACAATGCGGCAGGCGCAGAGCTTCCCAGTGAAATGCGTTATGTCACGGGAAGAGGCGAAACGGGATTTTGAGATCCATCTGATTTGGCGATTCCCCGACGATCACCTCGCCGGATTTCACTCACTTATCCTGGCCGGAAGGACGCCGCGAACGGCAGTAGTTTTCCTCCAGCACGGCGAGATAGAGTTTGGCTGGGAACCAGATGGCAGCGGCCAGAAGTGGGATAACGAAAAGAACCCGGCCGTTCCAATCGAGAATATCTCGTTTAATCTCGATCTTCACGCGCCATCAGCCGACCAACCTTTGAACTCAGAAGTTCCCGAGGGCGATGGTCGCGCGTTTTTCTCGGATGCCGCGAGGGTGAATTTCGCCCTCCTACGCAAGCTATCCTCGATCGAATCCTCGCTTGGGCGCCTCTCTTGGGCAGTCGGGCTAATTGCCCTGCTCATGCTCGGCCTGGCGCTCTCGCGCTTTTGGCATTGACCATGGCAGATGCATAGAGCGCGTGCCGCCGCGGCGGCGCAACCGGATCAGGATTGAAATCGGGATGTGATCAGGCATATATATCGCATCCCAGAGCGATGGGGCGCGTTGATGACAACGACACAGCGAGTTAACCCGATGGCCGGCCCAGCTTACGTGATTGCTCTCCGTAATGCGCTGGAGAACAGAAAAACCGAGTACACGACGCCTCCAAGGACAGGAGGAACGCAGATATCCACGCGCCTGGATGATTTTGTTTTTAATCATGTGGAGGCGATCGTAGAAGAATGCGGCTGGAATCGTGCGGAAGTACTATATGCGCTGATCCAACGCGGCCTGTTTGACCTCTATGAATTTGTCTCTCCGGAGATCGTTAATAGGATTGTTCATAATATTGTTGCAAGGATGGCTCCCCCGCAGCCGCCTGCGCGAGAGACGGGTGGATGACTAGATGCGTGAAACTTTGCCGCAGATCGCCGCAATCGTTGCGGTACCCGTCGTGGTCATCGATTGGTTTGCATCCCGCGCGCGAAGGACCGCTAAACCCGTCGTGGACAAGGGCGGGACGGCAATTGATTTTGTGCCCTGACCCCGTGCCATACATCGCGGAGGCAAGCCATGGACGAACCTATACGCCTTCAACAACTCCTGGATGCTCCCGGCGCTCCAGCGGTGAATTGGCGGGAGATCGCCGAAGAGATAGGCGTTGAGTGGGAAAAGGCTACGACAACGGACCAGCGCGTTGCGTTGCTGACGGTATTCAAGGCCACTATGGACATTGCTGAAACTGTCATCGCGTCCGGGTCACTGGACGCATTCAGGGACGCTCGGCACAGGCATTATAAGACATTTGTTCTCCAGGAATGCATGGTCGGAACGAACGTCTGTGTGGAGACGCTTGGACGAAGTTACACGACGTGAAATTGACGCCGGAAGAATGGCGAAAGATGACGAACTCCGTAACCTCGCCGAAATGAGCATGGCCGCTCCGCATCTGTCGCGCGCCGAGTTGCTCGCTTTAGCTGATGGGTCGGTCCCGTTACCCGTCGAGGCACCGTCTGTGGGCGGTTGGCGGCGTGTGGCGGGCTGGTTCCGAAAGAAGTAATCATGCCGACAACTGTTCTGCTGGCGAGCAAATCGCAGGAGGGCTCATGGCGAGCTTCAAGCGCGAAGAGACATTGGTACGACATCTACTGGATCGGTTGGGCTTGGGCGACGCCGCCACCGACGATCCCAACATGGCCGGCAACGAAACCGGCGTTGACGTGACCGTCCGCCTCGCCGACCTCCGAACCATCGGCGTCCAGGTGACGGAGCTTGATCCTTACGCCGTGCCCGGCTCCGCCCGCGGCCAGGAGAAGGCCATTGCGAAAGCTGCGTCCGGCAGGCCGTACTTCATGTGGGGGCAGAACGATCCTTCGGTTGTTCTCGACGCCATTGCCAGAGCCATCACACGCAAAGTCGAAATCGCGGCCAAGCATTCATTCGACGGATACGATGAGGTCTGGCTGCTGCTTTGCGGGGGTGTCCCCGAACACGGCGCGGTCGTTTCGACCTTCGTCATGACGCCGTGGCTCTCGGCCGGGGACTTGAACTCGGCAACCGATGGCCCTATTGCGAGGGTCGAGGTACGACCGGTGTTTCCTTCTTCCCATTCTCGGGGCGGAACAAGCGTTCTTTCCCTGGGATCGAGCCTCACGCTGGGGAAAGCGGGTTGGGCTGGAAGATATTGGGCAGGTTCCGCGTGAGGCGTATGTCCAAGACCTGATGCAGGCCGCGCAAGCCGGGAATTGGCAAGAGGTAGACCGGCTCTGCGATGAGGAATGCCGCAAGGTCTTGGCCGAAATGCGGCAAAGCTGAGCCGCCTGCAGCTATAGGGCTATGGCGTAGACATAGTGCTCATCATCATCGGCCCCGGCACGCCAATGTTTTCAAGATGTTAGGGGTGAAATCGGAAGGCCTTTCGGGCCGCCTTCGGCATTTTAGGTAGGTGGCTCGGTAGTATTCGCCGCCGGCCGCGGGCGTTCGGACGGCGTCGGAGACGCCCCTGCCGACCGGCGTGATGGCCGGCCCCCTGCCGTCACCCGGCGTCTCGCACTATCAGGTTCTGGACCGTCAAGCGATGCTATCCGCCACTGCGAGATGCATGGTTGCCGCAGGCGTTCAAAGCCTCCGCGGTCGCCCCCGCCCTCGTGATCCTCGCCACGCGCCGAAAGCACCCGAACAACCGGCAGCGCCTTCGCCAGGACAATGCCACTCGTCACCTCGGGCTATCCCGCCTGCTGCTGAATGTGCTGCAGGCGAGACTGGCGACTAGGCAGCCCTTGTGCAGTTCAACCGGATAACCGGGCAAGCGTTGGAGCCGCCCTCCAAGGGGCCGCGCCGGCACGCGGCACCCGAGCAAGGGGGCTCGTTCGTCCAGCGGACCGCGCGCGGCGCCAGGGGCGGAAATGGCTGACGGACCGCTGGCCGCGCCAAGTTCGGCAAGGCGCGTTGGGCGAAGCGGACTGATGGGCCGCTGCTCACGATCCCACGACCGTGCCCGTCCCACTGGAGCGAGCGGACCCCGGGCACTGATCTCGTCCTGGCAGTCATCGCACGGCAATTCGGACTCGTTCCTCGTCGGCGACTGGCGGCCTGCGGCGACCTCCCCCTCCCCAAGGGCGGCATCAAGAGAGGGGGGGGTCGCTATTTTGCACCCCCGCGAAAATTCTTGTGTGGTTCAGCAGAATCGAGAAGCGTTGCGGGGACGATCTTTGTGACGGGATCTTTGGGTGGTAATCTGGTGCCAGCGAGGTCAGGTAGTCTGGCGTGTCGGCCGGAGTGTTGTCAGTGACCAGCCCCTCCCCCAACGCCGACACCAAGAAGGGGTCGCCAGTTCACATGCCGCAAAAATTCTTGCGCAATTTGTACGGCACTTCGGGTGAACGCGCGATGGTGCTCCATCCCTATGGCAATTGTCGGATTGCGCCGCTCCCCAAATGACGTTCTGGTGTCGAGTTAGAGAAAAGCTCGGCTTAGTGGATTGTGGGGCCAATTGCCCGCTGCGCGATCAGGCGATCTCCGTCAGGTCACGCGGCAGCGTATTCATCACCGCGATGCCCGTTGCTGTGACAAGAAGCTGATCCTCGATCATCAGCGCCCCGAGGCCGCGCGCATAGAAGGGGACCTCGAAGGCC
Organism: uncultured Solirubrobacterales bacterium; assembly: GCA_963697635.1. GTDB lineage: Bacteria > Pseudomonadota > Alphaproteobacteria > Acetobacterales > Acetobacteraceae > CAJCJG01. The sequence continues at coordinate 49,677 of CAVOOS010000031.1, read as the reverse complement.
AGCACCATGCCGGGCTCGATCACGATGGCGCTGTCGGCCGAGATGAACGGCCATTCCTCGCTGCCGACGCTGGCGCCAAGGCCGTGGCCGAAGTGTCCGCGGTAGTAGTCCGGATAGCCTTCCGCACGCATCGCGCCTGCCACCGCGGCGTGCACGTCCGCCAGCAGCGCGCCCGGACGGATCCGGTCGAGGCCCGCGCGGAAGGCGGCGGCGATCGCCGCGAACAGCTCGCGTGCGGCCGGCGCAGGGCGTCCGAAAACATAGCTGCGCGCGCTGTCCGAACTGTAGCCGTCGATCAGACAACCGACATCGGCCTTGATCAGCGCGCCCGGCCCGACCGAGCCGTTCGGCGCCCACGGGTCCGACCCGACGGCGATGAAGTCCCACGTCCCGGTCAGGCCGGTCACGCCCCGCGCGCCGACCGCCGCCGCGACGCCGGCGCGCCAGGCAACGGTCAGGTGTTCGCGGGACACGCCATCGGCAATCGCGCCGGCCATCCGGCGCAGCCCCGCCTCGGCCAGCGCGCAGCCAGTGCGCAGGCGCTCGATCTCGCCCGGCGTCTTCACCGCGCGCAGCCGCCGCAACGCGTCCGAGCCGTCGCGCCAGGCCGGCTCCGGCAGCGCGGCGAGCAGGCCGTGTTGGTCGGCGACCGGCAGGAAATCCCAGTCCGCGCCGATCCGCGCCCTGGCGAGCCCACGCTCCGCCAGCGCCTCCCGCAACTGCCGCAGGGCGGCCGCGAATTCGAAGGTGGCCGGGCGCGGGCCGGCGCCGGCGATTTCCTGCCGCCTCCGGTAGCCGGCCGCAATCCATTCGGCCGCGCCGCGCCCTGCATCCGGCACGTCGGTCAGGTCCACGGTGTCGACCCAGATGCGGTGCTCGCGAACGTCGAGGTCGGGGGCGCGCCGCCGCATCGCCGCCGCGTTCAGGTCGCCGACGACGGCGGTGATCGGGGCCCCGGGGTCGGCGGGGACCAGCGCGATCGCGCCTCCGGCCCGCCGCCACATCGCGGCGACCCCGGGCGCCATCCCCGTCGCATACGCAAAAGCCTCGGGTCCGAACAGCACGAGGGCATCAAGCCCCGCTTCCTGCAGCAGGCGCTGCGCCCGCCGGCGGTCGATGTGCGACATTGTGTGGCGATCCCTCCTGTCAGGCGATCAGGGCGCCCGGAAAATGGCACGCAGCATGGTGTCCTTCGCCCACCGGCGCCAGCGGCGGCGTGACCGTGCGGCAGATCTCGCGGTCGCGCCCGACCGGGCAGCGTGGCTGGAACGGACAGCCTTGCATCGGCCCGGCGCCAAGTGGCGACACCTCGCCGCGCAGCACGATCCGCGCCCGTCCGTGCCGCCGCGTCGGCAGCGGCATCGCCGACAGCAGGCTTACCGTGTAGGGGTGGCGCGCTTCGCGAAACAGCGCCTCCGCCCCGGCGATCTCCATGATCCGGCCGAGATACAGCACGGCGACGCGGTCGCAGAAATACTCTGCGACCGACAGGTCGTGCACGATGAACAGGTAGGTGAGTTCGAAACGGTCCTGCAGATCGCGCAGCAGGTTGAGGATCTGCGCCTGCACCGACACGTCGAGCGCCGAGACCGGCTCGTCGAGCACGACCAGCTCCGGCTCCAGCACCAGCGCGCGCGCGAGCCCGATGCGCTGCCGCTGGCCGCCGGAGAACCGCGCGGGCGGGGCGGAGGCGCCGCGCGGCGGGATGCCGACCAGCGACAACATCTCCTCCACCCGCCGGCGGCGCTCGGCGGCCGCGTGCAGGCCGTGGATCACCAGCGGCTCCTCGACGAGCCGGCGCACGCTCATGCGCGGATCGAGCGATCCGGTCGCGTCCTGGAACACGATCTGCATGCGCCGCCGCATCTGCCGCAGCAACGGCGGAGCGAGCGCCAGAACGTCGACGCCGTCGAACGCCACCGACCCTGAACTCGGTTCGATCAGGCGCAGGATGCAGCGGGCCAGGGTCGACTTGCCGCAACCGGACTCGCCGACGATGCCGAGCGTCTCGCCGCGGGCGACGTCGAAGGACACACGGTCGAGCGCGCGAACCTCGCCGGTTGCGCGGCCAAGCAGACCGCGCCCGGCCGGAAACTCTTGGACAGGCCGGCGACCTCCAGCAGCGGCGCGGCCGCGCCGGTCACGTGGCCGCGAACCGACCCGCGCGGCGGCGGCATGACGCTCGCGCCCGCAAAATGGCATTCCGCGAACGCCGGTTCGTCGAGCATCTCCGGCGCCGGCGGCTGGCTGGCACAGATCGCCCGGCCGCGGCCGAACGGGCAGCGCGGCTCGAACGAGCAGCCGGCCGGCAGGGCGGCGGGGTCCGGCGGGCAGTCCCGGGATCGCCGTCAGCCGGCTCCGCCGCGCCAGATCGGGCCGCGGAATGGCCGCGAGCAGGGCCTCGGTGTAGGGGTGGACGGGCGACGCGAAGCACGCGCTCCACGGTGCCGGCCTCGACCATGCGGCCGGCGTACATCACCTGCACGGTGTCGCAGAACTCGGCGACGACGCCGAGATTGTGGGTGATCAGCACGATCGCCACGCCGCGTTCGGCGACGATCCGGTCGAGCAGCGCCAGCACCTGCGCCTGGGTGGTCACGTCGAGCGCAGTGGTCGGCTCGTCGGCGATCACCACGGCGGGGCCGTTCGCCAGCGCCATCGCGATCAGCACCCGCTGGCGCATGCCGCCGGAATACTGGTGCGGGTAGTCGTCGAGCCGCCGGTCCGCGGCCGGCACCTCGACCTCCGAGAGCAGCGCCGCCGCCGCGCCGCCGCGCCTCCCGCCGGTCGACCTGCGGCTGGTGCCGGCGGATCGTGTCGCCGATCTGGTCGCCGATCGTGCGGACCGGGTCGAGCGCACCCATCGGGTCCTGGTAGACGAACGATATCTCCCGGCCGCGGATGCGCCGCATCGCCCGGTCGCCCAGTCCCGCGATCTCCCGGCCGTTCAGGACGCACGCTGCCGCCGGTCACGCGGCCGGGGGGTCGAGCAGGCCGAGCATGCGCCAGCGCCAGCGTCGATTTGCCGCAGCCGGACTCGCCGACGATCGCGAGTTTTTCGCCGCGCCGCACCGCGAACGAGACGCCGCGCACGACCGTCGCCATCGCGCCGTGCGCCTGAAACCCGGCGCGCAGGTCGCGGACCTCCAGTATTGGCTCGTGCGTCACTGCAATCGGGCCGGGTGGCGGACGCGCGGGTCGATCAGGCCGGCGAGCAGGTCCACCACGAGGTTGATCAGCACGTAGGCTGACCGCGCTCAGCAGGATGAAAGTCTGAACGACGGAAAAATCCTGCCGCAGCACCGCCTTCGGTGACCAGCGCGCCGGCGCCGGGCCAGTTGAACACGCGCTCGACCAGCACGCTGCCGGCCAGCAGCTGCCCGAACAGCAACCCCGCCGCGGTCAAGGTGGGCAGCACCGCATTCGGCAGCGCGTGCCGCACGAACGCCGCCCAACGCCCGACGCCGCGGCTGCGCGCGACCAGGATGAACGGCTCGCGCTCGGTGTCGAGCAGGTTGGCGCGCAGCAACCGGAACAGGAAGCCGAACGGCGCCAGCGCCAGCGTGATCGCCGGCAACGCCAGATGCCGCGCGGCGTCAAGCAATGTCGCGAATTGCCCGTGCAGCAGCGCGTCGAGCGTGTAGAGCCGGGTGAGCGGCGGCGGCGGCGCGACGCCGAGCGACAGGCGTCCGTCCGGGCCGGGCAGCCAGCCGAGTTGCTCGAAGAACACCACCAGCAGCATCAGCCCGAACCAGAACGGCGGCACGCCGAGGCTGAAGAACGAGAAGCCGACGGCCGCCGCGTCGGTGGCGCGCCCGCGCCGGTATGCGGCGGCGAGCGCCAGCGCGACCGCGGCGAGCACCGCGAGCGTGAACGCGCACAGGCCGAGTTCCAGCGTCGCCGGCAGCCGACTGGCCAGCTCACGCGCCACCGACTCGCCGGTGCTGTAGGAAAAACCCCAGTCGCCGCACAGGAAGTCGCCGACATAAGTGACATATTGCCGGGGGATCGGCTGGTTCAGCCCGAGCTTCGCGTCGAGTTCCGCGACGGCCTTGGCGGTCGCGAACGGCCCGAGATACAGGCGCGCCGGGTCGCCGGGCGCGACGTGCAGCACGACGAAGCAGAACAGCGACGCGCCGACCAGCGCGATCAGACGACGTCGCGGCACGGCCGAGCATCAGCCGCAGCATGGCTACGCCGCGCCCGGCCGGCGCGCGTGCGGATCCAGCAGCGCATGCACGCCGTCGGCGATCAGGTTCATGGCAATGACCGAGAGCAGGACCCCGAGCCCCGGGAACAGCGCCACCCACCATTGGCCGGTGAGTGCGTACTGCATCCCATCGGTGATCATCGCGCCCCATTCCGGCTGCGGGATCTGCGCGCCGAGGCCGATGAAGCCGAGCCCCGCCAGCGTCAGGATCGCGTAGCCGAACACCGAGGCCGACTGCACCAGCATGGTCGGCGCGGTGTGCGGCAGCAGATGGTGCAGCACGATGCGGCCGCGCCCGGCGCCGAGCGCGACCGTCGCCTCCACGAACGGCCGCGAGCGCAGGCGCACGATGTCGCTGCGGATCAGCCGCGCGTAGAACGGCACGCAGGAGAGCATGGTGCCAAGCGCCGCGGTGGCCAGGCCGACGCCGAGGCCGACGGTCACCGACATCGCCAGGATCAGCGGCGGGAACGCGGCGAACGCGTCGATCACGCGCATCAGCACGGTGTCGAGCACCGGCCCGGACACGCCGGCAAGCAGCCCGATGCCGCCACCGACCAGCAACCCCGAGACCACCACGGCCGCGCCCACCACCAGCGAGATCCTTGCCCCGGCGACGAAGCGGGCCAGCACGTCGCGGCCGTTGCTGTCGGTGCCCATCGGATGCGCGAGCGACGGCGGCGCGAGCACCGCGTCGAAGTCCATTGCCAGCGGATCGTGCGGCCAGACCAAAGGTCCAACTGCGGCCAGCAGCGCCAGCATTCCGAGCAGGATCAATGCGCCGGCGAACACCGGGTGGCGCCGCAGCGCACCGACCATCGGCGGGGCGGATGCAAGCGGCGTGGCGGCCGCGCTCAGCGGCCCCAGCGGAACAGGTCGAACGGCCCGTCCTGGGCATACGACCAGTGCTTGAGGCCGCTCGACACGACTGCGGTGTAGACGTCGGCGTAGACCGGGATGCGCGGCGAATCGGCGATCCAGATTTTCGCGATCTGGTCCCAGAATGCCTGGCGCTTGGCCGGATCCGCGAGCGGGTGCGCCTGGTCGAGCAACGCCTCCGCCTTCGGGTTGCAGTAGTTGCTGGTGTTGTAGAGCGACGCGCAGCGCATGTCGTAGTCGAGCAGCCAGCCCGGGTCGGTCACCGACGGGCCGTCGAAGCGGATCAGCGGCGCCGTTTTCAGCTTGGCGCCGACCGCTTCCTGATAGCCGGAGCCAGGCAGCTTGCGGATGTTCAGCTTGACGCCGAGCTGGCTCCACGCGCCCTGCACGATGGTCGCGATCTGCTCCTGATCGTTCTCGCCCTCGCGGATGTCGATGTCGGCGGTGACCGGAAGTTTTACCCCCGATTGTGCAAGCAGGGCCTTCGCCTTTTCGGGATCGTAGGTGCGCGGCGCGCCGAGCGCCGGGTTGAACGCCGGGAACTGCGGCGGGAACGGACCATAGAACAACTCGCCGAAGCCGTGCGCGACCGTCTTCAGGATCGCCTGATACGGTACGGCGTAGGTCAGCGCCTCGCGAAACGTCGCGTTGTCGAAGGGCGGTTGCTTGTTCGGCAGCGCGATCAGCTGCCAGCGTGCGGTCGGCACCTTGATGATCTTGAGGCCCTCCGCATCGCCGAGGCTGGCGACCGATGCCTTCGACAAACCGAGCGTCACGTCCGCCTTGTGGTTGCGTGCCTGCAGCAGCAAGGTTGCGTTGTCGGTGATGAAGTTGACGACGACCTCCGGTTCCAGCGGCTTGGCGCCGAAGAACGTGGGGTTGGCCTCGAACACGGCCCGCACGCCGGGCTGGTACTCCTTCAGCAGATACGGGCCGAAGCCCGCATCGTGGCTGGCGACCCAGTCGTCGCCGCCGTTCTGCTTGACCAGTTCGACATCGACGATGCCGGTGTTGGCCTTCGTCAGCGCCTGCAGCACCAAGGGCTCGGGCCGCTTCAGCGTGATGACGACGGTGTGCTCGTCCGGCGCCTCGATCGACTTGGTGTTGCCGAACTGCGCCGCTTCCACGTAGTAGGTGCCGCACTTGCCGCTGTCGAGGTTGCGCTGGAGCGAGGCGCGAACGGCATTGGCGTCCACCTTGCGGCCGCTCGGGAATTTGACGCCGTCGCGGATCTTGAAGGTCAGCCTGGTGCCGTCGTCGGAGACGGTCCAGGATTCCGCGAGGTAGCCGGCCAGCCGGGTCTGGTCCTCGCGCACGACATCGATGCCGGCCGGCGCGCCTTCGAGCGGCTTGGTTTCGTAGCGCAGCAGCGGCACGTACATGTTGAACAGGAAGCCGTTGTCGGCGATGTCGCAGAGCACGACGGGGTCGAGCGAGGGCGGCGGCAGCGAGTAGTCGACCACCAATGGCGTCTGCTCGGCGGCGCGCGCGTGCACCGGCAGCGCAACGGCCAACGCCAGCCCTGCGACCGACGCGATCCGCCCGACGTGTTGCAATGTCGCGATTGCGCTCGACATCCGCTCCTCCGTTGCTGCTGGTTCCAACTGAAGCGTCCCTCCGCATCGACGCAGGATCATCGCCACGGCCACTCCGACGATCATCTCGCGAGGATCACATTGCGAGTGCGCAATCGCAAATCTCGCCACGCTGCCATTGCACTTTCGACACGCGCGATGCTCCCTTGGATAGGTCAATACCACTGCATTTTGGCTTTGCAAACCCGGATTCTCCCGCGCATGGTATCGGTGGGCGCAGCCGGGAACGCGACGACCGGCGCCGACCGTCGCGCCCTGCCTTACGGAACGAGGTATCTCCGCATGGAGCACTGGGTCGTCGGCATCGACGTCGGCGGAACCTTCACCGATCTGGTGGCAAGCGCGCCGGACGGTCGCATCTGGAAAGCCAAGACGCCGTCGACGCCCGATCAATCGGTCGGGGTGCTGACCGGGCTTGCGCGGCTGGCGCACGACGTCGGTTCCGACCTCCCCTCGCTGCTGGCGGAGCTGCCGCTGATCGTGCATGGCACCACGGTCGCGACCAACGCGCTGCTGGAGTACAAGGGTGCCAAGGTCGGCCTGATCACCACGCAAGGATTCCGCGACGAAATCGAATTCCGGCGCTCCTACAAGGAGAGTGTATTCGACCCGCGGCTCAAGCCGCCGCATGCGATCGTGCCGCGGCGCTACCGGATCGGCGTTGCCGAGCGCGTGGCCGCGGATGGCACGGTGCTCGAACCGCTCGACGAGGCCGCGGTGCGGGCGGCGCTCGAATGGTTCATCGGCGAGGGCGTGGAAGCGGTTGCCGTCTGCTTCCTGTTCAGCTTCGTCAATCCCGCGCACGAGCGACGCGTCGGCGAGATCGTGGCCGGAATAATGCCGGACGCCTTCCTCTCGCTGTCCTGCGACGTGCTGCCGGAAATCCGCGAGTTCGAGCGGGTGTCGACGACGGTGGTGAACGCCTTTGTCGGGCCGCGCGTGCAGACCTACCTGCGCCATCTCGACGAGCGGCTGCGCGCACAGGGGTTCCGGGGCGAGCTTTTCGTCATGCAGTCGAACGGCGGCGTGCAGAGCGCGGCCGAAGCGGGGCAGTTCGCCGGCAACGCGCTGCTCTCGGGGCCGGCGGGCGGGGTCACGGCGGGCTCGTTCACCGGCGAGATCGCCGGCCACCCGAACCTGATCATCGTCGACATGGGCGGCACCAGCTACGACATCGCACTGATCGAAAACCTGCGGCCGGCGGTGACGACCGAAAGCTGGATCGGCCGCTACCGCATCGCGCTGCCGATGCTCGACATCCACACGATCGGCGCCGGCGGCGGCAGCATCGCCTGGCTCGATGCCGGCGGCGGATTGCAGGTCGGCCCGGCCAGCGCCGGCTCCAATCCCGGCCCCGCATGTTACGGCCGCGGCGGCGCGCGGCCGACCGTCACCGACGCCAACGTGGTGCTCGGTCGCCTCGATCCAGGCTTCTTCCTCAGCGGCGAAATGCAACTCGACCGGGTGCTCGCCGAGCAGGCGATCGCGCGCGACATCGCCGAACCGCTCGGCATCTCCGTGATCGAGGCGGCCGTGGCGATCACCGAGATCGTCAACAACAAGATGGCGAACGCGACCCGTCTCGTTACCACCAAGCGCGGCCGCGACCCGCAGGCGTTCGCGCTGGTGGCGGCCGGCGGCGCGAGCGGCCTGCATGTCGGGCGGCAGGCCGAGGAACTTGGCATCCAGACGATCATCGTTCCCGCGCTCGCTCCCGTGTTCTGCGCATTCGGCGACACCGTCGCCGATCTGCGGATCAGCGAGGCGCGCACGCATATCGCCGCGATCAACGGCGTCGACGTGGACGCGCTGAACGACATCTTCAACGACATGGAGCTGCGCGCCCGGCGCCGCCTGTCCGGGCAATCGATCGCGCGCAACTACGACACGCGCCGCAGCATCGACATGCACTACACCGGCGAGGTACACGAGGTCACGGTGCCGGTACGCTCGCGCACGCGGCGGATCACCCGCCTCAACCTCGAAGCCACGGTCGCCGACTTCCATACGCTGCACGAGCGACTGTTCGCGCACAAGAATGCCGCGCAGTCGGTGGAGATTTTCACGCTGCGCCTGGATCTGATCGGCATCCGCGACAAGCCGCGCCTGTTCGCCGCGGAGTTCGGCGAGGAAGATCCGGCCGCCGCGCTGAAGGTTCGCCGCGCGGTGCATTTCGACGTCGAAGCGACATTGGCGCCGATCTACGACGGGAACCGACTGCGGCCCGGGCATTTCATTCAGGGTCCGGCGATCATCGAGCAGTGGGGCACCACCGTCGCGGTACTGGCGGGGCACGAATGCCTGGTCGACGCGTACGGCAACCTCATCATCGAGGTCGGCCAGGTAAGTGCTGCGACGGAACGCCACGCCGGATGATCCGCGAGCAGGTCGTGCACAGCCGAATTGCGGCGATCGCTCGCGAACTGGCAGAGACGGTCGGCCGCACCGCGCGGTCGAAAGGCATCGCCGAAGGTCGCCGCTACGCCGCCGCACTGCTGACCGGGACGCCGGCGGTCGCCGCGCAGGTTCAGCATGACGCCGATCACGTCTACCTCGTGCGTGACGGCGTGGCCGCGATGCTCGACTACTTCGCCTTCGATCTCGGCGAGGGCGATGTCGTGCTGGTCGGCGATCCCTACAGCGGCGGCTCGACGCCGCAGTGCCTGACCATCGCCGTGCCGGTGTTCCATGACGGTGCGCTCGAATTGTTCCCGGCGGTGCGGGCGGAGTTCGCGGATCTGGCCGGCGAATATCCGGGCGTGCTACACCCGCTCGCCACCGAGACCTGGCAGGAGGGCATCCGGGTCACGCCAGTCAGGCTCTACCGCCACGGCGTGCTGCAGCGCGACGTGCTGCGCTTCCTGCTGCGGAACAGTCGCGCAACTACCCTGGTCGGCTCCGATCTGGAGGCGATCGTGGCAGCGCTGCACACGGCCGCTGCCGCGACGGCGGCACTGCTGCGCGATCGCGGCCGCGCGCTGGTCGCCGGTGCGATCGCGGCCGGCATCGAGCACGGACGCCGGCTCGCGCGGGCACATCTCGCCCCGTTCGCCGGGATCGACCGGATCGCCACCCGGCGGCTGACCCTCGCCGACGAAACCACCCTGGAGATCAAACTTCGGGTGCGTGGCGATGCCGCCGACGGCCTCGCGATCGACGTGGCCGGAACCAGCGCCCCGACCGCGCTGCCCTTCAACATGACGACGGGCCACGCAAGAGGCTACGCGTTCGTCGCCGCCTTCGCCGAACTGCTGGACACGGTCACGCTGACCGACGGCCTGCTCGACATGCTCCGGCTGGACGGCGCCGCAGGCACGCTGCTCGGCGCGGCCGTTCCGGCAGCGACCGGGCTCTCGGCTTTCGCAACCGGCCATCTCGTGGCGGGCGCCACTCGGGAGGCCTTGTTCGGGGCCACGCGCGCGCGGCGGATCGACGGACCCGCGCCGGCGATGGTGCTGTTCGACCCGATCGGCAGCACGGCCGACAATCCGCCGCGCGCGTTGGCCCCCGGCTTCGCGACCTCGGCGCAGGGGTTTGGCGCGCCGATCCTGGCCGGCAGCGGCCTGCTGCTCTCCGCCGAAGTCGCCGAGACGCGCGACGGCTTTTTTCTCGTGCGGCGCGAGCGCGACGGCGCCGGGCGGGTGCAGACTGTCGTGCGCAACCGGCTGGGCGAGCTAGAGGCGAATGTGTTCGTGCCGGCAAACGGCGGCGGCATTTGCATGCGCGCGGGCGGTGAGGAACGGGCGCTCGTGGACGCTGTCGCGGTGCCGGTCCCGGCGGGCGCCATCCTGCATTTCAGCTATCCCAGCTACGCGGAGGCGTCGGAATGATGGATCGCAACTGGCTGCTCGCGCAGATCATCGGTGGTGCGCTGGACACCATCGCCGATGAAATGAGTGCCACCGTCACCCGCACCGCGCGCTCCCCGGTATTCAACGAGGCGCACGACTTCACCACCGCGATCTTCGAGATGAACGGGCTGAGTTCGCGCCTGGTCGCGCAGTCGCCCGGCTGCACGCTGCATCTGTACGCCGTGGTGATGGCGGTCGAGCGCGCGATCGACGCGTTCAAGTTCGACCTGCAGCCCGGCGACGTGATCCTGGCGAGCGATCCGTACGACGGTGGCACCCACATCCCCGACGTGGTCGTGGTGATGCCGGTGTTCTTCGACCGCAAGCCGGTGCTGCTGCCGGCGGGGACGTGCGCACATGGGCGACGTCGGCGGTCCGGTCGCCGGCGGCTACAATCCGCGCGCACGCGACATCTGGCAGGACGGGCTGGTGATGCCGCCGGTCAAGATCGTCTCCCGCGGCGAGCGACGGCGCGACATGTTCGACCTGATCGTCGCCAACAACCGGCTGGCGCACTGGATCGAAGGCGATCTCGAATTCGATGGTCGGCGCCTGCCAGCTCGCGGCGCGGCGCATCTCGGCGCTGCTGGCGCGGCACGGGCTCGACGTCGTGCGGACATCGCTGCAAGCCAACGTCGCGTACTCGGAGCGGCGCGTGCGCGCCGAGATCGCGAGCTGGGAGGGCGGCGAGCATTTTGCGGAAACCTTCGTCGACCACGACTATTTCGGCCATCGCAACATCCGCATCTGCTGCAAGGCGACGGTGCGCGGCTCCGACCTGACGCTCGATTTCACGGGCACCGCGCCGCAGGTGCAGGGCTTCATCAACAGCCCGCTCGCCAACACGCTGTCGTTCGTCTTCCTCGCCGTCGCCACCTGCTGCGACGAGACCATCCCGATCAACGAGGGCTACATGAGCCCGGTCACTGTGATCGCGCCGGAAGGCACGCTGATCAACCCGCGTCCGCCGGCGCCGGTCGGCAACTGCACCTGCATCTGCGGCGCCGAGATTGCCGAAGTCGTGTTGCTGGCGCTCGCGAAATGCGCACCCAGGCGCGTCGGCGTGAACGCCCACAAGCTGCCGCTGCAGATGTCCTATGGCAGCTACGCCGACGGCCGGATGTGGGTCTATCTCAATTTTCTGGGTTTTACCGGCGGCGCCGGCGCCGCGTACCAGACCGACGGCTGGGGGCTCTATCCGCCGCTGATGACCGGCGTGATCACGCCGTCGATCGAGATGACCGAGGTGCAGTATCCGATCCGCATCCTCAAGCATGAGTATCTGGCCGACATGACCGGGGCTGGCCAGTGGCGCGGTGCGCCCGGCCTCGAGACGATCGCGCAGTTCCAGGTGACGAGCCGTACCAGCGTCATGATGGCGGGCGTGGAGAACACCACGCGGGGTTTTGCGGGTGCCGCGGACGGCGCGGCGAACCGTGTGGTGCTCTGCCGCACGCCACAGGACCGAACGGAAGTGCCCGACGTGGCCTTCAAGTTCGAGATGCAACCCGGGAGCACGATCGAGACCATCCGCGGCGGCGGCGGCGGCTGGGGCGATCCGCTGCTGCGCGAGCCGGAAGCGGTGCGGCGCGACGTGCTCGACGGCTACGTCAGCCGCGCCGCGGCCCTGAGGGACTACGGGGTGTTCCTGGGCGTCGACGGTGTCGTTGACGCCGAGGCCACGCTGCGCGAGCGAGCGGCCCGCTCGTAATACGCCGAGGATAGCTGCTTCCTATCTTTTTCGGGTGTGGAACACTCGGTAGTCATGTTTATCCTGGTTTCTCGAGACTCAGGGTGCCGCGTGACCCAAGGAGAAAGAAGGCCCCTGGCGCAAGCGACCGCTCTTCGCCCATATCGACCATAGGCACGAATGGACTTGCTCGTCCAAAGCGGACGTCTCATCCGATGGGGGGCGGCCTTGAAGGGTGGTTTTACGCCGGTCCGGTTCTGGGTCGGCAGTGCCCGAACCGGACATTCGGATCGCGCCGGAGTTTGGCCGGGACCCGTCGGCCCACCATCAGGCCTCGGCATGTAGAAGCAGATGTTGACAGCGGCGCCGGCAGCTTTTGACCTATCAAGGCCATCCTTAGACTACCCACCCCTCCCCGGAAGCGGGTTTGAGCAGGGCGAAGCGCCGCCACCTAAAACCAACCCCATTGCGATCGACATGCGAAATGGCGAACTTGCTGGGGTCGGTGAACGATCTATCGTAACGCCGGCCTACGAATATTCATCCACCACACTTCGCCTGCCGCTGCGTACAGGCCCGCGCTGAAGCGCTCCAGATTTTGGCGCGGGGCTTTTCCAAGGAGGTAGTGGTTTGAACTGGCTGGCGATGTCAGACATTAGGGCGCTTTCGGCCCGGTCGCCGCAGCTGCATTGCCAGATGACCGCTCTCGACCCAAGTCGGCCACTTGGTCGTCGGGCCGATGATCCTGCAAGCAGTCAGTGGCTCGGCTGTGGACGCCAGCGTGTCGAGCGGCGGCATCCAGGTGGTCGGCAGCTCCGGCGCCGCCAGCAGCACCTCGATCCAATCCGGCGGCATCGAGGTGGTGTTGAACGGCGGCACCGCGGACGGTGCCACCGTCTCAGGCGGCGCCCTGCTGGTGCTGGCCAGCGGCGGCTCCGCAACCGGCATCGACACGATCGGCGGCACGTCTGTCAGCGGCTTCGACGTCGTGCTCGACGCGCCGTCGGGCGTGACGAGCTGGGCGACCACCGCGAACGGCGTGACCGCCGGCAGCGGCGACACGCTGCTGGTGCTCGCGGGCGGCAGCGTCAGCGGCACGGTGGCGAGCGACGGCGGCCGCGAGATCGTGTTCGCGGGCGGCGTCGCCAGTGCCACCAGCGTGTTCAGCGGCGGCGCCGACATCGTCCAGTCGAGTGGCCTCGCGATCAGCGCCGTGGTGGCCAGCGGCGGCACGCAGACGATCTCCTCGGGCGGGACGGCCTCCGGGACGGTCGTCAGCGGCCGCGACGTCGTCGGTTCCGGCGGCAGCGCCCTCGGCGACCAGGTGCGGCCGTTGGGCACGCTGAGCGTCGGCTGGTTCGGCACGGCGCACAGCGCCACGATCAGCAGCGGCGGTGCCGGCAGCGTTGCCAGCGGCGGCAGCGTGTTCGACACGACGCTGGCGGGCGGCACGCTCACCGTGCTGTCGGGCGGCGTCGCCTCCGGCTACGTCAGCTACGTCGGCAGCGGCGGCGATCTGGCGCTGGGCGGCACGGTCGCGCCGGCGGCGACGATCAGCCGCTTCGGCGCAGGCGACACGATCGACCTGCTCAACGCGTGACCTCGGTGGCCGGCGGCAGTGCGGTCTGGACCTCCGGCACGGGCCTACTGACCATCACCGAAGGGGCGGTGGTCGAGGTCCTGAAGCTCGATCCGTCGCACGACTATACCGGCGCCACCTTCAGCGCGGGCTTCGATGGTGGCACCGGTACCGACATCACCGTGACCTGCTTCTGCGCCGGCACGCGCATCGCGACACCCGGCGGCAACGTGCCGGTAGAGCAGTTGCGGATCGGTGACCTGGTGTCACTCGCGAACGGCAACGCCGCGCCGGTGCGCTGGGTCGGCCGACAAACCGTCTCGACGAGATTTGCCGACCCGCTGCGGTCGCTACCGGTGCGCATTCGCGCCGGCGCCCTCGGCGGACATCTTCCCCGTCGCGACCTGCTGGTCTCGCCAGGCCACGCGCTGCTGCTCGACGGCGTGCTGGTGCAGGCTGGCGCACTGGCAGGCGTGCGCGGCGTCGCGCGCGAGACGGCGATGCCGGAGGTGTTTACCTATTGGCACGTCGAACTTGACGAGCACTCGCTCCTGTTGGCGGAGGGTGCGGCTGCGGAAAGTTGGCTGGAAGTCGCAGAAGATGTCCCGTTCGACAACCGCGCCGACCCCCGGCCCGCGAGCCGGCGGCGGAACTGCACGATCCGCGCGCCAAGGCCGAACGGCAGCTGCCGGCGACACTGCGCGCACGGCTTTGGCAGCGGGCAGCGGCCTGAGCGGTGAATCGCTGAGGCTTGGCCAAGAGCAAGTGTCTGGTTCTGACGATTGCAACTCGGAGGCAGACTGTCCGCTCTCCACCCAGACCGGGCTATTTGCCTGGGGATCGATCTTGCCAGCTTGCGACAAGAATAACGGCCTCGCGCGGCATCGGCCTGAGCCCGATGCAATCCAATCACCGACACCTCCCGACCATTCTTGTCATCCGCACGACAAACCGGCGGAATGCTCTCGGGGCGGTCGGGAGAGCATGATGGACGCAGCGATGGACGTGAGCGGCATGACGCCGCTGCGCCGGGCCGCCTATACCGACGCCGCTGTGTTTGAGGCAGAGCGGGACTAGGTGTTTCGCGGCGGCTGGATCGCTCTGCTGTTCGACCACCAGCTGCCCGACCCAGGCGACCAGATGCCGGTGGAAGCGGCGGGACTGCCGCTGGTCGCCGTGCGCGACCGCGCGGGAGATGTGCGGGTGTTCCACAATGTCTGCCGCCACCGCGCCTCGCTGGTCGTGCCCACGCCGGTCCGCGGGCAGCCGACCATGCGCAGTCCGTACCACGGCTGGGCCTACGGCCTCGACGGGACACTGCGGGCCACGCCGCTCTGGGACGGCCAGCGCGTGACCAGCCCGGAGGCGCTCGACCGCTCGCGACTCGGCCTGCGCGAGGTGCGCTGCGGGGTCTGGAGCGGCGTCGTCTGGATCGACCTGTCCGGAACCGCGCCACCGCTCGCGGAACACGTGGCGCCGCTGACCGCGCTGTGGCGCGAAATCGCGGCTTCCGCCGGAATAGCAAGGCGGCCATCGCATGCCTACGGACGACGTCGGCAAAGCGCCCAGAACCGGCCGTCAGCACTGGCGTATTCCGAGGGCCGCTCCTGTTGAGACTTCTTGGATGCTTGCCGCGGAGGAACGGCGCCAGCCGCTCGGGGGCAGGCGTCCGAGAAGGCTCACGGGAGGAAACCGCGGGGCGCAAAGGCTCCGGTGGTCCGACGTGCTCGAACTATGGGGATTTGAGAGCCGCGGCCAGTGGGCTCTGGTGAACCCGGTGATTGCCGGACAAGGTCGGCGGCATGAACCGGCGTCGATGGGGGCGCAAGGGTATTCGGCGAGTTTCGGCGAGGCAGCCTCGTGCATGGGCGTCCGCAGCACTCGGGCGATTGGCCGAGGGCGGCGATGGCCCATCGATCACCGGGGGCACTTGTCGTGGGCATTTTGGCTTGGCGAGTGGGCGATGTCATGAGGTGTCGATCCTGATCGCGACCGTCGGTCGCCAAGCTTCACATGCAGTTTCGGACCCGCCGGGAGATTCTGCATGTCGGCGCGCCATTGAGCGAACACCTCGTTGCGCCTGACGCGGTACGGACCGCAGCCGAGCGGGCCGGCGACATGGTCGATCACTATCGCCGTCTCCGGCGCGGCGTACGCAACCGTCAGCAGATCCTTCAGTTGCAGATGATACAGCGACAGTCATAGGTCAGGCCGCGCCGACCCAAAAGCTGCACGCCGCGCACGAATGCCGGATCGAGCTACCGGCTGACGCCGATCGCATCCATCGCGTCGAAGAAAAAGAACCGATAGCCGCCCAGCAGATACTGGATGTTGTGCTTGCTGTTGAGCACGAGCATGTCGAGGCCCGCCTCGTCAATGAGCCGGTCCAGATGGCTGGCATCGAACGGCAACGTTTTCTCGGCCGTGGTCCGCTCTGGGACTGCAACCGCGAGATCCATGTTCATCTGCTCCCAAAATCGTCCCGTCAGCGTCCTGCCTGACAGTTTGATGTGCGCTGCACGCGTCCGGTGGCAACCTCAAGCTACCGTGAGCAGACAGTCGCCGCCGCCGCACCGAGCGAGACCGCGCGAAGTGGGGGTCCGGCTTCAGTATATCACCGCAAGCGGATAGGGTTGCCCCAAGGCCCCGAAACGGCGGGTCGGGACGGGAGGCGCCGATGCTGCGGCTGGCCTGCGACGTGGGCGGCACGTTTACCGACCTCGTGGTCGACGACCGGGGCCGCCTGTCGGCGTTCAAGGCACCGACGACACCAGGCGATCCGGTGGCGGGCGTGCTCGACGCGATCGGCCTCGCCGCGGCGGCGGCGGGCGTCGAACGCGCGACGTTCCTCGCCGGGGCCGATAGCCTGACTCACGCGACCACACTTGCGATCAACGCGGTGCTGACCGGGCGCACCGCGCGTACCGCGTTCCTGACCACCGAAGGCCATCGCGACATCCTGCTGCTGCGCGAAGGCGGGCGGCTCAACCCGTACGACATGGCGCAGCCATTCCCGAAGCCCTACGTCCCGCGTCGGCTGACGTTCGAGGTGCCCGGCCGCATCGGCGCCGCCGGAGAGATCGTCCGGCGACTCGACGAGGATGCGGTCGTGCGCATCGCCGACCGGCTGGCGGAGCTGGAGGCCGCGGCAGTCGGCGTGTGCCTGCTGTGGTCGGTCGCCAACCCGGCGCACGAACTGCGCGTCAGCGAAATTCTGGCCGCGCGGCTGCCTGATGTTGCGGTCACGCTGTCGCACCGGCTCAACCCGATCGTCCGGGAATATCGGCGCGCCAGTTCCACATGCATCGACGTCTCGCTCAAACCGCTGATGGGGCGCTACCTGAGAGGCTTGGAGACGCGGCTGCGCGCGGCCGGTTTCGCCGGGCGGCTGCTGGTGGTGACCAGCCAGGGCGGGGTGCTCGCCGCGGCCGACGCGGCGGCGGCGCCAATCCACACGCTCAACTCCGGCCCTAGCATGGCACCGGTCGCTGGTCGCGAGGTCGCGGCGCAGCATGCGCCGGGCGCCGATTGCGTCGTCGCCGATACCGGTGGCACCAGCTACGACGTCAGCCTCGTGCGGCGCGGCCGGATTCCGTGGACCAGCGAGACCTGGATCGGCCCGCGCTTCAACGGCCACATGACCGGCTTCCCGTCGGTGGACGTCAAGAGCATCGGCGCGGGCGGCGGCTCGGTGGCGTGGCGCGATGCGGGCGGGCTGCTGCGGGTCGGGCCGCACAGCGCCGGCGCCGATCCGGGGCCGGCCTGCTACGGCCGCGGCGGCACGGCGCCAACGGTGACCGACTGTGCGCTGCTGCTCGGCTGGCTCGATGCCTTTACCTTTCTCGGCGGGCGGATGCGGCTGGATGCGGCCGCCGCGCGCAACGCTGTGCGGAACCTGGCGGACCGATTGGGGCTCAGCGTGGAAGCGACAGCGCTTGCGGTGTTCGACGTGCTGACGCAGGAAATGGTGGCCGCCATCGAGGAAATCACCGTTCAGCAGGGCATCGACCCGGCCCGCGCGGTGCTGGTGGCAGGCGGCGGCGCGGCCGGGTTCAACAGCGCCGCGATCGGGCGCCGGCTCGGCTGCGTGGCGACGCTGTTCCCTCCGGCCGGCGCGGTGCTCAGCGCCGCCGGCGCCGGTCAATCGGACCTGATCTTCGCCGACGGGCGCATCCACTGCGCGCGCAGTGATGCGCCCGACCAGACCGGCCTCTCGGGCGTGCTGCAATCGCTCGCCACGAGCATGCAGGAGTTCATCGCAACAACCGGTGCGGGGCAGGGCGAGGTCGAATGGTGGGCGGAGGCGCGCTATCCGCAGCAGACCTGGGAGATCGAGGTGCCATTCGCCGGCCCCGCACCGCCCGACTGGGCAACTCTGGCGGCCGACTTCCACGCGGCACACAGGGACATGTTCGCGGTCGCCGATCCGTCGTCGCCGGTGGAGGTGCTGGCATGGCGCGCACGCGCGCGCTGCCGGCTTGAGCGAACGGCAGCGCGCCTGTCGCCCGAGCCATACGACGGTTCCGCGTCCGGCAGGCGGCGAGCGTATTTCGATGATGCGGGCTGGACCGAAGTCCCGATCCACGCCCCGGCGACGATGCCGCCCGGCGCGCCGATCGCCGGCCCGGCGATCATCGAAAGCGCCTTCACGACAATCGTGGTGCCGGCACGGATGACCGCCGCGAAAAATGCCTCCGGCACGATCGAGGTGCGCGCATGAATTCCACGCCCGCCGCCGTCGGCATGGCGATCCTGTCCAGCCGCCTCACCGGCATTGCGCGAAAAATGGCGCACACGCTGCATCGCACCGGCCGCTCCGGACTGATCAACACCGCGCGCGACCTGTCCTGCTGCATCCTGACGGCACAGCACGAGTTGCTGACCGAGGCGGAAAGCCTGCCGAGCCACGTGCTGGTAGGGCCCGACATCATCTCGCGCTGGCTCGCCCAATGGCACCCGCGGATGCGGCGCGGCGACGCGTTCCTGCACAACTCGCCATACCACGGCAACTCGCACGCGGCCGACCACTGTCTGCTCGTGCCGGTGGTCGACGGCGACGACGTGCACCGCTTCACCGTGCTGGCGAAGGCGCACCAGGCCGACATCGGCAATGCCGCACCGACCTCGTACGCGGGCGTCGCGCGCGACGTCTACGAGGAGGGCGCGCTGATCTTTGCCGGCACGCAGGTACAGCGAGATTTCTCCGACATCGACGACGTCATCCGGATGTGCCGGCTGCGCATTCGCGTGCCGGAGCAATGGTGGGGAGACTATCAAGCCCTGCTCGGCGCCGCGCGCATCGGCGAACGCGAACTGCTGGCGCTCGGCTGTGAGGTGGGATGGGAGACGCTGGCGCAACACGCGCGCGACTGGTTCGACCACTCCGAGCGCTTGATGCAGGCGGCCCTGGCGCGAATGCCGAGCGGAACCGCCACGCGCCGAAGTACGCATGATGCGTTCCCGGGCACGCCGCCCGATGGTGTGGCGGTGACGGTGCGCGTGCAGCTCGATGCCGCGGCGGGCAGGATCGAAGTCGATCTGCGCGACAATCCGGACACGCTGCCGAACGGCATGAACGTCACCGAGGCGAACGCGTGCGCCGCCGCGATGATCGGCATTTTTGCATCGCTCGGCACCGAGGTGCCGCGCAACGCCGGCAGCTATCGGCGCGTTGCCATCCATCTTCGCGAGAACTGCTGCATCGGCGGCGCCAAACATCCCGCGTCGTGCTCGCTGTCCACCACCAACCTGGCCTCGCGCGTCGGCAACGCGACGCAGACCGCAATTGCCGAGATCGCCGACGGCTTCGGCATGGCGGAGGCTGGCGTGATCGTGCCCGCCTCGATGGCGGTCGTGTCGGGCCGCGATCCGCGCTACGGCGATGCGCCGTTCGTCAACTCGCTGTTCCTGATGCAGACCGGCGGCGCGGGCGCGCCGCAAGCCGACGCGTGGCTGACGTCGGTGCATATCGGCGACCTGGGGCTTTGCTATCTCGACAGCGTGGAACTCGATGAATTGCGCTATCCGCTGCGCGTGGAGCGGCGCGGAATCGTCCCCGACAGCGAGGGTGCCGGCAAGTGGCGCGGCGCCCCGGCCGGCTTCGCCGCCTACGCGCCGGTCGGCACTCCAGTGGAGGCGTGGTTCGCCAGCGACGGCATGCACAACGTGCCGCTCGGCGTGCGCGGTGGGCGGCCGGGCGGCGGCGCGACGCAGGCAGTGCGTCGGCTGGACGGCTCGCTGGACAAGCTGCCGCCCTGCGGCGGCGTCGTGCTGCAACCCGGCGAAACGCTCGAATGCGCCTGCTGCGGGGGAGGCGGCTACGGCGACCCGGATGCGCGCGACCCTGAGCTGGTGCGCGAAGACGTGGCTGAAGACTGGACCAGTGCCGCACGGGCGCACGACGTCTATCGCGTGGAACTCGATAAGATGGGCGAGGTCGACGTCGCGGCGACTGCTGCGCTACGCAGCCACGGACGGTACAGCGGGGCTGGCGTGACGGACGATCGCGCCGCTGTCGAAGAAAGCTGCGCCATTGGCCCACTACGTCGAGCGCCAGTCTAATGCGATGCCGCCGGGTCACAAATCGGCAGCTGCTTCACGACACTCCCGGCTAGGAAACGCAACTCCTGTCTCTACCAACCCGTAGCGACTGGTTGACCTGGAACAGCCGGTGGCAAGACCTGCAGCCGAAACGCTCGCCTTAGGAGGACGATCCACCTGATGAAACCGCCGCGCTGGGTCGCCGTTGGCCAGTCTTCCTTTGAATGGGAGCGCGCTGCGCTCGACTTCATCCGCGGCAACCTTCCCGATTATGATCCATGGCGCGCGTGGTCGAACTTTGAGTTCGTCGATGACGAGGGCCGAGTTAACGAAGTGGATGTTATGGTCCTCACTCCCGCAGGGCTCATACTCGTCGAGATCAAGTCACGGCCGGGTATCTTGAGGGGGGACGCTCACACCTGGACGTGGACCACCGATGGCCGTCCGTTCACGACCGACAACCCGCTCCCGCTGGCGAACCGGAAGGCCAAGCGCCTCTCCTCGGTACTCCGCCGGCAAGAGGCGCTTGTTGGTCGTGGGGTGCCGCGTGGGGCAGGGCCGTGGGTCGAGCCGCTCATTTTTCTCTCCGCTATCCGGCAGCGGCCGGCGATCGACCCCGGCCGGATAAGCGGGTGGTACTGCGCGGAAACCCGGGAGCTCCCGACGACCCGGGAGTGATCGGCGTCCTCCTCCGTGCCGACGAACTGGGGCTCGGCAGGCGGGAGACGGTTGATCCGGCGGCCGCGCGGGCCATCGGCCGTGCCATCGAGCAGGCAGGGATCCGCCCACCCGGGCGGGGACGCCGCGTGGGCGACTACGAATTGCGTGAGTTGTTGACCGAAGGGGAGAACTGGCAGGACTTCGTCGCCCGCCATGCCGCTACGGGGGTCGCTCGCCGTGTGCGGATCTACCCGTATGCGCTGGCCGCGTCACCCGAGGCCAGGGATCGCCTCACCCGGGCTGCTCAGCGGGAGTTCAGGGTGCTGGAAAGCGTGGAGCACCCGGGTATCCAACGCGTCTTCGACTACCGCGAGGCCGAACTTGGGCCAGCATTGATCTTCGAGTATGACCACGATTGGCGTCGGCTCGACCGCTATCTCACGCAGAAGAGCCAGACGCTGTCGCTGCTCCAGAAGCTTGCTCTGTTGCGCCAGCTTGGCGAGGCGATGGCCTACGCCCATGGCAAGCGCCTGTATCATCGCGGCCTTGCCCCGCAAAACGTGCTCGTTCGGAACCCCGACAACGACGCGCCGCGGCTGCAGATTACCAACTGGCAGGTCGCAAGCCGCGGCGAGGGCAGCATCGGCAGCGTCGGGACGACGGCCGGCACGCTGCGCGTCGAGGAATACCTGTCCGACCCCGCGAAGGTCTACCGCGCGCCAGAGGCCGCCGAAGGGGGTGAGGAGGGCGCCGCGCAGGCTGATGTCTTTTCGCTCGGCGCGATCGCGTATCACATCTTCGCCGGGCGTCCCCCCGCAGACAGCCCCCTCGACCTGCCGGCGCTCCTGCGCGATGGCAGCGGTCTGCGCCTCAGGCGCCATGAACGGGGTTGGCCAGTACCTCGAGGAAGTCGTGCGCCTCGCAACTGCGCCAATCGTCCGCGACCGTCCCCGCGACGCACGGGAGTTCCTGGACTATCTTTCCCTCGCTGAAGACGAGGCGCTGCCGCGCGAGCCAGCACCGGCGCCGCTCGCAGATCCGTCCACGGCTGGACCGAACGACATTCTCGACGGCGGCTTCACCGTGATCCGTCGCCTCGGGCGCGGCGGCACCGCGGATGCCCTGCTCGTGCGGCGCGGCAACTCTGAGGACGAACTGGTCCTGAAGGTCGCCGTGGACGCCGCGCATGCTGACCGCGTGCGGGCAGAGGCGGAGGTACTCCGGCCGCTACGCCACCCCGATATCGTCCGCATTCTGACGGAAGCGACGGTGGCGCAGCGACCCGCGATTCTGATGGAGCGCGCCGGCGACAAGACTCTGGCGCAGTGGATCCGTGGCGGCGACCCGCTCTCGCTCGACCTGATGCGGCGGTTTGGCGAGCATTTGCTCTCGGCGTTGGAGTACCTCGAACAGGAAGGCGTCGCGCACCGCGACATCAAGCCCGACAACATTGGCGTCGCCGAGGTTACCGGAAGCGGCGCCTACCGCCTCGTGCTGTTTGACTTCTCGCTCGCGCGCGCGCCGACGGAAAATATTCAGGCCGGCACCCGCCCCTATCTGGACCCGTTCCTTGCCGATCGCCGGCCGCCGCGTTGGGACCTGAAGGCGGAGCGCTACGCCGCCGCAGTCACCCTGCACGTGATGTTGGCTGGCGCGCCGCCGACCTTCGGCGACGGCCTCACGGATCCGGCCGTCACCGAAGACGAAGCGACCATCGCCCTCGAACGCTTCGACCCCGCGCTGCGCGACGGGTTCGCGACCTTCTTCGACCGCGCCTTGCGGCGCGATCCGGCAGCACGCTTCGGCAACGCCGAGGAAATGCTGCGCGCCTGGCGCGAGGCCTTTGCGCCGATGGAGCGCGGCACGATCGGCGCGGACAGTATCGAGGTGCTGTCCCGCCGCCTCGACCGCGCCAGCAGCATCGCCGAGGTCGGATACGGGGTCGAGGCGATGGCCGTGCTGGACGGCATGGGCATCCACACCGTCCACCAGTTGCTCGCCGTCCCGCGCCTGAAGTTCCGCTACCTCACTGGCGTCGGCGACAAGATTCGCCGGGAGATCCGTGACCGGGCAAAGCGACTCGCCTTGGCCCGCCCCGACCTTGTCCCCGGGGGCACCGCCGAGAACGACGGCAGCCGCGCCAGCGTTGACCGGCTCGCCGAGCAATTGATCGCCCGTCGGCCTGCCGGTGACGAACGGCCGGAAGATCGAATCCTTGCCCGCTACCTGGGCATGGAACCGGACGACGCGCCGCCCTGGCCCACAACAGGCAACTTGGCGGAGGCCCTGGGCATCGCGCGCAGCGTCGTCGCCGACGCCATCGAGGCGGCACGGGATCGTTGGCACAAGAGCGCCGACCTCAACACCGTTCGCGCCGACCTGGACGGGCTAATCCTGGCCGCCGGCGGCGTTGCATCGGCCGATGAACTGGCGGTGCAGCTTCTCGCCGCGCGCGGTTCGGTGCAGGAGGAGCTGCGCGAGCGCAGCCGCCGGGCGTGTGCCGTGCTGCGCGCAGCCGTGGAGCTTGAAGCTTCCGTATCGCAAATTCGCTTCGCAGCTTTCGCCGAGGGCGGCTCCGCCCTGGTTGCGGCCACACCCGAGCTTGCGGAATACGCCCGTCGCCTGGGTCGCGCCGCGGATCGTCTGGCGCAAGAGGCTGCACTGCCGAGTGCTGCGCGGGTCGAAGAAGAACTCGGGCTGGTTCCCGTGCCGGAGGGGGTGGACGGCCTGCCGCCGGGCCGCCGGCTCAAGCTGGCCTCTGCCGCCTCCGCCGGCGCCGCGCTGTCCACGCGGCTGGAACTCTATCCGCGGGGAATGGCGGCGCTGGCGGCGCTGCGGCTGTCCCTCGGCGCGCTGGTCGGTGCCGACGTGCTGCGCGAGGACGACCTGCGGGCCCGTGTGCGCGGCCGCTTCCCGGAGGCGGAGCCGCTGCCGCCGCGGCCCGCCCTGGACGCGTTGCTGGAGGAGGCGGGTGCTGACCGCGAATGGCGCACGCCGGCGAACCGGGAGGCCGGTTACTATGCGCGCACGGTCACCGACAGCGACACCGGCACAGTCGGCACGCTGCGGCATCCCACCCACGCGGCGGCACCGGAGGCGACGCCCGACGTGCTGGATGCGCGGGCGCTGGAGGAGAAACTCGTCCACGCCGCCCGCACCGGCGCCTTCCTCGCCCTTACCGTCGAGCCGCGCCGGACGCCGGACGCGGAGGCCGAGTTGCTGCGGCGCTTCCCGCGCGAGGTGGTCAGCCTGGAGCGTCTGATGCTGGGCGCCATGCGTGCCGAGGCCGCGGCGCGGAACGTGCTGTGGCCGAAGGCGCTGGCGGCCGACGCCGCCTCCCGCGACAGCGCCGACTTCCGCAACCTGCTCCGCCTCGCCGCGCGGGCCGCCCCGCGGGTGCGTGAGGCGGTGCTGGCGCTGCGGGCGCCGGCACTACTGACCCGCCCGGGCCTGCTGGCCCGCTACGATCTGGTGGAGATGCTGGTGGAGTTTTCCCAGGCGTCCGGCACCGCCGGTGGTCCGCCCAGCCTGTGGATTCTCGTGCCGCAGGCGACTCCGGGGCCGCCGGAAATCGACCATGTGGTACTGCCGGTGATCGCCGCGTCCAACTGGGCCCGGCTGACCGATCCGTGGCTGGCCAACGCACATCGAGCGGGCGGAAGCGTTCGGCTGCTTGAATTTCAATTTCCCGGCGCCCAATCAGCGTAGTCCATCCCAGATAGCCACAGAGAACAGCGTCACCTTAGGTAAGCATTGCTGAAATCGGGCTGCCCGAGGAGGTCGTCATGCAATCGCAGCGCCGCATTCGCGGCTTCTCCCTCCACGACAGTTCGCGGGCGAAACTCAAGGCCGAGTTTCTCACGAAGGTAATCCTTCAAAAACAAACACTTCGATATTCTCCTTAAAATGACGACGGAGAAAAACCGGCATAATTTCCCTCCCGAGGATCCGGAACGGCGACTACAGGGTCCGCTCCACCCCTGAGAGATCGGTCACCTGCCGTCATGCTTCACCGTAGTATCCCAGCAGACGACGTATCTCATATTGTCGAAACTATGATCTTATAGCTGACTCGAAAAAATACTTTAGCTCCACGTAGTAAAGCTCGGCGTGGCCGGTCATCGACGAATTGCTCTTTTCGCAATCACATCAATGCCCGAGTGCGTATCATAGTCCACGATGCTGAACGGAAAAAGATCTGGTTGCAGAGTGGTCAGTTGGATGAGGAGCGCGTAGACACCGCTTTCTCGAGACGGCTGAACGAGAGTGACCCCCTTGAATCGCGCAACATTGGACGCTACGGCACGAGTTTGCCGCCATTCGAAATCCCGCTTTTCCTTCTCTAACGTCAGGTAGGCGTTGGCCTCGCTCTCGAGCCAATCGATGTCCCGCCAGTAGTCGCTGGCTACGATCTCCTCGTAAATCCTTTGAACTTCGCTGCGAATGTCTGAGAGGATGTCCGGCATTGTGTTGGCGGTCGAGCCCCTATTGGCCGTTAGAGATAGATTTTGGCAGTTAAAGAACGCGTGAAATTTGGTGAACTCGCTGCCCTTAGACGCAATCCATTCATTCTTCCGCTCGATTGGGATGTAGTCCTTGCATAGCCATATTCCGTAACGTTCTTGAACGGTATAGCCGCCCTTCGGCGGGGTATAGCCCTGCCGGCGTAACATGGTGTTGTAGCCCTGCTTGACTCTATTGCCCTCGATATAGAACACTGCATCATAGTGCATCGCAGGGTAGCGACTTAATGTCCCCTGCCGAATTATCCTCTTGCAGTAGTAATCTGGGGCTTTGACAACGTGCAGGCTGAACAATTCTGCTATCGGTCTGCTTTCCTCGGGAAAATAATGTCCGAATTCTATTTTTTCAAGTTCGTTTACATCAAGACCCTTTAGATACACCAGTTTCTCCGAGTGCAACTTATGACCAAAAATGCGCTCGCAGGAACCAAATTTCGTGAACCATTTTATGTAGTCACGCAATCTGTCATGGGTGAAAACAGTACCTTGATTGTTGTTGAAACCTCTGATCGTAATCTTCGTGCCAGGACGCCTTCCAGGGGTCTTGGCGAGTGTGACATTCGCCTCCGGCAGATTGCCGCCGTTCAGATTTACGAATGGCCGATCCATTTCGGCGATGAGCGTCATTTCATCCTTCGATGTCTCCACCAGGATCGACCCACAGTTGAAATATACCTTGGTACCATGGCCCTTCTCACCAATCTGATTTGGGTCGTGCCGCTTTCTCGAGTTCCCAAGGTCGAAGAAGGATTGCAGTTCATCAGCATTCATGCCGCAACCGTTGTCCTCAATTGAAATCATTAGGACGTAGTCGCCGCCAGTTAGGGGTTGCGAGAATTCTATCTTGACCTCGCTGGCATCGGCGTCGATTGCGTCGCTAATGGCCTCCCTGACCACCTCAAGGGGATTGGTGAAGTCGCCCGCGATCTCGAGGAATTCCCGAACGGCGTCGACTCCCGGCGTGATCTTGTACGTCTCCACGACCCCTCCAATCTAATCGCATTCAAGATAGGCAGGATAAGGGCAAGCGGCGCATACACAATCGCTAATTGCCGTTCCCGGGCCTCGACAACGCGTGCGACTTCGGATGACGATACGCAACCCATCTGCCCCCAGCGCGGGTATAGGGCAACTTCGCGGACACCTCGGTTGCAGAAAACAACATCCAGCGATGAGGTCAACGCCGCGGGCGAGCGCGAGACAAGCCGCACCCCGCCTGAGGCTGAAGCGCAATGTGGCCTGACCGACGGCGTTGCCGTACATGTTACCAACCGCGGGGGAGAACGTCCAAGCCCATGATCGACTGCAAAGCAGTTGCTCGCCGACCTCAAGCGCCTGCGCAAGCGTCTGGAGGACGAGCTGCCGCGCTACCACGCCGCCTCGGCCAGCCGCGAGGCGGTGCAGGCGGAGTGGCGGGCGGCGTTTGAGGCGCGGCGGACGGCGGATACGTTTGAGACGTTCTGGAGCGCGGCGCTCGATCAGGCGGCGGTGCACTGGATCCTGGGCGTCGTCTTCCTGCGGTTCTTGGAGGACAACCGGCTGCTGGATCGGCCGCTGCTGTCGGGGCCGGGGGAGCGGCTGGAACTGGCGCAGCTTCGGCAGCGGGAGTTTTTTCGGGCGCGGCCGCATGACAGCGACGCCGAATTCCTGCTGGAGACGTTTGCCGAGGCGGCGCGGCTGCCCGGTTTGGCGGGGCTGTACGACCCGGCGCACAACCCGCTGTTCCGCTTGCCGCTTTCGGGCGACGGGGCGATGGCGCTTCTCGGGTTTTTTCGCGAGCGAGTGCCAGAGACGGGCGCGCTGGTGCACGACTTCGCCGACCCCGAGTGGGGCACGCGCTTCCTCGGCGATCTGTACCAGGACCTGTCGGAGGAGGCGCGCAAGCGATATGCGCTGTTGCAGACGCCGGAGTTCGTCGAGGAATTGATTCTGTCGCGCACGCTCGACCCGGCGATCGGCGAATTCGGCTATGCGGCGGTGCGGATGATCGACCCGGCCTGCGGCTCCGGCCATTTTCTGCTCGGCGGTTTTGCCCGGCTGCTGGCCGAGTGGCAGCGGCGCGCGCCGGAAATGCCGCCGGCGGCGCAGGCGCAAAAGGCGCTGGACGGCGTGGCGGGCGTGGACCTCAATCCGTTCGCCGTCGAGATCGCGCGGTTCCGGCTGCTGCTCGCAGCGCTGCTGATCGGCCGGCGAGACGCGGTTGGCGGCAGCGCCGGATTTTCGCATTGCTCTCGCTGTGGGCGATAGCCTGTTTCATGGCATACATTTTTTCCGCAACGAACTGGGCGGCACCGGGGCCGGCTTCGGGCGGCGCTTGCAGCACCACTTTGCGACCGAGGATACCGCGGTGCTCGATGCCATGCTCGGGCGACAATATCACGCCGTGGTGGGCAACCCGCCCTATATCACGCCGAAGGACCCGGCGATGCGGGACGCGTATCGGGAGATCTACGCAAGCTGCCACGGTAAATACGGACTGGGCGCCCCGTTCACCGAGCGGTTCTTCGACCTTACGCTGAGCGGCACGGCGGACGCGGCGCCAGGGTTCGTCGGGCTGATCGTCGCGAATAGTTTCATGAAACGAGAGTTTGCGCGCCGCGACAATCTGGGTGAATGCTTTCACCCAGATTGTCGCGCTACAATCAACCGATCCTCGAACAGCATGCCCGTCTGGCCTCGATGATGCGGGGCCACTATGCTACTACGGCGTGGCTGGCAACCATCGACGATTGCGCTGGTACGCCCGGCAGGTCGTGAGGATCTGGCAGAAGTGGCTCTCGCGGAGGGGGCGCCACGGACATGTTCTGTGGAGCCGCCTCACGGAGTTGCTGAAACGCCATCCTCTCCCGCCACCGGGGATCATTCATCGCTACACCGCCGCGAGCGAAGCTCTCTCGTGAAGAACCGGATGCGGGAAACCTGCTCGTCCGGGTCTGTGAGGGGTGGGGGCGGCAACGTCCCCACCTACTCGGCACCCGTTCTATGGCGTAACCCCAGGCTCACGGTGCAACGCTGCGCTTGGCCGCGCCCCTGTGAACTGAAACGCTTCATACCGGCCGCGCGCATCCACACCTAGGCTCGCCTTCGCAGATGGCGGAAGCGCCGTCCCAGGGAACTCCCGGTTTGCGGCCCGACCGTGCTAGCCCGATACGCGGGGGGATGACCAGTTCCCGAGCTGCCACCAGCGTGGGACTACGGCCGCCAAACGCTTGCCATGCTCCGGTGCGGAGGGACATCATTGCTACGGAAGGTTGCATTTGCAGATCGTGCCCGTGTGGCGCCGAGGCTCGAGTCCATGAGTTCGGTCGTGCTGGCTGGCGCGAGCGGCTCCCTCGTTGCCCTTGCGCTGAAGGGAGCGCCGGCCCGCGTCGAGCGTCTGCAGGCTGATCGGAGAGCACCTCGACCGCGTAGTGCCGACGGCAGTGACCTGCCGGTCGGCAGCGCCAAAGTCGGGAGCGCCCAGCGCCGCCTCCGAGGAGCAGCCCGCCTCACGTTGATCGCCGTGGCCGTCACGGCCGCCTCGGGCCTGTGCAAACCGCCGGCCCGTGCCGACGACAGTACGAACGTGCAGCCTTGTCCTGCCGCCGAGCCAGCACTCGCGCTGCCGGGCCCCGCCAATCCGGTTGCCGGCACGCCCATTGATCCGAACGGTGGCGGGGTCACGACCTCGATCGAGGACTATTTTCGCAGTTGGTTTGCTCGGGTGGACGAGGCGCGGGCCAGCCAGCCGCACTGGGCTGCCCCGCTGGTTACGACGAGCGGCATGCTATTCGAGCAGGTAGCCGTCGATGAAGTCATTGAAACCGTCGCAACCGGTGCTCGCGTTGTGAATATCGGCGATGGCAAGGGGCTGGGGCTGATACCCGCCACGCAGACCCAGGTGACGATCGCAATTCCGTCGTATCAGTGGCGGGACTACATCAAACCGGCAAACGGACTAACCGACTTGCCGTTCTTGCTTCTCAAGCAACGCCTTTTCAGTGCAAACGCGCAGGATGGCAACTACGTCGTTTCGGCGGTCGTCTCGACGACGGCCCCCATCGGCATCCGCGCCTTCACTACCTCGGTGTATTACGTGAACGGGAGCTTGGCTGCAGGCAAGGGTGTCGGGAACTTCGACGTTCAGGTTGCAAGCGGATTGGCGCTCCCGACTACCCACCAGGACACGCTCGGAACGGCGTGGACGACCAATCTGGTGGCGCAGTACGGGATCGCGCAGACGATCTGGCCGGAAGTCGAAGCGAACTGGACTCGCTGGCTTGATGGGACGCAACGCGGCGCCCGGGACCAATTGTTCTTGACGGTCGGCGCGGTGGCGCGGATTCCGCTAACGGATGGCCTGCGGCTCGGCATCGGCGCAGGCTATCAGTTCGCGGTGGCGCCAGGGCAGCAGTATAAGCCAACGTTGCTGCCGACCTACCGGCATGCCGTGATTTTTCGACCCGGCTTTCGTTTTGACACTGAAGTGGACCCCATCGGCCGGACAGAAACCGGGGTGACTTAAGAGAGAGCCCCGCCGTGTTTCCAGTGTCCCTCCCGATCCGAGGGGCCGTCTGAGGCCAAATGTAGGTCCCATTCCACATATGTCAATACATTAATACTTCTTCTCCTTCTTGATGTTGTGCCTGTGAGCATGTGGGTAACGCCGCAGCAGTGCGTAGCGATGCGCAGGTGTTATCCACCTGCTCACAGGCTTCGCAGGCAAAATCCGCACGCGGCGTCCGGTAACCCGGAGCCTGGTGCGGCCGCTCGTCGTCGTAGAACGAGAGCCACCCGCCAATGCCCCGGCGCGCCCCGAACACCGAGCCATACGCCTTGGTGAACACCTCTTCATATTTCAGGCTGCGCCACAGCCGCTCGATAAAGATGTTCGCGGTGCCCATCGGCGCCGGGACCGCACGCCGATCCACACGCTCGTATTCATAGTCGTGCCGCGCCGGGCGTCCCGGCTTGGCCGGGATCGGCACACGCGTCTCTTTGATGCGTTGCTTCGATGTCTCGTCCAGGCAGACCACCGGGCGGCTGGATCATGCGGCCGATGGCAGACCTCCAGCACATCTTCCATGCCGGCGACGAAGGCGGCGCCGGCGTCTGGCGGGATCACCCATTGCTTCCGCAGGTGGGGCGTGAGGGGTTCTTTTGAGCGTCCTGCTGATCGTGTTGTCGCTGGCGCGACCAACGATGTGCAATTCCACGACGGCCTCTTCCGGCAGCGTCAGCGTCCACCGTCTGCGTCCCGTGGGCGGCGGCGAGCAGGCGAGCGCAATCGGCTTGGCCTCGGCGGCGCCGTCGAAGATGCGCTTTCTGGCTGAGTTGGCAGAGTGCTTGATTTGCCTGGAAAGGCGCCTTTCGGCAATGCGGTTCTGTCTGCCCGGCTTTTGATTCGGCGTTCTGTGCCGCCGCATCCGGGGGGATAGTCGCATTCTTGATCGCATTGCAGGACCTATGGGAAAGCTGACCGTTTTCCCGAATCGTCTTTCCACCCCTGCTGTATGGGAGAATGTGATCCACTGTGCTATCTTCAAGCAAATGCATCCGGTTTTTACAAATGGCGCAAACAGGATTTGCATCATACAATTGCTTTCGGAACTCAAAACTAAAAAACCTTGGCTCAATGGTTACGTTTTCGAGCACCCGGCTGAATAACAGACTTGAACGCGGACCATCGCAATTTTGTTGGCACGCTGCCGCCAGTCGCCTGAGAGATTGCCTCCTGCACAGATTTGTCCGTCAGCAGCAAGGAATAAGAAATGTTCTTGAATTTGATCAGCTACCTTCTGCACCTTCGCAGGGTCTTGCTCCAACAAAGCAGATGCCTGTATCTCTAGGGCGGCTATCGAGAACTTTTTGTCCCACCTTCCATCACGGCTTCCTGATGGAATGCTATAAAGTCTTCCCGAATTGGGGCCGAAGACAGTATATACGTTTTGCATCGTTTGCCGGAACAATCGAGCCTGTTCTTCGATTGCGGCGGCATCTCGCGGAGCGTGTTTTGCCATATAGTCGTTTAGAAAACGCTTAAGTCCTCCTTTATAAAATTGCACTCTATTCGCAAGCGCGAAAAATCGCAAAATCATCTCTCTTTCTTTGAAGCGCGGTTCGGGAGTGCTTCCTCCTTTGACACGTCGCCATTTGCCGTCTTGTTCTAACTCTGCGAGCAACACATTGAAGCCGCCCCGAAACACACAGTTTCGTAATTCTTGCTCATTCAACGCCATCGAACCTCGGTTCAGCCTTTCAAAGATTTCAAACCGGAGGTCTGTGTTGTTACCAGCGTTTATCTCGACAGTACGAATGGGCGTGTCCTTAATCTTCTCCTGATATTCAATGGACAGGTCGCGAAATTTCTGACCATTGAGGCTGGGCATGCGTGTCAGACGTTGAAGCGGAAATTTGTTTGTTATGAACTCGATCAACGTGGTTAAGCGCTGCTGTCCGTCAATTACCTCAAGCTTTCCACCGCTCAAACGACCGAAATAAAGTGGGGGAATTGGAATCTCTAGCAAGATGGACTCAATCAGGCGGGACGGCAGTTCGGGCTTTAGTTGCCACACATATTCTCGTTGAAAACTGGGCTGCAGGTCCAGTAATCCGCCCTCCCATTTCTCGCGCAACGCGGTGATCGTCCAATCTGACGGCCTACTGACAACCGGACGGTCGTCATCCTCCACGGGTGGGTCATCATCGCCTTCCGGCTCAAGAAAGTCATCCGAGGGTTCATCTAAGTCCGGGCTGGATTGAACCAATTCCGCTTCCGTCGGCTCCACTGTCTGAGGTTCGACGCGAACCGGTTTGCCTGCGGTTATATCCGCGGCTGATGGACTTGCCTTCTCACCCCCACCCGTCAAACGAAAGGCAATGAAGTCGCCAGCATTGCAGGTGGCAAAGTCAGGATCGGTCTCTATCCCAGCGGAGCGAAGAGTTTCCTTTATATTGGCAACAACAGCGGTTCCCCGTCTGGCAGCATCGAACCAACCAAGGAAGGCTTGAAGCGGTCGGCGATTGACT
The DNA here is from genome assembly GCA_963697635.1 of uncultured Solirubrobacterales bacterium. Taxonomy (GTDB): domain Bacteria; phylum Pseudomonadota; class Alphaproteobacteria; order Acetobacterales; family Acetobacteraceae; genus CAJCJG01. The sequence continues at coordinate 17,142 of CAVOOS010000031.1, read as the reverse complement.
CGCTCATCGCGGCGCAGCCGCTCTGCGATCTCACGTATCTGTGGGGGGACATCAGGCACGTTGGGTCCTCTCTTACTCTGCACGCCCCTACACCATCATCCATCAGTCTCGAAATCGTCGCCTGGCTGACGTTGTAGCTGCAGGGCGATGCTACGCTGTGTCTCACCGCTGGCAAGTCGTTCCCGCACTTCTCGTGCCTGGTGGGGGGCCAGTTTGGGCTTCCGGCCAAAGGCCGCGCGCGCCAAACGATCCTCCGCAGGTTCCAGCGAAACGGTCGACAGAACCTGGCCATTGGGAGCCGCGCCCAGCACCGCTTCAATCCCACCCAATCGGACGTTCGCAGAACTCGGACATGACGGCGCACCGGACTGTTCACCACAGCCCCATGCTCCGCCGTCACTTTGTGAAACGGGGACTCAGCCCGCGGCGAGTTGGACAGCGATCAGCGTGTCCATGTCGTCGACGACGCTCCGCGGCGCCCACCCCGTACCGCGTCGCGCCAGGCCGACCGCCCGCGCCACACCCTCGGCCTCCTCCGCCCGTGCATGCGCCGTCAGCAGCAGCGTCGCTGCCCGCTCGGTCAGCGCCTCGGCCCGCTCCCGCAATCCATCGATCCAGAACTGGCCGGCCGTCTGCGCGCCCAGCAACAGCTGCTGCGCCTCGGAGGCCTCCAGCGATGTATCGTGCGCTGCCCTGCAGGCTGCCACAGCCCGCTCGACCACAGGCCGCTCAAGCTCGGTCAGCATTGCGTCACGCACCGGCGCGTCCCGCGGCACGTGGGCCGCAATGTGCTCCGCCGTCGCAGCGTCGGCCCGCTCGCGCAGGTCATGCACGGGCGGCTCCATCCCGAACGCTTCCGCGAGGTTCAGCACCTCCCGCACGTCCGGAGCGACCCCACGCAGCAATTCCAGCGTGGCCCGAGCCCGGCGCTCGACCGGAAATCGCACCACGTTCGTCATGCCGGGCAGCAGTTCGATGCGCATGGCATCTCTCCTCGTCGACCTACGAAACACATACACCCATTTGGCGGCAGCAGGCAACATAAACGATTGATATTGCTTATATTATCGCTTTGTGGGTGAGCCGTCTGCTGAGACTGTCACGCGAGCGCTTTGGAGCATCTGAGGCGCACGGCCCAGGCGAGGGCAGGGGAGGTGGGCGATGTCGTCTCCCTGCCGGGGTTGCTCACGATGGCGGAGCCTACGGCACGCCGGCGGCTCAGCAACCGCATTGCGGTGCTCCACTCCGTTGCGCCCCCTCCGGGGTGCTTACGCCGCTGCCGCGCCGTCGACCGTCTCCGCGATCGCAACCATTCCAGCAGGAGACATCTTCATGACCACCTTCATCTCAGCCCTCACCCGAACCGTCCGCCGCATCCGCCGCTGCGCGAAGCGCCTGAGCAGGCGGCTCACCCGCAAAGCCGAAATCAAGCTCGGCATCACCGTCAGCTTGCCGCCCTTCCTGAAGTTCGCCTTCGACTACAAGGCCGACATCGGAGAGCCGGCCAACGACAACACGCCGCGCCAGCCGGGACGAACCGCCTGAGCGGCCCGCCGCCGGTCTCCGGACCGGCGGCATCCCACGCGGCGCCGTCAGTGCCGCGTCTGCCCCTTGCCGTTTCGCTCCGCCTCGAGTTGCTCACGCGTGATCAGCGAAATGCGATTGTGGCCGCGCTCCTTCAGATGGGCCTGCAACTCTGTCAACAGATCAGCGTCGCCCACACGAAGCTCGTCCGGCACCGACGGATCAGCCAGCCACGCACGCAACACGCGCACGGCATCGACGACCCGGTATCTCGGCGTGTCCCACGGACTGTACTCGCGAAACTCGCGCACCGTCAGAATACGTTTCGGAACCGCGCCTCGCTTCATCGTCGCACCCTCGATCGCACTTGGAAGGCACGATCTAACAGGGCAACTTGCGAACGGGGCGCTGAACCCTGGAAGCGTCGAATGGGCGACGCTTCGCACCCCGCGCAGGTCTCCCCGTGCGGGGTGTCCCATCTTGACGCCAGGGCCAGACGTCCGAGCTTGCCAGTGGGGAGAGGACCTCGGTGCGCCATCCTCACCGGCGTCGCAGATAGGGCAGGCACCCTGCCTCCGCAGATGACAGGGCAACGGCGGGCGCCCGCCGATTGACGGGCAGGCGCACGGGGCCTTGGTCTCTGATCGCCCCGCCAGGTCGGGACCTCGTGCGGTTCCGATGGCGAGCGTGATGCGGTGCCAGCCCGCGAAACCTTGCCGCCGAACAGCGAGGCTCGACGCCGCGCCGGGAGAGGCATCGCCGGCACGCCGGAGGTGAGCGCAGCCGCCTCGGTCCCGCTGGCCGCGGCGCGCGGTGCGCGGATCAGCTCTTCCTGGCGTCGCTCACCGTCGCATCGCCGTTGCCTCGCGCCGAGGTCGGCGCAGCGATGGTCTGCCTGAAGAAGCGCCGAAATGGCTGCCTGCTCTCGTCTGCGAACGCCCGGGCAGACCTGCAGGCCGCAGGCTTCCCGCGAAATGCTTCTGACGGCGTCCTCCGCCGCCAGGGTACGAGTCACCTCTCACCACCGCAGGGCCCGCAAACCCCACGGCCCGCATCACCCCCTCGGGTTGCGCGGCTTCTAGGCCGGGCGTCGTCTGCGGCAAACGCTGTTGGTGGCGCGGCGGAGCCGCTCGCCGCGCACGCCCCAAGAGGCGCGCTCGCTCACAACTCGGCCGCGCCCAACAGCATGTGCCTCAGCCGCCTGGTGCCCGGCCTCAACGAACCGCACCCGAGGAGGAAAGATGCAGGCATGGGGCCTGCTACCCCGCGGGAGTTGAGAGATCCGAACATGTCCGCGAAAAACGCTCAGAAATCCGCTCCGAAGCCTGCCCGCGCCCCAGAGGCCCGCCAGGCAATCACCCTCGAGCTCGTCATCCGGCTCGCCCCTTCCGCCGTCCAGGCCGAGAAGATCGCTACCGCCTACACCTTCGACCCCGTGGATTACGACGGCATCCGAGAGGCCACCGAAGAGCAGATCGGCCTTTCCGCCCAAGCACTGCAACCCACCGTGAACGAGACGGCCATGCGCATTCACCTCCAGCGCGTCGTCGGCGCCTTTGTCGGGTCCGCCCACGGCGGCGCCACCTTCTACGGCAGCAAGGTCACCCAGGCCCGCGACCTCACAGCCAAGCTCGCCAACGAGGATCGCGACGAGGACCGCGACGGCGTCTACGGCTTCGACACCAAGGCCGCCCGCGCCCGCGCCTTCGCGGCCCAGGCCGGCCTCACTGCCTATGCCCTGCTGGCTGCCGCGGAGGGCGCCGTCCATGCCTACGCTGCGATCACCGGCGACGAATGGAAGCCCTACGAAGGCCCCAGCGTCCCCGCCGGCAATGTCAGCCGCCAGGCCGCAGCCGCCGAGCTGGACGCGCTCGGGTAAGACGAGGCAGGCGGGGGCCGCTTGGCTCCCGCCGCTTCTCCGGACGCGCGTCATACCGAACCACCGCGAAGGGTACCGCTCTCACCTCCACGACACCGATGGACAGGTCAGAGCGGCTCAGCCACTCCCCTCCCTTCCGCCGACGCCCTCCCCGATCAAGGGGAGGGCTGGCGGTTGGCCGGAAAACTCGGCGTTTGGTTGCCCTCGTCCCCGAAGTCTCCGCTGTCTCCCATCATGGCTGTTTGATCTTGCAGGGCGGAAACCCTTTCAGGGACTGCTGCTGTTCATTTATGGCGGACCTCGCGATCCGCGGAATTGGTCCCGTTCAAGGTTTGATCCAACGCTGCATGGCCTCCGCAGTGTCGGCCGGCGCGATGTTGAACGTGATCCTCGCTCCTGGCGCCGGCATGTGAACAAGGTTGAATTTCGAACAGGATCAGTCGCGCCGGCGGCTCACGCGATCCCGCACCGACGACGACGCAATCGAACCGCCTCGATTTGAGCGACTGCCTCGACAGTCTCCGCGGCGATTTCGCGGAGATCGACCAGGCAACTAACGGCGTCGTATCCTAGCACCCGCAGATGCTCGATCTGCGTATCGATGTAGTGGCGAATAAGCTCGGGAATGAGGTCCGAACGCGCTGTGAAATCCGCGAAGGCAGGCTCAATGCCAATGGCCAAGCCAGATCCTTTGCCACAACAGAGTCTCCTCTTCCAATCAGATCTCGCAGCAGGCGAACATCCGCCACGGTCAATCGTGCTGCAACATGCGGCGTCAGCACCCCGGGCGGCACAGCTTCAGGTTCGTTGCGTTCTCGCGTCCCGGGCGGCGATCAGGTTTCTGAAGGTGCAGGGCCAAGGATTCCGCGCGCGTCCCCTGCGGGGACCGCTACGCAGCTTCCCTAACCTCGCGCAGGGCTGTCAAAGCCCTACGCTCGATAAGGGAAGTCGAGCCGCCAAGCGGCGTCTCGCCGCATCCGCGCTAGCATCGCTCGCGCAGTAAATCGCCGCAGACGCGGCTCCGAGGGGGCCGAGGAGCTTCGCCCCTTCTCTCCCCCTGAAGCGGCTTCCGCCCAGAACGACAGACGAAATTGCCGAAGCCGTCAATTTCGTTGCGTTCCGGGTCCCCGCGAACCCGCTTCTCCCCTTCCAACCCCACCGCTCACGCGGCCCCGGGAAGCAGCGCACGTCAGCGCTGCTTCGCAGACGAAATGGAAGGATCAACCCGTGAGCCACACCAGCCTTACCGACACCACCCTCCGCAGCCACCGCCCGGGGGAAACCGCCGAGAATTACGCCCGCCGCCTCACCCGCGCCCGCCTCAAAAAGTCCGAGCGGGCCGAGATCGCCAGCCTCTACGAACGGCTGGACGCCGAGCGCGCCGCCGCCGGCCTGCCGCCAGCCGACCGCGTCCCCTGGTCCCCCGTGGACATCCTCGAATGGCAGGACCTCACCCCCCGTGAACGCTACCTCGACCTGAAAACCTATGCCCTGGCCAGCGACCGGATCGCACGCGCCGAACAGCGAGGCATCGCCGCAGACACCCTCCGCCTCGCTGCTTGACCGCCACACACCGGGGCGGCCGCCCGCCGCCCCGGCAACTCATCGCCGAGGCCTGACACGATGCCACTTATCTTCCAGGACCGGATCGTCTCGGACGACCTTCACGCGCACCCGGATCGCCTCTTCCTCTTCGGCGACAACGAACTGCGTCGCGGACGTGGCGGCCAGGCCGCAGCTTGCCGTGGACACACAAATGCCGTCGGGGTCGCGACGAAGCGAGCGCCGGACCGTGAAGACAGTGCCTATTGGACGGATGCCGACTACGACCGCATCACCGCCATCATCGATCACGACCTGGCACCGGCATTCGATCACATTCGCCTGGGCGGCACAGTCGTCTGTCCGAGCGCAGGCCTCGGCACCGGCCGCGCCGAACTTCCGTCGCGCGCGCCCCGAGTCTTCGCCTATCTTCGCCAGTCCATAATCCGATTAAAGCGGCTCGGCGACACCGTTGCCTGCGCGCAGCGCACCCCGCGCGTGCTCAACAAACGTGACATTCGCGGACCGTTGCCGCCGAACGCCCGCTACTGCGGCAGACCCTCGCCGCTCGGAAACCCGTTCGTCATCGGACGCGACGGAACCCGCGACGAGGTGTGCGACAAATACGAAGCGTGGCTGCCGACACAACCGAAACTGATGGCGATGATCCCGTCGCTCGCAGGTTACGATCTCGTCTGCTTCTGCGCGCCATCCCGTTGCCATTGCGACTTCCTGCTGCGATTAGCCAACCCAACGTCCTTGTGCTGTGACTGAACGCAAACGGCCGGCCCTCACGCGACCGGCCGCTATCGCGCCGCAGGCCAGCGCCGTCCGCCAGAAAACGCCAGCGCCTCATCCCGCGCCGGGATCGTGATGGTGGGAAATCCCAAACCGCGGGTCTCACTCCGCACCCGAAACATACCGGCGATAGGCCGCAATCCAGTCCGTCGCAATGGCGCCCCGCGCTTCTGCCAACGGAACCCGGCCGGAACACACAAGCCGGTTCAATGCATACTCCAACTCATCCTTCCGATCGGCATCCCAGCCATCAGCCGTGCGTCGCGGCTCCGGCCACAGGTTGCGCGGATCGGTCGGCGATCCGCCGAGATCCAGCGGCACGAGATGGTCTTCCTCGTAGTGCCCGAGCCGCCGATCGGCATAACCATACTCGCGAATTTGCCGACGCTTCAGATCTTCCGTGTAGTCCTCCGGCGGCCGAACCGTCCGCGTCCAGCCTGCCACGCAGATCGTGTCGCCGATGTTCTCCTGCGTCACGCCGGGATTCAGCGCGCCGGGCGTCAGTCGCGGGTCAGGCAAGTCCATCTGCGCCCACGCGCCCGTCGCTCGCGCGCACGCCAGCAGGCTTACCATCAGCACCAAAATCGCCCGCATATCAGCTCCTCGCTGGGGGAGGCAGGGTCCGACCACGAGATTGCGAACGGCTACCACGCCCGAGCTATTGGAAAGACCTAGCCAAACGTGGTGGCGCGCATCTGCGCCATGCCATGATGATAACGCTGCGCGCTGTGGCATCGTCGGCTGCCGCGAGGTCGAGATGGGTGTGTCCGCGCCGGCCCCAAGCGCCAGCCGCCCGTTCAACCACAAGCGGACAGGTGGTCAGCAGCAAGTCCTGCTCCTCGAGGCTGAGCGCGACGGCGATTTTGTGCGGGTCAGGCCACCCGAGCGTGGCGAAACGACGACCACGCACCAGGAAGGTTGGAAGCCCGGCGTGCTGGCCCTCTTTCGTCTCCGGAAGTCCCAGCACAAATGTTCGGAAATCGTCGTCATTCATAGGATCGCCTTCCGACGACGAACGTCCTATCTGTCAGAGGGCCATGGGGTGGACACAGTGGCCATCAACCGGCCGCGGCGAACAATAACAGCTGCTCCGGCTCGGCAGCATCCGGCACGCTGCTTTCGGCAACCCCCCGGATGTAGGACACCAGTGCCTTGGCTGCCCCTTCCATGGCATCGGCAGCCGCACGCGCCGCAATCGCCCGACCCCGCAGATTGGCACGCGCGACATGTAAAGCTGCTTGCAGTGCCCCGGTCAGTCGGTCCGCCCGAGCAGCCTGCACCTCCAGGCTGATCAAGCGGTCCGCCGCCACCTGATACTCCCGACATAAATCCATCGCGTGCAACACGTGCGCGTCCACAAGCCGACGCAGTCGAATGATGGCGCCGTCGGACCCTTCGCCCGCCTCCAACGCACGCAACTGGTGAGCAAGCTCCCGCGCCATCCCGGCGGCTGCATCGTGGGCCGCGATCCCGGCTTCAGCGAGGAGGCTGTCAACCAGGGACCGAGACGGCGCCAGCCGCGCCACTGCCTCGATGGCGGACGGCTCGCGCCGCACTGACGGAAACTGCAGAATCACGGCGCCACCCTCATCCCGCGTCTTCGCCATCGCCCCTCGCCTCCCCTGGTTCCCGCAAGGATCGTACGCTGGGCGAGTCGGCCGTTGCAATCACCGCGGCGGTTGTCGCAAACGCGAACGAGTCAGTGATCCGACACCGTGAGACCGAAGCCCACACACTCGATCACCTGATAGCCAACGCCGCACCGCTTTACGGCGGTCGCGCGCCGCGCAAGTGATCGTCGCGCCAACGCCATGGCCGCCAATTCATCGTGAACAACGCGCCGGATGGTCCGGCCTTGCGTTCCCGTGCGCCCGAAAGTCACGCTGACCAGCATCACACCGAACAGATCACGCTCGATCTCGCAGCGCCAGGACCGGAACACATTTCGCGAGCGGTCGATCGCCTCCATAGTGATCCGACGTTCCGACAACATCGATTTCTCCGCATCACGCTGGTGCGACGCAGATTAGCACAGCCGATTCACAAAGTACAAGACTCACCTGCGATCGGCGAAGACTCTTTTGCGTGAACGCACATAGGCTGCGTGCGCCGATCGGCGTCGCTTGCTTCGCATCGCCTCCGCCGCAAGGCGCGACCAGGCGACGTCAATCGCGCTCTGGCCGACCAACGGAATCGCAACATGGTGCTGCACCACGGTTCGGAGGTTTGCAAGGGGAACGACGGTCCGTGCAATCTGCGCGGCGAAATCAGCATGCCCAGCGCTTACCACAAACCCGCGTACCCACACCGCCGAATCAGCGACGAACCGCTCGACCGCTCGAACGTGGACAAGGTTTTGCTGAACCGGATTGCGAAACGTCTCAATTCGGCCACCCTTCCGATGCTGCGTCCAGATCGGCCAGTCCTCCGATCCGCTGATAAATCCGGACCAGGTTTTCGCCTCCAAAACCAGGATTCCGTCAGAAACACGCACGAGCAGATCGATCTCCACCGAGTGCGTGCCATCCAGCAGAATGACGTTGCGCAACACCGGCCGTCCGAGCGCGCTCACCTCGCCGGCGACCAATGCCTCTCCGAGCGCACCGATCGCAGCGGCACGGTCCGGCTTCTCAGTGAGCACGCTCGCCGCGCTAACGTCGCGGGCTCGCGTCCGCCGCCACAACGCGCCCGCGATCAGAACGCCGACCGTCACTGCCGCGGCGATTGGAAGCCGCTCCGCCGAGGCGAACGCTGCTATCCCTCCAAGGCTCAGCGGTTCCAGAAGCGATCGACGTACGCCGAATTGCGCCAAACTACGAAACGCCAGGCACCCGGCGATCACGCAGCCAGCTGCGAGAAGCCATGCCACCAGGAACGACAGCGGCCTGCCGCGACGAAACGCCCCGCCCGCGATATCTGCGAGCGCGAGCGCAAGCAGGCCCGACACGACGACCGCCGCGGCGCGCGGCAGCGAGTCCGCTAACGGCCCCAACACCGCTTTCAGCTCGGGCGTGATCATCCGCGCACGATGCGCAGTCGCGCTGCGAACGGTGACCACCGCCGACACCGTCCGGGGGAAAGCGCTCGCCTGCTGATCTTCCATTCTAATGCCGGGCAAGATCGCGTCGGTTCAACCCCGCCTGCGGCGCCGCGCAAGCGCGGTCGAGGCACGCAAGCTACAGCAGGGCCAGGCCGCGTCAGCCGCAGGCCTGAAGAGCGGCCCGCGTCTGCCGCAACCCGACCCCGCCCGCTTGCGCACCTCGAGGGTTGAGCCGCCGCGAAGCCCGGCATTCCCGCTGCTCATCAGCAATCGGGCTGATGCAGCAAAGGAACTTCGCCATGACGCACCTCAGCAACGGAACCGTCGCCACGGACCTCGACGCCCACGACGACAACGCCGCCCTCGCCGCACAGGGTTACACCATCCGCCACATCGAGACCTGGCACGACCTCGACCACACCTGCATTGTCTGGGACGCGCCCGAGATCACAGAATCCGACCTGCCCTACTGAGCCACGCAGCAAACGGGGCCGGCCCACTCGGGTCGGCCCCTTTCGCATGATCCTTGCTCGCGACCGCGCCGAGCACAGCAACTCCGCCATCGCCCGCGCGCCGGCAGAATTATAGCTTCCAGCACCGACCAGAAAAAGAAGGACGCTGGGAATTAGCCACACCGAAGGTGTACGGTGGCCGTTTCGCCTTCTGCCGCGCAACGATATCGTCAAGCCCTTGGCCTCAATCAGCTGTAGGTCGTGAAGCCGACTAGCGCCATTGGACATAACGTAGGAACAGACTGCATTTGGATTGCTGAGACTGTGCCAGGGAGCCAACTCGTCAGCCGGGATCCACACCTTCCTTCCGTTCGGCCATCGCATCCGACACGGCCATTCACCGGTTGGAGCGGCTCCGGAACGGTAACCACCAGCCCCAGTCCGACCGCGCGGCGCGCCAGGGCCGGGGCCGCGTAGACGGGCACCGGAGGAGATTTGCTACCGTCGGCACCATAAACGGAGGCAATGCGACATGCACTGCCACCCAGATAGCGTCTTCACCGGCCGCACAGGCGTGTAGCCTTGGGCATGGGCAACCGCTGTCAGGACCCACCCCGACGCAAGCAGAAGCGCGCCAAACCTCTATCATGATCGTCTCTCCTCTACGACAGAACTGATTGACCGGCGGCATTGCCGATTTTCGCCGCAACACTCGACCGCCATTGTCCTACCGTTTCACCTGCCGTGATCCCGTTTGCTGCCAATTGGCTCGGCGTATACATATTGAGGACACTTGAGACTGGCTCAATAGTCGTCGCCGCCGTGCGCGAGTTGCCGCCCACCTTGGGGCCCAAAGTTGTAGTAGCCGCGATCATCGAGCACTGTAGGGCTCGAAACTCCGTGTTTTCCAAGGACTGCGCGCCTTGCAGCAGATACTCCGACGCAGCGATGCTTTCTGTTGCTGGGTCCATTTGGCCAGCGAGGCCAGGCACGATCTGGCCCGCCAGTGACGGGTTCTGTGCGACCGCTGAGTTGATCATCGCAGTGTAAGTCGATGCCGTCATCTGAAAAGCGCCGGCGACAGTGCCGGAACCGCCGACGTTCTGACAGCCCAACTCAAGGACGCACGTTGCAGCGAGCGCCGACGGGTTTACTCCGAGGGACTCCGCATTCGCGACCGCGGTGTTGCCCCAGGTCGTTCCCATCATTGTGTTGAGAGCGTCGCTGCTGCCGACGTTGCCACCGCCGCCCGTTCCGCCTCCTCCGGTGCCAGCCCCTCCAGTGTCGCTTGGGAAAGGACTGGGTGTGCCGGGATTGATCGTGATTTGCGGAACCCCAGGCTCGGAGACATAAGGCCGAACCTGCACCGGCGGCCCACTCAGCGTTGCCGCCTGCTGCGCTGTCACCGGACCCGGACCAGCGACTACCGCCATCGCCGCAAGCCCGGCGCCGGCCAGGGCGGCGCCGCGTGGACAACCACGCCGGACCGACCGGAGCCGCTCGCGCGGATTACGAAATTTTTGCAACTTCATCGGATGCCCTCCTGCACGAGGACTCGACCATCCGACAGCAAACTGCGAACGGCATCACTGGGCTTGGCTTGCATGACTCGGCACCGCAAAGCTGGTGATGTCGCAATAACGATGACCCTGCGCATCAATGGATTGCGTCAGGCACCGATCAAATGCAGCGGTCTTGTCGCCATCCATCCAGGCGGCCAACGTAAAGCCACCCACAAACACGGCCAGCGTCACGGCACCGGCCAGCGCGTAGCGCCGCCGGCGCACATCCGCGTTCCACCGCTGCTCCCGGATCACCAGCACTTTCTCCAGCCGCTCTGCGAACAGAGGTAGCGTTTGGTCAATCATTCGAAGAGTGACGTTCTCCTGCTCCACCACCAGTGCCAGCTGCGCGTTGCGTGCCTGCTTCAGCGCCAGCTGCGCCGCCTTCGTCACCTCCCGCGCCTGCGCATACTCCGCCTCGGCCGCGGCCCGGCTGTCCCGCGCGACCGCCTCGATCATCGCCTGTCCGGACGCCGCCAAGCGACCGAGTGTCTCCACCGCACCGAGAAGGGCCGAAATGAACCGACCCTCCGGTTCCTGCCAGCGCACCGCCCACTCGTCCGCGGCTCGCTGGACCTCGAGGGACCGCCGCTTGAACTCCTCGACCCATTCGGACGCCGACGACCCAACACGCTCGGGCGCCCTCTCCGGCGGCGGTGCGTCCATCACGCGACCTCACCTGTCGAGGAAGGCAGCGGCCCGCTCGCGTTCCTCTCGCGGGGAAGCGGCAGCCACTCCGACGGGAACGCCCCGAAGAACTGCGGCACGTCGCGAGACCACCAGCGGTTCACCCGTGCGCGATCGAACAGGGACAGCGGACCCCACTCGTCCTTGGCGACCCCGTTCATCGCCGCCTCGAACGTCAGCCCGCGATCCGTCACCTGCGCCATGCAGGTGAGCGCCGGCATCACCGCGACCCGCGCCCCCCGGCTGAGCGCCCGCTTGACCGCGGGCGCCTTCGTGATCGGCGCGAACGCGCCCTCGGTCGATCGCCCAGACAGCACCAGGCCGGAATTGAAGACGACCACCGACGCGGGCGGCATGAACATGTCAGCGTGTGCGAACTGCTCCAGATAGTCGAGATCAGCCCGCTCCGGGCCGGTGCAGAAGAGGCCGACCACCAGGAGTGAACTGCTGTCCAGCGCATCCAGGAGCGGAACCTCCTGGACCAGCTTCGCGAAGCCCGTCGCGCCGCCGCCGACATCCAGAACGGCGTCATAGCCATGCGCGATCTGGTGCACGATCCGAGCCTCGGTCCACGCCATCCCGTCCTCGATCCCGCTCCCCGTCACCTCCTCGGCGTCGGGGAAGAACAGCGACAGGGTGTGGCTCCGGTTCTGCTGGTCCGCGTTCCAGACCCGCAGCGGGTTCCCGAGGCCTCGGAAATACTGAACGGCGGTGTTCAGCAACACCGTCTTGCCAACCCTCTGCCGGCCCAGCGCGATCCACAGGATCGGCGGCCGGTCGGCCGCCCTTATCTGACCATCAGGCATCAGTCTGCTCTCCTCTTTGGGGGTGGAAACGGATTGAGGTACCAGTCCTTCTCGCGAAACTGCTCGCGCACCTGGTCGAGCGCTGCTTCGACGCGGGCTTCTTCCTCTTCGGTGAGCGGGGGGTCCAACGCTGGCGCGCGCGCCGGCACCCCCGGCTTCGCCACGGGCGCTGGTATCCCGGCGCCGTGCTGGCGACGGGGCGATTGGTGGCACAACCGTGGGCCGCCACTCCTTCGGGATGCGGGAGGGATAGACCGCTCCGACGCGGGCTGGAGGCTTGGCCGCCAGGCGCCTATTCGCCTCCTCGACCGCGACGCCTTGCGCGCAACCACGTCTCGCGAGCGGTCCTCGGCGACGCCGGCTTGCCGTTGATGTCTGTCAGGGATAGCTCGGCAAACCTCGTGCACAACGCGGCGCCCATTGCAGGCGCCGGCCCGACGCCTGTGGTCTTCAGCTCATCGTGATGCTCGACCATCCACCAGAACAGGCATGACCTGTCGGCACTCTGGTCGATCTCGCGTAACACGGCCCGCAGGCCCTTTCGGTTCCTCGCATGCGGGCAGCGTCGCGGCCCGACTTGCGAATGGGGATACCCTTGGCGCAAGCTTTTTCGGCCGCCGGCCGCGCTCGACCGCCACGCCAACGCCATGCCTCCGGCACACCAGCGACACGGGAACGCCACAGCAAGGTGAGCCATATGGACCAATGCACCGTTGGTGCTTTTGGGCCGGCCACTTTTCACTCACGGGGCCGTTACCGCCGATCGGGCATTCGGTGGAAGCAGGGTCCGCCATTCGCATCCCGCTCGCCCACGCTGTCGGCACGAGCGGAGGCGGGCATGGCACAGCAACGCGCAGGGCAAGCGGGCGTCGCGAACGGAGCGGCATCGGCCCGCGAAGGGGACGAACTCACCATCATCCTGGAGCAGACGCGGGAGACGCTCGAACTGGTGCGAAGCCTGGTCGCCATGCTGCTGCCGAGGGACAGCGGCAAGGACGGGCCGAAACTGGAAGACCTGATCGCTGCCCTGGTCGCCCAGCAGCGGGACATGATCATCGCCATCAAGCGCCTGCAAGGAGACGTCACCGCCATCGCCGATCACGTGCTCGGCGACGGGACCGAACAGCCGGATGGGCATGCCAGGACAAACGGAATCGCCCGGGCATGATGAACTTCCGGAAGATCGCCGCGGCCTCGAAGGGCCACCTGATCCTCCGCTACTTCACCGAGAACACGCCCGAGCCGATCCACCCTGCGCCTGTGGACGCAGCCGGGCGACAGCTGGAAGAGGGTGGGCGGCTGACCGCCTACTACACGGGTCGCGACAGCCGGGCGACCTGGCGGCCAGACATGCCGGCGATCCTCGCACGGGCAATTGGCATCGACCCCCGAAAGATGCCCCGCGACGCCGAAATGTCGCGCCTGTTCGAGGCCAGGCGCGCCGATACTGGCGAGGCCTGGTCGCGGCACACGCGCAAGCTCTCCGGTTTCGACCTGGTGTTCAGCCCGCACAAATCGGTCAGCCTCGCGGCCGAGTTCGCCGCCACGCCTTCGGAGAGCGCCGCCCTCTGGAACGCCGTCGATCGCGCCGGCGACCGGGCCATGCGCTACGTGGCCCAGGTCCTGGGTTGGGCTCGCAAAGGCGCCGGCGGCGAGGATGGGGCCGACCCGGGGGCGGTCGGCTGGATCAGCTTCCGCCATCACACGGCCCGTCCCACCTTGCAAATGCAGGACGGATCTGGCGGGCAGACCTACCTGTTCGATGCGCCGGTCGCCGGCGATCCGCATATGCACGTCCACAATTTTCTGATGAACCTGGTGGTCACGGCGGAGGGCCGCGTCGGCTCGCTGGACACACGGGCGTTGACCGACGCGCGGGTCAAGGAGTTCGGCGCCTACTTCCAGGCGGTCCTGGCCGACGAGCTGCGGCGGCTCGGGATCCAGGTGGACTACGACGCCAACGAGCAGGCGATCGTCGTCACCGCGATCCCGGAAGACGTCAACCGGGCCTTCAGCAAGCGCGACAAGCAGATCCTGCACAAGGCCAAGCGGTTCGCGGAAAGCCAGGGCCTCGACTGGGACGACCTCTCGATCGACAAGAAGCTCGACATCGTTGAGGAGGCAAGTGCCGAGGGTCGGCTCGGCAAGATGAAGTCCGACGAAAAGCGGATCTGGCGGGAACAAGCCGCATCCCTGGGCTGGCAGCATCAGACCGTCATGGAGGATGCCACCCACGAACGCCTGACCGACCAGGAGCGGTTTGACCGCGCCTACGCGTTCGCGGCCCGCCATCTGGCCAAGGAGTTCCACACCGCTGCCGTCATCACCCACGAGAAGCTCGGGATGTACGCCGCCAGGGGCCTGATCGGCACCGGCATCGCCGGCGGACCGGACGACATCAAGCGCGTGGTCGAACTGCTCGAAGAGCGGGGCATCCGGCTGAAAGGCGAGCATGTCGCGCTGGTCGTCGGCATGTTCGACGGCCAGGTCCGGGTCACCAACACCGCGCAAATCCGCATCGAGCAGAAACTCGCCGACCTCGCCCACCAGAGCGCGCGCGATCGCTCAGGCGCGCTCTCAGTCCAGGCGCTGCGCCGGGCGATCGACAACGCCGGAATCGCCTTTTCGGCCGAGCAGCGCGCCGCCATCCACGCGCTCGGGGAGGGCGGCGCGCTGACGATGCTCACCGGCGTCGCCGGCGCCGGCAAGACGACGCTGCTGCAGCCCCTGGTGGACGCTTGGCACGCGGACACGCGGTTCAGCGCCCAAGGCCGCGAGGTGATCGGTGCCGCGATGGCCTGGCGCCAGGCCGATGCCCTTCAGGACGCCGGTATCCGCCGGACCTACGCCCTCTCGCCCCTGCTGGCGATGATCGACAGCGGCGAGTTCAAAGCGAATCGCAACACCGTCCTGGTGCTTGACGAGGCGAGCCAGATCGGCCCGCGCCCGCTGCTCAAGCTCTTCGAGTTGCAGGCGAAGACCGGCATGACGATCAAGATGCTCGGCGACCGGGAGCAGGCACAGGCGATCGAGGCGGGCGACAGCATCGAGATCCTTCGCCGTGCCCTTCCCCCGGAAGCCCTGCCGGAACTCCTCACCACCATGCGCCAGGCCACCCAGCGCGGCCGGGAAATCGCCGGCCTTTTCCGTGAAGGGGAGGCCGCCCAGGCGCTCAACATGAAGCGAGCTGACGGCCACGCCATGATGGTCGGCGGCGACCGCGATCAGGTCGTGGCGCAGATCGCCGATCTCTACATCGCCCGGCGCGACATCCTGCTGGGCTCAGGCTCGAAGCGCGGCATCACCGTCAGCGCGCCGACCAACGAGGACGTGGCCGAGATCAGCCAGGCGATCCGCCAGCGGCTGAAGGCACGCGGTGAGATCGGCAGCGGCGAGACGCTCCACCGGGCGATCGACCAGAGGGGGCAGGAATACGACCTGGCCCTTGCCGCCGGCGATCGGGTGCGGCTGTTCCGGCGCACCTGGGGCACGGTCGACGGAAGCGAGCAGCAGGTCGGCAATAACGGCGATGTCGTGGAGGTCCTGGCGCAGAACAATTGGGGCCTGCGCATCCGTACCAAGGAGGGCGAGGTTGCCGACGTCGAGTGGCGCCGCCTTGCCGACCGCGAGACCGGCCGGCTCATGCTGGGATTCGGGCATGCGCTCACCATCGACGCGGCGCAGGGTATCACCTCGGACGAGCACATCAACGCGCTGCCGCGGGGTACGTCAGGGGTGACGGCCTTCACCACCTACGTCGCCGAAAGCCGCAGTCGCGGCGCCACCTGGACGGTCATCTCGGAAGGCGC
This sequence comes from uncultured Solirubrobacterales bacterium, assembly GCA_963697635.1. Taxonomy (GTDB): domain Bacteria; phylum Pseudomonadota; class Alphaproteobacteria; order Acetobacterales; family Acetobacteraceae; genus CAJCJG01. The sequence continues at coordinate 1,043 of CAVOOS010000031.1, read as the reverse complement.
TCTCTACGAGGCGGAACGGCACCGCCAGGCGCTCGGCGACATCACGCCAATCACCAAAGAGGACCTCTGGGCGCGGGCCGCCGAGGACATGTCGGAGAAGCCCTACAAGGCGCTGGGGATTGACCTCCTGGCCGCCGCCTTGCGTGGTCGCGAACAGGCCGTGGACGCGTACATCGCCACCCACCACATCATGGAAGATGCGCAGCTCAACGACCCCGACGCCGGCCCCAAGGCGTTCCGGCGCCTGCAGGCTGCGGCCGTCAACGAGAACCTGGCGCGCCACCTCCAGGCGCTGGAACGCCGTAGGGCCGGCGTCGGGGTCGTTGAGCTGCGCATCTTCCATGACGTGGTGGGTGGCGATGTACGTGTCGACGGCCTCTTCGCGGCCGCGCAGGGCCGCGGCCAGGAGGTCGATGCCAAGTCTCTTGTAGGGTTTTTCGGACATGTCCTCGGCGGCGCGGTTCCAGAGGTCCTCCGTGGTGATCGGCGTGATGTCGCCGAGCGCCTGGCGGTGTCGTTCCGCCTCGTATCAGAGCGCCTTCCGAGATCACGTGCAGGTGATGCCCCGCGCCTCGGCTTTCGGCGACGTAGCTGGTGAAGGCCGTCACCCCCGATGTGCCCCGCGGCAGCGCGTCCATGTGCTCGTCCAAGGTCATGCCCTGCGCGGCGTCGATCGTCGGCGCATGCCCGAAGTCCCAGCATCAGCCGGCCGGTCTCGGGGTCGGCCAGACGGCGCCACTCGACCTCCGCGACCTCGCCCTCCTTGGCCAGGATGCGCAGGCCCCGCTGTTCTGCGCCAGCACCTCGACCACATCCCCGTTATTGCCGACCTGCTGCTCGCTGCCGTCGACCCTCCCCAGGTGCGCCGGAACAGCCCTTTTATCGCCGGCGGCAAGGGCCAGGTCCGTATTCCTGCCCCTTTCTGGTCGATTGCCCGGTGGAGTGTCTCGTCGCACCCCGTCTCGCCGCCTACATTGAAGCCGCTTTAGGGTAGCCCGCCTGATCTCGGCCACGTCCTCGTTGGTCGGTGCGCTAACAGTGAT